>CAZACX010000014.1:35313-43726 GCA_964483685.1 uncultured Intrasporangiaceae bacterium
TGCCGACGCTGACCCTTGACGAGTTGGTCGCCACCGCCGCCATGCAGACCCGGATCGACCGCAAGTACCTCCTGCCCCGCGCGGCCCTTGCCGAGGTCGTGGCCGCCGTCGCGACCGAAGCCGCCATCTTGGATATCGATGGACAGCGGGCCTTCGGGTACCGCAGCGTCTATCTCGACACACCGGATCTCGACAGCTACTTTGCCGCGGGCAGGGGACGACGGCGTCGTTTCAAGGTCCGCACCCGCTCCTACCTTGACACCGGCACCACGTGGCTCGAGATCAAGACTCGCGGCCCGCGCGGCACGACCGTCAAGGAGCGCATCGCGCATCCGGACGCCGAGGCCGCGGGCCTGACCGCCGCCGGCCAGGCCTTCCTCGCGCAGTGCCTCGGCTCGGCCCTCATCCCGACCGACGTCGTCGCCGACCTGGTCCCCGTGCTCGCCACCGCGTATCGGCGCACGACGCTGCGATTGGGCAGTGCTGGTGCGCACGCCCGGGCAACCCTCGACACGGACCTCGGCTGGTCCGCCCTCGGGGAGGCGCCCGCCGACCTCGATCGCCCGGACCTCGCCATCATCGAAACGAAGGCGGGGGCGAGCCCCACGGCCTTGGACCGCGCCCTGTGGCGCCGGGGGCATCGGCCGGTGCGAATCAGCAAGTTCGGCACGGGACTCGCTGCCCTCGACCCCGGCCTCCCGCACCTGAAATGGCATCGCACCCTCCACCGGGGCCTCGCGATCTCCGCCTGAACGTCCCACCCAGCAACCCCCACCAAGGACTCCCCATGAACCTCCGCAACGTCAATGTCGCCCTCATCTCCGGTGTCGCCGCGCTCGGCTTGGCCGCGTGCAGTGGCACGAGCGCCACCACGGCCTCCATGTCCACGGCCACCTCCTCCTCGACCTCCACCAGCCAATCGAGCACCCAATCGACGGCGACCAATGTCGCCCTCGGCGACGTCGCCGCGCTCAACGACAACGTCGAGTCCCATGCCGAAACCGACGACGGCACCTACGACACCACCGGCGCGGTGGCCATCACGCTCGCCGACGGGTCCTCGACGGTGACCGGGACCGGCGCCACCGTCGATGGCGAGACGGTCACGATCTCGGCGCCCGGCACCTACCTCCTGACCGGGAGCCTGAGCGACGGCCAGATTGTCGTCGACAGCGCGGCCGAAGGAAAGGTCCGCCTCGTTCTCGACGGCGTCACCGTGACCAACTCCAGCGGCCCCGCGGTCGCGATCTCGGCCGCCGACGAGGCCGTCGTCATCCTCGCCGAGGGCTCGACGAATGCCCTGACGGACGGCTCGGGGTACGACACCTCCGCCCAGGACGCCCCCAACGCCGCCCTCTTCTCGATGGCGGACCTCACCATCGCGGGATCAGGCGCCCTCACCGTAACCGGCAACACCAACGACGGCATCGGCAGCAAAGATGGCCTCGTGATCCTCTCCGGGGATCTCACCGTCACGGCACAGGACGACGGTCTGCGGGGCAAGGACTACGTCATCATTGCCGGGGGAACCACCACGGTCACGGCGCAAGGTGATGCCGTCAAGTCGGACAACGAGACCGATGACACCGTCGGCTACGTCGCAATCAGCGACGGCTCGCTCACCGTCACGGCCGGCGATGACGGCATCCATGCCGAAGGCGACCTTGCCGTCACCGGCGGAAACGTCACCGTCTCGGAGTCCTCCGAAGGACTCGAGGGCGCGACGATCACCTTGGCCGGCGGGAGCACCACCGTCACGGCCAGCGACGACGGCCTCAACAGCTCGACCGGGACGAGTGCCGGTTCCCGTGGTCCGGGAGGCATGGGCGACGACGGCTCCATGCTCACGATCTCGGGTGGCGTCAACATCCTCAACTCCGGCGGGGACGGTCTCGACTCCAACGGTTCCATGACGATCACCGGCGCCACGACGATCGTCTCCGGGCCGACATCCGGGGGCAACGGGAGCCTCGACGTCAACGGCACCTTCACCATGACCGACGGCTCCCTCGTCGCCGCCGGGAGCAGCGGGATGGCCGAGGCGCCGACGACCTCCGGCGAGTCCGGATTCGTGCAGGTCAACTTCACCACCGCCGTGGCAGCGGGAGCGACGATCAGCATCGTGTCCGGCGACTCGGTCATCGCCTCCTTCACGACGGTCAAGGAAGTTCAGAACATCGTGCTGGCCTCCGCCGAGCTCACCGATGGCCAGTCGTATGACGTCTACCTCGGCGGCTCCCTTGGCGACGACACCGTGGGGACCTACTCGGCCGGCGGATCTATCGAGGGCGCCACCAAGGCGGGCTCCGTCACGGCCGGAGTGGCCACGGGCGGCCAACGCGGCTGATCCGAATCCATCGATGACTGCTGGATTGCACACAGCGAGAACACAATCGGGAACTCAAGGATCACACCATGACTCAGCAAAAGCCCGCCACTGACCACCCGTTCACCCCCGATGAGGACACCAGTCCAGCGGCGGCGAGTGGCCGGGCGCCGACACCCGCACGGGTCGGCCGCCGGGCCCTCCTCGGCGGCGCACTTGGCACCTTGATAGCCGCCGGTGGCACGAGCGCCTGGGCCCTCAACCACTACGTCATCGATCACGTCGAGGTCACCAACGCCTCCGCCCAAACCGCACAAGCCCTCGACGTCGTGGCCGCGAGTAGCACCGGCGCCGCGACCGGGACGAGCTACTCCAGCGACACCGCCCAGATCTCGATCTCCCGCAAGACCATTGGGTCGGGCAACGACCTGATCACGTACTTCGTCGCCGACGTCCTCATCACCGACGCAACGATCCTGCGCAGCGCCTTCGCTGACGATTCGTTCGGTGAGAACATCATCGCCAACCCGTCGACGATCGCCAAGCAAGCCGCGGCGGTGCTCGCCATCAACGGCGACTACTACGGGTTCCGCGACACCGGCATCGTGATCCGCAACGGGGTCAAGTACCGCGACTCCGGCGCCCGGCAAGGGCTCGCGTTTTATGCCGACGGAACCATGAAGCTCTATGACGAGACCACCACCAACGCCGACACCCTTCTCGCCGAGGGGGTTTGGCAGACGTGGTCGTTCGGCCCCGGCATCGTCGAGGACGGCAAACTGCTTTCCGGGATCGACTCCGTCGAAGTCGACACCAACTTTGGGAACCACTCGATCCAAGGCCAGCAACCGCGCACCGGCATCGGTTTCGTTGAGGCGAACCACCTCCTGTTCGTCGCCGTGGATGGTCGCAGCGCCGGCTACAGCCGGGGGGTGACGATGAGTGAGTTTGGGCAGATCTTCGTCGACGCGGGGGCGCACGTTGCCTACAACCTCGACGGTGGCGGGTCCACGACGATGGTCTTCAACGACACCCTGGTCAACAACCCGCTCGGTCGGGGTGCGGAGCGGGGAACCTCCGACATCATCTACATCGCGGGTTAGGACGCTCCCATGATCATCCTCATCCCCAGTTATCACCCTGATGAGCGGCTCCTGTCGCTGGCGGACGACCTGCGCGACCTGCCCGGATTGCGGGTCCTCGTCGTCGACGACGGCAGCGGGCCCACCTTTGCCCACGTGTTTCGGAGCCTGGAGGGCCGCGGTGTCACGGTGCTGCGCCACCCGCTCAACCGGGGCAAGGGCGCCGCGCTCAAGACGGGATTCGCCCACATCGGCGCCCACTTTCCCGGTGAGGCCGTCGTGTGCGCCGACAGCGACGGGCAACACTCCCCCGTCGACATTCTGCGGATCGCCGCCGCGCTCGAGGACGGCACCGCCGAGATCGTGCTGGGGGCCCGGGCGTTCACCGGGACCGTGCCGCTGCGCAGCCGGGTGGGGAACTCGCTGACCCGGACGACGTTTCGGGTCGCCACCGGCCACGACCTGCGCGACACCCAGACGGGGCTGCGCGGGTTCGCTCCGCAGCTGCTGCCCTGGCTCCTCGAGGTTCCCGGGGATCGGTTCGAGTACGAGCTGAGACAACTCCTCACCGCGGTGCGCGCGGCCCGCACGATCCGCGAAATCCCGATCGCGACGATCTACCTGGAGGGAAACGCGTCCACGCACTTTCGCCCGGTGCACGATTCCCTCCGGATCTATGGCCAGCTGCTCGCGTTCGTCGCCTCCTCCCTGGCCGGGTTCGTTGTCGACGCCCTCGCCCTGGCCGCGCTGCTGACGCTCACCGGTGACCTGGTGCCCTCGATTATCGGCGCCCGCGCCCTCAGCGCGACGGCCAACTACTCCCTCAACCGGTGGTGGGTGTTTGGCCGCGGGTCCGGCTCGCGCGTGCCTTCCTTCGCCCGGTATGCGGCCCTCGCGGCCGTCGTGCTGCTCGCCAACATCGCCCTTATGCGGTCCTGGACGAGTGTCCTGGGCTCGGTGGCGATTGCCAAGGTGCTCACCGAGCTCATGCTGTTCACCTCGAGCTTCCTCGCGCAGCGGACGCTCGTCTTTGCGGGTCGAACACCGATCGCCCAGCGTGCCCAGAGAACGAAAGGTGCCCAGGGTGCCCAGGGTGCCCGGAGAACGCCGGGTGCCCAGAGGACGCCGACAGCGCAGGGTGGCCAGAGAACGCAGAGTGAGCAGGGTGCGCCGGCCGACGCGGACAGCTCGGGTCAGGCCGGATCGCCCGTCGCCAAGAGCCGCACAAACCCGGCCTCGTCCAGGATGGTCAGTCCCAGCTCGCGAGCCTTCGCCTCCTTGGAACCGGCGCCCGGACCGACGACGACATAGTCCGTCTTCTTCGACACCGACGCGGCCGCTTTGCCGCCTCGGGCGAGGATCGCCTCCTTGGCGCCGTCCCGGCTAAACCCCTCGAGCGAGCCCGTGACGACGAGGGTCAGCCCCGCCAAGGTCGGGGTGATCGAGGTGTCTCGGTCGTCCGCCATCCGGACCCCGTCGGCCGCCCACCGTTCAACGATCTCGTCGTGCCAGTCCACGCCGAACCATTCGGCCACGGACTCGGCGATCACCGCACCCACCCCTTCGACACCGGCCAACTCCTGCGGGGTGGCCGCGCGAATCGCCGCCATCGTGCCGAAATGCGTGGCGAGGGCCCGGGCGGCGCTCGGTCCCACGTGTCGGATCGAGAGCGCCACGAGCACCCGCCAAAGCGGCTGGGATTTGGCGGCGGCAAGGTTCGTCACGAGCTTCTCGCCGTTCGCGGAGAGCACGCGCCCGTCCATGACAGTGTCGGGCGGGTCGGTCGGTTTGGCGACCCGGGTATAGAGCGGCACCCTGGCAACGTCCGCGGCGCTCAGCGCGAAGAGTCCCGACTCGTCGGCGAGAACTCCGTGCTCCAACAACGCCACGGCTCCCTCCCAGCCGAGGGCCTCAATGTCGAGTGCGCCCCGCCCCGCCAGGCCAAAGAGGCGTTCGCGCAGCTGCGCGGGGCACCGCCGGGAGTTGGGGCACCGGATGTCCTTGTCGCCTTCCTTCTCCGGTCCGAGCACCGAGCCGCAGGCCGGGCAATGCGTCGGCATCACGAAGGCCCGTTCGGTGCCGTCGCGCAGGTCCACCACCGGCCCGACAATCTCCGGGATCACGTCACCCGCCTTGCGCAGCACGACGGTGTCCCCGATGAGCACCCCCTTGCGGGTGACCTCGAACCCGTTGTGCAACGTCGCGTTCGCCACGGTTGACCCCGCGACGGTCACCGGCTCCATCACGCCATACGGGGTCACCCGGCCGGTCCGACCAACATTGACCTCGATCGCCAGCAGCTTGGTATTGACCTCCTCGGGCGGGTATTTGTAGGCAATCGCCCAGCGGGGAGCGCGGGAGGTTGTCCCCAATTGCCGTTGCAGGGCAAGCTCATCGACCTTGACGACGACGCCATCGATCTCGTGCTCCACACTGTGGCGCTGCGCGGCATACGAGGCAATGAACGTGTCCACCTCGGCCAGCGAGCCGAACACCCTCGAGTGCGCTGAGACCGGCAGCCCCCACCCGGCCAGGAGCTCGTAACCGTCAGAGAGCCGCCCAAGGTCGACGCCCTCCCGGCGGCCGATGCCATGGACGAGCAGGCGCAACGGGCGGGACGCGGTGACTCGCGGATCCTTTTGCCGCAACGACCCCGCGGCCGCGTTCCGTGGGTTGGCGTAGGGCGCCTTCCCTGCCGCGACAAGGGTGGCGTTGAGGTCGGCAAAGCCCTCGATGGGGAAGAAGATCTCCCCCCGCACCTCGATGAGATCGGGGATGTCGGTGCCGGTGAGCTGGGTTGGCACCCCCTCGATGGCGCGCACGTTGAGGGTCACGTCCTCGCCGGTGCGGCCATCACCGCGGGTCAGCGCCCGCGTCATGGTGCCGTGCTCATAGAGGATGTTGATGGCCAACCCGTCAATCTTCAGCTCGCACAGATAGTGGTATGCCGCACCGCTCGCCTCCCGCTCGACGCGCGTCGCCCAGGCCGTCAACTCCTCGACGGAGAACGCATTGTCCAAGCTGAGCATCCGCTCCAGGTGATCGACGGCCTGGAAATCCGTGGAAAAGATCGCGCCGCCGACCTGCTGGGTTGGACTGTCCGGGGTACGCAACGAGGGGTGCGCCTCCTCGATCGCGACCAAGGCCCGCAGCAGGGCGTCATACGCGCCGTCGCTTATCGTCGGGGCGTCTTTGACGTGGTAAGCGAACTGGTGCCCGCGCACGTCCTCGGCGAGCGCCACCCACTCCTGGTGGGCGGCGTCAGGGACCCCACGGTCGATCGGCATCTGACTCACGGGGCCATCCTGCACGACGCCGAGGACAGCCCGAGGAACCTCGCCGCCATGAGCGAGGACTCGTGAGCCCGCAGCGCCCCGGCATGGGGCAATGATGGACCCGAGAGAACGACCCGCCATTCCGACAAGGAGAACCCATGACCAATCTGGTAACCAGCCTCGTCAACGCCGCCGAGCGCTACCCCGACAAGGACGCCTTGCGGATCGGTGGCGCGGGGATCACCTATGCGCAACTGCACGCGATGGCGGCCCAGGTCGCCGGGGCGTTGCGCGAGAACGGCATTCAGCCCGGGGATCGCGTGGCCCTCATCTTGCCGAACGTGCCTGCCTACCCGGTGACCTTCTGGGGCACCCTGCTCGCCGGTGGGGTCGTCGTTCCGATGAATCCGCTCCTGAAGTCCCAAGAGGTCGAGTACTTCTTCAGCGACTCGGGGGCGAAGCTTGCGTTCGTGTGGCCCGACTTTGTGGCCGAGGCCACGGCCGGGGCGGCGAACACCGGGACCCGCATCGTCGAGTGTGGGCCCACCGGACCCGTGCCGGGGATCCTCGTCGGGGGCGCCCCGATCGCCATCCCGACCGAGCGCGATGACGAGGACGACGCCGTCATCCTCTACACCTCGGGGACCACCGGTCGCCCCAAGGGCGCCCAGCTCACCCATCGCAACCTGCGGCTCAACGCCACCCGGTCGGGGGACGAAATCCTCGGCCTGACGAGTGACGACGTCCTCATGGGATGTCTGCCGCTGTTCCATGTCTTTGGCCTCACCGTGGGCATGAACGCGGCGACTATCGTCGGCGCCTCCCTGGCACTCATCCCCCGGTTCGACCCGGCCGCCGCGATCGACGTCATCGCGCAGGAGCGGGTCACGGTCATGCTGGGGGTGCCAACGATGTATGCCGCGATCCTCAACCACCCGGCGTCGGACGCGATGGACGCCTCCACCCTGACCACCTGCGCCTCGGGTGGCTCGGCGATGCCCCTCGAAGTCATGAAGGCGTTTGAGTCGAAGTTCGGCTGCGTGATCCTCGAAGGCTATGGCTTGTCCGAGACGAGCCCCGTGGCCAGCTTCAATCTGCCCGACCGGGAGCGCAAACCCGGGACCATCGGCGTCCCGATTCCCGGGTGCGAGATGCGTTGCGTCGACTTGTCCGGCAACGAGGTGCCGATCGGCGAGATTGGCGAGATCGCTATTCGTGGCGACAACGTGATGAAGGGGTACTGGAACAAGCCCGAGGCCACCGCCGAGGCCATCCCGGATGGGTGGTTCCGCACCGGCGACCTCGCCATCATGGACGAGGAGGGCTACTTCACCATCGTCGACCGCAAGAAGGACATGATCCTGCGCGGCGGCATGAATGTGTACCCCCGCGAGGTCGAGGAAGTCATCTACCAACACCCCGACGTCCTTGAGGTCGCCGTCGTCAGCGTGCCCGATGCTCTGCTCGGCGAGGACGTCGGCGCCGCTGTTGCGCTGCGTCCCGGTTCCACCGCGACCCCGGCGGACATTGTGGCCTTCACCAAGGAGCGCATCGCCGCCTACAAGTACCCGCGCCACGTGTGGTTCGTCTCCGAACTGCCCAAGGGCCCGACCGGCAAGATCCTGCGACGTGAGGTACACACCCCCGCCCCGTGACCCCGGTGACAGGCCGGGTGACGGCGTCCACCTCGGCGCGCACGAGAACCAGCTGCGCTCCGGGTGGTGTCGTTA
>CAZACX010000014.1:43826-53344 GCA_964483685.1 uncultured Intrasporangiaceae bacterium
GCCGCGCCGAGGACGATCGCGAACCCCACCAAGGTCGCCACCGTGAGGTGCTCCCCCAAGACGAGAACCCCGAGAAGGACGGAGACAACGGGGATGAGATAGGTGATCGTCGAACCGACCACCGGGCCCGCGCCGCGGATGACGTCAAACTGCAGCGTGTAGGCCCACCCGGTGCCAACGACCCCGAGCAGCACCACACACGCGAGGGGTAGCCAGTCGCGCGCCCCCCGGCCAGCGCCCGCATAGGCCGTCACGGCGGCGAACGCGTTGTCCTGGGTCAGGGCCCAACCGACGACGATCGGCACCATGAGGGCCAGACCGACGAGAAGCGTTGCCGCGGGTTGGGAGAGCCCCCCAAGGTCGGCATGCGCGAGGTAGCGCCGGTTGTAGGTCCAGCCGATGCCATAACTGGCACCCCCGGCAAGCGCCATCCCAAAGCCGAGCAGGTCCGGCCGATCGGTAACCGTCCACGGTTGCATGATCGTCACCACCCCGAGGAAACCGATGACCACCGCAAGGAGTCGCCGCCCGGTCGCGCGTTCCCCCGGCAAGATCGCCATCGTCGCGAGGACGGTCGCGATGGGGGTCGTGGCGTTGCCAATCCCGGCGAGCGCCGAGGTTATCCGCGTCTCGGACATCGCGAACATCGTGAATGGGAACGCCGCGAGGAAGAATCCGCAGACCACCAGGTGCCCCCACACGCGCCGGCCCCGGGGCAGCCGTCCACCGCGGGCATAGAGCAGGCCGGTGATGACAGCCGCGCCGGTCAGGATGCGCAGCGCGGCGATCTGGACGGGTGCCAGCCCCTCGAGGCCGACCTTCATGAGCAAGAAGCTCGATCCCCAAATCACCACCAGCGCGATGAACTTGACCTGCCAAGGCACTCGCGGGGCGCCCACCTCACGCCCTCGCGAGGTCGGTGAGTTCGGCGGCGACCTCGATCGAGCGGCGGGTCAGCGCGAGGGCCTCATCAAAGCTCAACGCCGGTATGCCGCACGCGGCCGTCACGAGGACCTCGTCGAGTCGGGCGACCTCGAGACCGACGTCGCGCCACGGGCGGGTCAGCGACTCGACCGCCGCCGCCCGGCTCGTCGTGCCATCGGGGCGCAGGCACCCGGCATACAGCTGGACACCCTCCTCGACCGTCGCGGCGAGCGACTCCCACGAGGTCGAGGTGAGCCCGGCGAGATCGAGGGCGACGCCGCGCGCCCCGGCGCGGCGCAGGAGCGGCAGCGGGACGGCGTGGTCGCAGCAGTGGACGATCGGGTCGAAGGCGGCGAGCGCCTCCAAGACGGTGCCCAACCCCGTGGCCGCACGCTGCGGGTCGACGGCGCGGACTCGGCCATATCCAGAGGCGGTCGGCAGCCGACCGGCCAACACCGAGGGGAGCGACGGCTCGTCCACCTGGACGATCACCCGGGCGCCGGGGACGATGTCGGCGACCTGGCGGGCATGGCGAACGGCGCCATCGGCCAGCGAAGCGATGAGGTCCGAGACGGCGCCGCCGTCGGTCAGGGTGCGCTCGCCCCGCGGCAACTCGATGGCGGCGGCGAGGGTCCACGGACCGGCAAGCTGGATCTTGAGGTCTCCGACGTAACCATCGAAGGTCTCGGCCAGGGTGTCGAGATCATGGCGCAGGAACCCCCGGGCCCGGGAGGAGTCTCGGCCCGGCGCGTCGGTGTGCCGCCAGCCGCTCGGCGCGAGTTCGACGGGAAGGTCGGTGAGGATTGCGGCGCCACGTCCAATGAGGTCGGCGCCGGGGCCGCGCGCCGGCAACTCCGGCAGGTAGGGCAACTGATCGTCGGCGAGGAGGTGGCGGATCGCGCCGAGGGCGGCGCCCGGGTCGAGACCGGGCCAGGAACCAATTCCGGTCGCACGCGTCATGCGGACATCTCGGGCCCTGGTCGGGAGGCGACAAAGTCGACCACCGACCCGGGCACCTCGCCGACCGACCACGGCGCCGGTTGCGGGGTCCCGGCGGTGTGGGCGAGGGGGATGACGCCACACCACGCGTTGGCCTCCTCGTCCGGTCCGGGCGGGGATGGGGGGCCACTGCGCACCTTGACCGTCCATTGCCCGTCGATGATCGGCAACTCCATCGCCAGCGTGGCCGCGATCTCCTTTGGTGCCATCGGGACGACCTCCGCGGTCCGTCCCGGCAGGAGGCGTTCGGACAGTTTGTCCAGGGCGCCGGCGCGATCGTCCGCACTCAGTTCTCGAAGGTGACCCGAGACGATCGCCGATCGGTAGTTCGCCGAGGACTCGAACGTCGAGTGGGCGACGACGAGCCCATCGACGGCGATCAGCGCCAAGGTTGCCGGGGCACCGGCGGCGACGTGCCGTAACGCCCCGGCCCCGGTCGAGCCGTGCAGCAACACCCGGTCGCCGTCCCGGGCAAAAAGCATCGGCACAACCCA
This sequence comes from uncultured Intrasporangiaceae bacterium, assembly GCA_964483685.1. GTDB lineage: Bacteria > Actinomycetota > Actinomycetes > Actinomycetales > Dermatophilaceae > Nostocoides_A. Next base: position 46,244 of record CAZACX010000014.1, read on the forward strand.
GGGCCGCCCATCCACGACGGTGGACAGGGTGCCCGCGAGAACGTCGTCAAGAATCGCGTCGAGGATGGCGCGCTCGGTGCTCGCTCGTTCCTTGTATCGACCCACCTGGGCCGGTGGGCCTGGGGATTTGTTGGCCGTGGCGGAGGAGGTGGCGGGGGCCGCGGAGGCAGCGAACCCAGGGGCCGCGGACGCGGACGCGGACGCGAGGGCCGGGGACGCGGAGGCCGCAGGGGCAGCCGGGGTCGGGGCCGGGGTGTCGGGGCTGTTCACAGGTGGTAGCAGATCACATCGCCGCTCCCCCGGGCGAGCCGGTTAGCTGCGGGTGGCCTGCGCGATCGTTGCCGAGCCGAGAACCCGGGTGCCCTGATAGAGGACGATCGATTGCCCCGGGGCGACCCCCCGGATCGCGCGGCGAAGGGTCACCCGCACGGTGCCCGCGTCCACCTGGGCGATTGCCGGGACCTCCTCGCCGTGAGCCCGAACCTGGGCGCCGACCTCGATCTCGGCGCCCGGCGCCGGCGCCCGGCCGCACCAGCGGGTCTCAATTCCACGAATCTCGTTGACCCCCAACAGGTCCGCCGTGCCAATGGTCACGGTGTTGGTCGGGGCGTCGACGGCGACGACGTAACGCGGCTCGCCATCGAGCGCGCTTCGGTCGAGACCCAGTCCCCGGCGCTGCCCGATGGTGAAGCCATAGGCCCCGTCATGGTGGCCGATCACCGCGCCCTGCGGATCGACAAGGTCGCCCGGCTTCGCCCCGAGCCGTCCGCGCAACCAGCCCCGGGTGTCCCCGTCGGGGATGAAGCAGATGTCGTAGGAGTCGGGCTTAGCGGCCACGAAGAAGCCCCGCTTGGCGGCCTCCTCGCGGATCTGCGGCTTCGTGGTGTCGCCGAGCGGGAAGTAGGCGTGCGCAAGCTGGTCGGCGGTCAACACGCCCAGCACGTAGGACTGGTCCTTTGCCGTATCGACCGCCCGGTGCAGCTCCCGGCCGTCGGGTCCCGACTGGATCTGCGCGTAGTGGCCGGTCGCTACCGCGTCGAACCCGAGCGCGAGCGCCCGGTCGAGCAGCGCGGCGAATTTGATCTTCTCGTTGCACCGCAGGCAGGGGTTCGGGGTGCGGCCCGCGGCATACTCCGCAACGAAGTCTTCGACGACGTCTCGGGAAAAGCGCTCCGCGAGATCCCACACATAGAACGGGATGCCGAGTCGGTCGGCGACTCGGCGGGCGTCACCGGCGTCCTCGATCGTGCAGCAGCCGCGCGCAGACTCCCGCAAGGTGGCGGCGCTCCTGGAGAGGGCGAGGTGAACCCCGACAACGTCATGACCGGCGTCAAGCATTCGGGCGGCGGCGACGGCCGAGTCCACCCCGCCGCTCATGGCCGCAACGACCCTCATCAGGCAACTCCCCGGGCCGCGCGGGCCCGCGTGACTGCCTCGGGCAGTGCCCGGAGCAGGGCCTCGACATCCGCGTCGCTGGACGTGTGTCCAAGGGTCAAGCGCAGGGCCCCGCGAGCCTCATCGGAGGGGATCCCGAGGGCGCGCACGACGTGACTGACCCGCGCAACACCGGCGGTGCAGGCCGAGCCGGACGAGCAGGCGATGCCGGCGGCGTCGAGCAGGAAGAGCAACGCCTCACCATCGACACCGGGGATGAGGAGGTGGACATTGTTGGGGAGTCGATCCGTGACATTTCCCTCGGCCCACGGGCCGGTCACGGTCGCGCCCACGGCAAGCTCCAGAACTCCGTGAATGAGTCTGTCCCGCAACGTCATCAACCGTTGCGCCTCGTTCGCTCGTTGCTCGACGGCCTCCGCGGCGGCGACAGCGAAAGCGTGCACGAACGCCGTCGGGACGGTGCCGGAGCGCAGCGTCCGTTCCTGGCCGCCGCCGTGGATCAGCGCCGTCAGTCGCGCGGCGCGACGCACGAGGAGTGCCCCAACCCCAACGGGGCCACCAATCTTGTGCCCACTGACGGAGAGGAGGTCGACGCCGCTGTCGGCGAAGTTCACCGGGACCTGACCGACCGCTTGGACGGCGTCGGTGTGCATGGCCGCCCCGGACCGGTGCGCGATCTCGGCCAGCTCGGGGATCGGCGCGATCGTGCCGATCTCGTTGTTGGCCCACATCACGCTCACAAGGGCGACGTCAGTGTCTACCGCCGGGGTCAACGCGCCAGCCGTGATCAGACCCTGCCCATCGGGCTCGACCACGGTAAGCGTGGCCTGCCCGGTCCCCACGAGATGCTCGGCCGGGTCGAGGATCGCGTGATGCTCGATGCCGCTGACGACGAGCCGCCGACGGGCTGGGTCGAGGGCGGCGCTGGCCCATAGCGCGCCCTTGACCGCGAGGTTATCCGACTCGGTCCCTCCGGACGTGAAGATGACTTCGCTCGGGTGGGCGCCAAGTGCCGCGGCGAGCTGCTCGCGGGACTCCTCGACGCGCCGTCGCGCTGCCCGACCCGCGGTATGCAGTGACGACGGGTTGCCCGTGTGGGACACCGCGTCGGTGAGGGCAGCGATCGCCGACGCCCGCATCGGCGTCGTCGCCGCATGGTCGAGGTAGGCGGGCATCGGGTAATTCTACGAACTCGCCCGGTGCCAACCCGCGCCCATACTCGACGCAGGTCGGCACCGGGCCGAGGAATCGTGTGTCTAGGCCTTCGCGGCGGCAACCCCAGCGGTGGCCTGCGGGAGCACCTGGAAGAGGTCACCGACGACCCCGAAGTCGACCAACTCGAAGATCGGCGCCTCCGGATCCTTGTTGATCGCGACGATCGTCTTGGACGTCTGCATACCCGCCCGGTGCTGGATGGCCCCGGAAATGCCGCAGGCAACGTAGAGCTGGGGGCTGACCTGCTTGCCGGTCTGGCCGACCTGTGAGGTGTGCGGGTACCAGCCCGCGTCCACCGCAGCTCGGGAGGCGCCCACGGCAGCCCCGAGGGTGTCGGCGAAGGTCTCCACCGGGGAGAAGTCGCCGCCGGTGCCACGACCACCGGAGACGACCATGGCGGCCTCGGTCAGCTCGGGGCGACCGCTCTTTTGTCGGGGCTTGGACTCGGTGATCTTTGCGGTCTTGGCCGCGTCCGTCACGGTGAGGTTGACCGGCACGAGGGTGCCCGCGGCCGCACTCTCCACCGGGGCGGCCGAGTTGGGTTTGACTGCGATGATCGGGGTGCCCTTGGTGACCATCGCCTTGACGGTGAACGACCCGGCAAAGACCGACTGCGTCGTCTCGATGCCGTTGGCGCCGGCCTGGACATCGACGGCGTCGGTGATCAGCCCCGAGTCGGTTTTGACGGCGAGCCGCGCAGCGATCTCCTTCCCGGTTGCGGTGGAGGGGATGAGCACAGCGGCGGGCTTGAGCTTGGAGACGAGTCCGGCGAGCACCTCGGCCTGCGGGGCGACGAGGTAGTCGGTGAAGTCGGCAGCACTGACGGCATAGATCCGGGTCGCGCCGTACTTGGCGAGCGACTCCTTGGCCAGCTCGATGCCTTGGCCGATGAAGACCGCGGCAGGGGCACCGAGCCGGGCGGCGATCGTCAACATTTCGAATGTCGCCTTGCGAACCTCACCGTTGGCGTGGTCGACCAGGACGAAAACTTCAGACATGGGGTTTCCTCTCGCGTTCGACGCGGACGGTCAGATGAACTTGCGGGCGGACAGGAACTCGGCGAGCTTGGTGCCGCCATCGCCCTCGTCGGTGACGATCTGGCCCTGCTCACGTGGCGGGCGCTTCGTTGCGGAGAGCACAGTGGTGTACGCACCGGCCGTGCCAACGTTCGCCGGGTCGATGCCGAGGTCGGCCAACGACCACGTCTCGACCGGCTTCTTCTTCGCCGCCATGATGCCCTTGAACGAGGGGTAGCGCGGTTCGTTGATCTGGTCGGTGACCGAGACCAGGGCCGGCATCGTCGCAACGACGGTTTCGCTTGCCGCATCGCCGTCGCGGCGCATCGTCACCGTGGTGCCCGCGATCGTCAACTCGGACGCGAAGGTCACCTGAGGTAGCCCGAGGCGTTCGGCGAGCATCGCGGGAACAACACTCATGGTCCCGTCCGTCGACGCCATGCCGGTGAGGACGAGGTCAGGGGTGCCGATCTTGTTGACGGCCGCAGCCAGGAGCAGCGACGTGCCGAGGGAGTCGGTGCCGAGGATCGCGTCATCACAGATGTGGACGGCCTTGTCGGCGCCCATCTGGAGGGCCTTCTTGAGTGCGTTGGCCGCGTCGTCGGGGCCGATGGTCACGACGGTGACCTCACCCTCGTTTGCTTCGACGAGCTTGAGCGCCTCTTCAACGGCATACTCATCGAGCTCCGAGAGGAGGCCCTCGACGTTGACGCGGTCCGTGGTCAGCGTCGTCTCGTCGAACCGGCGGTCCGCTTGGGCGTCGGGGACGTACTTCACACACACAACGATGTTCATTGAGTACCGGTTTCCTGATTCTTGGAAGGCAGGGTTGGCTTTCGATATCTTGTCAGGCGCCCCTGCTGATCCCCCGATCGTGGGAGCGTGATACCTGCCACGCACGCCGCGCGCCCCGGTCAGAGGCACGCCGCAGGGCCGGCCAGTCGACCGCCGCCTGTTCGCGTCACCTGCACGCCGCCCGGGTGGCGGTGGCCGGCGTCAGGGGTTTTGCCTAGTCGTGATGCTGCACGATGTTGATGACGTTACCGTCGGGTGCGCGCACGAAGAACCGACGAACGCCCCACCCCTCGGTGCTCAGCGGGTGCACGATCTCGTAGCCGCGTTGCTGAGCCTCGGCATAGGCCGCGTCCACGTCGTCCACCTTCACCGAGATCACTGGGTTCTCCGGCGCCGTCAGGTCGCGTGTCACCAGCTGGACGGTGGCCCCGGTCTCTGGCGTGGTGAAGCGAGCCACCCACCCCATGTTGAATTCCTCAAGGGTCAACCCGAGATAGCTCGAGTAGAAGCCGCTCGCTGATGCGATGTCAGCGACGGGCAGATCGGCAATGATCCCAACGACACGCATCACAGCAGCCTTCCGATGGGGAAAGAACGCCAATCGTCCCACCTGACCCCATCCTGACGCATAGGGTCCCCCGATGCGCACGCCGCGGTTCCCTCCCACGCGGGCTGGCCCGCCTCGGCGATCAGCCGGGAGCGCAGGTGCAGGAAACAATGTCACCGTGTGCGCACTCGTCCAGATCCTTGACGAACTCGACCGCCGCGATCTTCACGGACAAGAAGCCCACGGAGCGCGCGTTTACCACCTGGGCCTCAGCGATCACCTTGTCTCCGACACCCTCGCCGCTGTCGCAACGAGGCCGCGGCCCGCAATCCGCAGCGGCCACCTTGGGAACTGGGAAGAAATCCGTCGCGGCCGGGTTGGGCTCGTCGACTACAACCGCTATATCTGTCGCGACTACGGGCTTGGGATTCCTGTCGTCCACACGCATACGTTCACTGAGAACGCCGACCTCACTGACGGTGACACCATCTACCTACCGGCCGGTCGCATCGAGCGCAGCAGCTATGAACGGCTGCCGATCTTGGTCAAACGCGGGGAGATGCTGCAGCCGTTGGACCCCAACGACAGCATCTGCTGTGCATTCGCCTACCTCTATACCGACAGCGGGCCCCTGCCCATGGTTGCGGCCCGGGCCGCCGAACTCTCCGGGTTCCCGGGGGCCACCACCATTCCGACGATGTTGTGCCGCGACGAGCAACTCCTTCGCCGCGCTCTGACGGCACTCATCGCTCAGGCCCTCGACGCCCCTGGTGGGCTCACCCTCGACCAAGTTTTCGGCAGCAGTGTCAACCGGCAGGGGCGACGAGGCGAGGCGCCCATTGCCGTCAAAGGAGGTTTTGTCGCGAGCGGGACCCGTTACAGCTCCCGTGAAAGCCTCGTTGACGCTGCCCTTGAAGGTCTGCGGTTCGGGTCGCTCGAACCCGGTGACGTCCATGCGGCCGATGCACCCGAGAACGACTACCTGCCGCTGCTCGGTGCCACGACCGTGCTCGCTCTCGTTGCCTATCTGGACTGCCGAGTGGGAGGCGGAGACCCGGTGCATGCGCACTGGGGCGCCATCAGCATGGCCGGGTACCCGCCGCTTTCCGGAGGCTACTTCGGGCGACGCTCCGCCCGCCGCGCTCTACGGCAATTGGGCGAGGGGCTGGCCGAATTGCCTGACTTCGCATTTGACCGACGTTTTGCACTTCTCCCCGCCCCGATCTTGTCCCTTTTGCCGCCTGCTGAATTTGGCGCTGATTGTGAACGGGTGGACGACCTGATTACTACCATTGTCAAGACCACCGAACCCCCGGGCGCAGACCCTCGCCGCGCGGTCACTGAGATCACCGGCGTCGTCCGGACTTGGTTGGCCGAGCATGGTCCTTCACTAACGCCCTATTACCGCAATCGGTTCGGGCTGTCTCGGAGCGTCTTCAACGGCACCGCTGACGTGCCCACAGACGGCGCCCCGCACGACGCATCCCTCCTTGGGACTCTCACCATGCGACAGGCCAGCATCCTGCTGGGCGCCCTGATTGAGGACGCCAAGCAGCTGACCGCCCGGGACTCGTGACCGACCCAGGCGTGAAACCGACCAGGCTTGAAACCGATCAGGCTTCGTCACCGGAGACGCAACGCCCGCCGCCGTCGAAACGCCATCCCGAGCCGATTGGCGCAAGTGATACAGCCGCCACAGTCTCATTCTTCTGATTCTGGAAAGTGAATGTGAGGTTGCCAGACGTCCCAACAACTCGCTTTGAACTCGTCACACCGAGTTCATCACGGTTCCGCAGGACTATCCTCCGCGCCTCCGCTAAAGCCTGATCAACTGGCAATCCTTCGGTGCCCACGAAATCCCCCATGGTTCCAACCGACTTGTTGCTCGCGCACACTAGGCCACCCTCAGCCCCCCGCTGAACTGCGACGGATGGCGACTGCGCGGCTGAAGTGGCCGCTCCTCCCAACGCTCCGACCAGACCAGCAGCAAAGCCGACTGTGACGACGGCGAACCCTTGAAGTTTCATGTCTTTCCATCCCCTAAAAAGTCAGCAACCTCCTGATCCACTAGACCGTAGGCTGCTGCAACGGGTGGCGTCAAGGGCACGACGATCCTCAGAAGTAATGCCCGTG
>CAZACX010000015.1:0-51562 GCA_964483685.1 uncultured Intrasporangiaceae bacterium
CTGGACCTTCCGCAAACGCCTCACCACCCACCACATCCCCGTCGCCCAAGACCCGCTGCGGAAGCTGGCTGTCAAGAAGGCCAATCACGGCGGCGGACCAGCTCGCTGAGCGGCCTGCCGGTTTGCGCCCGGCCGCGTTTGGGCCGGTCAGGTCGGCTTAGGCCGTATGCCGTTTGAGCAGTTCCACGACGCGGCTCGCGGCCGGGGTCGCGGCGATCGAGTCGCGCACGAGGACATAGATGTGGCGCACCGGGGTCGGATCTGTCAGGGGTAGCACCCGCACATTGGGCGGGACCTCCTGAACCGCCAAGACCGGCAGCATCGTCACGCCAATCCCGGCGTCAACAAACGCGAGTGCCATGAGGTGGTCCGCTGCATGCACGATGTAGCGGGGGCTGAATCCGGCGGACGCGTAGGCGTTCGCCTGGATCTGGTGGACCGGCGACCCGATCCAGTCGTTGGCGACGAACTCGTCGTCACGGAGGTCGCCCAGGCGCACCGAGTGCCGTCCGGCAAAGGGATGCTTCTTGTGAATCGCGATGACGAACGGGTCGTCGAGGAGGGGAACCCTGTTGAAGCCGGCGGGCTGGGGCTCACCCTCAATGTGGATCCGCACATCGATGTCGGGCTTCGTCGGCAACGAACCGTCGAACGCTTCGTTGAGGACAAGCTCGATCATCACGTCGGGGTACTCCGCCCGCATCCGCTTGACGATGCGCGGCATCCACGCCAGCCCCGCCGAGGAGAAGTGGCCAATCGTCAGGTGGCCGGTCTTGCCCTCGCGCAGGTCGCGGACCAGGGCCCCGAGTCGGTTGAGGCTCCGCAGGGCATCGCCACTGGCGATCGCCACCGTCATCCCGGCCGGCGTCGGGCGCACGCCGCGGCCGACCCGTTCGAGGAGGGTGAGGCCGGTTTCGCGCTGGAGGACCGTGAGCTGCTGACTGACGGCCGAGGACGTGAGCCGCAACTGGTCGGCGGCACCTTGGACCGATCCGGTCGCGACGACGGAGCGGAAGGTGCGCAGGCGCTGAGGATCAAGGATGCGGATACCGTAGCAAGTCTTAAGCAAAGTGCAGGAACGCTCGCTTGTGCTTATGTAAGGAGTGGCCGATCATAGAGACATGAACGCTTACCGCAATGACTACGCCGACCGTGACAACGCCCGAATGATGGCCGAGTTGCGCACCGCCTCGCAGGACTGGCACAACGAGCACCCGATCGTCCGCAAGTCCCGCCTCTTCGCCCGGTTCAGCAGCAAGCACTGACCGCACTGCCACCGAACCGTCGTGAGCCTCAGGCCGAGGCCACCTCGTCGGTGTCCCGGATCTCCGCGCGGGCGCCTGGCGCCGATGCGGCGCCCAGTTCGGCGCCCGGGGGGCTTGTTGGCTCGCGGGGGATCGTCAGTATGGCGAGCGCGGCGACCACGCAGAGCACGCCAGCGGTCACCCACGCGGTGGCATAGCTGCCCTGGGTCGCACGCACCCACCCGGCATAACTGGCGCCGACACCGGCCCCGACCATGTGCGCGGCAAACACCCAGCCGAAGATGATTCCCGAGTCGGCGAGGCCGAAGTGTGAGCGGCAGAGGGCAACCGTCGGGGGCACGGTCGCGACCCAGTCGAGTCCGTAAAAGACGATGAACATCCACATCCCCGGTTCGACACTTGGCGCGAGCATCTGATTGATCGTGAAGAGCGATAGCCCCCGCAGGGCGTAGTAGCCGACGAGCAGGAGCCGGGGATCAACTCGGTCGGTGAGCCAGCCCGAGGCGAGTGTTCCGACGAGGTCGAAGATCCCGACGACCGCGAGCAGTCCGGCCGCTGTCGTCGAGGGCATTCCGTGATCGTGCGCGGCGGGGATGAAGTGCGTTTGGATGAGGCCGTTGGTTGACCAGCCGCACACCCAGAACGTCGCCGCCAGCACCCAAAAGGTCCACGACCGCAGGCCAATTCGCAGCACCCGCACCGCGGCGCGAACGGGGGCAATTGCGGGGGCAGGGGGCGGGGCCGCTTCCGGGGAGCCCGGCAGGGCGCCATACGGGAGGAGCCCAAGGTCGGACGGACTGTCGCGGAGAAAGACTCCGACGAGCACCATGACAAGCAGCGCGAGCACGGCGACGATGCCCGCGCTGTAGCGCCAGCCGAGGTGTTGTGCGGTGGCGGCAATAGCGGGCAAGAAGAGGAGTTGTCCGGTGGCGTTGGCGGCCGAGAACAGTCCAGTGACAAGGCCGCGGCGCTCGTGGAACCACCGATTCGCGACGATGGCACCAAAGACGAGCGCCATGGCTCCGGTACTTATCCCGATCACGACGCCCCAGAGAAGCCACAGCTGCCATGGTCGCGTCATCAAAGTCGTTGCGGCGCAAGCGATTCCAACAACCAGTAGGGCCAGGCTGACGGTCCGGCGAGGACCCCACTTCTCGATGACGGCCGCAGCGAACGGCGCGATGAGGCCATAGATCACCAGGTTGAGGCTGACCGCCCCAGAGGTCGTCGTGCGCGACCAGCCGAACTCGCGCTCGATCGGCTCCATCAACGCTCCGGTCGAGGACCGGAAGGCCGCCGCGGCGACGAGGGCCCCGAGGGTCACGATGGCGACGACCCACGCCCGGCGCGGGTAGGCCCGCACCTCGCCCCCAAGGGCGCCAGTTCCGGCGTCGTTCATCGGCGCATCTTCGCACGCACGGCGCCCCGCTCGTCGGGGGAGGAGGCCCGTGACCTGGCCAGAGGTCTAGCCTGACGGACATGGGCTCTTCGCTATGTTCCCCCGTCACTGCGCAGGCCATGGCAAGCGAGGTCGATCGTCTCCTTGACTTCGCCCGCGCGGCCGCGCTCCCAGGAGGCTTCGGCTGGCTCGATGACGAGGGACACCCCATGGAGCGTGACCTCGAACTGTGGATCACGTGCCGAATGACGCACGTCTGCGCGCTGGGCGACCTGCTCGGTCGACCGGGATTCGGCGAACTCGTCGACCACGGGGTCGCTGCGCTGACCAACGCCTTCCACGACGACGCCCACGACGGCTGGTATGCCGCGCTCACGCCCGATGGCAGCCGGCCGACGAGTACCGAGAAGCAGGCGTACGGGCACGCCTTCGTCATCCTTGCCGCGAGCAGCGCCCAGGCGGCGGGGCGCCCCGGCACCAATGACTTGCTCGCCGACGCCCTCGCTGTGCACGACCGCTACTTCTGGGACGAGCACGAGGGAATGGCCCGAGAGTCGTTCTCGGCCAACTGGTTACGGGAAGAGCCCTACCGTGGCATCAACGCCAATATGCACACCGTCGAGGCGTACCTCGCCGCCGGTGATGTGACGGGCGACCGGCTCTGGCACGAGCGGGCCGGGCGGATCGTCACCCGGGCCGTCAACGATTTTGCCCGCAACAACGCCTGGCGTCTCCCCGAGCACTTCGACACCCAGTGGCACCCGTTGCCCGACTACAACGAGGACCAGCCCGCGCACCCGTTCCGGCCCTATGGCGCGACGATCGGGCATGGGCTCGAGTGGGCTCGGTTGACGTTGGCCACCGCGGCCAGCCTCGGCGGGCTCGGCAGCCTGGGCGGGCTCGGCGCAGGCCCTGGTGATGACATCCCACGTGGGGCCAGCGCTGCTACGCCCGATCCTGGTGTGCCGGAGTCCGTTGTTGGCGACCAGCCGGATCCTGGTGCACCGGATTCTTCTTCCGCCCAATGGGGTTGGGCGGTCGGGGCCGCGACGGGGCTCGTCCACCGGGCAGTCACCGACGGCTGGGCGACCGATGGCAACGACGGGTTCGTCTACACAACCGACTGGTCAGGGACTCCCGTCGTGCGGGCCCGGATGCACTGGGTTCTCGCCGAGGCGCTCGGGGCCGCGTGGGCGCTGCACCAGGTGACCGGCGATCCGCAGTGGTCGGCGCAGTACGCGAAATGGTGGGCGTATGCGGAGGCCGACTTCATCGATGCTGCCCGCGGGTCCTGGCATCACGAGCTCGCCCCCGACAACACCCCCGCCGCCGTCACCTGGGTTGGCAAGCCGGACGTGTATCACGCGCTCCAAGCGATGCTGCTTCCGCGGCTGCCCCTCATCCCTTCGTTCGCCACCGCCACGGCGAGAGCCGCGGCGGGCTCGGTGAACGCCCCCGCGCCGACGTAAGCCGAGGTACCCGAGATGCTGTCTCACACGATCACCACCTCCTCCCTGTGGCTCGACCTGTTTGCCTTCGAGGCTCCGCCAGCAGAAAAGGTGATCCGAACCGTCGTCGTCTACCTCGCCATCGCGGTCATCATCCGCATCGCCGGCAAGCGCTTGATGGCCCAAATGAACAGCCTCGACCTCGTCGTCATCCTCCTGTTGAGCAACGTCGTTCAGAACGCCATCATCGGGGCCGACAACTCGTTGAGCGGCGGCTTACTCGGTGCCGTTGTCCTCGTGAGTTTCAACGCGCTCCTCGAACGAATGACGCAACGCGCCGACTGGCTGCGGGGCCTCCTCGAAGGGCACCCGACGACCCTCATCGACGAGGGCGCAATCCCGACGGGCGTGCTTGGCCGACTGGGCATGTCCCAGGACGAGTTAGATAGTGCGCTGCGCCATCAGGGGGCCGGCGACGTTCGCCAGGTGGAAAGGGCAACACTCGACCCCGGGGGTGCCATCACGGTCGACCTGTTCGCGCCCGACCGACCCCTGCGCCAGGGTGAATTCACCTCGGCGATCGCCCAACTCCACGCGCGCCTTGAGCGGCTGCAGGCCGACATCCTTGCCGCGAACGCCCACGGGGGAGACCCGAAGCCGCGCGTCCGGGATTGAGAGCGACCGTCCCGCGGACCTCACGACGCGCTTCGAACGCCCGGCTCACCGATGCGCATCGAGGGCCCGCTCCTGGTGGCGATGTCCTACCACTTCGAACCCGATGACCGAGATTGCCGGCGCAAAGGACAGCACGACGAGGCAGATGCTGAGGCGCACACCGGCCGCAGCGAGCACGACGGAGCCGCCGATCGCCAGCGCCGTGAGCACCATGAGTCCCGTGTGCAGCCGGTCGTGGGAGCGCAGCAGATAGGTCCACAGGACAAAGAGCGCGACGACGAAGACGACCACCGGAATCGCCGTGGCCAAGATCGCGCCCACGGGGGAGATGTGTACCCAGGAGAATGCCTCCGGCTCGCTCTTGGCCTCGAGCGTGTAGGCCGCGACGTGCAGGCCCATGCCCACCGCGGCGATCGCGCCGAAGAGAACGATGTCAAGGTAGCCGAACCCAAATGCGCGATTGGGGCGGAGGTGCAGGATCTCGCCCCACGCCACCCCGAAGTAGATCCACCACAGGCCAAAGGTCAGGCTCATTCCGGCGAACACGATGAGGGCCGCATCGAGGCTCCAGCCGCCAACAGTTGTCGCGGCGCCCAGGCTCGCGACGGTGCCGACGATGCCTTCGCCGAGGGTGATGATGGCGAGCAGACCATAGCGTTCGGCAATGTGATGCGGGTGCCAGGGGATTCCTCCGATGCGGGTCTCGGCGAGAAACGGCCCGCCCAACTCGATGACATAGAGGACGAGGGCGCCGAGGACGACGGTCGTCAGGCTGGTGTTCGCGAAGGCGAGGGCAACCCAACCGAGCTGCGCGATCGTGATGGCTGCGACATACGTGTGGGCAGTCCGCCGATGCGCGGGGGATTGCTGCGCCACCCGCAACCATTGGGCAACCATGGCCACGCGCATGACGATGTAGCCGAGCACCATGGTCCGGTTGTCGAGGTGTTCGCCGTGATCAAGGGAGGCAAACAGTGGGGGGATGCCGAGCGAGAGGATGACGACGCCGATCATCTGGACCATCGTCAGCAACCGATAGGACCAGTCGTCGGTGTCGAATGCCGAGGCGAACCAGGAGAAGTTGATCCAGGCCCAACAGATCGCGAAGACGGCGAAGGAAAAGCCGAGGAGTCCCGTCGTCCAGTGCCCGGCAGCCACGTGATGCGCCATTTCGCTGCCCGCGTTGGCGAAGGCGACGACGAACGTCAGGTCGAAGAGCAACTCGAGTGAGCTGGCGACCCGGCCCTTCTCGTGGGGGTCACGCCCGGACATGGGGCGTCGTGCATGGGCCAAAGTGGCACCGGGACTCGACATGGGAGCGCCTTTCGCGTCGGAATGGCGCATTATCGCAAGTCGGCGGGCCTCAGCGCACGGTGACGAGGCCGTCGGGGATCAGGTGCGTATGGACGTTCGCGCTCACCAGCCGCAGCCCACCGGTCGGGGCCTCGATGAGGTGGCAGCCGGTGTTGGCGGTCACGGCAAAGAAGGCCGACCACAACGCAGCGTTGCCGCGGTCGAGAACATTGGCGGCGACGGTCGACATGACGCCAGCGGAGGTGACGACCACCGCGGTCTCCCGCCGTCCCAAGCTCTTGGCGAGATCGGCGAGGGCCGCATCGATTCGAGTGACGAACTCGGCATACGTCTGGGCGTAGTCCTCGTCATGTTCCCCGCTGCGCCACCGGGTGAGGGCGACGTCGAACATCTTCCAGAAAGCCGAACGCGGCCGGAGAGTGCGGGCAAGGTCGGCTCGCATGAGGGTGTCATTGCGATAGGCCGGGCGGTGCGCGTGGATGACATCGAGATGATCGAGTTCGGCGAAGCGCGGATCGGCCTCCCACTCGCTGGACCAGCCGGCCTCCTTGGCGAGCGCCGCCGCGGTCTGCTCGTGGCGGCGCATCCCTCCGGTGATCAGCCGAGTGGGGGCGAGCCCCTGCGCGGCGAAGCTCCGGCCGAGGAGCTGGGCTTGCCGGGTGCCAGTTTCAGTCAGCCGGTCATAGTCGCGGGTGCCCCAGGCGGCCTGGCCGTGCCGGGCCAGGAAGATCATGCTCACTCCAACAGTCTAGCAAGCAAAACGCTTGCCACAGTAAGCACATAAGGCTCGCTCGCAGCCGGTCCCTGCGTCGGGGTTGGCGAACCGGCGTCGTGAATGGGCCTTGGGGTGGCCGCCCCGGCGAGGTGTGTCGCGGGACACCCGCCCGAACGGCGCGCGCGCACCTAATCTTGGAGGTATGCCGCCCCTGGTCACCTGTGAGATCGCCGACGCCGTCGCTTTCGTCCGTCTCGATCGCCCCGACAAAATGAACGCGCTCACCCTGCAGACGGTGAGTGAGCTCATCGCCACGGCACGGCGGTTGCGCGCCGACCGGTCGGTGCGCGCCGTCGTCCTGTCTGGCAACGGCGATGCCTTCTGCGCGGGGCTCGACTTCGCGACCGTGTTCAAGTCACCGGGCGCGATCGCCATGGGTTTTGTCCCGATCCCCTGGCGGGGAACCAACGCATTTCAGGAGGCATGCTGGGCCTGGCGCCGGATCCCGGCGCCGGTGATCGCCGTCGTGCATGGGCACTGCCTCGGCGGGGGACTGCAGTTGGCGCTCGGCGCCGACTTCCGGATCTCGACGCCGGACGCGAAGTGGTCGGTGTTGGAGGCGAAGTGGGGTCTCGTGCCAGACATGAGCGGGATCCGCAGCCTGTCCCAACTCGTCGGGATCGATGTGGCCAAGCGGCTGACGATGACCGGGGTCAGCATCACCGGTACCGAGGCGCACGCCCTCGGCCTCGTCACCGCGGTGGCCGCCGACCCGCATCTCGCGGCGGGGGAATTGGTCGAGCAGATCACGTTGCGTTCGCCCGACGCCGTCGCGGCGACGAAACGGCTCTTCGAGGACACCTGGGGTCGCGGCGAGCGGCATACCTTTGCCCGTGAGCGCTGGGAGCAGGCCCGGCTACTCATCGCCGGCAACACCAAGGTCGCCCGGACGGCTAACGCGCGCAAGGAAACCCCACAGTTCGCCCCGCGCTCCCGCTGACGGGGACGTAAGGGCGGCCGCGTCCGTAGGATCGCCGCATGGACTTCCGCTCGGCCTATGCCCACGGGTTTGCGCGGATTGCCGCGTGTACCTTGCCGACGGCCCTCGCCGACCCGGCGACGAACGCTGCGCGCATCCTCGACGTGGCCGCGCAGTGCCATGCCGACGCAGTGGCCGTCGCCGTCTTCCCCGAGTTGTGCGTCAGCGGCTACTCCCTCGAGGACCTCTTCCTCCAGGACTCGTTGCTCGACGCCACGCAGGAGGCGCTGCGCACAATCGTTGAAGCCAGCCGCGACCTCTTGCCGGTCCTCGTCGTCGGCGCCCCGCTGCGCAACGGCGCTCGCCTCTATAACGGCGCTGTCGTCATCCACCGCGGCACTATCCTCGGCGTCGCTCCGAAGGCCTATCTGCCGAACTACCGCGAGTTCTACGAGAAGCGTCACTTCGCCGCGGGCGACGCCGAGCGCGGCGCCACCATCACGGTCGCGGGTATCGACGTCCCCTTCGGCACGGACCTGCTCTTTGCCGCCAGCGACATCCCCGGGCTCGTCCTGCACGTCGAAGTCTGCGAAGACATGTGGGTCCCACTGCCGCCGAGCGCCGAGGCCGCCCTCGCCGGGGCAACGGTCCTCGCCAACCTCTCCGGCTCACCCATCACGGTCGCCAAGTCGTATGACCGTCACCTCCTCTGCGAGTCCGCGTCCGCCCGCTGCCTCGCGGCATACGTCTATGCCGCTGCGGGAGAGGGGGAGTCGAGCACGGACCTGTCCTGGGACGGGCAAACGATGATCTTTGAGATGGGGGCCCTGCTCGCCGAGACCGAACGCTTCCCCGACGGACCACGTCGCTCCGTCGCCGATGTCGACCTCGACCTGCTCCGCCAGGAACGGATGCGCCAGGGCACCTTCGACGACAATCGCCGCACGTATGCCGCCCGCACCGGGCAGTTCCGCACGGTCGCCTTCACGCTCGGGGCGCCCGCTGGCGACATCGGGTTGCGGCGCAAGGTGGACCGGTTCCCGTTCGTGCCCGACGACGAGGCCCGACTCGCGCTCGACTGTTACGAGGCCTACAACATCCAGGTCTCCGGGCTCGAGCAGCGGCTACGCGCGATCGGCCAGCCCAAGGTCGTCATCGGTGTTTCGGGGGGCCTCGACTCCACCCACGCACTGATCGTTGCCGCCAAGGCCCTCGATCGGCTCGGGCGCCCGCGCACCGACATCCTCGCCTACACGATGCCCGGCTTTGCGACGACCGAACACACCAAGAACAACGCGACCCGGCTCGCGCAGGCGCTTGGGGTGTCCTTCGAGACCCTTGACATCCGGCCCGCCGCCACCCAAATGCTCGCCGACATGCGACACCCGGCGGGACACGGGGAGGAGGTCTACGACGTCACGTTCGAAAACGTCCAGGCCGGCCTGCGCACCGACTATCTCTTCCGCCTCGCCAACCATCACCGCGGCATCGTCCTGGGCACCGGGGACCTGTCCGAGCTCGCACTCGGGTGGTGCACCTATGGCGTCGGCGACCAGATGTCCCACTATGGGGTCAACTCCGGCGTGCCAAAGACGTTGATGCAGCACCTGATTCGTTGGGTGGTGGGCAGCGGTCAGTTCGAGGACGAGGTCGGCGTGATCCTCACGTCAATCCTCGACACCGAGATCACGCCGGAGCTCGTGCCGACCAAGGATGGGGCGAAGCCGCAGTCGACGCAGGACACGATCGGCCCGTATTCGCTGCAGGACTTCACCCTCTATCACGTCCTCCGTCGCGGCTTCCGTCCCAGCAAGATCGCCTTCCTGGCGACACACGCCTGGTCGGATCTCGCGAGTGGACCGTGGCCGCCGGGGTACCCCGAAGGTGAGCGCGCGGCATACGACCTCGCGACGATCCGCAGGTGGATGGAGGTGTTCCTGCGACGGTTCTTTGCCAACCAGTTCAAGCGGTCGGCGTTGCCCAACGGGCCCAAGGTGATTCCCGGGGGGTCGCTCTCGCCGCGCGGTGACTGGCGGCAACCCTCGGACGTGGCCGTGACGACGTGGCTGGCCGAGCTGGAGGCCAACGTCCCACGGGAGTAGCCGACCGGCCCGGGCGTGGTTAGCCCGGCTTGGGCCGGGCGGGTGCCCGCGCCGCCGGCCCGTGCCCGCCGGCCCGTGCCCGCCGGCCCGTGCCCGCTGGCCCGTGCCCGCCGGCCCGTGCCGCGGGCGCCCTAGTCGAGCGGGGCGAAGATGTCCTCCCCGCGGTGGCGACCCATTTCGGCATACTGCTGCGGCGAGACGTGACGCAAGCGGGCCGCGGCCAGGATGCCGCCGACGGCGGCCACGACGATCAGGGCAGGCAGGGCCCACCTCAGGGCGCTCTCGGGATTGCCGATGAGGAGCCCGAACTGCGAGGCGGCATAGATGGCGACCGCGGCGAGGGAAATGCCGCCGACGAGGGGGGCGACCTTCGTGCGCAGGACGTTCGTGTCCAACTCGGGGTGGCGGGTGAAGAAGGCGATCACCGCGAAGGAGGAGAGCGCCATGAGCACGAGGATGGCGAGCGTGCCGAGCTGGGTGAGCCACGTGAACAGCGCGAGCACCGGGTCCTGATCCGTGACGACGAAGAGCAGCACGACGACAAAGGCGAGAGCCGACTGGCTCAGCGAGCCCTTGTGCGGGGACAGGTGGATCTGGTGGGTCTGGCCGAGCGGCGTGGGCAGCAATCCTTCGCGGCCGAGGGCGAAGAAGTAGCGGGCCACCGCATTGTGGAAGGCGAGCAGGGCGGCGAAGACACTTGTGGCGAAGAGCAACGTCATCACCGTCGTCAAGTTCGAGCCGATGTAGGTGTCGCTCAGCACAAAGAGGAAGGCGGTCGGGTCGGGCTTGAGGCCACCGATGTACTCCTGTAGCCCCTGGCCGCCCTGGGCGTTAACCATGAGCCAGGTCGTCACCGTGTAGAAGAGGGGCCGATCGTCAACACCGCGACGTAGGTGGCCCGCGGGACGGTGCGCTTGGGGTCCTTGGCTTCCTCGCTGTAGATCGTCGTCGCCTCGAAGCCGATGAACGAGGCGCTGTTGAAGAGCAAGGCAATGGCGAGTGATCCGCTCATCAAGGCGCCCGGGGTGAAGGACGACCCCGACAAACCACTGCTGCCGCCGGCCCCGCCCTTGACGAGGATCGCGACATCAAGGATGAGCACGATGATGAACTCGGCGGCGACGAGAACCCCCAGCACCTTGAGGGAGAGATCGACCTGTCGATAGCCAAGTACGGCGATGAGGGCCATGGCGAGGAAGACATAGACGTACCAGGGCAGGTCCAGGCCGAGGCTGTCCGCGCAGAAGCCCGCCGTCGCCGCCCCGAAAAGGCCATAGAGGCCAATCTGCATCGCGTTGTAGCCGAGGAGGGCGATGATCGCCGCCGAACCGCCGGCCTTCTGCCGCAGGCCCCGAGCGACGTAGCTGTAGAACGCGCCGGTGCTCGTGTGGTGGCGGGCCATGGCCGTGTAGCCGACCGCGAAGATGAGCAGGAGCAGACTGACGATGACGTAGGCAAACGGAAGGCCCTCGCCGTTGCCGAGGAGCATCGCCACGGGCGCCCCGCCGGCCATCGCCGTCAGTGGCGCGGCCGCCGAGATGACGAAGAAGGCGACACCGACGACGCCGAGGCGGCCCCTGCGCAGCTGATGGGTGTTCGTCGGATCGACGATCGGCGGGACGGGTACGGTGTCGGGCATCTCGGCTCCGTTCTCGTGCAAGCGGACGCGTCATCGCGGCCATTTGGGCGGACGTTCGGGCACGAACGATCCGGTGTTCAAGGAATCGAACGATAAACCCCTGTGAGCCGCCGCACAAGGGTTGGCCGGACGAATTTCATTCGGCGCGTCGTCCGACGAGGCCCGTCACGCCCTCGCCGGAGGTCTTGACCGAGGCCGATTCGCTGAATACGTTTGGGCCCTAACGATCGACGTCGATGACGAAGGGTGGGTCACCACACATGTCCGGTGCAACCGAGGAACGCGACCCCGCAGACGTCGCCCTGGTGGAAGGCGTTGCCGTCGACCTGCGGCATTGGATCGGCGGCGTCCGGGTCTCGTCCGAGACGACCTTCGCCGATGTCTCACCGATCGACGAGACGACCATCGCCCACGTCCACGCGGGGAATTCCGCCCACGTCGACGCGGCCGTCGCCGCAGCCCGGGCCGCCTTCCCGGCGTGGGCGGCGCTGCCGGTGGCGGAACGCTCGGCCATCTTGCGTCAGGTCGCGCACGGAGTTCGGGATCGAGTCGAGGATCTCGCCCGTGTCGAGACTCGTGACAACGGCGCGCTCATCCGCAGCCACCGACGCGGGGTCATGCCTCGGGTGGCGGCGAACTTCGAATACTTTGCCGACTACGCCGAGCAGCGCCTCACTCACCCCGACCTTGAGGTGCGCGGGCATCGGGAGCGCATCACCTACGACCCGGCTGGTGTCGTCGCGATCATCACTCCCTGGAACGCGCCGCTCATGCTCGCCACCTGGCGGATTGGCCCAGCCCTCGCCGCCGGAAACACCGTTGTCCTCAAGCCACCAGAGTGGGCGCCACTGACCGCAAGTCTGCTCGCCGACATCACCGCACAGGCAGGTATGCCGCCGGGGGTCTTCAACGTCGTCCAAGGGACCGGCGCTGACGCGGGGGCGCCGCTGACGCGGCATACCGGCATTAGTCGATTGGCGTTCACCGGGTCGGTCCCAACGGCCGGGACCATTGCCGCGGCGGCGGCACCCAACGTCGTTCCGCTCTCCTTCGAGCTGGGTGGCAAGTCGCCGCTCGTCATCTTTGCGGACGGCGACCTCGACCTCGCGGTGACCCTCGCGGTGGAGCAGTTCGACAACGCCGGCCAGGTCTGCCTCGGCGCCTTCCGCATCCTCGTCGAGGAGTCCATCGCCGCGACCTTCGTGGACCGAGTCGTTGCCGCGGCCAAGGGGATTCGCCAGGGTGACCCGCGTGACGAAGCGACGGACATCAGCGCCCTCGTCTCGCGGCCGCACTTCGAGCGGGTCCAGGGATTCGTCGAGCGGGCGCTCGCCGACGGGGCCCACGCCGCCCTCGGGGGCGGTCCGAACTCCGACCTTGGTGGGCTCTACTTCAGCCCGACGATCCTGCTCGACGCCGCGCCGGGCAGCGAAATCCTCACCGAGGAAGTGTTCGGCCCGGTGCTCACCGTGCAGACCTTCGCCACCGAGGACGAGGCAATCACAATGGCCAACAGCACCCGGTTTGGGCTTGCCGCGACCCTCGTTACCGGTGACGCCGAGCGGGCCGAACGGGTGAGCGCGGCGCTCAACGCCGGAACCGTCTGGGTGAACTGCTTCTTCGTGCGCGACCTCGGCGCCCCCTTCGGCGGCAACGGCAAGTCCGGGATCGGCCGCGAGGGCGGGATCTGGTCGTTCGACTTCTACACCGACATCAAGAACACCGTCTTCAGCCCCACCGGCTGGAACACAACGCGAGCGGAGAACTGATCATGGGTGAGGTCGTCGGCGCCGGACTGTTGGCACATGTTCCGACCATCATGCTTCCCGAGGACACCCGTCGTTCCCTCAACGGTGGCGACGACTTCTCGCTTGGTGGGGCGCTGACCCAGCTGCGGCACGAGGTGTTCGAGACCCTCGATTACGACACGGTGGTGGTGCTCGACTCGCACTGGTTCACGACAGTCGAGTTCGTCGTCACCGCGCAAGACCTGCGGGCGGGGCTCTTCACGGCCGAGGAGTTGCCGCGGGGCATGCAACGCCTTCCCTATGAG
Source organism: uncultured Intrasporangiaceae bacterium (assembly GCA_964483685.1). Classification (GTDB taxonomy): domain Bacteria; phylum Actinomycetota; class Actinomycetes; order Actinomycetales; family Dermatophilaceae; genus Nostocoides_A. The sequence continues at coordinate 13,590 of CAZACX010000015.1, forward strand.
TGGCGCGGCGACCCCGAGTTGGCCTTCGCGATGGAGCGACTCCAAGGGGCGCACTCAACCTGGGTGACGGCGATCGATGACCCGTACCTGCCGATGTACTACCCCTCACTCAACATGTGGAAGTTCCTCGGCGAGGGGCTCGACAAGCGCTGGATCTCGGTCAGCATCGCCCAAACCGGTGACGGTGAGGACTTCCTGCGCGCCGGGCGGGTCCTCGGTGACGCCATTGCCGCGACCGATCGCAAAGTACTCCTCGTCGCCTCTGGCGCGCTCTCGCATACGTTTTGGAAGTTGCGCGAGTTGCGCGATCACGAGGCCGCGGACCCCGGCCACATCCGCACCCCCGAGGCGCGTGCCGCGGACATCGAGCGGATTGACTGGCTCACCGCGGGGGACCACGCGCGGGTCCTCGACACGATGCCGGACTTCCTGCGGTTCCGGCCCGAAGCGATGTTCGCCCACTATCTGATGATGGCGGGGGCGTTGGGCGAAGGCGACCTGACGGCTGCAGGCCGCCAATACGGGGAGTACGAGAACTCGATCGGGACCGGCCAGGTTCACCTCTGGTTCGACCGGCCGGAGGGTGGCTTCCCGCGCCCACACCGCACCGCGCCCGACCCCGAGTACGTTCGACAGATGACGAGCTGACCGCTCCCGCCGCCGCCGCACCGCACCCGCGGTCGCCGCCCACCGCACCCGCGGTCGCCGCCGTCCGGCGCCGCGCCGCATGACCCAAGGAGACCAATGACAAGCCGAGAATTTCGCCGGATCCTGTTGGACGGCAACGCTGTTGACGTCACCCGAGAGGGGGAGGACCTCATCGCCGGTGATGGCCGCCGCGTCGCCATTGCCGACGCAACCCACCTGCCGCCGGTGCTCCCGACCAAGATCATTTGCGTCCACCTCAACTACTCCTCACGCGTCGCCGAAATGATGCTGAGCCTGCCGCCCGCGCCGACGTACTTCCATAAGCCGATCACCGCGCTCAACGCGCACGAGGGCGCCGTCGTGCGGCCGCTGGGCTGCAAGTGGCTCAACTACGAGGGCGAGATCGCCATCGTCATCGGGCGGACTGCGCGCAACATATCGCCCGATGAGGCCGGTGACTACATCCGTGGCTACACCGTCGGCAACGACTATGGCCTGCACGACTTCCGGGACACCGACTCCGGGTCCATGCTGCGCGTCAAGGGCGCCGACACACTGTGTCCGCTCGGACCCGGTCTCGTCGAGGGCTGGGATTTCCACGACAAGCGCATCCAAACCCGCGTGAACGGCGTTGTGCGCCAGGATGGTTCGACGGCCGAGATGAAGTGGGACATGCACTATCTCGTCGCCGACATTGCCCGGACCATCACCCTGCACCCGGGTGACGTCCTCATGTCCGGGACCCCCGCCATCTCGCGGACCGTCTACCCCGGTGATGTCGTCGAGGTCGAAGTGGAGGGCCTGGGCACGTTGCGCAACCATATTGTCGAGGGGCCGACCCCGGTCCGTTCGGATGTCGGCGCTCAGCCCACCGAAAGCGAAGAAGTCCTCTCCACGGCCAAGGGCGGAGACTGGGAGTTTCGCGGCGTCCGCAAACCTGACCTGCGCGACACCCACTGATGTCGGGCCACGCGCGGCCCATCGTGGCGATCCCGGCGCGGTTCTCCCGCAATGCCTCGGCGCTGCGTTATGAAGCCGAGGTTTCGTCCCGCAAGTTGATTGAGGCTGTGTATGCCGCCGGCGGTGACCCGGTCGTCCTGCACCCGTCCGCCCCGGCGGGCGTGGCGGACGTCGGCGAGGTGCGTGCTCGGGTCGCGTTTGCCGACGCCGTCCTGCTGCCCGGTGGCGGCGACCTGGCTGGACAGTGGTCGGGTCAGGTGGAACACCCGGGCCTTTATGACGTCGACCTGGAGCAGGACGCCTTCGACCTGGCGTTGGCGACGATCGCCCTCGCCGATGGGCTGCCCCTCCTCGCGATCTGTCGTGGAACCCAGGTGGTCAATGTCGCCCTCGGCGGGACCCTGGTGCAAGAGATGGAGGAGTTGTCCGGGGACCAGCGCAACCACCGCAATCACGTCCATACGATCTCGGTGGCGCCAACCGTGGCTCTCGCGAGCGTCATCGGAGAACGTGCCAACGTCTCGTGTTACCACCATCAATGCGTCGCCATGCTGGGGGACGGCCTGGAGGCGTGCGCCTGGTCCGAAGACGGGGTCGTCGAGGCGGTACACCTCCCTGCGCAGGCGTCCTGGTTCCTCGGCGTTCAATGGCACCCGGAAGACTCCGCGGCGACTGATCCCACGCAGGCCAACGTTTTTCGCGTCTTCGTGGAGGCAGCCCGTTCGCAGCAGTGAACCACGTGGGCAGCCATCCAGGTCCGCAGCTGAGTTGGTCGGCGGCGCGAGGGCGGACGCGCGTTGTTCGAGGGCGGACGCTAGTTGGGAGCGTCCTGCTCGAGGTGGTTGGTGATGCGACGCAGCGACCTGGTCAGGTCAGCAATGGCCCGCGGGGACAACACTCCGACAGCGTCGGCCTCGGCGGCATTGAAGGCCGGATAGATCTCCTCCATGAGGGCGATTCCCGTCGGCGTCATCTGCAGGAGGACTAACCGTTTGTCGCCCTCGACGGGCTCCCGGGTGAGCCAGCCGCGCGCCTGCAGGGTGTGAACGACCCCGGTCAACGTGCCCTTGGAGATCCCGGCGCTGTCGGCCACGTCGCGGGTCTCGCGACCTTCCCAGATCCACACGATCCACAAGACGACGAAGCCGGTCCAGGTGAGGTCATGTTCACGCAACACCGTTCTCGTCAGATGGCTGCGCACCGAGTTGGCCGTCCGGTAAAGGCTCGACATCGCCTGTGTCGCAGAGAAATCGATGGCGAGATGGTGGACGTGCGCCGCCATGGCCTGTTCAGTCTCCCGAAGGGTGTGCTGGTCGGGCATGATCCTCATCTTAAGAGACGCGCACAGGAGCCAGAACCTGCCAAGGCCAGGCCGGAGAGATTTCGTTCGGGACCGAAGGTCCGGCGGGAGTCCCGCCGACGGCCCAGCGGACTACGAGGGAGTGAGGCGTTCCAGAGAACGACCGCCATTCCAGACGACCCCGACCTGGCAGTAGTAGCCGTCGATGATTTCGTCGATCCGCAGGCGTTCGAGTTCCTCCGTGGGCGAGGGGAACAACCGCACGTCGACATCTCCGCGCCATGCCTGACCGCGCTCGAAGCTTGCGCCCGACGATTCGATGAGTTCAGCGAAGGCGTCCGGTTCGCCGACCCCGATACCGGGGTACACCCGGTGGTGAGCCATCGGGTGACCATTGACGAAGCCGTTGGTCGGGGACTCCTCCTGGATCGTCAGGACGGCCTCGGCGAGGCGGCGATCCCCCGCCGCGAGGGTGGCGCCGAATTGGCCACCGGGGCCGATCACCGGGGCCCCCTGATTGAAGGGGTGCGGCCGCGTCTGCCACATCGTCCCGAGCTTCTTCGGGTACCCCTGGTGGATGCCGCGGGCTATCGCGAAGTCTTTGTCGACCCAGATGTAGACACAGCGGGAGTAGGTGCGCCCCTGGTAGGCGCAGCGCACGACGACGAACGCTTCCTTGTACTGCGCGCGCACCGGGTCAAGCAGTTCCTCCCGGCTGCCTGAACACGACTGCCAATCGGCCCAAATCAGGGCCACGGCGCCGGGGTCCTCCTCGGCGAGGGTCAATGGCGCGGGAAGAAGTTCGGCGACTCGGGCTGGGTCGGTGCGGTATTCGACCGTCAGGAGATCGCCAGAGTAGAACCAGGGCGGCGAGGGAATGATCCCGGCCCCGCCGCCGGCCGTCCGCGGATAGAAGAAGCCGTGCATCTCGGTCATCGGGTGCTCCTGACTCGGGTGGCCATAACGTTTGGGTCCGTACGATACCGATCCAAACGGCTTGAGGAAACCCTTGCGGCGGACGACTTCCATGGATATTGTTCGGACCCAAATGACAAGGAGGTCAACCAGTGGCGCACTTTGACACATCCGGTTTGCAGGGGGCCGCCGACGCCCTCGCCGAGCAAGGCATCGACGTGGTTCGGCTTGGGTATTGCGACATCATCGGGACCGACCGGGGGCGCGATCTGCTCGCAGGCCGCTTCCCGCGTACGGCCGCCGGCGGGGTCGCGTTCTGCCGGTCTGTCTATGGCACGACGCCCATGGGTGACGTGGTCGACATTGAGGGGGGGATGGCCGCGGTCCTGCCCGACATCGTCGCCTTCCCCGACCTCGCGACGATGCAGGCCGTCCCTTGGGAACCGGGCGTGGCCCACTGCATCGCCGACCTCTACAACCCCGACGGGACACCGTCAGCCGAGAGCCCACGTGCGGTACTCAAACGCGTCATCGCGCGCTTCGCCGAGCTCGGGATGAAGCCCATCGCCGGCCCCGAGTTGGAGTTCTACATCCTCGAGTCCTCCAAACGCACCCCGACGAAGTGGGAGCGCTACGGCGAATCACCCGGCAACGTCTACGTCTCGGGTCTCAAGGGCGACCCGGAGAACGTGCTGCTGCGCATCCTGCGCTACCTCGGTGACTACGGCATCGAAGTAGTCGCGGCGAACCACGAGTTCTCCTCGGGACAATTTGAGATCAACCTGTGGCACTCCGAGGCTCTCGACGCCGCCGACCGGGCACACCGGTTCAAGTCCGCCATCAAGGAACTCGCCCGGATGCTCGGCAAGCTGGCGACGTTCATGCCCAAGCCGTTCAACGACGAGGGTGGCTCCGGCTTCCACATCCACTTCTCGACGTGGTCGGACGACGGGAAGCCGCTGTTCGATGACCCGAATGGCGAGCATGGCCTCTCCGACACGGCGCGGCACGCGATCGGCGGAATCCTCAAGCACGCCCCCGCTCTCGCCGCGGTATGCAACCCGACGATCAACTCCTACAAGCGTTTTGGGCCCGACACGCTCGCCCCCTGGCTCATCGATTGGGGCCTGGACAACCGCAGCGCGATGGTGCGCATTCCACCTGAGCGCGGGACGGCCGCCCGGATGGAGTTGCGTCTGGGTGATGCCAGCGCGAATCCCTACCTGGCGATCGCGGGCTTGCTGGCCGCGGCATACGTCGGGATCCGGGACAAGCTCGACCCAGGCCCGGCGCTCGAAGGCTATGGGTATGACGTGAGCCGTTCGCCCAAGCTGCCGGGCTCGCTGCGCGAGTCGTTGGACGCCCTTGAGGCGGACACGACCTTCGGTGAGGTCCTGGGGATGCCATTCGTCAACATGTTCGTCGCCTACAAGCGCAACGAGATTGAGCGATTTGACCACTGGATCACCGACTGGGAGTTCCGCGAGTACACGTACCACATCTAGAAGCCGACCAAGGAGCAGCTGTGAGCACGCCAACCCCGATCCCCCTCGAGCAGGTCGACCTGTCCGACCTCGATGCCTTTGCCCAAAACAAGGGCTGGGCGCAATTCGACACCCTCCGCCGGGAGGACCCGGTGCACTGGAACCCAGAGGAGAAGCCGAACGCAGGGTTCTGGGCGATCACCCGGTACGCCGACATTTGGGCGGTGGACCGAGACTCGGAGACGTTCACCTCCTCGAAGTTCGTCAACCTCGAGGAGATCGACGACGACCTCATGGACTTCCGCCGGTCCATTCTCGAGACTGATGGAGCCCGGCACGCGGCGCTGCGCAAGCTGATCCAGCGCGAGTTCAGTCCGCGCAATCTTGCCTCCTATGAGACGTTCCTCCGGGCGTTGACGAAGCAGACGGTGGACGAGGCGCTAAGCACTGGCGAGTTCGACTTCGTCAAGAAGATCAGCGCCGACTTCCCGATCCAGGTGCTCGCCCGGCTGCTCGACGTCCCGGCCGAACACACCGGGCAATTGATCGCCTGGGGCAACGAGTTCGTCGGGAACACCGACCCCGACTACGCGAAGGTCCGGCTCGATTCCGCCGAGTCCGACAAGTACAAACACCTTCCGTTCCGTTCGCCGACTGTCCAAGACGTCTGGGACTACGGCAACGACTTGAAGCAATCGCGCATCGGCGGATCGGGTACCGACCTCGTGAGCATCCTCGCGAACCGGTTGCCCGAAGATGGCGTCCCACTCTCGGATCGCGACTTCGAGAACTACTTCACCCTGCTCGTCATCGCCGGCAATGAGACCACCCGGCATTCGATCAGCCACGCCATGCTGGCGCTGATCAACAACCCCGACCAGATCAGGGCGCTCCAGGACAACCCCGCGCTCATGCCGGGGGCGGTCGAGGAGTTCCTCCGCTGGGCCAGCCCGGTGTACCACTTCCGTCGCACGGCGACCCGGGATGTGGAGCTGCATGGCAAGCAGATCAAGGAGGGCGACAAGGTGGTCATGTGGTTCGCCTCGGGCAACCGCGACCAGAGCGTCTTCGAGGACCCCTACCGCTTCGACGTGTCCCGGACCAACGTCGACCACATGACCTTCGGCAAGGGGAGCCCGCACCTGTGCCTGGGAAACAACCTGGCGCGTATGGAGATTCGGCTCATGTTCGAAGAGTTGCTGCCTCGGATCGCGGACATCCAGCTCACCGGAGAGGTCACCCGCGTGCGCAGCAACTTCGTCAACGGCATCAAGAAGCTTCCCGTCGCGATCACCCCTCGCTAGCTGCATTCCCCGTTTCGGCTGACCGCACGCCAACACCCCCGGGGGCCTTCCGTCCTGGGGGTGTTGGCGTGCGCGGCGTGGGCGGGCGGTCGGGGCGCGCACGGCGCGGGCTAGAGCGCCTCAGTGCGTCGCGGCCTCATCGCGCACCAGCCGATGCATGATCTTGCGGACCTGGATGAGCGCAGCGTCGGCAGTGACGTTGACGGTGGTGGCGGGACCATCGGTGTCGATGACGTCTTGCATCGTCTCGAGGATGTCCTTCATCTTGCGGTAATAGTCGGTGAAGATCGGCTGGAACGTCGCCGTCGCCGCAGCGCCCGGCGCGAAGTTGCGGCTGACCCGCCACACGTGTCGGGTGGAGCGCGCATCGATCGGGGCCAGCGCATGGGTGAACCGGAACGTCTTGATGCCATCCGCGTCCCCGTGCCCGGTCACCGTCACGTCCCACCGGTCGATCCACAGCCCCGGGGAGACAAAGGTCCCTTCCTCCCGTTGGGCGTATGCCGCGTCCATCGCCACTCCCATCAGCTCGGCCTGCCAGGCGGGCACGGGTGCCGGGGGGAAGGTTCGGGAGAATGTCACGCTCGTCTCGGTGACACCTACCTCCAGTGGTGGTGGCGCCATCGCGAGGACTGGCGGGGCAATGAAGGGATCGACGATCGCTACGTGGGTGATGTCGGCGAAGTTGTCCTGCAGGAGTGGCAGCCCGGCCTTGGTCTCCCATTCGGACCCGAACGTCACCCAGTCGGGCGCGTTGAGCCAGGGGGCCCGAGGCGGCGGGCGGAATGCGGCAACGGCGCTCTGCCCCAACCACACCCACACGAGAACACCGTCGTCGTGGACCGGGAAGGCGCGGACGTTGGCGTCCAAGGGCACGACCGCCTGGGTGGGGACGCGCAGGCAGGTGCCGTCGGCGGCATACGCGAACCCGCTGTAGCCGCAGACGAGCGTGTCGCCCTCGACCCGGCCGAGGCTCAACGGATAAGGCCGAGGTGAGCTGCGGTCCGCAAGGGCAGCAGCGGTGCCGTCGCTCGTGCGAAAGAGGACGATCGGCGTCTCGAGGCAGCGGCGAGCCAGAGGTGCCCGGCCGACCTCGACGGTCGTCGCCATCGGGTACCACGCGTTGCGCGGTGCGGGGAGCCTGGTGTGGGGCATGAGCGGTCCTTCCGTTGCCGGTGCTAAAGGTCGAGCGTGAGGCGCGTGCCGGTGCAGCGCGAGACGCAAATCATCAGGTACTCACTCGAGGTCTGTTCCTCGGCGCTGAGCACCGAGTCGCGGTGGTCGACCGCACCGTCGATGACCGCGGTTTCGCAGGTGCCGCAGACCCCTTCGAGGCAGGAGCCGAGGACGCTGACCCCGGCCTCGCGCACGGTCTGGAAGATTGAGCCGTCCGCCGGGACGGTGAGCGTCAGCCCTGAACGTTGGAGCACGACCTCGAACGGATGATCCGCCGCGCCGTCATTCGCTGCGGCCTTCGCAGCGAAGCGCTCAAGATGGAGGGCGCCAGTCGGCCAGCTCGCACAGGCGGCTTCGACCGCGCCCAACAGCCCTTCCGGCCCACAGACATAGACGAGGGTGTCAGTTCTGGGCGCGCCGAGAATGCGCCCGAGATCGAGGACGCCGGATTCGTCTTGGGGCACCACCGTGACGCGATCGGCATACCGTGTGAGCTCGTCGGCGAAGGCCATCGACGTCCGGCTCCGGCCCCCGAAATAGAGGTGCCAGTCCGCGCCGGCCGCGTTGGCCTCGGCGATCATCGGGAGCATCGGGGTGATGCCGATCCCGCCCCCAATGAAGATGTAGCGCGGGGAGGCGACGAGTGGAAAGTGATTGCGCGGTCCGCGGCCACGAACGCGTGCGCCTTCGCGCAACTGGTCATGCACGTATGCCGATCCTCCCCGGCTCGCGGGTTCGCGCAGCACGCCCACGCGCCAGGTGTTGGGGTCCGCAGTGTCGCCGCACAAGGAGTATTGGCGGGTGAGGTCATCGCCGAGGAGAAGGTCGATATGGGCGCCTGGGGTCCAGGCCGGCAGGGCGGTCCCGTCGGGCGCGGCCAGGGTTAAGGCAACAACTCCCTGTGCGACATCGCGGCGCTCGCGAACGACGAGCTCGACCTCGAGTTCGCGGACGTGGGTCTCGGTGTTCATCGGCAACGCCACCCTTGCTTCCGGCCCGTTGGGCTGATCGTTTGGGCCCTAACGATAACGGTGGATACGCGCGTCGACAAGGGGTCATCCGGTCGAACATTGCCCGGGCGTCAGGGGGTTTCCACGGGCGACGGTCCTCGGTAGCATCGGCCGATGCGCGCCCTGATCATCCAGCACGATCACGTCTCGCCGGCGGGTCCGGTCGGCGAGCGACTGGCTGCGCGTGGCTACGAATTGGTTTTCCACGAGGTCGTCCCGCAGGAGCAGTTCCACACCCCGAACGTGGAGACGGAGTTCCCCGAGGCGGCCAGTTGCGAGGTCATCGTCCCGATGGGCGCGCCGTGGTCGACGTTCGATCACGCCCTCATCGGCTCCTGGGTGACACCCGAGCTTGAGCTCCTGCGCCAGGCCGACGCGCACGGGGTCCCGGTGCTCGGCATCTGCTTCGGTGGGCAGTTGCTCGCCGCTGCGCACGGTGGATCGGTGGCGGCGTCACCGTCCCCGGAAGTGGGGTACGTCGAGGTGAGCAGCGACGACGAGGACCTCGTCGCCTCGGGGGAATGGTTCGCGTGGCATGGTGATCGCTGGCAGGTGCCGCCGCTTGCCCGGGAAATCGCCCGCAACGACGCCGCGTCGCAAGCTTTCGTGTTGCGGCGCAACCTCGCCGTCCAGTTCCATCCCGAACTCACCCCGGCAATGTTGGCGGGCTGGCTTGATAACGGCGGGGATCGCAAGGCCATTTCCCTCGGCGTCGATCCCGACCAGTTGCGTGCACAGGCGGCATCGCGAGTCGCCTCAGCGCAGCGACGGGCCTTCGCGCTCGTCGATGCCTTCCTCGATCGCGTCGCGACGAGCGGGCAGGGTTAGCCGGAGGCAGGATTACCGGAGAGTTCGCCCAGGGCCGGAGAGTTCGCCCAGGGCCGGAGAGTTCGCCCAAGGTGCGGGCCTCCTTAGCTGGGGCGGGCGTGCAACCAGGGGCGCTGCAAGGTGAACTTGCGCCCGCTGATCTCGTCAACCCTGATCTCGACGACCATGAGCTTGGTGGTCGGCACCCACGGTCGCAGCGGCAGGTTGTCGACGATGTCGGCGTCGGGCCCCTCCAGGATGCTCGCGCGGCCGCGCAGCACCACGCTGCTCGCCCGGGTGTCTCCGAAGTCGTCGATCTCGAAGGCAACGTCATCGTTCATCGCCACCCCGAGGAGCTTGCCGCCCTCGGCGGTGCGGAACAGGAGGCGACGCCCATCGACGACGTAGTTGATCGGGGTGATGTGGACTTCGCCCGCGAGATGGAAGGCGAGCCGCCCAAACTCCTCGCGCGACAACATTTCCCAGCATTCACCCTCGGTCAAGATGGTGACGGGGTCCTCTTCGATCATGAAAACTCCTTCGGGGTCTTCGCGGACCGACGCAATCTCGCAAACCGATCAGCTGGTGGCCCCACCGTACCGCGGGCGCCTTTGGCCCCGACGAGGGCCGCCCGTCGACCCGCGTCCCTTGGCTGCGCCGACCCGCGCGCACCAGCCCGCGCTGTGGTCACGGTTCGGCGTGCTGTGGTCACGGTTCGGCAAGGACGACATCGGTGCCGTCGAGGTGGGCGGCAAACCCGACTGCGCTCACGCTCACGTCCGTCAACCGGAGTCCGGCCGGGAGGCCGTCGATCGTATGCCGAATCGTCACGAGCTTGCGGGCGGCGAAACCAAGGAGATCGTCGAGGACCGCGGGGCCACCGAGGTCGACACTCTCTGGCTCGATGACAAGGTCGCCTCCCTCGGCCCGAACCCGGCCGGTGGCAGCGATGCGCACGTTCTGCCCGAGAATGTCTGCGGAGCGTTCGATGCCGACCAACCCACTACCGGCATCGGTCAGGGTGATCCCCTCGCCGATCTGGGTCGCCGCCACATCAAAGGGCAGCGTCGCATCGAGTGCGAGCGTTCCCACCATGAGACCCGCCGACCCAGCCCGCACGTTTGAGGCCGTTGCGTGGACGTCGCTTAGTGGACCGTCCGGGGTGACGAGGGCACTCGTGGTGAGGTTGACGTCCCCAAGCCAGGTTTCGTTTGGTTGCAGGTCGGCGGGAGGGTCGAGTTGGCGAACCCCACCCCCAAGCGGGGCCGGATGGGCGCGCGTCGACCCCGGCTCGCTCACCGCGATGAACAGGGCGCCGAAGGCGAGGATGAGCAGCAGAAGCATTCCTGCGGCGCCCGCCGCGACCTTCCGCACGCGCGACCCCGGCTCAGGTGAGGCGTTCGGTGGTCAAGGTGAAGTCGCAGGCCCGCAGTCGATCGGCCAACACCGTGCCCATCGCCGTCGCGGGGGTCAGGACGCCCGCGCGGTCCGGGAGGTCGTCATACGCCAGGCAGAGGGCGGACTGGCCGAGCATGATGGCCGTGCCCGAGTAGCCGGGGTCGGCCTTGGCCGCGACGACACTCTTGTAGCGAGCGCCCGTCGTCGTTGTCGCTTCGATTTCCATCCGGAAGCGACCTGCGGCCTGGGACTGCGCGCTCGGGCCCTCGCCCGGCTTGGGGAGGACCCGGTCGAGGAGCGTGCGGGTCACCCGGAAACCCATGCCGCCGGCGACCGCGGCGAGTCCCGCGGTGAGGCCGGTCGCGATCAGGGGCGCCGTGGCGGACGTACCGAAGTCCATGACTTCCTGGTAGCGGAACTGCGTTCCATAGCGGTGTCCGAGAAGGGAATTGCTGCGCCGCACGATGCGAGTGTTGAAGCTCGCCATGACGAAGGGGCCGGTCCAGTGGCCCTCCTCGGTGCGCCGCACGGGCAGGTTCTTGATGAGCCCGGTGACGGTGGCTGTGGCAACGCCCACGGGACCGCGCTGGGGGGTGGCCTGCTCGCGGCGGCGCGAGGAGGGCTCCGCGGCGCGGTCCGGGCTGAGCCCATGCGGGTCGGCGACGATGCGGCGGTCCCTGGCGCTCGCCCCCATCTCGATCGCCTGGGTGCGCATCGAGTCGATCGTGCCGCCGCTGAACCCGCCCTTCATCCCGCGGACATACAAGGTGGTGACCCCGAGTTCACCGGCCCCGTCGGCGGCGGCCTGGTCGGCGGTGAGTAGCACCCCAAGGTCGGAGGGGACCGAGTCGAAACCGCACGCGTGGACGATCTTCGCGCCGCTTGCCTGGGCCTTGGCGTGGAGGCAATCGGCGCTGCGCCGCACGAACAGCACCTCACCGGTGAGGTCGGCATAGTGCGTTCCGGCCTCGGCGCACGCGGTCACCAGCGGCATTCCATACTTCGCATACGGGCCAACGGTCGTGACCATGACCTTGGTCTGCTTCGCAAGGTCTGCCATTTCCTCGGCGTTCGCCGCGTCGGCAGTGAGCAAGGGCCAGTTCGTCGCCGTCGGACCCAACTCGCCACGCACCGCCATGAGCCGGGCGATCGACCTGCCCGCCAACGCGATCCGGGCGCCCGCGGGTGCCTTCATCGCCAGGTGTCGCGCCGTCAGCCGACCGACAAATCCGGTCGCTCCAAAGAGCACGATGTCGTATGGGCGGTCAGATCCAGTCATCTCCCCAGTCTAGGGAGGTGCCTTTGGGTCGCGCCGCGCGCCCGAGCGGGAATAGCCCACTCAGGTCAGGCGGGTTCTCCCACTCAGGTCGGGCGGGGGGCGCCCAACGCCGACTTGACCCGGTCGAGCACGGCCTGCTCAGCCGCAGAGATCCCATTGCTTGCCGCGGCGACAGCATCCACCGCGGCGAGGACGACGTCGCGGAACCCCTGCACCGTGTCGGCCCGCTTGGCCTCGAGCGTGGCGACGGCCTCCTGCAACTTCGCCGTCACGGCAGCCTGGACTTCCTCCGGGGTCCCCCGAAGTGGGGACGGGAAGCCGCCAGCCTTGAAAAGGTCCTGAACCGCGGCGGGCGCAGCACCGAGGACCTTGGAGCCGGCCAGTGACTCCTTGAATGTCGCGAAGAACCCGGGGTCGGCCTTCGACACCAGGGCAATCGCGCCGAACACGGCGTCCTTGATCGTCGATTGCTCTTCTTGGGTCAGGTCATCAGTCATAGGGCGAGTATGTCGCGCCCGGCCCACGGGGCTGGCCCCTGGCTGCCGTCAGCTCGCGGGCGCCCCGCGCGGCGTCGTCCCGTGCGGCGTCGTCCCGTGCGCCGTCGTCCCGCGCGGCGTCGTCCCGCGCGGCGTCGTCCCGCGCCGCGTCGTCCTGTGCGGCGTCGTCCCGCCGCCCGCGGCGCCGTAGCGTGGCGGCCATGACCAGCGACAACACCTTCCTTGGCGGACAGGCCTTCGCCGCCATCCTCTTCGACCTGGATGGCACCCTCATCGACTCCACGCCAGCGGTCGTCACGGCCTGGGTCTCGTGGGCGCACGAATTTGGCGTCGACCCCGCCGCGTTGCGAGGGATGCACGGCATCCCTGCCCGCGGGGTCATCGACCGGCTGCTGCCCAACGGTCCTAAGGCGGCCGCCGAAGCGCGGATCACCGAGATCGAAGTCGCCACCTCCGCGGGCATCCAGCTCCTGCCCGGCGCGGCCCGGGCGTTGCGCACCTTGTCGGGGCACGAGCCAAATCGGCTCGCGATCGCCACATCGTGCACGGACGAACTATTCGAAGCGCGCCTGTCGGGGACGGGTTTGGTCCGGCCCGATGTCGTTGTTACGGCGTCGCATGTCGCGCGAGGCAAGCCCTCCCCAGATCCCTACCTCGCTGCGGCGCAACGCCTTTCGATTGACCCCGCCGAGTGTCTCGTCGTTGAGGACGCCGCTGCCGGGCTGCGGTCGGGCAAGGCGGCGGGGTGCGTGACGCTTGCGGTGACGACGTCGACGAGCCGCGAGGACTTGGTGGCTACCGGGGACGCCGACGCCATCATTACCTCCCTCGCCGATGTCGAGTTCACCGTGACTCCGGCCGGGGTCACGGTCACCCTCGTCCGCTAAGCGCTCCCGTTCGCTGAGCGCTCCCGTTCGCTGAGCGCTGCCGGGGGCCCGTGAAGCACAAGTCGTCAGGCCGCGGGGCGCAAGGCCGCATAGCTCACGTCGTCGGGACTGGAGGCCCGAGTCGGCAGGTTGGGGGCGGTTAGCATCCCTGGATGGATACCGACGTCATCGTTGTAGGGCACGGGCTGGCCGGATTGACGGCGACCCGGGAGCTGGTCAATGCCGGGCGCCGGGTCATCCTCCTCGACCAGGAGAGCGACGCGAACTTCGGCGGCCAGGCGTCTGGTCGTTCGGCGGTCTGTTCTTTGTCGACAGCCCGGAGCAGCGCCGGATGCGGATCTCCGACTCGGTTGACCTGGCGTGGCAAGACTGGTGTGGGACAGCGCAATTCGACCGTGACGACGAGGATCGCTGGCCGCGGCAGTGGGCCCGGGCCTACGTCGACTTCGCGGCGGGGGAGAAGCGGTCCTGGCTGCATCAGTTGGGGATGCGGTGGTTTCCCGTCGTCGGGTGGGCCGAGCGCGGCGATGGCCAGGCGGGCGGTCATGGCAACTCGGTGCCGCGATTCCATGTCACCTGGGGCACCGGTCCGGGAGTTGTCGCCCCATTCGAGGCGGCCGTCCGCGAGGCGATCGCGTCCGGGCGGGTCGACTATCGGCCCCGCCATCAGGTTGACGAGCTGATCGTGACCGAGGCAGGGGTGACGGGGGTTCGTGGGACCCGGCTGGCCCCGGATGTGAGCGGGCGCGGCGCACCGTCCAACCGGACTGAGGTCGCGCCCTTCGAACTCAGCGCCGGAGCCGTCGTCGTCACCAGTGGCGGCATCGGCGGCAACCACGATCTTGTTCGGGCCGCGTGGCCGCAGCGGTTGGGGACTCCGCCGCGGGTCATGCACACCGGTGTGCCCGCCTATGTTGACGGGCGGATGGTGGGGATCACCGAGGCCGCTGGCGGTCGCGTCGTCAACCGCGACCGGATGTGGCATTACGTCGAAGGTGTCAAGAACTGGGACCCGATCTGGCCCGGCCACGCGATCCGGATCCTCGGTGGCCCGTCGTCGATGTGGTTCGACGCGCTGGGGCGTCGCCTCCCCGCTCCGCTGTGGCTCGGCTTCGACACGCTCGGCACACTGGCCCACCTGCAGGCCGTCGGCCACGATCACTCGTGGCTCGTGCTCAACCGGTCCGTGGTCGGCAAGGAGTTCGCGCTTTCCGGGTCTGAGCAGAACCTCGACCTCACCGACAAGTCGGTGCGTGACGTCCTCAAAAGGCCGGTGACGGCGGTGCCCCCGGCGATTGCCGCCTTCCTTGAGCACGGCGAGGACTTCGTGTCGGCGGCCACGGTGGGGGAGTTGGTGGCAAAGATGAACGCGCTGACCCCGCAGGCACCGCTGAACGCCGCCGAGATCGAGCGGCAGATCGTCGAACGCGACCGGCAAGTCAACAACCCGTTCGCCAAGGATGCCCAGGTGATGGCCCTGAGCAATGCCCGAAACTACCTGGGCGACAGGCTCACCAAGCGCGCCTTCCCGCCCCATCGCCTGCTCGATCCGAAGTTCGGTCCGCTCGTGGCCGTGCGTCTGCACGTGCTCACCCGCAAGACCCTCGGCGGCCTCGAGACGGACCTATCCGGCCGGGTCCTCGGTGTCGGCGGTGCTCCCGTCGGGGGCCTGTATGCCGCGGGTGAGGTCGCCGGGTTCGGTGGCGGTGGCATGCACGGGTACCGCGCCCTCGAGGGCACCTTCCTCGGCGGCTGCCTCTTTTCCGGGCGGGTCGCTGGTCGCGCTGCCGCGACGCAAACGGGCTGACCGCACGGCGGCCCACGCAATGATGAGCCACACCGCGAGGCTCACCGCCGGCGCGACATTGCGCCGCCAGCCCAGCGTGAGCGCCTCGACGCCTGCAGACATGCCGACGACGCGACCAGGGACGTACGCGAGCGTCATCGCGACGGCGCGCGCTACCTGAAGTCGGGCAAGGCAGGTTCGGGCGGCTCCGGCTCCGGCTCCGGCGATACCGGGCAGCAACGCCCATACGAGCTGGTCGTACCAGGGGAGCGAGTACGGCGCTCCCACGGCATACGCAAGGGAGAGCGAGAAGGTCAGGGCGATTGCCGCCGCGCCCGGGACCAGCCCGCCGGTTCCCGCGCCCGGGACCAGCCTTCCGGTTCCCGCGCCCGGGACCAGCCCCCCGCTTCCCGCATCCAGACCGGCGCCTGGAACCAGCCCGCCGGTTGCCGCATCCAGACCGGCGCCTGGAATCGCTGCAGTACTCGCTTGCACGCCCGCATCCGCGGCCGGGCGGGGGCGCACGAACCGCCAGGTCGCCGCGGCGAGGCCCACGCAGACGAGGGCGGCCGTGACGAAGATGAGGTTGCGGATCGTCGGGTCCGGCGCGGCGCCCCGGGACCATTCATAGACCTTGCGCCAGGGGGTCGCTAGCGAGATTGAGCGGCGTGACTGGGCGAGCTGCTCGTAGGTGTGCGGGCCCGCCCACAGCTGCGCCGGGATGACGACCGTCGCGACCCCAATCGCCAGCCACCCCACTGGCCCGAGGAACGTTCCAGTGCCTGGCCCCGCGCCCCGGATCCGCGGGGCGCAGAGCGCGGCGGCCGGGTCAGCCGCCGATGGTCCGGCGCCCCGGGCGCTGCGCTGTTCAATCCACCACCCGACGGCAATGGCGAGCAGCACAACCCCCGCGGTCACCTTTACCCCCACGCCGAGGCCGACCGCGAGACCCGCGGCGAACGCTGCTATCCCCCCGCGCCGACGTGCCAGCAGAAGTGCGGCGACGCCGGCGGCCGTGGCTAGGACGTCGACGTGCGCGCCGAAGACGGCCGTCCCGACGAGCAGCGGGTTCGCGGTCCACAACACGTCGATGCGGCCGGGCTCGGTCGGGAACAGCCGACGCAGCAGCCACCGCACCCCGAGCCAGGCCGCGACGACGCACCACTGCCACACCCAGACGACCTGGCGCAGATTGTCCCCGCCAATGGCCGCCGCCGCGAGATGGGCCAAGGTGACGACCGGACCATAGATGCTCGGCGTGCTCTGCCAGGGCGGCTGGACGGCGCTCGTGATCGGGTCCTGCCCACCTCCCCAGGCGATCGGCGATGCGGTCCAAGGATCACCACCCTGCAAGGCGATCCGGCCATACGCCGCATAGTTCGTATGGTCCGCCGAGCCGAATGGTGCCGTGACAAGTGCCGCGGCGACGAGCGCCAAGAGAGCGATCCTGGGGAGGGGTCGGGGCCGCATCATCCCCAAAGTGACACCCAAAGCGCCCAGCACGTATGCCGCGAACAGCACGCCGGTGGTCTGCGCGGAGTTCAGCGACCAGGGGAGTTCGCCTGGCGCCCAGCCGCGGGGTCCGAGACTCGGTTTGGCGGCGCTATCGCCGAGGAGCCCGATAGCGGTGAGCAAGATGAACGCCCCACTGACAAGGACGGGACCTCCCCACCCCCGAACGAACCCATCCCAGCTCCAAGTCCCGCGATGGCCGCCCCGGTGGTCGCCCTGAGTCCCGCGACGGCCGCCCTGAGCCCCGCGCTGGTCAACGGCGGTCGATGGGGGCCGCGCGGACTCGGTCATCGGCGATCTGATCGCCGCAGACGTCCAACGGTCACCGCGGCGCCCAATCGTTGACGGGCGACAACCCTGGCCACGTCCCGAAACTGTTTGCCGCGATGCAGGACTCCGCGCCAGTCCCGCCCGGTGGCGCGATGGGTGAAGTCGACCGGAACCTCGATCACCCGCAGCCCGGCGCGCAGGACATCGAGGAGCATCCCCACTTCGACGCCCCACCCGGCGGCAAGCGGCGTCGCCGTCGTGAACGCCGCCCGCGTCAGGCACCGCATCCCGTTGAGCGGCTGTTCGACGTGGCGCCCATCGGCCGCAGTGATGGCCCGCTGCGCCAACCGGACGACCCGGCCGCCCCCCCGGGAGCTCGCGCGCTGGGGCATGTTGGCGACGGCGAGATCGGCGGCCCCGGTGAGCACCGGGTCGAGGAGAGGGGCGAGGTTGGCGGCACTCGCCCCGAGGTCGGCATCGACAAAGAGGAGGGCCCGCGGTGAGTCCGGATCATCCTGTGCGGCAACGCGATTGGCGCCGGTGGTCATGGCGGCGGCCTTACCCATGTTGCGGTCGTGGCGGACCACGCGGGCGCCCGCTGCCTGCGCGACGGCCGCCGTGTCGTCGGTGCTGCCGTCATCGACAACGACGACGAGGTCGACCTGCGGCAACGCGGCGACGGCGTGAATGGTGGCGGCGATCCGGGCCGCTTCATTCTTGGCGGGGATGATTGCGCCGACTCGTGTCGGCGCTGCCGTTATCGACAACGACGACGCGTACGGCGCGTCTCGCGCACTCGCCGACGGGCGTGCTGCCGAGGGGCGTGCTGCCGAGGCAACTCGCGGGGGGCGCGCATCGGCAGACATGGTCAGCGCAAGGTCACTTGTCGACTGAGCAACCCCGCGCGCGCCCGACGTTCGGCCGAGGTGAGCGGCGCATCGGTGAGCGCGGCGGCATACCGGCTGGTGAAGCTCGTCAGCGCCTCCTCGTAGTCGTTTGCGGGGGTGTCGCCGACCAGTTCCCAGACCGGGATGAGCAGGCCGCAGGCACGGAAGGCGCCGAGCAGGCGGGTGCCATCGCCGAGGCTAGAGGTGCCGGCGGCAGCCAGGCGGGCCAGGGCGTCGGTCGCGTTGTCCTCGTCGTCGGGCAGGACGAGGCGCAGGTGTGATCGGCCGCCGAGGAGGCACCAATAGGCCGACGGCGCCGCGGACATCTTTGTCGTGGGGACGGTCGCGCCGTTGGCCTGGTCCAGGGAGGCCCGGGCGGCTTCGTCGAGTTCTTGTCCCTCGACCCAGAAGTCGAATCCGGCATGAACGGTGACGTCGGGGGCCTGCGTGACGTCGATGAGGTCCTGCAGGCGGGGCGTCGCGTCGGTGGCGAGCGGCAGTTGGGTGACCGGTGCGCCCGGCTCGGCGGCGAGCGCGGCGAGGATCCCGGCGGCGAGGTCACGGCTCGCGTCCCCGCTGCCATTGCCGCCCTGGGTTGCCGCAAAGATGACCCCGTCGGCGCGCCGCAGACCGGCCCAGGCCATCGGCAGCACGGTCGCAATGGTGACTTCGCCGTCGTCGTCCTTGGGCGTGGCGAGCCGCACCGGTGCCGTCGCGGCCGGGAGGATCTCCTTGAGCGCTACCCAGTCGGTTTCACCGGCGAGACCGGCAAACGGCCGCGCGGTGTAGGCCGCGGGGCGCGCTGCGCGGTCATGGTCGGGATGCTGCTTACGTCGCGATGCTTTACCCATGCGACGGGATCATGCCCGACGACGGGATGGGCCGCCGAGGGAGGCCCACACCGTGACCCCGGGACGCTTCTCGGTGACGCCCCATTCGTGCGCCAAGGACCGGACGATCCGCAGGCCCCGACCGTTCGAGGCGAAGACGGCCCGCGGCAGCGGCTTCGGCGTCGTCACCCCGCCCCCATCGGTGACCTCGATCTCGACGACGCCAGCCTTCTCCGTCCAGTGGATGCGAACCGTGTTGTCGTGCAACGGGTTCGCATGGCGCAGCGAGTTGGCGATCAGCTCGGTGACGACGATCGCCGATTCGTCGATGACCTGCTCGGACACTCCTCGGGCTTCGAGGTCAGCGACGACCGCGGTCCGGGCGCGGGCGACCGACGAGACGCGCCAGGGAGCGCGGATCGTGCGGGCCGACCCGACGCCGATCGTCCCACCGAAAGTGTCGACGGTCCCGGCGAGCGACGCTCGCTCGGGAGCGGCGTCTGGGGTGGCGGCCTCGACGTCCTCCGCGAGGGGAGTCGGTTTCGTGGAATTGGTTGTGGATTGTCCCGTGCTCATTCTTTTCCCTCCGAAACTGCTTGTGCCGACCGAGGGCGCCGGAACTCGACGCCGTCGACAATGGAGCCCTTGGGTCCGAGCAGTGCCCGGTCCCGAAGGTAATTCTGGTTGAGCCGCCAGGGCGCGCGCGCACCTTGGCGCGGCAACATTTCGACGCCGCGCGCGACATACCCAGAACGCAGGTCGAGCATCGGCCGGGTCGGTTCGTCTGGTGGCGGCGGTTGCGGCGTCACCGACGCGAACCCGCGGCTGTCCATGTAGTTGAGCAGGCGGCATACGTAGCGGGAAATCAGATCGACTTTGAGGGTCCACGAGGCGTTGGTGTAGCCGACGGCGATGGCGAAGTTGGGTACCCCGCACAGCATGATTCCCTTGTAGGACACCGTCTTTGACAAGTCGAGCGGGTTGCCATCGAGTGTCGGGGTGACCCCGCCTCCGGGCCGCAGGACCAGCCCTGTCGCCGTGACGATGATGTCCGCGGCGAGTTCGGTGCCGCTGGTGAGCCGTATGCCGGTCGGTGTGAACGCCTCGATCGTGTCCGTCACGACGTCAGCCTTGCCCGCGGAGAGGGCGGCGAACAGGTCTCCATCGGGCACGAGACAGAGCCGCTCCTCCCATGGGTTGTACTTCGGGGCGAAGTGGACATCGATGGGGTAGTCCTCGGGCAAGGCTTGCTGGATCCCGCGACGGATCAGGCTCTTGGCGACCTTCGGCCGACTCTGGCTTAGCTGGTAAAGGCCGGTCGCGGTGAGGATGTGCCACCAGCGGATCGTGTTGTACGCCGCCTTCGCGGGCAGTGCACGGCGGAAGGCGGCGTCGACCGGGTCGTCATTCGGGACTGCCAAGACATAGGTCGGTGAGCGTTGGAGCATCGTCACGTGGGCGGCCCGCTCCGTCATCGCCGGGACGAGGGTGACGGCGGTCGCGCCACTGCCGATGACGACGACCCGCTTCCCGGTGTAGTCGAGGTCCTGCGGCCAAAACTGCGGGTGGATGAGCGTGCCCTGGAATTCGTTGACCCCCGGGAAATCGGGAGTAAACCCACTGGCGTAGTCGTAATAGCCCGAGCACACATAGAGGAAACGTGCCGTGAACGTGTGTTGATTCGCCGTGTTCTCTGTGTCGGACGCGCCGTGGGTGTCGGACGCGCCGTGGGTGTCGGACGCGCCGTGGGTGTCGGACGCGGCACTCTCCGCCATCACTGTCCACCGCGTGTCGTCGCTTGACCAGTTGGCGCTTATCGCCTTGTGTTGGAAAAGGATGTGCTCGTTGACGCCATTCTCGGCGGCCGTTTCGCGGATGTACTCCAGGATGTCGCCGCCCTTCGCGATGGGGTGGCGGCCACTCCACGGCTTGAAGTCGTAGCCGAGGGTGAACATGTCGCTGTCCGATCGCACCCCGGGATAGCGGAACAGATCCCAGGTGCCGCCGATCGTCTCGCGCGACTCGAGGATGGTGTAGGTCAGCTCAGGGCAGAGCCGCTGGAGATGGACGGCTGCGCCGATCCCAGAGAGCCCCGCTCCGACGATGAGGACGTCGACGTCCGATTTGCCCATGCCGTGAGGTTACCGCGAGGCTACGCGTCGGAAACACCGTTAATTCTGTCGGGCCGCGAGTTCGTCGGCGAGGAACGTGTCGATCTCCGCGGCCGTGGGGGCAGCGGCGGGCCCCTTTCGGGTGACCTTGATGGCCCCGGCCGCATTCGCCCGCCTCGCCGCCTCGACCCACCCCGTCCCGCGAGAGCGCTCCGCCGCGAGTACCCCGGTGTGGGTGTCACCGGCGCCGTTGGTGTCGAGCGCTTGCTGGGGGAAACCTGGCACATAGGTGGTGCGGCCGTCCGCGAAGACCGCACATCCACGCGGTCCGTCTCGGACAATCGCCACCCCGGCGCTGGGCAGTCGGGTGGCGATCGCCGCGACCGATTCCTCGATCGCCGCGATCCCGGTGAGGTCCCGGGCCTCCTCGGCGTTGGACGTCCATACGGTCGTGCGGGCCAAGAGCCGGTCCTGAAGGGCCGTGTCGAGGTCCGCGAAGGCGGCGCCAGGGTCAAGAACGACCACCACCCCCGTCGGTAGCCTCTCGACCCACGCGAGCAGGGGATCACGGGTCAGCCCGACCATCGAGTAGCCGCTGACGCAGACCAGGTCCCCGGGCGCCGGCTGGGAGGCATCGAGGGATTCGGGGGTGATCCGGCGCTCGGCGCCCTGGGTGGTGACAAAGGTCCGCTCGGCGCTCGGCTCGATCATGACAAAGCAGATGCCGGTGTCGAGTTCGGCGATCGGCGCGCATGCGACGCGGATCCCCTCCGCGGCGAGTGCGGCCCGCACCAGGTCACCGTTTGGACCGGTTCCGTGGGCACCTGCATGGACCGCGTCGGCGCCGGATCGGGCGGCGGCGATGAGAATGTTGACCGCGCCCCCGGCATAGAGCGAGTGCGCGCTCGCCATGACGTTGCCGCCTCGGCGCGGCAGGACGGCGACTTCGACGACCTCGTCGACCAGGGCTTGGGCCGTGTGGATCACCCGAGGACTCATACCGCGCATCCTTCCAGCCCTCGTGGCGCGCGGCGTCAGCTGTGAGTCGCCCAGGCAAGAGGACCTTGGCCGTGAGTCATGCGAGGATGACGCCCATGGCAAAGGCGAAGGACGGCGACAAGAATCAGGGCGTGCCCGAGGACGTCAAGGCCAAGTTCCGCGAGGCACTTGAGCGCAAGAACAAGGGCGCGAGCGTCGACGTTTCAGACGCGCAGGACCACGGCAAGGTCGACCATGTCCACGGCCCGGCGGGTCAGAAGATGATGTTCCGCCGCAAGTCCGGCGGCTGATCGAGTTCGGCTGATCGACCGGCCTCCGTCAGCGGCTGATCGACCCGGCCTGCGCATCAGGGGCCGATCGACCCGGCCTTCAAGTCCGGCGGCTGATCGACCGGCCTCCGTCAGCGGCTGATCGACCCGGCCTGCGCATCAGGGGCCGATCGACCCGGCCTTCAAGTCCGGCGGCTGATCGACCGGCCTGCGCGTCAGCGGCCGAAGAGCTTCCCGAAGAAGCCGCCGCCAGCCGTCGGCTCGGCCTGGGCGTGTCCACGGCAGCGGTCGGAGGACGGGACGCCGCGCATCACCATGTCGACGTGCTGGCCACAGCCGGCCCACGTCGTCTTGCCACACTCACGGCACTTAACTGCTCGACACATTTGCTTGCTCCTTGTGGTCCGCCGACCTCTATTGGCGGGCCGCGCGACGAGGTGCGCGGCCGGGGTCGGTCACCACGCAGCATACCCCAGAGGGTATGCTTTTGCCATGCGTGTCATTGTCATTGGAGGAGTCGCGGGCGGGATGTCAGCGGCGACCCGGCTACGTCGTTTGGACGAGCGGGCCGAGATCATCGTGCTGGAACGCAGCGGCTATGTGTCGTTCGCGAACTGTGGGCTGCCTTATCACGTGGGTGGGGTGATCGAACGCCGCTCGGCGCTGTTGCTGCAGACCCCGGAGTCGCTCCGGGCGAGGTTCAACCTCGATGTGCGGGTCGGACACGAGGTCGTCGCTATCGACCGCACGCGCAAGGTCGTGCGGGTTCGTGAGCTGGCCGCCGAGGTTGAGACGGAGCTGTCGTATGACGCGCTCGTCTTGTCCCCGGGTGCTCGCCCCGTGCGACCGCCGATTCCCGGGATCGAGCGTGCGCTGTCCCTGCGCGATATCGAAGACACCGACGCCCTCGTCGCGGCGACCGGGCCCGCGCGTACCGCGGTTGTCATCGGCGGCGGCTTCATCGGCGTCGAGATGGCCGAGAATCTGCGGCACCGCGGCCTGGCCGTCGCCCTGGTCGAAGCCACCGACCAGGTCATGGCCCCGCTTGACCCCGAAATGGCGGCCCTCGTTCACGACCGCATCCGTGAGCGCGGCGTCGACCTGAGGCTCGGCGTGTCGGTCGTTGCCATCGGCCCGCAGGAGGTGACGCTCGCCGACGGGGACCGCCTTCCCGCGGACGTCGTTGTCGCCGCGATTGGCGTGCGCCCTGACGTCGCGTTAGCGCAGGCCGCCGGACTCGAGATCGGCGAGCGCGGCGGGATCTGGGTGGACGAGCATCTGCGGACGAGCGACCCCGCGATCTATGCCGTTGGGGATGCGGTCGAGAAGGTGGACGCCCTCGACGCCAGTCCTGCCCTCGTCCCGCTCGCGAATACGGCGAATCTCCAGGGTCGGCGCGTTGCCGACATCATCGCGGGCCAGGAGGTTAAGGATCGCCCCGTCCTCGGCACGGCGATCGTCGGCGTCTTCGGGCTCCAGGTGGCGACGACGGGCTGGAACGAGAAGCGGCTGCGCGCCGCCGGCCGACCGTATCGGGCGATTCACACACACCCCGCCTCGCACGCGGGCTATTACCCCGGAGCCGACGGGATGTCGCTCAAACTCCTCGTCGACCCGCGCACCGACGCCATCCTCGGGGCGCAGGGAATCGGGGAGGGCGGCGTCGACAAGCGCATCGACGTCCTCGCGACGGCGATCACCGGCGGAATTACCGCCAGCGCCCTCGCCGGACTCGAGCTCGCCTACGCGCCGCAGTTCTCCTCGGCGAAGGACCCCGTCAACATGCTCGGCTACATCGCCGAGAACCTGCGGCTGGGAACGAGCACGACGATCCAGTGGCACGAACTCGACGAGGCCTTGAGCTCTGGAGCGACGCTGCTCGACGTGCGGACGGCTCAAGAGCATGCCGCGGGCGCCATTCCCGGGGCCTTGCTCTTCCCGGTCGACGAGCTTCGAGACCGGCTGGACGAGATTCCGGGCGGGCCGCTGATCGTTCACTGCGCCGTCGGGTTGCGCGGTCACACCGCGGCACGATTGCTCGCGCAGGCGGGCCGCGAGGTCCGCAATCTCGACGGCGGGTACCGCACCTGGGCCGCCGGAACCGCCGCGGGCAATCGCTAACCTGCCGCGACCTCCGCGGACAATTTGCCCGGCGGTAGCGGAGTTTGCGGCGGACGCCCCAACCCCTCCGGGCGCTTGTCGGCGTCCAGGCGCACTCCAGGCACGGTCCAGGCGTAGTCCAGGCGCCGTCCAGGTAGCTGGCCTAGGGTGCCGGCGCATGAGCGCCTTCCCGCGACGTGCCATCCTGCTCGGCGGCTGCGGTGCCTTGGGCGCCGGAGTGCTGAGCTCCTGCAGCGGCGATTCCATGTCGGGCACTTCGGGGATGTCCGGAACCTCGGGCAGTGGCCACGGCGCGATGCCGACGAAGACCTTCGGAGCGCCGACCCCCATCGCCCCGGCCCCAGGCCAGAAGGTCGTGTCCGCGACCGTTCGGGCGCAGCAAACCACCCTCGATCTCGCCGGTCGACCCGCGGCGACCTGGGGTTACGGCGACGCGATCCCTGGGCCCGTCTTGCGGGCGCGCGCTGGCGACTTCCTGCGGGTCACGTTGGACAACCAGCTCCCCGACCCGACGACTATCCACTGGCACGGCATCCGCTTACGCAATGCGGCCGACGGCGTGCCCGGTCTCACCCAAGACCCGGTCGCCGCCGGAACCCAATACCTCTACGAGTTCACCGCACCCGACCCGGGCACGTACTGGTTCCATCCGCACGTCGGCACCCAACTCGCCCGGGGCCTCTACGCGCCCCTCATCATTGACGCACCGGACGAACCGGGCGACTACGACGCCGAATGGGTCGTCGTCCTTGATGACTGGATTGACGGCACCGGAACCACTCCCGATGACGTCCTGGCCAAGCTGATCGCCGATGGCGGATCGCGCGACGGGGGGCTCCAGATGGGCATGGACCACATGGGCCACGGGTCGATGGTCCCGCCGTGGGGCGCGGCGGGTGACGTGACCTATCCGCATTACCTCGTCAACGGCCGGGTGCCCGCGGACCCGCAGGTCTTCGAGGCGAAGCCAGGCCAGGGCGTGCGGATTCGACTCATCAACGCGGCGTCGGACACCGTCTTCACCGTCGCGCTCGGCGGCCACGAACTCACGGTTACCGACACGGACGGGTATGCCGTGCAGCCCGAGCGCGTTGGTGCGCTCTATATCGGGATGGGCGAGCGGTATGACGTCACCGTCACGTGTGCGGACGGGGTCTTCCCGCTGGTCGCGCTGCCGTTTGGCAAGTCGGGGCGGGCGCTGGCCCTCCTGCGCACCGGGACCGGGGATCCGCCGGCGGCGGAGGTGAACCCGACGGAGTTGGCCGGGCCGGTCCTCGTCGGTTCGCAGTTGCGGCCCGCCGAGGGCACAACCCTTCCGGCGAGGTCCGTCGACGCGACCGTGAAGCTCGTGCTCCAAGGCTCGATGAAGCCGTACTTGTGGGGCATCAACGGCGCCGTCTATGGGGAGAACGACCCGTTGACGGTGAAGTCCGGCCAGCGGCTGCGGATCGAGGCCACGAATATGACGATGATGACCCACCCGCTGCATCTGCACGGCCACACGTTTGCCCTGCCGAGTGGGCTGCGCAAGGACACGGTCCTCCTCGCGCCGATGCAGTCGCTCGCGATTGACCTCGATGCGGACAACCCTGGCGACTGGATGGTCCACTGCCACAACACGTATCACGCGGAGGCCGGGATGATGATCGGCCTCAACTATTCGGTGTGAGTTCCCATCGAGGTCGCGTGTCGTTACCCGGAATGCGCGCCAGCGCCCGCTAGACATGGTGGCGACCCGGCCAAGTATGAGTTGGCCGGGTCATGTGCTGCCCGCGGTCGGTCCTCAAACCCCATGACGGCGGCGGCGCCCGGTAGCGTCCGCCCATGCGCACGTGGGTTCGTCGTCTCATCCGAATATCAGTGGCGGCTTTGGCGGTGCTGCTCGTCGCCCTCGTCGGGGGCTACTGGTACGAGCGGCCGCTGCTTCGCACGGGCACGGGGTATGCCGCGCACAACGCCTGCGCCCTGGATCACCTTGCCGGACGGTCGGATGCGCAGACGGATTTGCCGCAGAACCCGCTTGTCCCCTACCTCCGTTCGTCGGCCGAGGGGGACGTGACCACGTCGAGCATTCTCGGGGTGCTCGCGAGCCAACGCGCCTGGTACGCGGAGGGCTTCGGGTGCACGATCGCGACGTCGGCGCCCGCCCTGGGCGCGGCCACACCGGTTGCTCCGGGCGCAAACCCCTTCACCACGGCGCCCACTCCGCGCCCGGATGCCGCGACCGTCGCGGCGCTCGCCTCGGCGTTCGGTGACGACCTCCCGGCCGATCAGCGCTCGGCGCTCGGGACCCGCGCGGTCCTCATCGTCAAGGATGGTGAACTCATCGGGGAGCGCTATGGCGACGGCTTCACCGCCGAGACCCGGCAACTGGGCTGGTCGATGGCCAAGAGCGTGACGAATCTCCTCGTGGGGCGGCTCGTCCTCGAGGGGAAAGTCGCCCTGACCAACGACCACCTGCGGCCGGAGTGGACCGATGACCGGGCCGCAATCACGGTCGACAACCTCATGCGGATGACGAGTGGCCTGACCTGGGACGAGACGTACGACCTCGGCACGGCGATCACCCAGATGCTCTATGGGGAGGCGGACATGCCCGCCTATGTCGCGAGCAAACCGCTGGCCCATCCGGTGGGCACCTACCAGCAGTACTCCAGCGGCAGCACGAATCTCTTGTGCTCGGTGCTGCGCACAGCAACTGGGTCGGGGGCCGACCTGCCGCGCACGCAGCTCTTTGCCCCGCTCGGCCTCTCCTCGGCGATCTTGGAACCGGACGCCGCGGGCAACCCGGTCTGCAGCTCCTACGTGTGGGCGACGCCGCGGGATTGGGCGGCGATCGGACAGTTCGCCTTGCAGGGCGGGCAGTGGGGTGGCGAGCAACTGCTGCCGACGGACTGGATGGCCAACTCCACCAAGGCAATCGACGTTGTCAGCGAGGAAAAAGGGTATGCCGCGGGGTGGTGGGTCAACCGTCAGGCCGACGGCAGCCTCGTGGAGCCTTCGCTTCCCGCGGATGCGTATTGGGCCAGCGGTCATGATGGGCAGCAGATCTTTGTCGTCCCCTCGGCAGATCTGGTCGTCGTCCGGTTGGGGTTCAGCCCGACGCTTGAGAAGGCGCAGCTGCGGACGGTCCCCCTCGTCGCGTCAATGGTCGGCTCGTAACGGAAGGCGCGTCCCGGCGTTCGTGCCGGAGGTCGGCGTGGCGTTCGTGCCGGAGGTCGGCGTGGCACCCCGAATGCGGGGAGTGCCTTGGGAGGGAGTCCAATAGGGGCATGACGATCGCGCCCGGTGTGTATGAGCTCGACCCCGAGAGTGCGGACCTGGTGGTGCGTACCGGAACGGAGGGTGCGGCCGCGGCGATGGGCCACGCGCTCACCCTTGGGGTGTCGTCGTGGTCGGCCGACTTCACGGCGACTGACGATCTCGAAGGCTGTTCGCTTCGCGCCGAATTCGACTTGAGCACGCTTCTCGTCCGCTCCGGCACCGGTGGCGTGACGGCGCTCACGGAGCCGAACAAGAGGGACATCATCGCCAATGCGGCGAAGGCGCTCGGGCACAAGGGGTCGGCTCTCGCCACCTTTGTCAGCACCACGGTGACCGGCGACTGGGATCGGGCGCTCATCACGGGCGACCTCACCTTGCATGGCAAGACCCAGCCGCTGACCTTCACCGCAGTGCGCTCAGAGGGGGAATTCACGGTGACGGGCACGCTGGTGCAGACCGCCTTTGGGATCAAGCCGTTCTCGACGATGCTCGGCGCGTTGCGGCTGCGTGACGCCGTCGAGATCGAAGTCAAGGTCGACTTCGATTAGGCCCGAAGTCCTCGCCGGGCAACGTCGCGAGGTCGTGGGCGTCCCAGGGCTGAGCGCGCGGGGTCCCGTTCACGGGGGGTCCCCGTGTGTCGGGCGGTCTTTGCTCAGGCTGCCGGGCGTGTCGGTGCGGGGCAGCTGACGGAGCCGCTGATGCGCTGGCTTAGGCCCATTGTCGCGAGCGCAAGCCCGGCGACGGCGCCACCGAACGTCGGTCCGGCCGAGCTGAGCGCCATGGCCGCGAGGACGGGGAAGACTCCGGCAGCGGCGGCGCAGGGGGAGCCGCCCCGAACCCGGGTGGCGGCGCCGAGTGGTCCCGGCAGGTAGGAGGCGAAGGTAGTGGCGGCGGCGAGCGCGATCGCGGCGATCACGACGGTCCATACGAGCGTGTCGGGCGCGAACGCGATTGAGCGGTAGGCCGCAAAGAGCGTCGGGGCGGCAACGGCAACGGCGACGGTATGCCGGGTGGTCCAAGCCGCCCACCAGGTCGCGAAGACGGACCGGGGCCGGTTGAGTGGCGGGGGAAACGTGGGCGTGGTCAACCGGCGGGCGGCGGCCAGTTGGTCCCGGTCAGTGCCCGATTCGAGAGTCACGATCCTGCGCTTTCCGGCATCGGGTGGGTCAGCCACCGCATCGCCTCCCGGTCGCCCAACAGGTCCAGTCGGCGCCAAAGAACGCTGCCGGGGACCGCTTGGGTGGTGTGGGCGAGCACGGCTCGACGTTGGGTGGTGCGATCAACGGTGAGCACGAGGTCGATGTCATCGGGGGCGTGGCCCGCAAACGGGGCACCGAACTCCGTGACGAGTTGATCGGCGACCTCGGCGGGCAGTGTCCAGGCGAGCACGGGCACAGCGCGCTCGCGCCCAGCGGTGGTGGCCGCTTCGGTGGCGGCACGGTGATCGGGGTGGCCGGTGACGCCCGATGGATCAAAGACGACGAGTCCCTCGACCGCATACTCATCGATGTCGGCGAGGATCTGCGCGACCACCTCGGATCGGGGAGCGGCATCGAGGGCCCCATCGGGCCACGAGCCCAGCATGGCCTCGGTGATGCCCAGATCGGCGGCGGCGGCGTTGAGTTCGCGCTCACGCACGGCGCCAAGGTCGGCGAGGTCGCCGCCAAGGGTCGAGGCCTCGCCGCGGGTCAGGCACAGCACCCGAACGTCCGCACCGGATCGGACGAAGGCGTCGAGGACGGCGCCGAGACCGAACGACTCGTCATCAGGGTGGGCGACGACCGCAAGCACGCGCCGCCAGGGCGGGAGCGCGGCTGCGGTCGTCATGCTCCGACTATACCCCCTCGGGTATGCCGTGCCGCCTGGGAGGCAGGGCGGCTCGCGAGTCCAGGGGCACGGTGAGCGTGAAGGTTGCCCCTTGGCCCAGGCCGGCCGAGGCGGCGCGAAGGTCCCCACCATGGGCGCGGGCGAGGCCCCGGGAAATCGTCAACCCGATCCCGGTGCTGGCCCGCTCCCGGGTCGGCTCCGCGCGATAGAACCGCTCAAAGACCCGGTCAAGATCCTCTGCGCGAAGGCCCCGCCCAGTGTCGGTCACGACGACTTCTGCCAGCTCCCCGGTCGAACGGCAGTGCACGACGATCCGATCGCCCTCATCGCAGGCGCGCAGAGCGTTGCCGACGACGTTCGTGACGATCTGGGCGATGCGGTCGGGATCGATCCTGGCCAGCATCGGCGCGGCGGGGGGCTCGATGGACAATTCGATGTTCCGGTCGGCGGCTTGAGAGCGCAGCCGCTCCGCCGCCGCGTTCACCACGGGGCCCAGGTCGTTGCGGTCCAAGTCAATGCGCAGGCGCCCTTCGTCGACCTGCGACAGCGCCGAGAGATCCTCGGCCAATCGGCGCAATCGCCTTGTCTCGTCGGTGACCCGCGCGAGCTCGGTCGGCGTGGTGTCGATGACCTGATCGATCATCCCCTCCATGTAGCCGTCGATTACCGTCAGCGGAGTCCGCATCTCGTGGGCCACGTTGCCCAACAACGCGATCCGCCGCTTCTCAGTGTCGGCGAGGGAGGCGCCGAGAAGATTGAGGTCGTGGGCGAGGTCGGCGAGTTCGGCGTCCCGCGGGAGGGCGACGACGGTCATATAGTCCCCACTGGCCATCCGGCGAGCAGACTCGCGCAGCGCCCCGAGCGGCCGCACGAGCCGATAGGCGGCGAACGTCCCAAATAGGGCTGCGGCGAGAACACCCAACAGTGTTCCGATGAGGAGAGCCTGGTTGACGGCGTCCGCGAACTGTGCGCGCAGCACAGCGCCCTGGCCACCCCCTTGAGGCGCGCCCTGGGTTTGGCCATATCCAGGGCCCATCCCGGCGCGCCGCATGGTGTTGTCGAAGAGTGTGGGCGCGAGTTGACGCACGACCAGGAGCGTGGCGAGGGCGCCGACGAGGGCCACGAGGAGGTGGGAGAGGACCAGTCGGGTGTGGAGTCGGTTCATGTCGTCGCCGTGACTGGGACGCTGAGCAGTTTGTAGCCGACGCCCCGAACGGTGCCGATGATGCGGGGAGCGTCGGCGCTGTCGCCCAGCGCCCTGCGGATGCTTCGGATGTGGACGTCGACGAGGCGTTCATCCCCGAAGTAGTCGTATCCCCAGACCTGCTCGAGGAGTTGGCTGCGGGAAAAGACCCGACCTGCTGAGGAAGTCAGGGCGTCGAGGAGGTCGAATTCCAAAGTTGAGAGGTGGACCAACCGGGTGCCGACGGTGATCTCGCGGCGGTGAATGTCTATGTGGAAGTCGGTGAAATCCCGCACGCCAGGGTCCACGACCGCCGAGGGCGGGGATGCACCCTGGGCAGTGCTTCGGCGCAGCACCGTTTTGACGCGGGCGACAACTTCGCGAGGGCTGAACGGTTTGGTGATGTAGTCGTCGGCGCCGACGCTCAGGCCAATGAGTTTGTCGACCTCCTCCGCTCGGGCGGTGACGAGGATGACGGGGAGCTGAGCGGACTCGGGGTTTTGCCGCAGGGTCCGGAGCACGTCGATGCCGTCGAGATCGGGGAGCCCGATATCGAGGACGACGAGGTCAAACGGCATCGCTGCCTCCTGCGCGACCTGACGCAAGGCGTCGGCGCCGGTGCCTGCTTCGACGACGGCAAACCCATCGTTCTCGAGGTAGGCGCGCAGGACCTTGCGGATTTGCTGCTCATCGTCGACGACGAGCAATCGGCGGGTCATGGGGCTGGGCGCGGTCACGACACTCCCGCAGCCACGACCGCCTCGATCAGCGCATCGATGTCGCTGGCCTGATGCGCAAACGAGGTGACAAACCGGAAGACACCCGGGTCCCAGCGCCCCCCATAGAAGCCAAATCCCGCCGACGTGAGCGCCGCGGCGATGGGCTCGGCGAGCTGCACAAAGATGATGTTCGCGTCGACTGATCCCAGGACCCGCACCCCAGGAATGCCCCTGGTCGGCGTCCCGGAGCGAGCGGTCGTCCCGGCGAGACCGGTCGCCAATCGGGCCGCCATCGCGTTGGCGTGCCGCGCATTGCGCAGCCAGAGGTCGTCGCGCAGGTAGGCGTCCACTTGCGCTGACTGGAACCGCATCTTTGACGTCAGCTGCCCACCGCGCTTGTGCCGGAAGGCGAGCTGTGTCGAGAGGCTCGGATCGAACGAAAGGATCGCGTCCGCGGTCAAGGCCCCGTTCTTGGTGGCGCCGAACGAGAGCACGTCCACTCCGGCACGCCAGCTCATGTCCGCGGGGCTCGCGTTGAGTGACACCAAGGCGTTGGCGAACCGGGCTCCGTCGAGGTGGACGCGAAGGCCTGCCGTCCGGGCGATGCCACCGAGTTCGTGCAATTCCGCGAGGGAATAGACGCTCCCCGTTTCGGTCGCTTGGGTCAGGCTGACGACGGACGGCTGCACGCAGTGGACGTCGCCGACCATCCGGCGCGCGGCGGCATACAGCGCGGTTGGGGCGATTTTGGAGTTGGGGCCGTCGACGCCGACGATCTTGGCGCCGTTGGTGAAGAACTCCGGCGCCCCGGCCTCGTCGTTGTTGATGTGCGCGTTCGGGTGCGCGAGGACGGCGCCCCACGGCGGGGTGAGCGCGGCGAGGCTGATCCCGTTGGCTGCCGAGCCGGTGCCGACGAGGAACACATCGACCGGGTGTTCAAAGACTTCAGCAAGGGTATGCCGCACGCGCGCGGAGAGGGGGTCGTTGGCGTACGGCGCGGCGGGGCCGACCGCGGCGGCGCTGAGGGCTTCGAGGATCTCGGGGGGAGCACCGGCGGCATTGTCACTGAGGTAGCCACGCAGGATGCCGTCGGTGGATGCAGTCACCCCCGGATTGTCCCTCCTCGTCGCCGAGTTGGGCCTTGTGGCCGCGCAACGCGGGGGTGGTGGCAGCGACCGTTCCTAGTGCGGGGAATCCTGCGGCCCCGGCGAGGGGCGGTAGTGCGGGAACGACGACGGGCCCGGGTATGGCGACGTGCTCGCATTCGGCGGTGTTCCCGGGTATTGCGGGGCGCCCGAGTACGGCGGGGCGCCCGGGTACTGCGGCGCACCCGAGTACGGCGGGGCGCTCGAATTGGCGGTTGTGCCGACGCAGTTGCGGCGGCCACGGTGCCAGGCAATTGCCGTGACGATGGCGAGGATGACGGCCAGTGGCCCGACGTGGATCTTGAACAAGGAGTTCGGGATGAGGACGATCACCGTGAGCGCGACCAGCGCGATTGCACGCAAGTCGTGGCGGCGCACAGCCTCTTCCACGAGCAGGCGATCGCCCGTTGAGGGCAGGAACAGCCAGGCGAGGAGGTAGAGCGCGAGCCCGGGACCGAGGATGATCGTCGCGACGGTCCCCACGCGAACGAGGGCGGTCGGCACACCGAGCTCCTCGGCGATACCCGCGCAGATTCCACCGACGATGCCCCTGTTCGAGCGGCGCAGGGGGCTGCGGTGCAGGGTGGCGTAGAGGCGGTCGAGCTGTGAGCCAGGTGTCGCGGTCATGCCAATACTGTCTCGCGTCGCGGGAGTTGGTGCCGCTGGGTGTATCCCTGACCAACGCCTGACCCGACCCCGGCCAGCGCCCGATTCCCGGGGCATACTGACCCGGCCATGACAGCCGACATCGCCGATCCCACCGTCGTCCGCATTCCTCGGGAAATCTGGGTGCTCATCGCGGCGGCCTTCGTCATCGCCCTCGGTTTTGGGCTCATCACCCCGGTGTTGCCGCAGTTCGCGCAATCGTTCGGTGTCGGGGCGACGGCGAGTTCGATCGTTGTCAGTGTCTTTGCGTTCTTCCGGCTCGCATTCGCCCCGGCGGGGGGCCGCCTGATCGCGCGACTTGGTGAGCGGCCGATCTATCTCACCGGGCTGATCATCGTCGCCCTGTCGACGGGCGCGACAGCCTTCGCCGGCTCCTATGGCCAACTGCTCGTATTCCGTGGGCTGGGCGGCATCGGCTCGACGATGTTCACGGTATCGGCGGTCGCGCTCCTCGTCCGGCTCGCGCCGCCGACGATCCGGGCGCGGGTGTCGTCGGCATACTCGTCCGCGTTCCTCCTCGGCGGGATCGGCGGGCCGGTGATGGGCGGGTTGTTGGGGAACCTCGGGCTTCGACTCCCGTTCCTGGTGTATGCCGCGGCGCTGCTTGTCGCTGCGGCGCTCGTCTGGGCCCTGGCCGGGCATGCGGCCCTGCGCCCGAAGGAGGGTGCGCCGGTCTTGCCGGTCATGACGGTGCGAGATGGGTTGCAGGACAGTGCATATCGTGCGGGAATTGGCGCAGCCTTCGCCAACGGGTGGGCGAACTTTGGTGTGCGAAACGCGATTCTGCCGCTGTTCGCCGCGGTCGTGATCGGCAAGGGGCCATGGGTCGCGGGGATGGCTCTTGCCGTCTTCGCCGCCGGGAACGCCGTCGGGTTGATCTTCGCCGGACGGCGATCGGATCGGGTCGGTCGCAAGCCGTTCATCGTCGCCGGGCTCGTGATCAGTGGGGTCGCCACAGTGGCGACCGGGTTCGCCACGAACCTCACAGCCCTCGTCGTGATCTCGGTTGTCGCCGGGATCGGGGCGGGTGCGATGAACCCGGCGCTCCAGGCGTCCCTGGCGGATATTGTTGGCAGAGAACGCAATGGAGGTCCCGCGCTCGCGACATTCCAGATGTCGTCAGATGCCGGGGCAATCGTTGGGCCCATTCTCGCCGGGGTCATGGTCGATCACGGAAGCTATCGGCTCGCGTTTGCGACGACGGGAATCATCACCCTCTTGGCGGCGATTCCTTGGCTGCGTGCTCGAGAGACGCACCGCCCACAACCGGCACACTCCTAAAGGCTCGCCGTTTCCAGGGCGAGCGTCCCGGTCACCACCGCCACGGTGTCGCCCCCGATCCAGATGTCCGCACCGATCTGATTGATGAACACCCGGCCATCGCGGCGCAACACGGTGCCCTGGCGCGCGACATAGGACCCGGGGAGGCGGCCGGCGCCGATGAGCCACTGCGCCATCCCCGCGTTGAGGCTGCCCGTCACCGGGTCCTCGGCGAAGTCGGCGCCATCGGCATAGAACGCCCGCACCTCCACGTCGGCGCCGAGCGCGGCAGCCGCGCTCGCGGCATACCGGCCAAGAACGCCGACCTTGAGATCGCGGCAGCGCGCCGGGTCAGGAGAGACCGCGAGCACCGTCTGCGCGGAGTCGACTTCGACGCCAATCCACTTGGGGCCGTTATCAACCCACTCCATCGCGAGGACGCGGCTGGGGTCGAGCCGAAGCCCATCGAGCACCCGTTGACGATCAGCGGCGTCGACGGGACCGCCGCGTAACAGGGGTGGGGCGGCGAAGGCCAACCGCTCGCCGCGGCGCACCGTCACCAACCCGACGCCACATTCCTGCACGACATCGGTCCCCGAGGAGATTCCGCCGGCCGCCAGCCAGGCCGCAGCAGACCCCAATGTTGGATGCCCCGCAAATGGCAGTTCGCCCGTTGTCGTCCAGATGCGCACGCGATAGTCGGCGGCCGCAGTCGTCGGGCGCAGCAGGAACGTGGTCTCGGAGAGGTTGGTCCAGCGGGCGAAGGCGGCCATCTGGTCGTCGGTGAGGTCGTCGGCGTCATGGACGACGGCGAGCGCGTTGCCCAGGCACGCGATCGCGGTGAAGACATCAACTTGGGTGAACCGGTGCATGAGGTCAGTTTCGCCCGTTGCGAGTCGTAGGTGATCCAAAAGTCCATGACAGCCCACTGACAGGTCCGGAGCCGACTCTCTAATCACACCGGGGGCCAACGGGCCCCACGATCAGACCAAGGAGCACCACATGAACACCAAGAAGCTCGGTGTCGCAGCCGCCTCACTCGCCGCCATTGGCGCCCTCGTCGCCGGCGGGGCCGCGGTGGCGAACGCCGCCGACAACACCGCGACCACGTCGACCTCGACGTCCACCTCGAGCTCGGTTCCGAGCGTCGGCGCCAATTCAGGGACCACCGGGGACTCCGGCATGCGCGGCCCCGGCGGCGGTATGGGTGGCCCCGGTGGCGGCATGCGCGGCCCCGGCGGCGGTATGGGTGGCCCCGGTGGCGGGTCGCAGGACACCCCGGTGACGGGTGCGGAGGCGGACAAGGTCATCGCCGCGGTCAAGGCGAAGGATTCGGCGGCGACGGTCACGACCGTGCGCATGGACCCGGATGGTTCGTATGACGCGCTGGGCACCAAGGATGGAGCGCCGGTGATGTTTCAGGTGAGCAAGGATCTCAAGACGATCACGGAGGCCGCCGGTGGCCCCGGCGGCGGTATGGGTGGCCCCGGTGGCGGGTCGCAGGACACCCCGGTGACGGGTGCGGAGGCGGACAAGGTCATCGCCGCGGTCAAGGCGAAGGATTCGGCGGCGACGGTCACGACCGTGCGCATGGACCCGGATGGTTCGTATGACGCGCTGGGCACCAAGGATGGAGCGCCGGTGATGTTTCAGGTGAGCAAGGATCTCAAGACGATCACGGAGCGCGCCGGTGGCCCCGGTGGTGGTATGGGTGGCCCCCGTGGCGGCGGTCATCACGAGATGGGCGCCCAGGATGGGGCGACGAACACCGACCCGCAGAGCGCCAACGGCACCCCCTCGGCAAGCTGACCCCGACTCGCGTCAGCGACATCACCCCATCGACGCGAGGGGGCCGGGCAGCACCCGTTGCTCCCCCGGGGGGCACCCGCCGGGGTCGAAACTGTTGCAGCGCCGGGACGGTAACCACATTCCGCCCCACCCGGGGCACGTGGGTTCCAGCGCTCGCCCTGACACAATGGCCGTCTGGCGGTGAGCACGACGGAGAGGGACGAGACGATGGCGGCCTGGGTCGAGCACGCGATCTTGTGGCACGTCTATCCCCTCGGTTTCGTTGGCGCCGAGGCCGCGCGGGATGCCGTCCCTGCGGGCGAGGTGCGCCACCGGTTCTCGCACCTGAACGCGTGGCTCGATTACGTCGTGGAGTTGGGCTGCTCCGGGCTCTTGCTCGGCCCGATCTTCGCCTCGGGCACGCACGGGTACGACACGAGCGACTACTACGCAATTGACCCGCGGCTGGGCGATCGGGCTGACTTCGACGCCTTCCTGGTGGCGGCAAAGCAACGGGGCCTGCGGGTCATCCTTGACGGCGTGTTCAATCACGTCGGTCGCGACTTCCCGGAATTTCGGGTGGCGCTCGAGGGCGGCCCCGACTCCCCGGAATCGGCACTCTTCCGGTTCTACTGGGATCACACGAACGGGCGTGGCGAGCCGGCTCACCACGTCTTCGAGGGTCACGACGCGTTAGTCAGCCTCAACCACAAATCCGAGGCCGTCATGGACCTCGTCACGGACGTGATGTGCCATTGGCTTGAGGCGGGCATCGACGGCTGGCGACTGGACGCGGCATACGCCGTCCCGAATGCGTTTTGGGCCAACGTGATTGGGCGGGTGCGCGCTCGCTTCCCCGAGGCGTACATCCTCGGCGAGGTGCTGCATGGTGACTATGCGCAGGTGGTCGCCGACGCGGGGTTTGACGCGGTGACGCAGTACGAGCTGTGGAAGGCCACGTGGTCGGCGATCAACGATCGCAACTTCCACGAGTTGGCGTGGGCGTTGGCGCGCCATGATGAGTTCCTCGACACCTTCGTGCCACAGACCTTCGTCGGCAACCACGACGTCACCCGCATCGCCTCCAAGATCACCGATCCCGTCCACCTGCCGCTGGCCTTTGTCGTCCTGTTCACCGTCGGTGGGACGCCGTCGCTCTATTACGGCGACGAGCAGGCGTATGCCGGGACCAAGAGCGAGCGGATCGGTGGCGACGACGACGTGCGCCCGGTCATGCCAAGCACGCCGGGTGAGTTGTCGCGGCTCGGCGAACCGACGTATCGCCTCTGCCGCGAGCTCATCGGCCTGCGTCGGCGCAACCCGTGGCTTCACGAGTCCCGGGTTCAGGTCAACGACGTCACCAATGAGTCCCTCACCTATGTTGCGTCGTCGGGGCCCCGGTCAATCCGGGTCGTGCTCAACGTTGCTCGGGCGGCGTATGAGGTTGGCTGCCATCCGGACGAACGCTGCATCGCTGGACAGGCTGAGATCGTGGGCTCCGTCGCGCTGGTGCCGCCTGACTCCTGGGCCGTTCTGGCGCGCGACTAGGTCTCTGCGCGCGCGGCTTCCCGAAC
Source organism: uncultured Intrasporangiaceae bacterium (assembly GCA_964483685.1). GTDB lineage: Bacteria > Actinomycetota > Actinomycetes > Actinomycetales > Dermatophilaceae > Nostocoides_A. The sequence goes on from CAZACX010000015.1 coordinate 51,466, forward strand.
AGCCCACGGCTGCGTGGCCTCGTCGGTTCCCGGGGCCCTCTAGGGACGCGCTCGTGAGGGCCCGGAGGTAAAGTCAAAGTCGTGCGGCGGGGCTAGC
>CAZACX010000016.1:0-16416 GCA_964483685.1 uncultured Intrasporangiaceae bacterium
CGCGGGCCATCGTATGTGCCCCCACCGACAGCCCTCGCAACCTGCCGACGGCTGGCGCGCAATGGGGAACGTCCCAAATCGACCATGGCTGGCGCGCAATGGGGAAAGCACGAGCGCGGCACCGCAAGGAAGTCCGGTGCAGAAAGACGGGTACACAAAGACCGATGCCGACCGGCGGATCATCGGGGCAGACCCGCCGGTCGGCAACAACCTCGCCGGGTCAGTCCTCGCCGAGGTAAGCCTTGCGGACTTCGTCGGACGCGAGCAGCTCGGGTCCGGTGCCCTGGAGCACGATCTTGCCGACCTCCAGGACGTAGCCCTTCGTCGCCAACCGCAGCGCAGCCTGGGCGTTTTGCTCCACAAGCAGCACCGTTGTGCCCTGCGCCTGAAGCGTCTTGACGGTCGACATGATCCGCTTCATCATCAGCGGGGACAGGCCCATAGACGGCTCGTCGAGCATCATCAGCTTGGGGCGACTCATCATGGCCCGACCCATGGCAAGCATTTGCTGCTCACCGCCGGAGAACGTCCCAGCAGGCTGCCGGGAACGCTCACTGAGGATGGGGAACAGCTCGTATGCCGCCTGGAGGTCGTCCGCGATCCCCTTGTCCTTGCGGCTGAACGCGCCGAGCAAGAGGTTCTCCTCGACGGTGAGTTGCGGGAAGATCCGCCGCCCCTCCGGCGAGTGGGCGATGCCCAAGGTGACGATCTGATGCGGCGGGACCTTGGTGATGTCCTGGCCCTCGAAGGTGATCGACCCCTTGCTTGGGCGCAGGAGCCCGGAGATCGTTCGCAAGGTCGTCGTCTTCCCGGCGCCGTTGGTGCCGATGAGCGAGACAACCTCGCCCTGGCCGACGTCGAAGCTGATCCCTTTGACGGCCTTGATCTTGCCGTAGGAGACCTCGAGATTCTTGACCTCAAGAATCGCGCTCATGCCGACTCCTCGTCGCTGTCGTCGAGCTCGCCGCCGATGTAGGCCTCGATAACCCGGGGATCGGACTGGACTTCGCCAGGGGTGCCTTCGACGAGAAGTTCGCCGCGGACAAGACACAGCACCCGGTCACACAGGTTGAAGATGAACCGCATGTCGTGCTCGATGACGACGACCGCGAGCCCGCTGTCCCGGATCTTGAAGATCAGGTGCATGGCCTCCTCGGTTTCCTTCGGGTTCATTCCCGCCGTGGGCTCATCCAGGAGGATGAGCGTGGGGTCGGTCGCGAGAGCCCGAGCGATCTCGAGGCGCCGCTGATCGCCATACGGCATATTGCGGGCGAGGAGCTCGGTGGAGGCACCGAGCCCGACGAAGTCCAGCAACTCCTGGGATCGAGCCCGAGTTGCGGCCTCTTCCCGACGGAACTTGGGGCCGCGCACGATCGAGGTCAACGCCATCGAACTCGTGCGGCAGTAGCGCCCCACCATGACGTTTTCCAGGGCGGTCATGTTGCCGAACAGCCGGATGTTCTGGAAGGTACGCGCCATCCCGGCCCGCACGACCTTGCCCGGCTTGGGCGGCAACACGGCACCGTTGAGTCGCACCGTGCCACGGGTCGGGTGGTACATCCCGGTGAGGCAGTTGAAGAAGGTCGTCTTGCCGGCCCCGTTGGGACCGATCAGCCCGACGATCTCGCCCTCCCGGACCACCATGTCGACATTGTTGACAGCCATGAGACCGCCAAATTGCATCACCACACCATCGGCCTGGAGGACGACGGCTCCGCCCGAGGGCACAGCGCGTGGCTGATCTTTGCTCAGGTCGACGACGGTCATGACCTTGCCTCCTCTGTCTCGACGTGGGCTTCCTCAATCCGTTCGGCGAGCTCTTCGTCGTCGTCGTGGAACTCGAGTTGTCGCCGTCGGCTCGGCACGATGCCTTCGGGGCGGAACCGCATCATCAAGACGAGCAGGATGCCGAACATCAGCAACCGGAAGTCGGCCATGAACCGCAGCTTCTCCGGGAGCAGCTTCAACACGGTGGCGCCGACGAGCACGCCCGCGACCGTGCCCATACCGCCAAGGACGATGGCCGCGAGCAGGAACGCCGACTCAAGGAACACGTATTGGTCGGGGGAGACCGCGAGGTCCTGGTGAGCCTTCACGGTGCCCGCCATCCCCGCGAGGAAGGCGCCGCCGGCAAAGGCGAACAGCTTGAGGCCGAAGACGTTGACGCCCATGGCCTCGGCGGCCCGCTCGTCTTCACGGATCGCCACCCAACCGCGGCCGATGCGGGAGTTGTTGAGGCGGTTGAAGACCATCACAACAAACGCGGCGACGAGGAGCAACAGGAAGTAGTAGTTGGCGTAACGCGTCAGCGTGTAGCCGAAAACCATGTGCTCATCGCCAAAGTCGAAACCAAAGAAGTTCAACTCCGGGATGCCCGCGATGCCGTTAGGACCATGGGTGAGGTCCGGCCCATTGTTGCCGTTGAGGTTGTTCACGGTGATCCGGAAGATCTCACCGAACGCGAGGGTGACGATCGCGAGATAGTCACCGGAGACTCGCAACGTCGGGGAACCGATGATAAGCCCGAGGGTCGCCGAGACGATCGCGCCGATAAGGACGACGACGAGGAACGGTGGCTTGAAGCCAATCGTCGCGGATGCCGCATGCGACATCATCGCGCCGACGTACGCGCCAGCGCCGAGGAAGGCGATGTACCCGAGGTCGAGCAACCCGGCGAGCCCGACGACGATGTTGAGCCCGAGGGCCGTCGTCGCAAAGATCAAGACCTGGGTCGCGATGGACATGTTGGCGTCCGACCCGTCCTGGGTGAACGGGAACAGGAACGCGACCGCCACCGCGCCAAGGCGGAGCACGTGCGAATGTCGGGCCCCCGCCACTGTCATCCAGCCAAAGAAGCCACCCTTGGTCAGGGTCATGCCCATGGTCCCGAGGAACGCGAGCAACGAGACGAACGAGCCACCGTCGCGCAAGCTCAGGCCGTATGCCGCGACGAAGAGTCCCAATCCAAGCATCAAGGTGATGGCGAGGATTTCGACCCAACCCGACGCCTTGAAGCGCAGCGGGTCCTTGTGCGGCCGGTCGGCGGCCGAATATCCGGCTAAGGCAAGAACACCCGCGCCGACGAGGCCGACCCAGCCGCCGGGGTCGACGTTGATGAGGCCGGTTGACTCCAGGGTGATGCTGAGGATGACGAACCCCATGAAGGCGAGCGCGCCATAACCGAGGGCGCGCAGTGCGGCCGTCGTGTCAAACCACCGCAGCGACCCCGACAGGGGGCCCCGGAGCAAAGAGATGAGCAGGCCAGCGACGGCAAGAATGATGGCGAGTCGCTGGGTGGCGCCCGGGTTACCACTCAAGGTGAGGTTGCCGAGCACGTCCGGGTCATACGACCACGACAAGAAGGCCGAGGCCAGCAAGATGAGGGAACCGGCGATCCCGAGGGGCATGGTGAGGCCCTGGAGAGGGCGCGCGGTGACGTCAGTCGTCGACTCAGTTTGGGTAACGATGCTCATGCCCGGTCCACCGCCTTCTTGCCGAGGAGGCCTTGTGGCCTAAAGACCAACACGATGATGAGGAGGATGAACGCCCACACGTTGGCCCAGGCGGCACCGCCGAGGTACTGAGTGGCTTGGGCTTCGATCACGCCAAGAACCAGGCCACCGGCGACGGCGCCCTGAATGTTGCCGATACCGCCGAGAACAGCCGCGGTGAAGGCTTTGAGGCCGGCCATGAAGCCCATGTTGAAGGTGACAGTGCGCGTTTGCAGCCCCTGGGCGACGCCGGCAATTGCGGCGAGGAGGGCGCCGATCGCAAAGGCGATCGCGATGGTCCGGTCCACGTTGATGCCCATGAGCCGGGCGGTGTCCGGGTCTTGCGACACGGCGAGCATCGCTCGGCCCTGCTTGGTGCGGTTGATAAAGAACCAGAGACCGACCGCGCAGACGATCAGCGAGGACACGGTGAAGATCGCCGGTCGGCCCACGCTGAGTGAGCCGATCTCAAGCGGCTGGCCGGTGACAAGCTGAATGCCGGGGAACGGCACCGATTGCTTCGCGTCCGGGAGCCCGAGCGGGTTCCAGTCACTGAAGAGCAACGGCTTGTTGAAGCCCAGCCGGACAAGCTCTTGCAGGGCTACGGACACCCCGATTGCGGTGATCAGTGGAGCAAGTCGGGGTGCGTGTCGCAAGGGACGGTAGGCGAACCGTTCCATCAACAACGCGACGATGACCGAGGAGATCATCGCCCCGATAATCATGATTGGGAGCACCCAAAGGCCAGTTTGCCCCTTGAACAACACCGTCCAGGTAGCGATCGCACCGAAGGCGCCGATCATGAACACCTCGCCATGGGCGAAGTTGATGATCTGCACGATGCCATAAACGACCGTGTACCCAACGGCGATCAACGCGTACAACGACCCGAGGGTCAGCCCAATGATCAGCTGTTGCAGAAACTGCGACATGAGACCTCCATCCCTGCTGCGGTGGGCACGGCATCGAGGTGGGCAAAGCTGCCCACCTCGATGCCGTGCGAACGAATCGTCCGACGCGTCAGCCGGCCGTTAGACCGTTTACTTGAAGGTGTCCGTCTTCGCTGCGGCCCACTTGCCACCGTCGACCTTGTAGACCGTCAGAACCTTGCTCGTCGCGTCGCCGAACGTGTCGAAGCCGACCGCGCCGGTGACACCGTCGAACTTGACGGCGGACATGGCGTCGATCGTGGCCTGGCGGGCGCTCTTCGCGTCGGTCGCCGTCGCGAGCGAGGTCTTGAGCGCGTTGATGATCGCGTTGGCGGCGTCATACGAGTAGCCGCCGTACGCACCGGCCGGGTCCTTGAATCCGGCGGCGGTGTAGGCCGCGAGGAAGGCCTTGCCCGCCTCGGTGCTTTCGGTGGGCGCGCCCACCGAGGTAACCAAGTCTCCGGTCGAGTCGGTGCCCGCGAGTTCGATGTACTTCGGGTCGAAGATGCCATCGCCACCCATGAGCGGAATGTTGAGACCGTTGGTCTTCATCTGCTGGCTGAGCGGCCCGGCCTGCGGGTACTCACCGCCGTAGTAGACCGCCTGGGCGCCCTTGGGCTTCACCGAGGCGATGACCGAGGTGTAGTCCTTGGTCGTGTCGTCGGCGTTGATCGTCTCGCTGGCGACCAGGGTGCCGCCGCCCTTGGTGAACTCGGCCTCGAAGGCCTTGACGAGACCCTCGCCATACGTCTTCTTGTCGTTGATCGTCGCGACCTTGTTGATGCCGATCGAGAGCAGGTATTGCGCGGCGAAGGGGCCCTGCACTGCGTCCGTCGTGCAGGTGCGGAAGTACGTCGGGTAGAGGCGCTCACCGTCCGGGCCGATCGTCAGCGCGGGGTTGGTGTTGGCCGGCGACACCTGGACGATCTTCGCCTGCGCGAACACCGGTTGGGTCTGGATCGCGACGCTGGAGTTGAGGTTGCCGACAACGCCGACGACCTGCTCGTCACCGGCAAGGCCGGTGGCTGCGTTCTTGCCGACGTCGGGCTTGCCTTCGTCGTCGGCCTTGGTGACCTCGAGGGTCCAGCCGGGGATGAGCTTCTTGTCGTTGGCCTCCTTGACGGCCAATTCGACGGAGTGTTGGATGCCGAGGCCAAGGGCCGACAGGTCACCGCTAAGGGGCGCGATGACGCCGATCTTGGCGACCTTGGTGGCGGTGCCGCTGGTGCTGGTAGAGCCGCTGTCGCGGCTTCCGCATCCGGCGAGGGCGAGTGAGGCTACGAGCACGATGCCGCCCGTAGCGACCAGGGAACGCTGTGACACTGTTTCCTCCTGGGGTGTCATTCGAGATTTGAACTCGAACAATCCCGCACTGTTGCGGTTCCCGCGAACCTTAGGGCACGGAGGCCCGGAAGGCTCGCAGGCGCTCAGAAATGGTGACCACGTCGTTACCACCGCCCCTGAGCAGTTGTCGCTGCGGCATTCTGCGACAATCTCGCAATCCGCAATCCGAGAAGGGTCCTTGCCATGACAGACCAGACCACGCCGTATGCCGCGAGCGAGCCAGGCTGTTGCCGTCGCCATCTCCTCCAAGCGAGCGGTGTCGGCGTTGCCGCCCTCAGCGTCGCCGCCTGCGGTGGCGAAAGCGGCGACAGTGGCGCCCTCAAGGCGGCCGACGTGCCGGTCGGCGGTGGCGTGATCGTTGCCGCGAGCAAGGTGGTCGTCACCCAACCGAGCGCGGGAACGTTCAAGGCCTTCAGCGCGGTGTGCACCCACCAGGGCTGCACGGTCACGAGCGTCGCCGACGGCCAGATCCAGTGCAACTGCCACCAAAGTATGTTCAGCGTGGCCGACGGGAGCGTCCTGTCCGGCCCGGCGACCTCCCCCCTGCCAGCCAAGACCGTCACCGCGAACAGTGACGGCACCCTGACGATCGCCTAAGCGCGGGCCGCGCCTGACGGCGTGGCGGCGTGACGGCTCTCGACAGTGTGGCGGGCCGCGGCATCCTCGGCCGCGCCTGACAACGTGGCGGGCGGCGGCATACAGTCCTGCTGTGGCGGACCCGGCGACCTATCGACCTGCGCCGGGCCAGATCCCGTTGGACCCGGGGGTTTACCGATTCCGGGACAAGGACGGTCGAGTCATCTATGTCGGCAAGGCGAAATCCCTTCGCCCACGGCTGAGTTCGTACTTCCAGGACCTCGCGAATCTCCATCCGCGCACCGCGACAATGGTGCTCACCGGGGCGTCGGTCGAGTGGACCGTCGTCGCGACCGAGGTCGAGGCGCTCCAACTCGAGTACTCCTGGATCAAGGAGTTCGATCCGCGCTTCAACGTCAAGTACCGCGATGACAAGTCCTACCCATTTCTCGCGGTGACGATGGGCGAGGAGTTCCCCCGGGCCCAGGTCCTGCGGGGGGCCAAACGTCCTGGTACCCGCTACTTCGGGCCCTATGGTCACGCCTGGGCGATCCGGGAAACACTTGACCTGCTCATGCGGATCTTCCCCATCCGTACCTGTAGCACCGGGGTGTTCAAGCGGGCCGGGCACATCGGTCGGCCGTGCCTGCTCGGCTACATCGACAAATGTTCCGCCCCGTGCGTTGGCCGCGTCGACGCCGCCGAGCATCGCGCGATTGCCGAGGACTTCTGCGACTTCATGGCGGGTGACACCCGCCGCTTCACCAAGCGCCTGACCACCCAAATGCAGGCCGCCGCCGCCGACCTCGACTTCGAGCGGGCAGCACGGCTGCGCGACGATATCGAGGCGATGACGAAAGCCCTCGAACGGTCCGCGGTCGTGTTCGGGGACGCGACCGACGCCGACGTTTTTGCCATCGCCGATGATGAGTTGGAGATGGCGGTTCAGGTCTTTCATGTCCGCGGCGGCCGGGTTCGCGGCCAGCGGGGCTGGGTGGCCGAGAAGGAACACGAGGACATCCCCCAGCTCGTCGAGCACCTGCTCGCCGCCGTCTATGGCGGGGAGTCCGCTCAGGGGGTCCCGCGCGAGGTGCTGTTGCCGGTGCTGCCGCCCGAACCCTTGGTTGTGACCCAGTGGCTGGCCGACCTGCGGGAGGGCAAAGTCGACCTGCGGGTCCCTCAGCGCGGTGACAAGCGGGCCCTTATGGACACCGTCCAGCGCAACGCCGAGCAGTCGTTGGCCCGGCACAAAGTCTCCCGGGCCGGGGACCTCACCGCGCGCAGCCAGGCGCTGGAGGAACTGCGCGTTGGCCTCGACCTCGTCGCGGCGCCGCTACGGATCGAGTGCTTCGACGTGAGCCACGTGCAGGGCACGAATCTTGTCGCGTCCATGGTGGCCTTCGAGGACGCCCTGGCCCGCAAATCGGAGTACCGGCGGTTCCTGCTCCAGGGCGACGGACCCGGCACCGAACCGACCGATGACACTGCGGCCATGCGGGAGGTGCTGCGGCGACGTTTTCAGCGGTACCTCAACGAACGGTCCGAAAGCGTCGACGGCCGGCCCCGGAAGTTCTCCTACCTGCCCAACCTCCTCGTCGTCGATGGCGGTCTGCCGCAGGCCAACGTCGCGGCCGACGTCCTCGCCGACCTCGGTGTCGTCGACGTCGCCGTGGTCGGACTTGCTAAGCGCCTTGAGGAGGTGTGGCGTCCGGGGGAGGAGTTCCCGATCATCTTGCCGCGCGGCAGCGAGGGGCTCTACCTGCTGCAGCGCGTTCGAGACGAGGCCCATCGTTTTGCAGTGACGTTCCACCGGGAACGCCGCTCCAAGGCGATGACCCGCAGCGGACTCGACGGCATTCCCGGGCTGGGGCCCGCGCGACAGGCCGCCTTGCGGCAACAATTTGGCTCGGTGAAGAAGGTCCGGGCGGCCTCGGTCGAGGAGTTGGCGGCGGTGCCGGGAATTGGCGCCGCCCTCGCGGCGACGATCGCCGCGAGCCTGCGGGCTCCCTCGACGCCGAGTGTCAACCTCACTACCGGCGAGGTCCTCGACGATTGACGGCAAGATGGTGTCCGTGAACGCAGCAACGACCGACGGACCCGCCCATTTGCCGGAGTCGGTCCACCTTGGTCGGCTCGCGGTCGACGTCGTCCTCGTCACCGGGATGAGCGGGGCCGGGCGCTCGACGGTTGCCCGGATGCTCGAGGACCTCGGCTTCTACGTCGTGGACAACCTTCCGCCGCAACTGCTCCTCGACCTCGTCCAGGTTGCCAGCGCCACGAAGGACCCCCGCGGCGACGGTGCGCTGACCCGGATCGCCGCCGTCGTCGATGTGCGCGCCATCGAGTTCTCGGTGTCTTTCAACGAGGCGGTCACGGCGATGCGTCAGCGGGGCTGGGTGCCCAACATCATCTTCCTCGATGCGAACAACGAGACGCTCGTACGCCGCTTCGAGAGCGTTCGCCGTCCGCACCCGCTCCAACGGGACGGGTTGCTCCTCGACGGCATCATGGCCGAACGGGCGCTCCTGGAGGACCTGCGGCCCACGGCGAGTGTCTTCCTCGACACCACCGGGCTCAACGTGCACCAACTCACCCGCAAGGTCACGGCGATGTTTGCCGGCGAGCGCCAGGCCGGGCTACGGCTCGCCGTGATGTCGTTCGGGTTCAAATATGGCGTCCCCCTTGACGCCGACTTTGTCTTTGACATGCGGTTCCTGCCGAACCCGTTCTGGGTTCCCGAACTGCGGACCCTCACCGGGGTTGACGCCTTGGTCGCCGAATTCGTCCTCGGCGCTCCCGGCGCGCGCGCCTTCCTCGACGCGATGACGACACTCATGGTGCCCGTCACCGCCGGCTACCACAGCGAGGAACGCCGCCACGTGACCATCGCCGTCGGCTGCACCGGCGGGAAGCACCGCTCCGTTGCCATGGCCGAAGCGGCGGCGCTCGCCCTCCGTAGCGACGACGTCTCCACCTACGTCGTGCACCGGGACCTGGGGCGCGAATGACTGGGCCTCGGGTCGTCGCCTTCGGGGGAGGCCATGGCCTCGCCTCGTCACTGTCCGCCCTGCGGCAGGTGTGCGAGCACATCACCGCTGTCGTCACCGTGGCGGATGATGGTGGCTCGAGTGGTCGCCTTCGCGAGGAATTCGACGTCCTCCCGCCCGGGGACTTACGGATGGCGCTGTCCGCCCTGTGCGACGACACCCGGTGGGGCCACGAGTGGCGCGACGTCCTCCAGCATCGCTTCGGCGGCGACGGGCCGCTGGGCGGCCACGCGGTCGGCAACCTCCTCATCGTTGCGCTGTGGGACCTCGACCCGGACCCCGTCGTCGGCCTCGACAAGGTCGGGCAACTCCTCAACGCCCAGGGGCGGGTGTTGCCGATGGCGGGCGTCCCCGTGACGATCGAGGCGCAGGTCGCGCTCGACGAGACGCTCCCCGACTTCCTTACCACCGTCGTCGGCCAACATCAGGTGGCCCGCACCACGGGCCACATCAAGACGATCCGCCTCGTCCCGCAGGAGCCGCCCGCCTGCCCGCAAACCCTCACCGCGGTCGCCCAAGCGGATTGGGTGATCCTCGGTCCGGGCTCCTGGTTCACCTCGGTCCTGCCGCACCTGCTCGTCCCCTCTCTGCGTCGCGCCCTGCACCTGACCGCAGCCAAACGGGTCCTCACCCTCAACCTTGAGCTCCAGACGAGGGAGACGCTTGGCTACTCCGCGGCCGCGCACCTCGAATCGCTGCGCGAACACGCCCCGGAGTTGCGCTTCGACATCGTTTTGGCTGACCCCTCGGTCCTCGACAACGAGGCCGAACTGCGGCACGCGGTCGCCAAGCTCGGCGCCGCCCTTGTGGTCGCCCCGATTGCCGACGCCCACTACCCCGGCCAACACGATCCGAACAGGCTCGCCGCGGCATACCGGGGCATTATCGCGCCGCAGTCGGCCTGACCGCCTTGGGCGCAGGGGTGGCGGCGCTCGGACCGCCGCCGAGGGTGTGCGGCGCGACCGACCGGCTTGGGCGCAAGGGTGGCGGCAACGGTGGCAGGATGAGCGGATGGCGATGACGTCGGCGGTGAAGGACGAGTTGAGTCGACTCGAGGTGTCCAAGACGTGCTGCCGCAAGGCCGAACTCGCGTCGCTGTTGCGTTTTGCCGGGGGCTTGCACATCATCGGCGGCAAGATCGTCGTCGAGGCGGAGTTGGACGCGGCGAACACGGCCCGACGAGTGCGCCGCGAACTCATGGAGCTGTACAACCACCGCTGCGAGGTCCTCGTCCTCGCCGCGAGCGGGTTGCGCCGTGGCAGCCGGTATGTCGTGCGGATCGTCGAGGGCGGCGAGCTCCTCGCGAGCCAAACCGGCCTCATCGACGCGCGTGGGCGTCCCGTGCGCGGCCTGCCCCCGAAGGTTGTCGGCGGATCGATGTGTGATGCCGTTGCCGCGTGGCGGGGCGCGTTTCTCGCACACGGTTCGCTCACCGAGCCGGGCCGATCCTCGGCGCTGGAGATCACCTGCCCAGGACCCGAGGCTGCCCTCGCCCTCGTCGGCGCGGCCCGACGGCTGGAGATTGTTGCGAAGGCCCGCGAGGTGCGCGGCATCAACCGCGTCGTCATCCGCGACGGTGACGCGATCGGGGCGATGCTCACCCGGATGGGGGCGCACGGCGCGCTCCTGGTGTGGGAGGAACGCCGAATGCGCCGGGAGGTACGAGCCACCGCGAACCGGCTTGCGAACTTCGACGACGCCAACCTGCGGCGCTCGGCCCGGGCCGCGGTGGCCGCCGGGGCGCGGGTCCAACGGGCCATGGACATCCTCGGGGATGACGTGCCCGAGCACCTCAAGGTGGCCGGTGACTTGCGGATCGCCAACAAGCTCGCTTCCCTTGAGGAGTTGGGCGCGCTTGCTGATCCCCCGATGACGAAGGACGCCATCGCCGGGCGCATTCGCCGGTTGTTGACCATGGCCGACAAACGGGCGGCGAGCTTGGGGATCCCGAACACCGACGCCGCCGTCACGTACGACATGCTCGACTAGTGCACGAACGACATGCTCGAGCAGTGGCAGTCCGCATGACGCGGCGTCACGTTGTCAGGCGTCGTCACGTTGTGAGGCCGCGTCACGTTGTGAGACAGGGGAGGGGGTAATCGTCCGAGGGGTGGTCCACACGCGGAGCCACCCTGGTCGGGAATAGGCTGTAAACGGTTTCGCGTGCCCCAGACAGGCGGCACGTCATCCCCTCCTGGAAGGCAACAAGTTTCATGACTATTCGTGTTGGCATCAACGGCTTTGGCCGAATTGGCCGCAACTTCTACCGTGCGGTGCAGGCCTCGGGCGCTGACATCGAAATCGTTGCGGCGAACGACTTGATGGACAACAAGGCCATCGCGCACCTGCTCAAGTACGACTCGGTTCTCGGTGTGCTCCCGGACGCCGTCAGCTCCGACGCGGAGACCATCACCATTGGTGGCAAGACCGTGCGCGTCTTCGAAGAACGCGACCCGGCTCAGATCCCGTGGGGCTCGCTCGACGTCGACGTTGTCGTCGAGTCGACCGGCATCTTCACGGACGCACTCAAGGCGCACGCCCACATTGATGGCGGCGCCAAGAAGGTCGTCATCTCGGCGCCCGCCTCCAACGAGGACGCCACGTTCGTCATGGGTGTCAACCATGAGGACTACGACCCCGCGAACCACCACGTCATCTCCAACGCCTCCTGCACGACGAACTGCCTCGCGCCGATGGCGAAGCCGCTTTCCGACGAGCTCGGCATTGTCAAGGGCCTCATGACGACGGTTCACGCCTACACCTCGGACCAGAACCTCCTCGATGGCCCGCACCGGGACATGCGCCGCGCCCGCGCCGCCGCCTTGTCGATCATCCCGACGAGCACCGGCGCCGCGAAGGCCATTGGGCTCGTCATGCCCGAGCTCAAGGGCAAGCTCGACGGTTACGCCCTGCGCGTGCCGACACCGACCGGGTCCGCCACCGACCTCACCTTCGAAGCTGGCCGTGAGACCACCGTCGAAGAGGTCAACGCCATCGTCAAGGCCGCAGCCGAGGGTCCCCTCAAGGGCTTCCTCAAGTACACCGAAGACCCGATCGTGTCTGCCGACATCGTCACCGACCCGAGCAGCTGCATTTTTGACTCGGGCCTGACCAAGGTCATCGGCAACCAGGTCAAGGTCGTCGGCTGGTACGACAACGAGTGGGGTTACTCCAACCGCCTCGTTGACCTCATCGTCCACATGGGCAAGAGCCTCTGACCGTTATGACCTCGATCGCCGACCTCGGCGCGTTGGCCGGTAAGCGGGTTCTTGTCCGCTCCGACCTCAACGTGCCGCTCGACGGCACCACGATCACCGACGACGGGCGCATCCGTGCCTCCGTCCCGACGATCGCGCAGCTGGCCGGGCAGGGCGCACGCGTCATCGTGTGCGCCCACCTGGGCCGGCCGAAGGGTGCCCCCGAGGCCAAATACTCACTCGCTCCTGTCGCCGCTCGCCTGGGCGAAGTCCTCGGCCGGCCGGTCACCTTCGCCACCGACACGGTGGGCGAGTCCGCCCACGCCGCAGTCGATGCGATGACCGACGGCGACGTCGTCCTCCTGGAGAATCTCCGATTCAACGCCGGTGAGACGGCCAAGACCGACGAAGGTCGCGCCGAATTCGCCGCCGCCCTCGCCGGGCTTGCTGACGTCTTCGTCTCCGACGGTTTCGGGGTCGTCCACCGCAAGCAAGCCTCCGTCTACGACGTCGCGACGTTGCTGCCCTCGGCGTTGGGTGCGCTCGTCAAGACCGAGGTCGACGTCCTCAAGCGACTCACCCAAGACCCGGCACGGCCATACGCCGTCGTCTTGGGTGGCGCCAAGGTCGCCGACAAACTCGCCGTCATCGACAACCTCATGGGCACCGCGGACCGTCTCCTTATCGGCGGCGGCATGCTCTTCACCTTCCTCAAGGCCCAAGGCCACGAGGTGGGGAAGAGCCTGCTCGACAACGACAGTCTGGCGGCGTGCGAGGGCTACCTCGCGCGGGCCAAGGAGTCCGGCGTCGAGATCATCCTGCCCGTTGACATCGTCTGCGGCAGGGACTTCTCGGCAGACACCGAAATCGTCACCGTCGCTGCGGACGCGATCCCCGCAGACATGATGGGCCTCGATATCGGCCCGAAGTCCGCCACGCTGTATGCGAGCGCGCTCGCCGACTGCAAGACGGTCTTCTGGAACGGTCCCATGGGCGCCTTTGAAATGGCTCCGTATGCCGCCGGCACCCAGGCGGTCGCGCAAGCGCTCGTCGACGTGACCGCCGACGGTGGTCTGACCGTCGTCGGTGGCGGGGACTCGGCTGCGGCCGTGCGCCAACTCGGCTTCGCCGACGACCAGTTCGGGCATATCTCCACCGGTGGTGGTGCCAGCCTCGAATACCTCGAGGGCAAGGCGCTGCCGGGCATCACGATCTTGGAAGGCAAGGGCAAGGCATGAGTCGTACCCCCCTGATGGCGGGCAACTGGAAGATGAATCTCGATCATCTGCAGGGCACCCACCTTGTGCAGAAGCTCGACTGGACGTTGAAGGACGGCAAGCACGACTTCGGTGCCGTCGAGGTGGCCGTAATGCCGCCGTTCACCGACCTGCGGAGTGTCCAAACGCTCATCGAGGGTGACCGACTCGAGCTCAAGTTCGGCGGGCAGGACCTTTCCGTCTACGACAACGGTGCCTACACCGGTGAGATCAGCGGTCAGTTCCTCGCCAAGCTCGGCTGTACCTATGTCATCGTCGGGCACAGCGAGCGCCGCGAGTACCACAACGAGACCGATGCGGTCGTCGCGGACAAGCTCGCGGCGGCGTACCGCAGCGGGCTCACCCCGATCTTCTGCTGCGGCGAAGGCCTGGAGGTCCGCAAGGCGGGCACCCACGTCGCCCACGTCGTCGCTCAGGTCGAAGCCGGCCTTGCGAAGCTGACCCCGGAACAGGTGCGTTCCCTCGTCGTCGCCTATGAGCCCATCTGGGCCATTGGCACCGGTGAGGTCGCGACCCCGGACGACGCTCAGGAGGTCTGCTCGGCGATCCGCACGAAGCTCGCCGAGATGTACTCCGGTGACACTGCCGACGGGATCCGGATCCTCTATGGGGGTTCGGTCAAGTCGGGCAACATCGCGACGATCATGGCCGGTGCCGATGTCGACGGCGCCCTCGTCGGAGGCGCCTCGCTCGACCCGAGCGAGTTCGCGGCGATCTGTCGCTATCAGCAGCATGTGACGGGCTGAGGTTCCCCCTCAACCGTTGACGTATCCTGTCCGGGTGCTTGGCCGACATTCGGCCGGGCACCCGGACAGTTACTTTGAGGGAAGGAACACCCGTGGACGCGGTGCGCATCGGGCTGCAGGTGCTGCTCGTCATCGGAGGGCTCTTCTTGACGTTGCTGATCCTCCTTCACAAGGGGAAGGGCGGCGGCCTGTCCGACATGTTTGGTGGCGGGTTGTCGACCTCGATGAGTTCCTCCTCGGTGGCTGAGCGCAACCTGAGCCGGATCACGGTGATCATTGCGCTCATCTGGGCGACAGCAGTTGTCGGGATTGGCCTGATCGATCGCTTCAACACCTGATCGGTCGCACCGATCTTGGGCGCAGTCCGCCCAACCCTGCGCGTGTCCCTAAGTACGAGAGGAACGTCAGCCTCATGGCCGGTGGAAATGCGATTCGCGGTAGTCGGGTCGGGGCTGGCCCCATGGGGGAGGCCGAGCGTGGCGATGTCGCCGCCCGGGTCTTCATCTCCTACTGGTGCGCCAACGCCCACGTCACCCGGCCGAGTTTTGCCGAAGAACCGGGGCTCGTCGTTCCGGAGTTCTGGGACTGTCCCCGGTGTGGGATGCCCGCGGGTCAGGATGAGCAGAATCCGCCCGCGGCGCCGAAGGTTGAGCCCTACAAGACCCACCTCGCGTACGTCAAGGAGCGCCGCTCCGATGCGGATGGCGCCCAGATCCTCGACGAGGCACTTGAGGCGATCCGCTCGCGCGGCCTGATTCAGTAGCCCGCCTGATTCAGCGGCCCGCGGCCAGTTCAGTAGGCCGCCGCCTGATTCAGTGCCCCGCGGCCCGATTCAGTAGCCGGGCCCTGACACCGACCCGGCTACCGGTGGTGCTTAGGGCAACGCGCCCGTCGCGGCCACGTCGAGCAGCCACAGGGTCTCGCTGCTCCCATGGACCTGGGCCGCCGACGAAAGCTCCGGCCCGACCCCCGCGAGTGCGTGGGCGACCGCGGCAGCCTTGTCGGCCCCGGCGACGAGGAACCACACCCGCTCGGCCCGATTGAGGCACTCGAACGTGAGCGAGACCCTCGTCGGGGGCAGTTTGGGGGCGTCCTCCACGGCCACCGTCAGGCCGGTGCTCAATTGGGCGCGATGGCCGGGGAAGAGCGAGGCCACATGCCCGTCGGGGCCCATCCCGAGCAGGACGAGATCCCAGGGACGCGCGACGCTGTCATGGATCTCTTGCCCGTATGCCGCGGCGCTCGCCGTGGCGTCCACGCTCGCTTCGGGGCCAGCCACCCGGTGGACATTCCCGGGAACCAACCCGAGCTCGGCGAGCCCAGCCTGCTCGTTTTGGGTGTCGTTGCGGTCGGGGTCAGCGGCGGGAAGGTAGCGCTCGTCGCCCCACCACAGGTGCACGCTCGACCAGTCGACGGCAACGCGAGCGGGGCAGGCGGCGACGCGCTTCCAGATCGCCGATCCCAAGGATCCGCCCGTGGCGACGACATGGACCTCGTCCCGCAGGCTCTGCGCGTCCTGGAGGGCGACGATGAGCCGGGCCGCGGCCGCTTCGGCCAAGGCTGCCGGGTCGGGCTGGACGAGGACCCGGGCGGGCGTCATGAGCGAGGATCCGCCGAACGGGAGCGCGGCTTCCGTGGCTGGGCCGTCGACCTCGCGGGGGCTTTCGTCGGAGTGGGCGCCTGCTCGGCTGGCCTCGGCTTAGCCCGCGCCTTCGCCGGGGCGGCGTACTCGGGGGAATCCCGCGGTGTCGCCTTTGGCTTAGCCCGCCCCTTCGCCGGGGCGGCGTCCTTGGGGGAGTGCCGCGGTGT
>CAZACX010000016.1:16516-38968 GCA_964483685.1 uncultured Intrasporangiaceae bacterium
TTGGCTTAGCCCGCCCCTTCGCCGGGGCGGCGTCCTTGGGGGAGTGCCGCGGTGTCGCCTTTGGCTTAGCCCGCGCCTTCGCCGGGGCGGCGTCCTCGGGCATCGGGGCCGGGGGGGTCAGCGGGGCCACGACCATCGAGGCGGGACGGCCGAGGCGCGCCTGCCGACGCAGCCGGGTCACCACCTTGATCGCATCGGCCTCCGAGGGAGCGAGGCCCGCGCGGACGACGGCGCTATGGGTGCTGCGGCGGCTCGCGACCTTGCCGAGCCCATGGCGCAGCGCGGCGGCATACACCTCGTCCGTGTCGAGGCGCCGCAGTTCGTCGGCGAGGCACTCGGCGTCGTTGCGATGTGGCAGCGAGATCGAGCGGTCGGGCTGACCGGCTTGGCACAAGGTGGCGACGTTGCCGTCCTGAGGTCGGACGAGGTCGGTGTTTCCGCTGGCACGGGTGAGTCGCACCGAGATGATGCCGCTGCGGTTCGTGGCCCGGGCGAGGGCGACGGGACACGCCAACGAGTCGGCGAGCCAACCCGCGAGGAGGTCCCCGGATGGGGAATCCGGCGCGGCGATCACGGTCGCTGAGGTCACTTCGTCATAGGGGGCCTGGTCGAGCGCGGCCGCGAGCAGGCCCCGCCACAACGTGATCCGCGACCACGCGAGGTCGGTGTCACCGTCCGCGTAGGTCGCGGCGAGCCGGGCGAGCGTGATCTTGGGGCCGGCCGTGGCCCGCGCGGAGTCGGTGACTCGGCGTTGCGCCATCGCCCCGATCGGGTCGGCCGCGGCATTCTTGGGCGCGGCAGACGGCCACCAGGCAACGATGGGGGAGTCGGCCAACAGCAGCGGGGTCACGACTGAGCGGCCATGGTCGGCGAGCGGGCCGAAGAGACGCAGGACGACGACCTCGCTTGCTCCGGCGTCCCCGCCGACCCGAATCTGGGCGTCGAGCCGGGACGCTCCCCGACGGTTGGCCGTGACGACGACGATGATGCGGCTCGGGTGCTGGCGGGTCGCGTCATTGGCCGTCTCGATGGCCCCGTCCGCGTGATCCTCGTTGGTGATGACGACGAGGGTCAGGACCCGCGACAACGCCATCGAGCCGACGTTGTCGCGCAGGGCGACCATCTTCTTGGCGACCTCGGCGGTCGTCGTACTTGGCAGGTCGACGATCATGGCAGCCTCCACTCGCGGCCGTCCCGGCGCATCATCTCGTCGGCGGACGTTGGTCCCCACCCGCCGGCTGGATAGGGATCGGGTTTGGCGCCCTTCTTGGACCAGAACTTCTCGATTGGGTCGAGGATCTGCCAGGAGAGCTCGACTTCTTCGTGCCGCGGGAACAACGGCGGCTCCCCGAGCAAGACGTCGAGGATGAGCCGCTCGTATGCCTCCGGTGAGGACTCGGTGAAGGCTCGCCCGTACCCGAAGTCCATCGTCACATCGCGCACTTCCATCTGGGCACCAGGGACTTTGGCGCCGAAACGCAACGTCACACCTTCGTCGGGCTGAACCCGGATGACGATCGCGTTCTGACCCAATTCCTCGGTGGCGGTGTCGGTGAAGGGCAGATGGGGCGCCTTCTTGAAGACGACGGCGATCTCGGTGACCCGTTTGCCGAGGCGCTTTCCGGTGCGCAGATAGAACGGCACCCCGGCCCATCGGCGCGTCTGCACGTCAAGGCGCACCGCGGCATACGTCTCGGTCGACGACGTTGTCGGCACCCCCTTTTCCTGGAGGAAGCCGACGACCTGTTCGCCGCCTTGCCAGCCCGCGGCATACTGCCCCCGGGCGGTGCCGGTGGCGAGGTCTTGGGGGATGCGGACGGCGCCGAGGACCTTCTCCTTCTCCAACCGCAGGCCACCGGCGTCGAACGACACTGGTTCTTCCATCGCGGTGAGGGCGAGGAGTTGGAGGAGGTGGTTTTGGATGACGTCGCGGGCCGCGCCGATCCCGTCGTAGTAGCCCGCCCTGGCGCCGATGCCGATGTCTTCGGCCATGGTGATCTGCACGTGATCGACGTAGTTCGCGTTCCAGACCGGCTCGAACATTTGGTTGGCGAACCGCAAGGCGAGCAGGTTCTGGACCGTTTCTTTGCCGAGGTAGTGGTCGATCCGGAAGACACAGTCCGCGGGGAAGACGCCCTCGACGATGGCATTGAGCTCGCGGGCGCTCTTGAGGTCATGGCCAAACGGTTTCTCGATGACGACCCGCCGCCAGGACCCGGCCTGCGGGGTCGAGAGCCCGGCGCGTTCAAGTTGACGGCAGACCGCGGCAAAGAAGCTCGGCGGGACGGAGAGATAGAACGCGTGGTTGCCGCCGGTGCCGCGCAGTTCGTCGAGCTCGGCCAAGGTGCTCGCGAGCAGGTCGAAGGCGGCGTCGTCATCGAAGGTGCCGGGGACGAACCGGATGCCTTCGGCGAGCGCGGCCCAAACCTCCTCCCGGAAGGGCGTCCGGCAGCGGGCCTTGACCGCCTCGTAGGCGATCTTGCCAAAATCCTGATCTGCCCAGTCGCGACGGGCAAAACCCACGAGGCTAAACCCTGGCGGCAACAGACCGCGGTTGGCGAGGTCGTAGATCGCCGGCATCAACTTCTTGGTCGCCAAATCGCCGGTGACCCCAAAAAGGACCAGTCCGCACGGGCCGGCGATCCGCGGCAGCCGCTTGTCGCGGGGGTCTCGCAGGGGGTTGTGGCCGGGTCCCACGCGGGCTGGGCTCATGCGGACGTCGCCTTTCGGTGGTACGGAAACAACGAGGGTATGCCGCGGGCGGCCCCGGTGGCGGCACGCGGGCGGGGCAGGTTAGCGGCGTGCGGGCGGGGCAGGTTAGCGGTCCCGTTGGCGGCGCGCAGGCGGGGCACGCTAGCGGCGTGCGGCATCGAGGGCGGCGCCCACGTCGGCGAGCAGGGCAAGCCAGGCGTCCTCGAACTTCTCGACACCCTGACGTTCAAGAAGAGTCGTCACGTCACCGTAGGAAATCCCGAGGGCATCGATGGCGTCGAGCGCCGCCACCGCGTCGTCGTAGCGGCCGGTGACGGCATCCCCCTCGATGGCCCCGTGGTCCAGCACGGCCGTGAGGGTCTTCGCCGGCATCGTGTTCACGGTGTTCGCGGCGACGAGGTCGGTGACGTAACGGGTGTCGGCGTAGTTCGGGTTCTTCACCCCCGTTGAGGCCCACAGCGGCCGCTGACGGTGGGCGCCGTGAGCGGACAGCGATGCCCACCGCGGCGTCGCGAAGACCTCTTCGTATGCCTGGTAGGCAAGCCGGGCGTTGGCAATCGCCGCCTGGCCCCGCAACGCGAGAGCGGCCGGGGTTCCGATCGCCTCGAGTCTCGTGTCGATCTCGGTGTCGATCCGAGAGACAAAGAACGACGCGACGGAGTGAATCGTCGCGAGGTCATGCCCCGCCTCGTGGGCCTGCTCAAGCCCGAGGAGGTAGGCGTTGACGACGGCCCGGTAACGCTCCATCGAGAAGATCAACGTCACGTTGACGCTGATCCCCGCGGCTGTCGCCGCCGTGATGGCAGCAAGCCCGTTGAGGGTCGCCGGAATCTTGATGAGCACATTGGGCCGAGCGACCGCGGCATACAGCGACTTGGCGGCCGTGACGGTTGCCGCCGTGGCGTGGGCCAACCGGGGGTCGACCTCGATGGAGACGCGACCATCCTTGCCGTCGGAGGCCTCGAAGATCGGTCGAAAGAGATCACACGCCGCGCGAACATCATCGGTGGTCATGGCGAACACCGCCGCGTCGGCGTCTGCCCCGGACGCGGCCAGCGTCGCGATCTGGGCGGCATAGCTCTCCCCGTCGCTGATGGCCGACTGGAAGATCGACGGGTTCGTCGTTACCCCGACAACGCCGCTGATTTCGATGAGCGCAGCGAGATTGCCCGTGGTCAGGCGGGCCCGACTCAGGTCGTCGAGCCAGACCGAGACTCCGGCTGCGGCGAGTGCGAGGAGGTGCGGATTGGTCGTCATGAGCGGGTGGCCCCGGCAGCCTTGAGCGTCCGTTTCGCCGCGGCCACGACGGCTTCGGGAGTGAACCCGAACTCGCGGAAGAGGGTCTCCGCATCAGCCGAGGCCCCGAAGTGGTCGATGGAGACGATCTCCCCGGCATCGCCGACGACATCCCGCCATCCCATCGCGACGCCCGCTTCGATGCTCACCCGGGCCCGGACGTCTGGGGGGAGGACCTTGTCCCGGTAGGCGCGGCTCTGGTTGGCGAACCACTCACGACAGGGCATCGAGACGACCCGGGCGTTGATCTTCGACTTCTCCAACAGGTGGGCCGCGGCGACGGCGAGCCCCACCTCGGACCCGGTCGCCACGAGGAGGACATCGGGGGTGCCGTTCGCGGCCTCGCGCAGCACGTAGCCACCCTTGGCGACGTTGGCGACCTTGCCGGAAATCGCCGGGTCGAAGACGGGCACGGCCTGGCGGCTCAGGGCCAACCCAGCCGGTCGGTCATTGCGCAAGATCGTCGTCCACGCGGCCGCGCATTCGTTGGCGTCGGCCGGTCGAACGACGTCGAAGTCGGGAATGGCCCGCAGCGCGGCGAGGTGCTCAATCGGTTGGTGGGTGGGGCCGTCTTCACCGAGCCCGATGGAATCGTGAGTCCACACGAAGGTCACGGGGACCTTCTGGATGGCGGCAAGCCGGACGGCGCCCCGCATGTAGTCGGAGAAGACGAGGAAGGTCCCGCCATAGGGGCGAGTCAAACCTGCCAACGCGATGCCGTTGAGGATCAGGCCCATCCCGAACTCGCGAATCCCAAAGTGGAGGGTGCGACCGTAGGGCCCGCCGCTCCACTCTCGGGTCTGCTTGCCGCTGGGGATGAACGATGGCTCGCCCGCCATCGTGGTGTTGTTGGACTCGGCGAGGTCGGCCGAGCCGCCCCACAGCTCGGGAACCACTCCAGCAAGCGCCGAGAGCACCTTCCCGGACGCCGCGCGGGTGGCGAGTCCCTTCGGGTCGGCCGCGAACGTCGGGACCGCCTTGTCGAGTCCGGCCGGAAGCTGGCGCGCGAGCAGGCGATCGAGCAAAGTGGCGCGCTCGGGCTCGGCGGCGCGCCACGCGGCATACGTTCCGTCCCAAGTCTTGTGCTCAGCCTTGCCGCGGGCACCGACCTTCCGGGCGTGGGCGAGGACCTCGCGGCCGACCTCGAAGGTCTTGGCGGGGTCGAATCCGAGGATCTCCTTGAGCCCGGCGATCTCGGTGTCGCCGAGTGCGGACCCGTGCGCCTTGCCGGTGTCCTGCTTCGTCGGGGCAGGCCAGGCGATGATCGTCCGCAAGATGATGAGGGTCGGTTTGCGCGAGGTGCGGCTCCTCGTGCAGGCGGCGAGCAGCGCGTCGACGTCCTCGACGTACCGGGAGCCGTCACCACGACCACGCCAGTCGATCGTCCGCACGGACCAGCCGTAGGCCTCGTAACGCTTGCCGACATCCTCGGAGAATGAGATCTCGGTCTTGTCCTCGATGGAAATCGTGTTCTGGTCGTAGATCACGGTGAGGTTGCCGAGTTCTTGGTGGCCAGCCAGGGCGCTGGCCTCGTGGGTGACGCCCTCCATGATGTCGCCGTCACTGGCGAGCACCCAGATGTGGTGATCGAAGGGGCTCGTGCCGCGCTTGGCCTCGGGGTCGAGCAGGCCACGCTGACGGCGCTGCGCCATCGCCATGCCGACGGCGGAGGCAAGGCCCGAGCCCAGGGGCCCGGTGGTGATTTCGACGCCCGCGGTGTGATGAACCTCCGGGTGGCCCGGCGTCAGCGAGCCCCAGGTGCGCAGCGCCTTGAGGTCATTGACGGTGAGCCCGTAGCCGCTGAGGAACAGCTGGACGTATTGGGTGAGGCTGGAGTGCCCGCAGGAGAGGACGAAACGGTCCCGCCCCAGCCAGGTGGGGTCGCTCGGGTCGTGCCGCATGACGTTCTGGTAGAGCAAATAGGCGACCGGCGCGAGACTCATCGCCGTCCCGGGGTGACCGTTTCCGGCCTTCTGCACGGCGTCCACCGCGAGAATCCGGGCGGTGTCCACGGCGCGAACGTCCAGGTCGGTCCACCCGGCCCGCCGTGCCTTTGGCGACGGGACGCGTCGGCCGGTGACCGGCTTCGCACCGCGTCGTCGCGCGGGGGTGGTGGGGGCAGCAGTCGCCTTCGGCACGGGGGGTGTTCCTCTCGCAGGGGCGCGTCGCAGTGAGGGAGTCGCACACGCACCTGCCAGCCTAATGCGGTCGAGGTCGCGGCGGCCGCCGCCGCTGGGGGCCACGTGCCCGCTGTCGCCGTCGGGGGGCCACGTGTCCGTCGCACCCGGGGCCACGTGCCCGCTGCGGCCGCCGGGGGCCGCGTGTCCGTCGCAACCGGGGTCGCGGGCCTTCCCTGCGCGACCTTGGGCACAGTGACCGCAGCGCATCCGCGCCAGCCGGTTACCCTTAGGGACGCTCCACCCCCTTCGTCGACCTCGTGAGGCATGCCCCCGTTGACCACCGCTGACAGTCCTGTTGCCGTGCCGGTGCGCCCTTCGCACTGGCGGCGGACACTCGCGGCCTACGTCGCGTTGACGAAGCCGCGGATCATCGAGCTGCTCCTCGTGACGACGGTGCCGACGATGTTCCTCGCGGAGCGCGGCGTCCCGTCGTTGTGGCTCGTCGTGGCGACGCTGATCGGCGGCACCTTGAGCGCCGGCTCGGCAAACGCCTTCAACATGGTCTATGACCGGGACATCGACGCCCACATGGCGCGCACGAGAGACCGCCCGCTCGTCACCGGTGAGGTGACGCCAGGGGCTGCCGTGTGGTTCGCGACGGCGCTCGCGGCCATCTCGACGGCGTGGTTCGCCTGGCAGGTCAACCTGCTCTCGGCCGGGCTGTCGCTGGGGGCGATCGTCATGTATGCCGTCGGGTACACGATGATCCTCAAGCGCCGCACGGCCCAGAACATCGTCTGGGGTGGCGCCGCCGGGTGTATGCCGGTCCTCATCGGTTGGGCGGCCGTCACCAATAGCGTCGGCTGGGCGGCGCTCGTTCTCTTCCTCGTCATCTTCTTCTGGACGCCGCCGCACTACTGGCCGCTCTCGATGCGGTTCAAGGAGGACTACGCCCAGGCGGGGGTGCCGATGTTGCCGGTCCTCGAGTCGAACACCGTGGTCGGCAAGCAGATCGTCGCCTACTCGTGGGTGATGGTTGCCGTGTCCTTGGCGCTCATTCCCGTCGCCCCGATGGGGTGGCTTTATGCGGTGGCCGCCCTTGCCAGTGGCGCCCTGTTCCTCGCGGAAGCGCACCGGCTACTGCGCGCGTCGCGGCGCACCGACGCGATGGCCGAACTCAAACCGATGCGCCTGTTCCACTTCTCGATCACCTACGTGACCGTCGTCTTCTTAGCGGTCGCCCTCGACCCGCTGTTCTACGCGCCGCTGCCGTTCTGAGGCTGCTCGTCCGCTGAGCCGCTGCCGTTCTGAGCCGCTGCCGCTCTGAGGCGCCTCGTTCTGCGCGCCGCGGCCGCTGCGAGGCGGCTCGCTCTACGTGCCGCGGCCGCTCTGAGGCGGCTCGTTCTACGCGCCGCGGCCGCTGCGAGGCTGCTCGCGAGGGACGTCGCGCAGGGACATGAGCCCGTTGACGAGCGCAACGATCAGCAGCGCGGCGAGGAGCATGTGGGTCACGACGAGCACCTCGGGCAGCTTCAGCGCGTACTGGGTGTAGCCGACGACCCCCTGGAGGGCGGTGACCCCCAGGACCATCGCCCAGGCCCGCCCGGGGCGCTGGGTTTCGCCGACGATTCGGCTCGCGAGCCAGACGGCGAACACCAGGCCGATGAAGAGCATCACGGCGTCCGCGTGCAGCCACGAGACGCTGCGCGGGTTGAAGCCGAGCCGAGCCGGCTGGTCGGCGTCGCCGGAATGGGGACCCGACCCGGTGACGATCGTGCCGAGCACGAGGACAAGGACGCCAAGGGCCGTCGTTGCATAGGCGACCGCGGGGATGGGAGCTCGCACCGTGCTCGACATCGGGCCATTCGGCTCACGGGAGCGCAGCCATAGGTACGCCGAGAGAGCGACGAGCACGCCGGAGAGCAGGAAGTGCGCGGCGACGGTTCCGGGGTGCAGGCCGGTGCGGACGGTGATCCCGCCGAGGATCGCTTGCGCGGCGATCCCGACGAGGACGAGCACCGCCGGAACGACGAGCGAGCGACGCCGGTCAGTGCGGGTCCAGACCGCCCATAGGGCCGCGAGGGCAATGAAACCGAGGGCGCCGGTGAGGGTGCGGTTGCCGAATTCGATGTACTTGTGGAAGCCCTCCGCTTGCTCGCGCACCGGGACGTAGGAGCCGGGGACGCATTGTGGCCACGTCGGACAGCCGAGTCCGCTGCCGGTCACGCGCACCAATCCGCCGGTCCCGATGATGAGGATCTCCGCGACGAGATTCGCGAGCAGCACCTTGTCGAGGAGTCGATCGCGGGAGGCGTCGGAGGAACGCATGGGCCGGGCGGGTGCAGCGAGGGCGGACACGTGTGCCAGGTTAGACGCTCCGGCCGAACGTGCTTCGCCCGCCTGCGCGCACGGCCCGCGGGCGCTTCTCGTTAGGCTGCAAGTCATGACGCCCGTTGACCCCACCACCACCCACGCCTGGTCCACACTCACGCGGCTGCACGCGGCATACGTCCCTGATTTGCGCGGCGACTTTGCCGCGGACCCGGGGCGGGCGCGGGATCTCACGCTCACCTGCGGGGACCTCCATGTCGACCTGTCCAAGAACCTCATTGACGCGGACATTCGGTCCGCACTCGTGGAGTTGGCGCAGGAGGTTGGCCTCGACGAACGCCGCGAGGCGATGTTCCGCGGCGATCGGATCAACGTCACCGAAAACAGGTCGGTGCTGCACACGGCCCTTCGGCGACCGCGCGCGGACACCCTGATCGTCGAGGGGGTTGACGTCGTCGCGCAAGTTCACGAGGTGCTCGACCAGGTGTACGCGTTCGCTGAACGAGTGCGCTCGGGTGCGTGGCAAGGCATCACCGGCAAACCCATCGCCACCGTCGTCAACATCGGCATCGGCGGCTCTGACCTCGGGCCCGTCACCGTCTACGAGGCGCTCAAGCCGTATGTGCAGCAGGGACTGACCTGTCGATTCATCTCCAACATCGACCCCAACGACCTCGCCGAGAAGGTCGCTGACCTCGACCCAGAAACGACCCTGTTCATCGTTGCTTCCAAGACGTTCACCACGCTGGAGACGCTGACGAACGCGCGGATGGCCCGCGACTGGCTCTGGCGCTCGCTCGCGGAGTCGGGGGCAATCGACGGGTCCGCGCACCAGCAAACGGCCGCGGTCGCCAAGCACTTCGTCGCCGTGTCGACGGCCCTCGACAAGGTGGCGGAGTTCGGCATCGATCCGGCCAACGCCTTCGGGTTCTGGGACTGGGTCGGTGGGCGTTACTCCGTCGACTCTGCGGTCGGTACGGTCGCCGCGATCGCGATCGGCCCCAAGAACTTCGCCGAATTCCTCGCCGGGATGCACACCGTGGACGAGCACTTCGCGCGGACCCCGATCGCCGAAAATGTCCCGGCCCTCATGGGGTTGCTCAATGTTTGGTACGTCAACTTCTTCAAGGCCACGTCCCATGCCGTGTTGCCTTACGCCCAATACCTCCACCGGTTCGCGGCCTACCTCCAGCAGTTGACGATGGAGTCCAACGGCAAGGGCGTACGCGCCGACGGCACCCCGGTGACCACCGAAACGGGCGAGATCTTCTGGGGGGAGCCAGGGACCAACGGGCAGCACGCCTTCTACCAGCTCATTCACCAGGGCACCCAGCTCATCCCGGCCGACTTCATCGCCGTCGCGAACCCCGCGCACCCGACCCAGGACGGGGACGCCGACGTCCACGAACTCTTCCTCGCCAACTTCTTTGCCCAGACCAAGGCGCTCGCATTCGGCAAGACCGCCGCGGAGGTGCGCGCGGAAGGGACACCGGAGGCCATCGTCGCCGCCCGGGTGTTTGGCGGGAACCGGCCGACGACGTCGATCATGGCCCCGGCCTTGACGCCTGCCGTGGTGGGACAACTGATCGCGCTCTATGAGCACATCACCTTCACCCAGGGCATCGTCTGGGGGATCGACTCCTTCGACCAGTGGGGCGTCGAGCTCGGCAAGCAGCTTGCCCTGCAGATCGCCCCGGCCATCGCCGCCGACGACGAAGCCCTCGCGTCGCAGGACCCCTCGACCCAGGGCCTCATCCGCTACTACCGCTCCCAACGGATTCGCTAAGGGCCGAGGCAGTATGCCGCCGCCTCGCCGTCGAGGCGGGCAGCAATCAGGGCCCGCCCGAAGGCGGGCCCTGATTGCTGTGGGACGTCAGGCCTGACTCGTGCCAGTTGATGGGTGCTAGTCGGCGCTGGCGGTGAATTTGCTGGTCAGGGGCTGGGACGTCAGGACCTCGTGACGAGGCTTCCCGGTCGCCCGCGGGCTTCCCGCGTCCCCTCGGGGGGCTTGGTCAGTGCCCGCGAGGGGAGAGCAGGTTCGTTGGGGGAGGTTGACTAGCGCCCGCGCCGCGCCGCGGGGCGACTTCCCGAGGAAAACGAGGCTGCGCCGCCACCAGCGGGGGTGCGCGTGGTGCGCGGGCTTCGCGTTGAGCCGCTTGTCGACGCTCCGCTGTCCCGGTATCCACCGCGGGTGTCGTTCGCGGCTACGCGGCCACGATTCGACGAACCGTCGCCGGCGCCTTGGGGGCGGGGGCCACGGCTCGAACCGGAGGAGCCGGCCGGGGCGCGATCGCCACGTCCTGGTCCCCGGGCGCCGCCGTCTTGCGGACGAGGCGAACGGCTCTGCCCGCGAGCTCCACCAGCCGACGAACGAGCGTGTCCGCCACCTCGACGAGGTGATTCGGCAGGCTCGGGCGCGGCATACCCGCCGGGCATGGTGCGCTCTCCGGGGGCGAGCTCGCGCAGCAGGGGGTGCCGCTCGTGAACCCGGGTGGTTGTCGCCGTGATGCCGGCCTTGCGGGTGAGGTCGCGGACTTCGCGCACCTGGTCGTCGAGCATCATCGTGACGACGGTGCCGGACGCGCCAGCCCGAGCGGTGCGCCCGGAACGGTGCAGGTAGGCCTTGTGCTCGACCGGGGGGTCGGCATGGATGACGAGGGCGACGTCATCGACGTGGATGCCGCGGGCGGCAATGTCGGTCGCGACGAGGGTGGCGGCGGCGCCGCTGTGGAACGCCGCCATGGTGCGGGTGCGGGCGTTCTGGGAGAGGTTGCCGTGCAACTCGACCGCGGGGACCCCCGAGGCGTTGAGTTGGCGGGCGAGCTTCTTGGCGCGGTGCTTGGTGCGCGTGAAGATGATGGTCCGGCCGGGTGCGGCGGTGAGGTCGAGCAGCACGGGCAGGTGCGACTCCGGCGAAACATGGAGCACGTGGTGGGCCATCTCGGCGACGGGTGACATCGCCGAATCTGCTTCGTGCGTGACCGGATTCGTCAGGTACCGCTTGACGAGGACGTTGACGCCCGCGTCCAAGGTGGCGGAGAAGAGCATGCGTTGACCATGCTCGGGGGTGCGGTCCATGAGTCGGCGGACGCCGGGGAGGAAGCCGAGGTCAGCCATGTGGTCGGCCTCGTCGAGGATGGTCACCTCGATCGCGTCGAGTTGCACGTGGCCCTGTCCGATGAGGTCCTCGAGGCGGCCCGGGCAGGCGATGACAATGTCAACGCCGTTGCGCAGGGCGGTCACCTGAGGGTTTTGGCCAACGCCACCGAAAACAACGCGGGAGGTGAGTCCGAGCGTCTGCGCGATCGGGGCAAGCGCCTCTTCAATCTGGCTGACGAGCTCCCGGGTCGGGGCGAGAATCAGGGCGCGCGGGCGGCGCGCCGCCCGCGGAGTCTTGTTCTGTGACAGGCGAATTGCGAGCGGCAACAGGAAGGCGTAGGTCTTGCCGGAGCCCGTTCGGCCGCGGCCGAGCACATCGCGACCCGCGAGCGAGTCGGGCAACGTCGCGGCCTGGATGGGGGTAGGGGTGGTGATTCCGCGGGCGGTGAGGAGCGCGGTCAGGGAAGCGGGCACGCCGAGCGCGCCAAAGGTGGTGTCGGAAGACACGGGTGATAACTCCAAATGGTTGGGGTGCGGTCGTTCTGCCCGGCGCAATCAATTGAAGATCGCGGCAGCAATGGCATCGACATTCGAGGCAGCCCGAGGCAGAACTGAGCGGGCCGCTGCGGACGATTCTAGGGCATGCCCGT
This sequence comes from uncultured Intrasporangiaceae bacterium, assembly GCA_964483685.1. Taxonomy (GTDB): domain Bacteria; phylum Actinomycetota; class Actinomycetes; order Actinomycetales; family Dermatophilaceae; genus Nostocoides_A. The sequence goes on from CAZACX010000016.1 coordinate 28,725, forward strand.
CTCGTGGCCCGACCACGGGGCCGGTCCCCTTGGGGGAGCTGAGTCAGCCGACGCGGACGGTGACTTCGTGGAGGCCGGTCGCCCCCGAGGGAGCCGGCGGGGCCACCTGCGTGGTTTGCACGGTCCCGGTGCCGTCGGTGGCGCGCACGGTGAGGCGGTGTTCGCCTTCCGTCGCAGCCCAGGTGAACGTCCATTGGCGCCAGTACACGGAACCACCATCGGGTCCAAGCGTCGCCGCTTCCCAGGGGCCATCATCGACGCGGACCTCGACCCCGGTGATCCCGCGCCGAGCCTGCGACCACGCGACCCCGGCAACGATCACGGCGCCCGCCGACACCTTGCCGCGGGGAACGTCGATGCGGGCCTGGGTTTGCACCGCCGCGCGGGGCGCCCAGCCGCGCTCGGACCAGTAAGCCGGGGCCGCGGCATACGTCGTGGCCGTCATCCGACGCAGCCACTTCGTCGCCCCGACGTAGCCGTAAAGGCCCGGGGTGAGCAGCCGGACGGGGTAGCCATGTGCGGGCGTCAGCGGCGCGCCTCCCATCCCGACGACGAGCAGGGCGCCGCGGTCGGGATCGGTGAGCGCCTCGACGGGGACCGAGATCGTCATTCCGTCCTGCGAGGTCGTCAGGAACTGGTCGGCCGACGCTCGGATACCCACGCGCGCAAGGAGTTCCGCGACCGGAGTGCCCAGCCAACGGGTCGACCCGATGTAGTCGCCACCAACCGGATTGCTCACGCAATTGAGGGTGATGTCGGCCTCGATCATCGGTAGTTCGAGAAGGTCCGCGTAGCTGAGCGTGAGCGGATTCTCCACGTCACCGTCGATGGTCAGTCGCCACTGCGCCGCGTCGATGCGAGGCACGGTGAGCGCGGTGTCGATGCGGAAGAAGTCGGTGACCGGCGTGCGCCAAGGGGTGAGCCCCGCGACGTCGAGGCCGGAGGTCAGCGGGGGCAGGGCCGAGGTCGGAGCGGGGAGAGCGAACGTGCGCCCGGGAGTGGCCCGGGAGATCCGGCCCTGGCCAAGGCCCCCGGCGGCGACCCCGCCGAGCATCGTCGTCGCGGTGGCCCCCAACAGCAGGCGGCGTGGCGGCGAGGCAAGTTCCGCGGCGACGGGGACCCGCACCCGCCCGGTGAGCCACCGCAGCGCGGCGATCCCCACCAGGACGCCAAGGACGGTGGGGATAAGGGCCAGGGGTGGGGCGTCGGGGCGGGACCACGCCGCCCACCCGGCCGCGAGGCCGAGGACACCGAAGATGCCGACACCGAGGCCGGGTCGGCGGCGCTGCGCCACCCCCGCTGCGCCGCCCAGCACAAGGGTGACGACGGCCACGACCGACAACAAGACCGCCTTGTCCGCGGTGCCGAAGGTGGCGATGGCGAATTCCTTCAGCCACCGGGGCGTGCGGTCAACGACGGCCGCCGACACGGCGAACACGGGGGACGAACTCGCGCCGATCCACGAAGCGGCGAGATGCCCGACACCGATCCCCGCTGCGGTCGCGGCGAGTCCCGCGGCGGCAGCCGGAAGGGCCGATGGGGGATCCGCCGGGGATCCGGCGGCATCGGGCGGGGCCGATGGGGGATCCGACTGGGGTGCGACGGCATCCGGCGGGGCCGATGGGGGATCCGCCTGGGATCCGGCGGCAGCCGGCCGGGGTTCCGGCTGGGGTTCGGGGTCGGGGGAGGTGATCATGACGAAGTCAGTCCGACCAGCGGAACAGGCGGCGTGCGGCGAGGGTCCCGGCCAGAGTCCACAGCGCCAGGACGAGCCACTCGCGTAGCGGCCAACCGCCGCCATCGAAACTCGTCCGCATGGCGTCCCCGAGGGCGCCCGAGGGTAGCCAGCGGGCCAGGCTCGACAGCGGGGACGGGAGCAGCGCGGTCGGCAAGAGGAGCCCAAGTCCGAGGAAGGCGACCCACAGCGCATTCGCCACCGCGAGCACGGCTTCGGCGCGCAGTCGACCGGCCACCGTCATGGCGAGGGCGACGAAACAGGCCGCGCCGAGGGTAAGCGTCACGAGGGCCGGGGCGATCTGGGCGAGCGCGGGGCGCCAGCCGAGGGCCAGCCCGAGGATCGAGAGGACAACGAGGTGAATCGTCAAGACGGCAACGACGGCGAGGGTTTTGCCGCCGAGCAAGCCCTCCCGCCCGAGTGGGGTCGTCCCCATGAGCCGGAGCACCCCGTTGCGCCGATCGAAGGCTGTCGAGATGGCCTGCCCGGTGAACGCCGTCGAGGCGACCGCCAGCGCGAGGACGCCGGGGACGACGACGGCGAGCCGAGGTGTGCCGAGATCGGGGACGGAGGCGTACCGAAGTCCAAGCATCGCGAGCGCCGGCATGAGGACGGCGACGAGGAGTTGTTCGCCGTTGCGCAGCAGCGTCAACGCCTCGAATCGGGCCTGGCGCCCGATGCGCGTCATCGGGGGAGCGGCGCGCGACGACAGGGTGGGCGCGGTCATCGGCGGGCTCCCTGGGTTTGGCTGAAATAGACGGCTTCGAGGGTGCTGGCGCCCACGACCTGGGCCAGCGACCCGGCGACCTTGGTGCGCCCGGCATCGACGATGACGACGTCGTCGGCGATGCGTTGGGCCTCGTCGAACGAGTGTGTGGCGACGACGACGGTGACGCCCCCGGCGGCGAGTTCGCGGACGAGTTCCCAGACGTCAAGGCGGGTATGCGGGTCCATCCCCGAGGTCGGTTCGTCGAGGAAGAGGACGTCGGGGTTCCCGACGAGCGCCGCGGCGAGGGCGACCCGTTGCCGCTGGCCCCCGGACAGGCGCCGCACGGCCGTCGCGCCAAACTCGCCGATACCGAGGCGTTCGACAAGGGCCGCGAGATCAGCGGGCGCGGCATACATCGAGGCGAGGTGCGCCAGCAACGGCAGCGGTTTGACGGTCCCGGGGAGTCCGCCGTCCTGCAACATCAGCCCGACCCGGGCTCGGTGCTCGGCGGGGGCCCGCCACGGGTCGATGCCCTGGACGCGGGCAGTGCCCCCATCCGGGCGCTCGAGCCCCTGCAGGCACTCGAACGTCGTCGACTTGCCGGCGCCGTTGGGGCCGAGAATCGCCGTCACCCGACCGGCGTCCGCGGTCCAGGTCATGCCGTCGAGGGCGCGCGTGGGTCCATAAGACTTCGCGAGCGCATTGACCTCGACGATGGGCACGGAGGCAGTTTAGGTCGGCAAGCTCACTGCTGGCGGCCCGCGTTGGACAAGGCCGCCGCAATTACCTAACATGAGTGTGTGGTTAATGCGCTGGCTCGGGCCGGTCGGGCCGGTCGCGGCGCCGACGTAGCTCCCGTGCGCGAATCCCGCACCCGCGAGCGAGTTCTGCGGGCGATCAGCCAGCACGGCCCCATCACGACCACGGCGCTGTCCGGGCTCTTGGGCCCGAGTGGCACGGCCATGCGACGGCACGTCGACAACCTCCTCGAGGCCGGACTCATCGAGACCCATGAGACGCTCGCGCTTCGTCGCGGTCGCGGCCGCCCGGCCCGCTCCTACGTCGTCTCTGACGTCGGCCACCGGGCGCTCACCTCCGACTATGACGACCTCGCCGGGGACGCGGTGCAGTTCCTCGCGCAGACCGCGGGACCCGACGCCGTCGCCGCCTTCGCGCGCTCCCGCGTCGCCCATTGGGAGGGGCGGTATGCCGCGCAGCTCGCTCCGCGAGCGACGGTTGGGGCCAGGGTCCAAGCCCTGGTCGACGAACTGACCCGCGACGGGTTCGACGCGAGTGCGCGTCCCGTCGGCGACCTGGAACACCCCACGCCGTTGACCGGTATCCAGCTCTGCCAGGGACACTGCCCGGTCCACGACGTGGCGACGGCCTTCCCCCAATTTTGCGACGCCGAGACTGAGGCGTTCTCACGGCTCCTCGGAGTCCACGTCCAGCGGTTGGCGACGCTCGCCCATGGCGAGCACGTGTGCACAACGTTCATCCCGGTTCCGGCCAGGGACACCGCCGACAGCCTTGCCGCTCACGCCGACGCGGTTCCGGCGCCCGCCGACGCCGCACCAGCCCCCGGCGCGCCAGCCCCCGCCGCCGCACCAGCCATCACCGACGCCCCTACCGCTCCGGCTTCCGCCGAGCCCACCGAAGGGATCAGCTCATGACCTCGAGCATCGAGGAACTCAACCCCGGCCTCAAGGACCTCGGCACGTACGAATACGGCTGGTCCGACAGCGACTCCGCTGGCGCGACCGCCAAGCGTGGCCTCAACGAGGACGTCGTGCGCGACATTTCGTCGCGCAAGAGCGAGCCCGAGTGGATGACGACGCTACGGCTGAAGTCGCTCGCGCTGTTCGGCAAGAAGCCGATGCCGACGTGGGGCAGTGATCTCACCGGGATCGACTTCCAGAACATCAAGTACTTCGTGAAGTCGACGGAGAAGCAAGCGACGTCCTGGGAGGAGCTTCCCGAGGACATCAAGAACACCTACGACCGGCTCGGGATCCCCGAGGCAGAGAAGCAGCGGTTGGTGGCTGGAGTCGCGGCGCAGTACGAGTCCGAGGTCGTCTACCACCAGATCCGGGAGGACCTGGAAGAGAAAGGTGTCATCTTCGTTGACACCGATTCCGGGCTGCGCGAGCACGAGGACCTTTTCCGCCAGTACTTCGGGACCGTGATCCCTCCCGGCGACAACAAGTTCGCCTCGCTCAACACCGCCGTCTGGTCGGGTGGGTCCTTCATCTACGTCCCGCCCGGCGTCAAGGTCGAGATCCCGCTCCAGGCCTACTTCCGGATCAACACCGAGAACATGGGCCAATTCGAGCGGACCCTGATCATCGCCGACGAGGGCTCCTACGTTCACTACGTCGAGGGGTGCACCGCCCCCATCTACAAGTCGGACAGTCTGCACAGCGCCGTCGTCGAGATCATCGTCAAGAAGGACGCCCGAGTGCGTTACACGACGATTCAGAACTGGTCGAACAATGTCTACAACCTCGTGACCAAGCGGGCCACGTGCGCCGAGGGCGCGACGATGGAGTGGATCGACGGCAACATCGGGTCAAAGGTGACGATGAAGTACCCCGCCGTCTATCTGCTCGGCGAGCATGCCCGAGGCGAAACGCTGTCAATCGCCTTTGCCGGCGCCGGCCAACACCAGGACGCCGGCTCCAAGATGGTGCACGCGGCCCCCAATACCTCGAGTTCCATCGTCAGCAAGTCCGTGGCGCGCGGCGGCGGCCGCACGTCATACCGGGGCCTTGTGCAGATCCTCCCCGGGGCGCACGGGAGTAAGTCGAACGTCGTCTGCGACGCCCTCCTCGTGGACACGATCAGCCGCTCCGACACCTATCCCTATGTCGACATTCGCGAGGACGACGTCGAGATGGGGCATGAGGCGAGCGTTTCTAAGGTCAGTGAGGATCAACTCTTCTACCTCATGTCGCGCGGAATGGCGCAAGACGAAGCGATGGCGATGATTGTGCGCGGCTTCATCGAGCCGATCGCGCGGGAGTTGCCGATGGAGTATGCCCTTGAGCTCAACCGGCTCATCGAGTTGCAGATGGAAGGAGCCGTCGGCTGATGAGCCTGCTGGCCCAAGAAGCGACGCGACCCAAGGTCGCCCCGCAACCCGTCGGGGCGTATGTCCCCGATCAATCCCGCGCCGAGCGCACCCGCTCGTTTGACGTCGCTGACTTCCCGCTCCCGCATGGGCGCGAGGAGGAGTGGCGGTTCACCCCGCTCGAGCGGGTTGCGGCGTTGCTGCGCGACGAGCCGAGCCCGGTCGCGTTGGACCGTTCGCAGGAGCTGCCCGCTGGGGTGACGGTCTCCCACATCCCGCACGAGGAGGCCCGCCGTCTCGGGGCCCCGGCTCCCGCGGACCGCGCGGCCGTTCTCGCCGCCGCGCGCGCTCCCCACGTCACCCTCATCGACATCGATGCTGGCGCCGAGCTGACCTCCCCGGTGCGCATCCGGCTCACCGGATCCGGGGGCGTCGTCCACCAGCAGACGATCGTTCGCGTCGGCCAGTTCGCGACCGCGAGCGTCCTCTTTGAGTACGCCGGGACCGCGGACTGCGCGGACCTGCTCACCGTCCTCGTCGGCGACGGCGCGCACGTCAACGTCGCCAGCGTCCAGGAGTGGGCGGACGACGCCCACCACCTCGCCCAACATGACGTCGTCGTCGGTCGCGACGCCACCGTGCGGCACATCGTCGTCACCCTCGGCGGTGCCCTCGTGCGGCTCAACACCAACGTCACGTATGCCGGTCCGGGTGGCAGTTTCGACGCCTTCGGGGTCTACTTCGCCGACGCGGGGCAACACCTCGAGCATCGCCTGTTCGTCGACCACGAGCCCCCGCGGTGCCGCTCGAACGTCGAGTACAAGGGCGCGCTCCAGGGCGCGAGTGCGCACACCGTGTGGGTCGGTGACGTCCTCATTCGTGCCACCGCCGAGGGAACCCACACCTACGAACTCAACCGCAACCTCATCCTCAGCGACGGTGCCCGCGCCGACTCGATCCCCAACCTGGAAATCGAGACGGGCGAGATCGCCGGGGCCGGTCACGCCTCGACGACGGGTCGCTTCGACGACCAGCAACTCTTCTACCTGATGGCCCGCGGCATCCCCGAGCACGAAGCGCGCCGTCTCGTCATTCGGGGCTTCTTCGCGAGCATCATCAGCCGGATCGGGGTGCCGATCATCGTCGGACACCTCATGACGGTGATCGACAAGGAGCTGGAGTCCGCATGAGCGCCTCCCCGTTGACGAACGACCTCACGCCGGTCGTCGTATGCCGCCTCGACGAGCTTGCCGAGGTGGGCGCCGCCAAGGCTGACGTCCACGGTCAGTTGATGGCGATCGTGCGCACCGCCGACGGCGTCTTTGCCCTCGACGACACCTGCAGCCATGCGAACGTCTCCCTCTCCGAGGGCGAGGTCACCGACTGCCAGATCGAGTGCTGGCTCCACGGCTCCCGGTTCGACCTGCGCACCGGTGTGCCGACCGGCCTGCCCGCGACCGAACCGGTCGCCACCTTCCCCGTCACCATCGAGAACGGGGACGTCGTTGTCCACGTCCCCGCCCACCTTCTGGAGAACTGAAGAACCATGGCCACACTGGAGATTCGCGACCTGCACGTCACCGTCGAGACCGAGGACGGCCCCAAGGAGATCCTCCGCGGGGTCAACCTGACGATCCGCTCGGGGGAAACCCACGCGATCATGGGGCCCAACGGGTCCGGCAAATCGACCCTCGCCTATTCGATCGCAGGGCACCCGAAATACACGGTCAGTCAGGGCAGCGTCACCCTGGACGGCGAGGACATCCTCGCAATGTCGGTGGACGAGCGGGCCAGAGCCGGGATCTTCCTCGCCATGCAATACCCCGTCGAGGTCCCCGGCGTCACGGTGAGCAACTTCCTGCGGACCGCGAAGACCGCGGTCACCGGGGAGGCGCCGAAGCTGCGCACGTGGGTCAAGGACGTGAAGGAGGCGATGGGCAACCTGCGGATGGACCCGACCTTTGCCGAGCGCAACGTCAACGAGGGCTTCTCCGGCGGCGAGAAGAAGCGCCACGAGATCCTCCAGTTGGAGATCCTCAAGCCCCAGTTCGCCATCCTTGACGAAACCGACTCGGGGCTGGATGTCGACGCCCTGCGTGTCGTCTCTGAGGGCGTCAACCGGGCCAAAGAGGCGAACGCCATGGGCGTGCTGCTCATCACGCACTACACCCGGATTTTGCGTTACATCGAACCGGAATTCGTCCACGTCTTTGTCGACGGCGTCATCGCCGAGGAGGGCGGCCCCGAGTTGGCCGATCAACTCGAGAGCGAAGGTTATGACCGGTTTGTCGGAGCGGGCGTCTAGTTCGATGCCGACTCCCTTGCCGTTCAGCGAGGCGGAGTTGGCGGTGATCCGCGCCGATTTCCCCATCCTGTCCCGCACCGTCCGCGATAACCGGCCCCTCGTCTACCTTGACTCCGGCGCCACCTCGCAGAAGCCGATGGCGGTGCTCGATGCCGAACGGGACTACCTGACCACGTGCAACGCAGCGGTCCACCGTGGGGCCCACCACCTCGCCGAGTTGGCGACTGACGCCTTCGAGGCAGCCCGGGCGCGGGTGGCCGCCTTCGTCGGGGCACCCCCCGAGGAGGTTGTCTTCACCAAGAACGCCACGGAGGCGCTGAACGTCATTGCCTATGCCCTCGGGAACCTCCCGGCCGGTTCGCCGATGCGCCCGGGTCCGGGGGACGAAATCCTCATCACCGAGATGGAGCATCACGCGAATCTCGTTCCGTGGCAGGAGCTCTCGGCCCGCACGGGCGCAACCTTGCGGTGGCTCGAAGTGACGGACGAGGGTCGCCTCGACCTGAGCGACCTCGCGGCGTACGTCACTGCCCATACGAAGGTGGTCGCGTTCACGCACGTCTCCAACGTCACCGGCGTCGTCAACGACGTGGCCGCTGTTGTTGCCGCCGCGAAGGCCGTGGGCGCCCTGGTCGTCCTCGATGCCTGCCAGTCCGTGCCGCACCTGCCCGTGAACCTGCCCGGGTTGGGCGTCGACTTCGCCGCCTTCTCGGGGCACAAGATGCTCGGTCCGACGGGTGTCGGCTGCCTTTGGGGGCGTTATGACCTCCTCGAACAACTGCCGCCGGTGCTCACCGGGGGCTCGATGATCGAGACCGTGCGGATGGAAAAGTCGACGTATGCCGCGCCCCCGCAGCGGTTTGAGGCCGGCACGATGATGGTTTCCCAAGTCATCGGTCTCGCCGCCGCGTGCGACTACCTCGACGCGTTGGGCATGGACCGGGTCCACGCCCACGAACTCGCCCTGACCGACCGGTTGCTGACCGGTTTGCGCACCAAGCCGTGGCTGCGCGTGATCGGCCCAGACAACCTCGTCGACCGCAGTGGCGCCGTCGCGTTCGTCGTCGACGGAGTGCATGCCCATGACGTCGGCCAAATCCTCGACCATGAGGGTGTTGAGGTCCGCGTCGGCCACCACTGTGCCTGGCCGCTCGCGCGCCGGTTCGGCGTTCCCGCGACGACCCGGGCGACCTTTGCCCCCTACTCCACGCCCACCGAGGTCGACGCCCTGCTTCGCGCCCTTGACCGGGTACCGACGATCTTCGAGGTGGCGAGCTGACGTGGATCTCTATCAGGACCTCATCCTCGACCACGCGAAGCGCCCCCGTTTTGCCGGGTTGCGGGCGCCCTTCGATGCCGAGGTTCACCATGTCAATCCCACCTGTGGCGACGAGGTGACGCTGCGGCTGACGCTGCAGGGCGACGTGGTCGCCGACATCTCCTACGACGCACTCGGCTGCTCGATCTCCACGGCGAGCGCCTCGATGATGGCCGAGGAATTGACCGGCCGACCCCTCTCGGAGGCCCTTGAGGTGGTCGCCGGGCTGCGGGCCATGATGACCTCCCGCGGCGCCGACGCCGGGGACGCCGAGGTCATCGGGGACGCCGTCGCGTTGGCCGGCGTCGCGAAGTACCCCGCCCGCGTCAAATGCGGACTCTTAGCCTGGATGGCGTTCCTCGACGCCCTTGGGCGCACCCCGAATCACCCTCTCGCCGAAGGAAGTCCGTCATGACCGACACGAGCACGCTGCCCGCCAACGTCGCCGATCTCGAGGAGGCCCTGCGTGACGTCGTCGACCCCGAACTCGGCATCAACGTCGTCGACCTTGGCCTCGTTTATGGGATCACCGTCGATCCGGGCAACCACGCCATCATCGACATGACCCTCACCTCGGCGGCCTGCCCGCTCACCGACGTCATCGAGGATCAGACCGCGGCGGCGCTCGAGGGCTTGGTCGAGTCCTACCGGGTCAACTGGGTGTGGATGCCGCCATGGGGTCCGGACAAGATCACCGACGACGGCCGTGAACAGTTGCGGGCCCTCGGCTTCAACATCTAACCCCAATGACGGCGCCCGAGCGGGTTGTCGAGGTGAGCGCCGACCGGTTCCCTGGGTGGCTGGCGCGGTTCGAATCGAACAACCCCGCGGGCCCGACGCACCTCGTCGCGGTTGATTGGTTTCGGCACGACCCGCTCGGCATCATCCTTGTGCGGCGCGGCGGGTATGCCGTGGGGCTGGCTCACGGGGACCGGCTCACGGCCCACAAGGTCGGCACCCGGTATGTGCAGTCGCGGACGGCAGCGGGCGGGTGGAGCCAGCAGCGGTTCGCTCGGCGACGGGCCAACCAGGCTGATGGCCTCGTGGGGGCAGTGGCCGAGCACGCGGTCCGGCTGCTCGGGGCGCCGGGGGTCTCGCAAACTCCGG
>CAZACX010000016.1:39068-45277 GCA_964483685.1 uncultured Intrasporangiaceae bacterium
GCCGGGGCTCGTCGGCGAGTGGGCGGCATACGGACCGGGCTTGGTCGTCGGCGGGGACCGGCGACTCGTCGCCGCGGTGCTCGAGGACCCGCGCCTGCGCGGATGGGCTGCGGTGGACCTTCGGGAGTATTTCGACATCGTCGACCCCAACCGTGGGGTGCTCGACACGATCCTCAAACGGGCCCGCTGCGCGCGCATCACCCTTCGCGACGACGTCGCGCGGGCGCACTGACGTAGCGAGCGCGCTGATGACCCGGGAGCCCTGACGAAACGGGAGCCCTGACGAAACGGGCGCGCTGACGCTGCTGCGCCAGTCACGACCCCGACATCGCCGGCAAATGTCGGCGCTGTCGGAGTCAGCCGGTGACGGTTTGGGTCTCCGGGTCGTCCACGGCGAAGGTGTTGCAGGAGTTGATGTCCGTGGCTTTCATGCCCTGGATGAACCAGCGCTGCCGGGCCTCCGCGGAGCCGTGAGTCCAGTTCTCCGGGGTGACCCGGCCCTGCGTCTTGGCCTGAATGCGGTCATCGCCCACAGCGGACGCCGCCGAGAGGGCCGAACGGATGTCGCTCTCGGTGAGCTGCTTGAGGAACGGGGTGCCGGCCGAGTCCTTGGTGCTGGAGGCGTTGGCCGCCCACATGCCACCAAAGCAGTCGGCCATGAGCTCGATTCGCACCGCGCCGCTGGTCGCGCCCTGCGGGTCCTGCTGGGCCCGGCCGAGGACGCCGAGAATGTTCTGGATGTGGTGGCCGTACTCGTGGGCGACGACGTACTCCTGGGCGAGGGCGCCGTCATCCGAGCCGAACTGCTGCTCAAGGATGTCGAAGAAGGAGGCGTCGATGTAGATCGCTTCATCGAGCGGGCAGTAGAACGGGCCGACCTGGTTTGAGGCAGTGCCACAGGCGGACTGGGTGGTCCCGCTGTAGATGATGGTGGCCGGCTTGCGGAACTCCTTGCCGTACCGCGGGAGCTCGGTCGCCCAGAGTGTCTCGGCCGAGTTGATCGTGCCGACGATGCGGCATTCGACGTCCTTGTTGGCGTCGGCGCCGGTCTTGCACTTCTCGGCAATCGCCGTGTTGGCCGCCACCGTGGTGCCGCCACCTTGGCCCGTCGTGGGCAGTTGGCTGGGGTCTCCGCCAAGCAACATCACAATGATGGCGAGGATGATTCCGCCGATGCCGCCACCAACGGCCAAGCCGCCGCGGCCACTTCCGCCGCCGCCACCGCCAATGCTTGAGGTGTCGAGCCGAGCGCCCTCGTTGAAACTCATGTGTCGTGGCCTTCCCAGCCCAGGGGGCATCGCCCCACAATCGTGCGCCTTAGACTAACTGGCGCGCCCGGCCCCGATGTTCCCGAGGGGGCAAGCACCCGTTGGCGTGTCGCGGCCTGAGCGCCGCCCACCTTCCCCGAAGCCAGGAGCAGTGCCCCCCCCCATGATTGCCGTCAGTGATTTGCAGCTGCGCGTCGGGTCTCGGCTCCTCCTCGACGGGGCAACGTTCCGGATTTCGCCCGGGGATCGCGTCGGGCTCGTCGGGCGCAACGGCGCGGGCAAGACGACGCTGTCGAAGGTTCTCGCCGGTGAGGCGCGACCGGCTTCGGGGACGGCGACGACCTCGGGGACCGTCGGCTACCTCCCGCAGGACCCGCGCACGGGCGACCTCACCGTCACCGGCCGCGACCGGATTCTCTCGGCGCGGGGCCTGGACGAGATCGTGCGGGGCCTGCGTCGCGCCGAGCACTCGATGGCGGCCGCGACGGAGGAGGCCAGGGACAAGGCGATGCGGCGCTACTCCCGCCTTGACGCGGAGTTCACCGCCGCGGGCGGGTATGCCGCGGAATCGGAGGCCGCGGCCATCGCTGCTGCCGTCGGGCTCACCGAAGCCCACCTTGACCAAGAGATTGGCACCCTCTCGGGTGGTCAGCGTCGACGCATCGAACTGTCCCGGATCCTCTTCTCGGGTGCCCAAACCCTGCTCCTGGACGAACCGACCAACCACCTCGACGCCGACTCGATCCTGTGGCTTCGGGACTATCTCAAGTCCTACCAGGGCGGGCTCGTCGTCATCTCGCACGACGTCGACCTCCTCGGGGTTGTCGTCAACCGGGTCTTCCACCTCGACGCGAACCGCGGTGAGATCGACGTCTACAACGTCGGCTGGACCGCCTACCTCCAGCAACGCGAAAACGATGAGCGGCGCCGTAAGCGGGAGTACGCCAACGCCCATAAGCGGGCCGGTGTCCTGCTTGAGCAGGCCGAGAAGATGCGCGCGAAGGCGACGAAGGCCACCGCCGCCCAGAACATGATCCGCCGGGCCGAGCGCCTCCTCGCAAGCGTCGAGGGGGAGCGCACCCACGACCGGGTCGCCAAGCTTCGCTTCCCCGATCCCGCACCGAGCGGCAAGACACCGCTTCGGGCAAGCGGCTTGTCGCGTTCCTACGGCTCGACCGAAGTGTTCACCGACGTCGATCTCGCCATCGACCGCGGCTCGAAGGTCGTCGTGCTTGGGCTCAACGGGGCTGGCAAGACGACGCTGCTGCGCATTCTCGCCGGTGTCGATACGCCGGACACCGGCCAGGTCGAGCCGGGCCATGGGCTCAAGATCGGGTACTACGCCCAGGAACACGAGAATCTTGACCTGGCCCGCACGGTGTTGGAGAACATGAAGTCCGCCGCACCCGATCTCGGGGAGACCGAGGTGCGCAAGGTGCTCGGCAGCTTCCTTTTTGTTGGCGATGACGTCGACAAGCCCGCCCGGGTGCTTTCGGGTGGCGAGAAGACCCGGCTGTCGCTCGCGCTGCTCGTCGTCTCGGCTGCCAACGTGCTGCTTCTCGACGAGCCGACGAACAACCTTGACCCGGCTTCGCGCGCGGAGATTCTCGGGGCGCTGTCGACATTCGCGGGCGCTGTGGTGCTCGTGACCCACGATGAGGGCGCCGTCGTGGCCCTCTCGCCGGAGCGGATCCTCTTGCTTCCCGACGGTGTCGAGGACCTCTGGGGTCCCGACTACCTCGACCTGATCGCGCTCGCCTGACCCGTTCTCGCTGGATCGCACGACCCGCGACGTCCCGGGCTCTGATCGCGGCATCCTTGGTTCACATAATCGCCAGTTATGCGGTCCATAACGTGACGTTCTACAGTAGCGGGCGTGTCCGAGACCACGAACAGCCGACCAACCCGATCCACCGCCAGCGGTGCCTGGGCCGACGGCGACCGCACCCCCCTCAACGGCAACGAGGCGTTCAAGCAGGCCGATGACGCCCTCAACGTCCGCCAACGCATCCTCGACACCTACTCGGTCGAGGGATTCGGGTCGATCCCCGGCGAAGACTCCCGTGGGCGGATGCGGTGGATGGGCCTCTACACCCAGCGCAAGCCCGGGATCGACGGCGGCCAGACGGCGACCCTGGCCCCCGAGGAGCTCGACGACGAGTTCTTCATGATGCGGGTGCGCTCCGACGGCGGGGCGCTGACGACCGACCAGTTGCGCACCCTCGGGCAGATCAGCACCGAGTTCGCGCGGGACACCGCCGACATCACCGACCGGCAAAACATCCAACTCCACTGGATTCGCATCGAGGACGTTCCGGCGATCTGGGACCGGTTGGCGTCGGTCGGTCTCAGCACGATGGAGGCCTGCGGGGATGCGCCCCGGGTCATTCTCGGTTCACCCGTCGCGGGAGTGGCCGCTGACGAAATCATCGACGGCAGCCCGGCCATCGCCGAAATTCTCCGGCGTCACCTCGGCAGCCCCGAGTACTCAAACCTGCCCCGCAAGTTCAAGACCGCGATCAGCGGCTCGCCGAGTCTCGACGTCGCCCACGAAATCAACGACGTCTCCTTTGTCGGAGTCGTCCACCCCGAGCTCGGGCCGGGATTCGACCTTTGGGTGGGCGGCGGGCTGTCGACCAATCCCATCTTTGCCGTGCGCCTCGGCGCGTTCGTCACCCTCGATGAGGTGCCCGACGTGTGGGCCGGCGTCATCGGCATCTTCCGGGACCACGGGTACCGGCGGCTGCGCAATCGGGCCCGGCTCAAGTTCCTCGTCGCCGACTGGGGCCCCGCGAAGTTCCGTGCGGTCCTCGAACGCGACTACCTCGCCCGCGCCCTGCCCGATGGGCCCGCCCCGGCGGCACCGACCGGCCTGCGGCGCGATCACATTGGCATCCACCCCCAACGAGACGGGCGGGTATGGGTGGGTCTTGCCGGGACCGCGGGCCGTGTCAGCGGGCGCACCTTGACCGGCCTTGCCGACCTCGCCGAAGCCCACGGGTCGGGGCGGGTGCGCCTGACTCCCCACCAGAAGATCCTCGTCCTCGATGTTCCGCCGGAGGAGGCGCAGGCGCTCGCGCAGGCGGCAGCGGCATACGACTTGCATGCGCATCCCAGCGAATGGCGACGCGGGATGATGGCCTGCACGGGCATCGAGTTCTGCAAGCTCGCGCTCGTCGAAACCAAGGCCCGCGGGCGGGCCGTGGTCGCCGAGTTGGAGGCGCGACGACCGGGTTTCGACGCCCCGTTCAGCATCCATGTCAATGGTTGCCCGAACGCCTGCGCCCGCACCCAGACCGCCGACATCGGGCTCAAGGGCATGGTCACCAGGGACGCAACTGGCGGCCTCGTCGAGACCTTCCAGGTGCATCTTGGCGGCAGCCTCGGCGCGCACACCAACCTCGCGCGCAAGACTCGTGCCCTCAAGGTGACCGCCGACGATTTGCCGGACTACGTCGACCGCGTCGCGGGCAGATTCGAGGAGCAGCGGGTGTCCGGCGAGAGCTTCGCGCAGTGGGCCCACCGCGCCGATGAGGAGCAACTGAAATGACCGCACCGGTTGGCCGAGCCGTAGCCATCTACTACTGCCCGTTCTGCGCCGAGCAGGACCTGCGCCCCGGCGAGAGCGGCGACGCCTGGGACTGCCGCGCGTGCCTTCGCAACTTCAGTGTCCGGTTGATCCGGGCGGCGACCCCCGGCGAGGTGCGGCCGTGAACGCGCCCGAGATCGAGGAGTTCCTTGCCCGCGAGGCCGCAGCTCGCACGCGTGGGGATCGGGTGCGACTCGCCCGGGATCTGCTTCGTTGGGCGTTCGCTACCTACGGCGCCGGGCTCACGGTGGCGAGTTCGATGGGCGATGAGGTCCTTCTGCACCTCGCCGCCGATGCGGCCCCGGGCATCGATGTCTTCTTCCTCGACACCGGCTACCACTTCGCCGAGACGATCGGGACCCGGGATGCCATGGCGGCGATGCTGCCGCTTTCCTTGCGCACCGTCTTGCCGGAGCAGACCGTGGCCGAGCAGGATGCCGAGTTCGGCCCGCGGCTGCACGATCGCGACCCCGACCGGTGTTGCGCCATGCGCAAAGTGGCGCCGCTCAACAAGGCCCTCGCTGGGTATGCCGCCTGGGCCAGTGGGGTACGCCGCGTCGACGCCGTGACCCGCGCCCAAACCCCCCTTATCGAATGGGACGCCAAGCGGTCGATGCTCAAACTCAACCCGCTCGTCGGCTGGTCTCACGACGAGGTCGACATGTATGCCGCGGAGCATGGCGTCTTCCTCAACCCGTTGCGGCAGTTGGGGTTCACGTCGATTGGGTGTGCGCCCTGCACCCGTCCAGTCGCCGAGGGCGAGGATGCACGCGCTGGTCGCTGGGCCGGTCAGAACAAGGTCGAATGCGGGCTGCACATCTGATGAGCACGCCCAGCTATCCGCTGACCCTCGACCTGACCGGTCGGCGGGTCCTCGTCGTCGGTGGGGGAGTTGTCGCGCTGGGGCGGGTCACCCGGGCGGTTGCTGCCGGTGCGCGCGTGGAGGTGGTCGCACCCACCCTCGATACGCGGCTTCGCGCGCTCGTGGGTTCCGGCCTCATCTGGCATGAGCGGGCCTACGCGAGTACGGACCTGCGCGACCCCGAGCGGGCCTGGCTCGTCCACACCGCCACAGGCGCCGAGGAGGTCGACGCTCGGGTCGTTGCCGATGCCGACGCCGCGGGCATCTGGTGCATTCGCGCGTCCGCCGCGAACCGGTCGCCCGCGTGGAGCCCGGCGGTCGCTACCGGGGCCCCGGGCACCGACGCGGCGGGGATACAGGTCGCCGTCACCGGCGGCGGGGACCCACGGCGGGCCGTCGCGCTCCGGGATGCGGTCCTGCGGGGCCTCGAATCGGGGGACCTGCCCACCCGACGCTTCCGGGAACAGGATGGTGCCGACCCGCAGGATCC
>CAZACX010000016.1:45377-48723 GCA_964483685.1 uncultured Intrasporangiaceae bacterium
GCTCGCTCGACGAGCTGGGCTCTCCCGACCCGCAGGTTCCGCTCCGCGGACGTGTTGCGCTTGTCGGGGCCGGTCCAGGGCGCCCCGACCTCATCACCGTGCGCGGTCGCCGACTGCTCGGCGAAGCCGACGTTGTCGTCACCGACCGGCTCGGCACCGCCGACCTCCTGAGCTTGCTCGGGTCGAACGTCGAGATCATCGATGTGGGCAAGACCCCGGGGCACCACCCCGTCCCGCAACATGAGATCAACGAGATTCTTGCCCATCACGCCAAGGCCGGTCGGGCCGTCGTCCGGCTCAAGGGCGGTGACCCGTTCGTCCTTGGCCGTGGCGGTGAGGAGGCGCTGCACCTGGCTGCCCACGGGATTGCGGTGGAGATCGTGCCCGGGGTGACCTCGGCGACGTCCGTGCCCGCCGCCGCCGGAATCCCGGTCACCCATCGGGACATCACGGCTTCCTTCGTCGTCGCCTCGGGCCATCAGGGCCCTGCCTCGGTGCTCGCCGCCGCGGCCGACGCCGCCCCCGACGCGACCCTCGTGCTCCTCATGGGGGTCACCACGCTCGAGGCGACCGCCGCCGGGTTGATCGCCGCAGGGCGCCTCCCGACGACGCCGGTGGCGATCATCGAGTCCGGCTGGACACCCCGTCAGCGCACGACCGTCACCACCCTTGCCGGTGCGGGCGCCGCGGCAGTCGCCGCATCGGTGCGCCCACCGGCCGTTGTTGTCATTGGCGAGGTCGTTCGGATCCGGGCCGAGCTCGAGGCCTTGGGTGCTGACTTCGCCGACGCCTGACCCCGAGCCGGGCCCGACGGCCGATCCCGGGCGACAACCCTGGGGCCTCGTCCTGTTCGCGCACGGATCGCCCGACCCCCGACATGCCGCAGACATCAGGGTCCTCGCCGCCGGGGTCCAGGCGCTGGTCCCGGGGGTGCACATCGAGATCGCCTATCTCGATCACCTCGAACCTTCCCCCGCTGCGGTCGGCGTTCGCTTCGCCTCGCACCGGGGCACCCTCGTTGTCGTCCCGGTGTTGATGGCCCGGGCCTTTCACGCGAGAGTCGATGTGCCGGCGGCCCTTGATGCCATCCGCGCGTCGGCGCCCGACTGCGCGGTACTGCTCGCCCAACCACTTGGCCCGCATCCGCTCCTCGGCGAGGCCCTGCTGGAACTGCTCCCGGACCACGCGACGCCGAGCGATGAGTCCAACTCCACCGAGAACGTGCTCGTGCTTCTCGCCGGCTCCTCCGATGCCCTCGCCGTCGATGACCTCATTGCGACGATCAGGTCGGCGTCACCCCGTTTGGCCGCCGCCGAATTCGCCACCCTTGCCGACCAGGTCGAACTCGACGCGGCTTTGGACCGGATGCGTCAGCGCCCAGGACGGCCCCGCGCCGTGAGTGCCGTGATCGCTGACGGGATCCTGCGCGATCGGATGGCCGCGCAGTGCGCGCAACGCGGTTTGCCGCTCGTGGCCGGGACGTTGGCGGGCACCCAGTCCCTTGCCGCACTCGCGATTATCCGGGCGCGGGAATCCCTGTCGGCCCGGTCGGGTTGAATGGACTCATGAGCATGTCCGGGTGGCAAATGATGCACAGCCTCACCCGCGACTCCAGCGTCACGGATAAGCAACTCGAGCCCGGGACCATGTCGCGGGTGCTTGCCTATGCCCGCCCGTTCCGCAAAATCATCACCGCGTTCCTCGCGCTGGTCGTCGTCGACGCCATGCTGTTGGTCGCTACGCCGCTCCTGCTGGCCCGCCTCGTCGACGACGGGGTCGTGCCCGGCAACCGCGATGTCGTCGTGCGGCTCGCCCTCATCGTCGCCGGGCTCGCCCTCTTCAGCGCGGTGGTCACCATCGCCTCCCGGTGGTACTCGGCACGCATCGGGGAGGGCCTGATCTTCCACCTGCGCACCGAGGTCTTCAGCCACGTGCTGCGCCAACCGATCGCCTTCTTCACCCGAGCCCAAACCGGTGCCCTCGTCAGCCGCCTCAACAGCGACGTCATCGGCGCACAGCAGGCATTCACCAGCGTGCTCTCCAGCGTGGTGAGCAACGCCGTTTCGTTGACGCTCATCATTGGCGCGATGGGGTCGCTGTCCTGGCAACTAACCCTCGGAGCACTCGCGCTCGTTCCCCTCTTTCTCCTCCCCGCCCGATGGTTGGGCCGCCGACTGGCCACCCTCGCGCACGAGCAAATGGGCGTCAACGCCGAGCTTGGTTCCCGGATGACCGAGCGGTTCAACGTCGGCGGGGCCTTGCTCGTCAAACTCTTTGGCGACCCCAAACGGGAGGATGAGGAGTATGCCGTCCGGGCCGGGCGGGTGCGCGACATTGGGGTGACAATGGCGATGAATCGCACGGTGCTGTTCGTCTCGTTGACGGTGATCGCGTCGCTGGCCACGGCGATGGTGTACGGGTTCGGCGGGGTCATGGCCATCAACGGGACATTGTCGATCGGCACCCTCCTCGCGCTCGCCGCGCTGCTGGGGCGCCTCTATGGGCCGCTGACCACGCTGAGCAACGTCCGGGTCGACGTGTTGACCGCACTCGTCTCCTTTAGCCGCGTCTTTGAGATCCTCGACTTGTCGCCGACGGTGCAGGAAGCGCCGAACGCGCGGGCGCTGCCGTCCGGCCCGGTGGCCGTGGACTTTGTGGACGTCGGCTTCACCTATCCGGGCGCGGACGAGGTCTCCCTCGCGTCACTGGAGACCACCGTTAAGGGGGATCGGCGACGCGGGGATGCCGTGCTTCGGGACGTCTCCTTCTCGGCGCGGCCGGGGGAGTTGGTCGCGCTCGTCGGGCCCAGCGGCGCCGGCAAGACGACGATCACCAATCTCGTTGCGCGCCTCTATGACCCGAGCAGTGGGAGCGTTCGCCTCCAAGGGGTGGACTTGCGGGAGGCAACGCTGGCCTCGGTGAGCGCCGCCGTCGGGGTTGTCACTCAGGAGTCGCACCTCTTCCACGACACCATCCGGGCCAACCTCGCTTTCGCGCGCCCGGCCGCCAGCGAATCGGACATGTGGGAGGCGCTGCGTAGCGCGCAAATCCAGGACCTCGTCGAGTCGTTGCCGCAGGGACTCGACACCGTCGTGGGCGACCGCGGCTACCGGCTCTCCGGTGGGGAAAAGCAGCGCCTCGCCATCGCCCGGCTCCTCCTCAAAGGCCCCGGGCTGCTCGTCCTCGACGAGGCGACGGCGCACCTGGACTCCGAGTCGGAATTGGCGGTGCAGCGGGCGCTCGACACCGCGCTTGCGGGCCGGACCGCCCTGGTCATTGCCCACCGGCTCTCCACGGTGCGAGGTGCCGACCAGATCCTCGTCGTCGATGGCGGGCGGATCGTTGA
>CAZACX010000016.1:48823-50673 GCA_964483685.1 uncultured Intrasporangiaceae bacterium
CCCGGTCACCTGACGTGGCTCAGGCGTCTTCCTCGTCCCAGATCCGCACCTTCTTCTTGGGCCGCCCGGACTCAGCTTGAGGCTGTCCTGAACCGGGTGCCCCCTGCGCGGCGAGACGCCTTTCGCGGCGCAGCCCGAGGACGATGAGAACGAATCCCATCGGCACGGAGAACCACCATTGGTAGGCGTACGCGAGATGCGGCCCCAACCCAAGGTCTGGTCGCCCCAGGGCCTGCGGCGTCACCGCGTCGCTGACACCGGTGGGGCCGTCGAGCAGGAGGTAGCCGCCGAGCAATGGTCCCTTGACCTTGGCGGACGCCTCCGCCAGGTTGATCGTGGCGAGTTGTTCGCCGGGGAGGTTGCGATCACGGCTCGACTCGCCTTGGCGCACCCAACCCGTGATCGTCACCGACCCGCTTGGCGGCGGCGGCACCGCGGGCACGACACTCGCATTTGCGGCATACGGCAGCCAACCACGGTCGACGAGGACGGTCTCGCCGTCGGTCAGCCGCAACGGGGCGAGGGCCTCGAACCCGACGTCACCGTCGCGGGTGCGGGCTCGCACGAGGAGTCCCGGCTCCGCGAACGTGCCGGTCGCGGACACCCGCGTCCACTCAAGGGCCTTGGGAAGGGGCTGGCGATCGAGGACCTGGCCCAGCGGTTTGGCCGGTGCGTCGTAGTGGGCCGACACCCGATCAGCGTTGTCGCGCTTCGCCTCATACCGGTGGTATTGCCAGAATCCGAGCTGGTAGGCGAGCGCCGCAAAGAGCGCGGAAAGGACGAGAGCCCCGAGCCACCGAGGGGTGCAGAGGGCGCGTAACACCAGGCCAATCTATCTCGCGACTTAGGCTGGCCTGTGTGACCGACCTTCCGACCCCGAGTCTGCGCCCACCCGGGCCCATGATCGACACCTTCGGCCGGGTAGCGCGAGACCTGCGCGTCTCGGTCACCGACCGCTGCAACCTGCGCTGCACCTACTGCATGCCGGCCGACGGACTGCCCTGGCTGCCCAAGCCCGACATGCTCACCGACGACGAGCTCGTGCGCCTCGTCGCAGTCTTTGTCGGTATGGGCGTGCGGCAGGTTCGGTTGACCGGTGGCGAGCCGCTGCTGCGCACCTCCCTCGTGCGGATTGTCGAGCGCATTGGCCGCCTGACGCCTCGCCCCCACATCGCGATGACGACGAACGGGATCGGGCTCGACCGGCTCGCGGAGCCCCTGGCCCGAGCTGGCCTCGACCGTGTCAACGTCAGCCTCGACACGATCGACTCAACGGAGTTCCTCGCATTGACCCGACGGGATCGACTCGCCGACGTCGAGGCCGGGCTGGCGGCGGCGGCGAAGGCCGGGCTGACCCCGGTGAAGGTCAACGCGGTGACGATGCGCGGAGTCAACGACCGTGACGTTGCCGAGGTGCTCCAGTGGTGCCTCGATCGCGGGTACGAGTTGCGTTTCATCGAGCAGATGCCACTCGATGCCGGACATGAGTGGCAGGCATCCTCGATGGTGACCGCCGCGGAGGTGCGCGAACGGCTCGGTGAGCGGTTCACGTTGTCCCCGGTCGGCGAGCGGGGGAGCGCTCCCGCCGAGCGGTTCCTCGTCAATGGCGGACCCGCCTCGGTCGGGATCATCGCCAGCGTTTCGGCGCCCTTTTGTGCCGCGTGCGACCGGGTGCGGCTGACCGCGGACGGGCAGGTGCGCAATTGCCTCTTTGCGAACGCGGAGACCGATCTGCGTGGGCCGCTTCGAGGTGGCGCCAGCGATGCGGAATTGGCCGAACTCATCCGCGCCGAGATGTGGCGGAAAGAGGCCGGTCACACCATCGGCCGGGCCGACTTCCAACAACCCGA
>CAZACX010000017.1:0-12665 GCA_964483685.1 uncultured Intrasporangiaceae bacterium
CAATCCGGCCGCGACCACATCCTCTGGCCCACACCACAAACCTGACGCACACCCGGCAGGTGGCAGATCGGAACGGGTTGTCGGCCCGGCCTGGCATCCTTGGGCCCGTGACCGACGTGATCGAGGTGCCGCCGCGGGTGCCGCCCCTGGTGCTCATCCAGGGCCCCGAGCAGGTGCTCGCCGAGCGCGCCCTCGCGTCGGTGCTCGCCGACGTGCGTCTCACCGCACCGCAGGTCGAAGTCATCAAACTCACTGGCGCGGCATACGCGGCAGGGGACTTGGCGCTCCGGGCGAGCCCGTCGCTGTTTGGTGAGGACAAAGTCCTCGTCGTCAGCGATGTCGATGAGGCGGGCGATGACCTGCTCACCGAGCTGCTCGCCCTCATCGAGTCCGGCGACGATGACCTCACCATCATCGTCATGCATAAGAGCGGAAACCGCGGCAAGAAGGTGCTCGACTCCCTCAAGGCGAAGCGGGCCCGGCTCTACGAGGCGCCTGCCATAAAGTCCGACCGGGACAAGGTCGACTTCACCCACGCCGAGTTCCGCCGGGTCGGGCGCAAGGCCACGCCCGAGGCCGTCCGGGCTCTCGTCGAGGCAATTGGCAGCGACCTCGCGGAACTCGCCTCGGCCTGCCAACAGCTCATCGACGACACGGCCGGCATCATCGATGAGCGCGTCGTCATGACGTATCACGGGGGCAAGGTCGAGGCGACCGGCTTCCGGGTCGCCGACGCGGCGATCGCCGGAGACGCTGGGGAGGCGTTGCGGTTGATGCGCCATGCGCTCGCGACGGGCCTCGACCCGGTGCCGATCGTCGCCGTGCTCGCCGCCCAACTGCGCCAACTCGTCAAGGTCGGGGCCGCGGGGCGTGGGCGTTCGGGCGATCTTGCCCGGGACCTGGGCATGGCCCCCTGGCAGGTTGACCGGGCCCGGCGGGCCCTGTCCGGCTGGAGCGGACCGGCGCTCGGGCGGTGCATACAGGCGGTCGCCGCGGCAGACTTCGAGGTCAAGGGCGGCGGACGAGACCCGGTGTATGCCGTCGAGCGCGCGATCTTGACGATCACCTCCGAGCGCACCGGCTGACCACCGGCCGCAGCAGAATGGGCCACCCCATCAGGGGTGGCCCATTCTGCGTGATCCGAGGTGCCTAGAGAGCGGCGACCTTCTTGGCCATCGACGACTTCTTGTTGGCGGCCTGGTTGGCGTGGATAACGCCCTTGCCGGCAGCCTTGTCGAGCTTGCGTGACGCGGCCGCGAGGGCGGCAGACGACGCCTCGGCATCACCGGATGCAAGCGCCTCACGGAACTTGCGCATCCAGGTACGCAACTCGCTCTTGACGGCCTTGTTGCGCTCGGTGCTGGCGCGGTTGGTCTTGATGCGCTTGATCTGGGACTTGATGTTTGCCACAGGTGATCTTTCTTGACGATTGGTCGGTTGCCGTTGAGGGCGGCAGGGTGCTCGGGACCGGCGTGGGGATACCGTTGGGAGAGACACCCTGGGTGCTGCATTCGTGCGCGCACGACCTTGCGCGCACGCAATGGAGAAATCTACCCGACTGGCTCACCAGTACAAAACGGCGCCCCGATCTGGGCGGGCCGCTCAGTGCGGCCCCGGCCCGGTAACGGGGGAGTAGTGGCTGGTCGGGCGCGGCTCGACCGTCTTCGGACCGCGCGGTCTCCACAGCAGCCGGCCCGGCGCGGACCGGTCCCGCAGGGCGTGCGCCCGCCAGGCGAGCACGGGATGCGAAGCCAACCCGTTGACGAGCCAGACGAAGAAGCCCTTCTCTTCCTCGGCGCGGTCGGCGATGGTGTTGATATCGACGGTGCCGTTGAGGTACTTCCCGGCCGCCAGCGTGGACATCGCGATGGGGCTGCCTTGCGGGCAGAAGGCGTAGCCGAAGTTGTCGGCCGTGTACTCCTGACTGCGGCTGAGCGTCGACCCAAGAAACGGCACGATGTTGCCAGCGAAGACCCCCAGCCAGCGCCAATAGCTCGTGTGACCAGCGGCGATGTGGCCGACCTCGTGGGCGATGATGAAACGCAACGCGTCGGGGTTACGCAGCCGCCCCCCGACCTCGAACAGGTCGCTGTACACGAAGATGAAGCGCCGGAAGCCGTGGCCCGATGCGGCCGCGTTGATCATCCCGTTCCCGAGGACCACGTAGGCCTCGGGCGCCCGACGCAGCCCATAGAAGGCGGCCGCCTCGGCAACCATTGCGTGCGCCTCGGGGTATTGGCTCGCCGTCACCTTGACCGCGCCAAGACGCATGCGCGCGAGGAGTTGCCCGCGCATCAGCCAAAGCACGAGCGGTGCGATGGTGAAGAGAACGGCATACGGGTCCGGTGTGGTGTTTTCCTGGGCAGCCCGGATCACGGCAGCAATCGACGCACCGACGATGGCCACCGAGACGAGAATGACGACGACGAGCGCGAAGTTCTCCAGCGGGTGGCGCAGCGTCGCCCGGATCGCCTTGCGCGATTCCTCCGAGTGAACCGGGCGTTGGTCGACGGCGGTGACCGCAAGGTGCGGGCCTGGCGGACTCGGCGGCGGACCGGACAAATCGGGCAGCGGCATACGGATCGGGCCTTCCCACGACGGCGACGATGGTGCGCCCAGCGTAAGTGATGCCCGCCCGGGCGCCGCGGCGTGCGAGACTTCTGGGCAACGCCCCCTGCCCCCCCTGCCCGAAGGATCCGAGCACCCGTGTCACCCCGCGCCCGCGCCGCGCTGCAACCGCACGCCACGCCGCCGGAGCTCATCCGCAACTTCTCCATCATTGCCCACATTGACCACGGCAAGTCGACGTTGGCCGACCGGATGCTCCAGTTGACGGGTGTCGTCGACGATCGGGCGATGCGGGCTCAGTACCTCGACCGGATGGACATCGAGCGCGAGCGGGGCATCACCATCAAGTCGCAGGCCGTGCGGATGCCCTGGGAGTTGGACGGCACCACGTACGCGCTCAACATGATTGACACGCCGGGCCACGTCGACTTCTCGTATGAGGTTTCGCGCAGCCTCGCGGCGTGCGAGGGCGCGGTGCTGCTCGTCGACGCGGCGCAAGGTATCGAGGCGCAAACCCTGGCGAACCTCTATCTCGCGATGGACAACGACCTGACGATCATCCCGGTGCTCAACAAGATCGACCTGCCGGCGGCCCAACCCGAGAAGTATGCCGCGGAGCTCGCCGGCTTGATCGGGGTCGACCCCGACTCGTGCCTGCAGGTCTCGGGCAAAACCGGTGTCGGCGTCGAGGCTCTCGTCGAGGAGATCATCCGCCAGGTCCCGGCCCCGTCGGGCGATCCCGACGCACCGGCCCGGGCGATGATCTTTGACTCCGTCTATGACAGCTATCGGGGTGTCGTCACCTATGTCCGGGTGATCGATGGCAACCTCAACCCGCGCGAGCGCATCGTCATGATGTCGACCCGGGCCACACACGAACTCCTCGAAATTGGGGTCATCTCCCCAGAACCCGTGCCAGGCAAGGGGCTTGGGGTCGGCGAGGTCGGCTACCTCATCACCGGCGTTAAGGACGTGCGCCAGTCCAAAGTGGGCGACACGGTGACCAACGCGAGCAAGCCCGCCAGCTTGGCCCTTGGCGGGTATCGCGACCCGCTGCCGATGGTGTTCTCGGGGCTTTATCCGCTGGACGGGTCCGACTATCCGGACCTGCGTGAGGCGCTCGACAAACTCAAACTCAACGACGCGGCGCTCGTCTACGAACCAGAGACGTCGGCGGCGCTCGGCTTCGGCTTCCGCTGCGGCTTCTTGGGCTTGCTCCACCTGGAGATCGTCCGCGAACGCCTTGAGCGTGAGTTCAACCTTGACCTCATCTCCACCCAACCCAACGTCGTCTACAACGTGACGATGGAGGACACGAGCGTCGTCACCGTGACGAACCCGAGTGAATACCCCGGCGGCAAAATCGCCGAGGTCCGTGAGCCGATCGTGCGGGCGACGGTGCTCGCGCCCAGCGAATTCATCGGGGCGATCATGGAGTTGTGCCAGCAGCGTCGCGGGTCGCTGCGCGGGATGGATTACCTGTCGGAGGAGCGCGTCGAGATGCGCTACACCCTCCCGCTCGCCGAGATCGTCTTCGACTTCTTCGACCAGCTGAAGTCACGCACCCGCGGCTACGCGTCGCTCGACTACGAACCCGACGGCGAGCAGGTTGCCGACCTTGTCAAGGTCGACATCTTGCTCCAGGGCGAGCAGGTCGACGCCTTCTCGGCGATCGTCCACCGCGATAAGGCCTATTCGTATGGCGTCCTGATGGCGGCCAAGCTCAAGGCGTTGATCCCGCGTCAGCAGTTCGAGGTGCCGATTCAGGCGGCGATCGGGGCTCGGATCATCGCCCGCGAGAACATCCGCGCCATCCGCAAGGACGTGCTTGCCAAGTGTTACGGCGGCGACATCACCCGCAAGCGCAAACTGTTGGAGAAGCAGAAGGAGGGCAAGAAGCGGATGAAGATGGTTGGGCGCGTCGAGGTCCCTCAAGAGGCGTTCATCAGCGCGCTCTCCTCGGACGACGAGAAGCCCAAGAAGTAGCTCGTCGCGTCGCCGTGGCGGCGGCGTGGTGATTGTCACGACGGGGGGCCTCCGCGGGCGGCATACCGGCGTTCTATCGTTCGACCCGTGCCCGATGTCTACGCTCTCTACCGCAAGCTCGCCAGCAAACCCCTTGGTAAGATGGTGTTTTCGCTGCTCTATGCCGAGGCCGCACCCTATTTCGCCACGGTGCGACCGCGGGTGGTTGATGTGCGCCCGAACCGCGCCGAACTGATGATCGGCAAGCGTCGTCGGGTCCAAAACCACATCAAAACGGTGCATGCGATCGCGATCTGCAACGGCCTCGAGGCGGCGATGGGGTTGGTCGCCGAAGCGTCCATCCCCAAGGATCGCCGCTGGATACCCAAGGGTATGGACGTGCGGTACGTCGCGAAGGCCGACTCCGATATCCGGTGTATCGCCGAAACCGACCCGGAGGTTTGGACGAGCGTTGACCCGGAGGTGCCCGTGCGGGTGCGCGCGATCCGGGCGGACGGCACCGTCGTCGTCGAGGGGACGATCTTCCTCTGGGTTAGCGTCAAACCCCCGAAGTAGGCCGACCGGCACGGAAGGTTCCTACTCGGCGCGCAGCTTCGCTCGGAGCCGGTCGACGTCCTGGGCGCTCCACCCCTGGGCACGCAACCAACCCGCGGCACCACCGAATTCATCGTCGACGACCTGCAGCAGGGTCGCCATTGATTCGGCGCGCGGCTCCTGGTCCGAAAGCTGTTGCCCGGCCAGGGTCCACCGGTAGGGGTCGACGTCGACCAAACGGCGCATGATCTGCTCGAGCCGTTCACTGGTGAGGACGTAATCCTCGACGATGACGTCCCGGTTAACCCCGGCGACAGCGAGGGCGAGCCCGATCACCGTGCCGGTGCGGTCCTTGCCGGCGGCGCAATGGACGATCGTGGCACCGGGGGCGTCGGCGATCACGCGCAATGCCGCGACAACGGAGTCGGGGCGCAGGGCCAAGTAGCGGCGGTAGTGCTGACTCCAGTAGTCGGCGTCTGCGCGCGGCACCTCTGGCGCTCCGGTCGTCGAGAACAGCACCTCGAGTTCCCGCGCGGTCGAGTCCTGCGCAGGGTCGTCGGCCGGCCGCGCGCCCTCACCGAGCGTCTCCGGATAGAAGCTGTGGTGGTGGTGGCGCAGAAGCGTTGCCCGCAGCGGACCGTCGCCGCTGAGGTGGAGCTCCAGGTTCGTGCGCAGGTCAACGACATCGCTGACCCCGACGGTGTGAACGAGGTACTCAACATCGCCGGGGGAGAGGTCTTGCAGGTTGTCCGAGCGGATGAGCCGTTGGGGTTGGACCCGCCCGCCGTCGGCCGTGGGTAGGCCCCCGACGTCTCGCATGTTGACGACGCCGTCGAGCTCGATCCACCGATTCACGGGTGCCAGGTTACGGCCGTCGGGTGACTCCTCGGGAATCCCCCTCGCCGCGGGGGTGAATCCCTCGCCGCGGGGGTGAATCCCTCGCCGCGGGGGTGAAGCCCTCAAGAATTTCCCCGCACACATGGGTGAGGGCCTCGGGAAGTATGAGGTCTTTCGAAGTCGTGGCCCGCCTTGGCGATGTCTTCCAGGGACGGTGCGCTGGCCGCATACAGGGCGGACCGGTGCTCATGGGCGTCGCGATAGTTCCACGTGAGCCAAGTCGACCCATTGACGAATCCAACGACGAGCGCAACACTTCACAGATGACACGTAGCGTTCCGGCGAACTCTCGGCGCCCAAATGCAGGGCAGAGTCTTGTGCTTCTGTCATTCATTTTAGTGTTGAGTTTCGACGTGCTCATCGTGATCGTCAACTGG
The DNA here is from genome assembly GCA_964483685.1 of uncultured Intrasporangiaceae bacterium. Lineage (GTDB taxonomy): Bacteria > Actinomycetota > Actinomycetes > Actinomycetales > Dermatophilaceae > Nostocoides_A. The sequence continues at coordinate 6,363 of CAZACX010000017.1, forward strand.
AAAGAAATGATCCATGATTTATCGCTAGCCGTCCGAGTCCTTGCATTGGTGATTGTCCCACTGTTCGCGATGGCTCTGGGAGTAGCTTCCGCGCGGCGTTCGAAACGGCAAGACCTTCCCGCATAGATGGGTTGACTCGATTGGCGTGATGCCCACAACCCGCGCAGGAAGACGGTCAGCTCCAAACCGAGGTGCTCCACGTGCCCATTGGCCGAGCGGGCCATCAGCAGTCACGGGGACCAGACAGGGCTTGGCCTCGGCGTCGTCCATGAGGTCTCTTGCAGGGTGCCGGCGGTGGGGCAGTTGGCGGAGGTGGCGCAGATTCGCTCGGGAGCGGTGGGTGTTGTCCCTGCCGTTGTCTGTGTGCGGCACCCACTGAGCTGCGGAAATGTGGAGCGCTCTTGCCCCAAAAACCTTGCCCCAAAAGGTGAGGGCCTCGGGAAGTATGAGTTTCCGAGGCCCTCGGGTTGACCGCCGAAACGCTCAACCAGTGATCGCGACCGAAGTCATGATCGGTGATCTAGACCCGGGGGTCCTGATCAGTGGCAGACCGCACCGAAGTGCTGTCCGGCGAACGAGGCCGAAGCCCCAATCGCGTTGGCCTGAAACAAGTTTCGGGCCCCGACCTCGATTTGACTCGGGGTCTTCGCCTCCACCCGAAGGCGCTGGCGATGGGTTATTTATACGTCCGTCTGAGCCGGTCGCGCAAGGGGTCGACGCCAGATACTTTGGGAAATCGTTGCGGCCACGGCGTGTCACGCTGGACACGCCGCCAGGTCTGCGCTGGGGGCTGTGGCCGGGGATGGGAGGATTCCCGACATGTCGCCGAGCGCACTCCCCGAGGGGCAGCCTGCTCCACTCGACGGGAGCCTCCCCCCGGGGGTTGCTCTCAGCGGGGGCACCTTCTCGGCGTACGTGCACGTGCCGTTTTGTCGGGTTCGGTGCGGCTATTGCGACTTCAACACCTATGCGCCCGCGGACCTGCGGGGCCCCGGCTCCACAACGTCGGCGTTCGTGGAGGCCTTCCACCTCGAGGTTGCCCTCGCCAAGGGCGTGCTCGCCAACGCTGCCGGTTCGCCCGCTGCCGGTTCGCCCGCGGTCGGTGCGCCCGGCGCCACCATGGTCGATGCCACCCCAGGGCGCGTGCCGCTAACTCCCCTCGAGACGGTCTTCTTTGGCGGGGGGACGCCAACGTTGCTGCCAGTCGAGGAACTCGTGGGGATGCTGGCCACCCTGCGTGCGACCTGGGGGTTCGTCGAGGGCGCCGAGATAACCATCGAAGCTAATCCGGACTCGGTGACCCCGCAAAGTCTGAGCCAACTCGCCGACGGCGGCTTCACTCGGATCAGTATTGGCATGCAGTCAGCGGTCCCGCACGTGCTCGCCACCCTCGAACGCACCCATGACCCCGCCAACGTCGAGCGGGCGGTCGCCGCGGCCAAGGAGGTCGGCCTCCAGGTGAGCGTCGACCTCATCTATGCGACGCCGGGGGAGTCCCTCGTCGAATGGGAGCGCAGCGTTCGAGCCGCCCTCGCCCTCGAACCCGACCACATCTCCGCCTATGCGCTCGTTGTCGAGGACGGCACCAAACTCGCCAACCACGTGCGCCGCGGCCTTATCGCCCTCCCCGATGACGACGACGCGGCCGACAAGTACGAGCTCGCCGACCGGCTCTTCACCGAAGCCGGCTACCCCTGGTACGAGGTGAGCAACTGGGCGCGGCCCGGGCGCGCCTGCCGGCACAACGTGGCCTACTGGCGCAGCGGCGACTGGTGGGGCTTCGGGCCCGGCGCGCACAGTCACGTCGCGGGCGCGCGCTGGTGGAACGTCAAACACCCCAGCGCGTATGCCGCCCGCCTCGCCGCCGGTGAATCGCCGGCCGCGGCTCGCGAGGTGCTCTCCGACGGGGACCGGGCCACTGAAACCGTGCTGCTCGGAATCCGACTCGCGGAGGGGCTGCCGGTCACAGCGCTGGGCGCCGAGGCCCGCGCTGAGTTGGTCGCGCTCGAAAACGAAGGGCTCATCGAAAAGAGCCGCCCGGGGCGGGTCGTGGTGACCCGCCGCGGACGGCTCCTCGCGGACGCACTGGTGCGTCGGCTCGTGCAGTGAGGGCGCAACCCTCGATCGAGATCAGCGAATCATCGTGGGCGTGAGCGGCGCCTTGTACCACTGACCGCTGCTGGCCTTGCTCGCCCCGATGGCGTGGACGACGATCGCAAACACGCAAATCGCCGGGTAGGTGATGAAGCCGACGAGCAGGAGCATCAGGATCACCGAGATCCCCAGCCCGAGGAAGACCATGATCTGGAAGTTGAGCGACGTGGCGGCGTGGGCGCGCACGAAGGGCCCGCGATCCTTGAAGAGGAGGTAGATAACCAGCGAGGCAATGATCCCGAGCGTCCCGGCGCTGAGCACGAAGGTAATCAGCGGGATGAGGTGGGCCAACATCGCCCAGTTGCGTTCCTGGGCGGGTGTAACCGGTCCAGCACCCAATCCGCCAAAGGATTCCGCGAAGGCATTCCGGCCAGGTTCCGGGGTCGGGGGGGAGGCCGGATATTGGGCAAAAGGACCGGCCTGGCTGGGGTAGTCCGCGGGCGGGGGGAAGGCGCTCACCGGTGGGTTCGTGGACGGGTAGCCGCCCATGGGCGAAGAGGGCTGGGGGGCGGCCGGGTCCGGGTAGTGCAACGGGGCGGTCTGGTCCGGGTACTGCAGGGGAGCGCCCGGGCCGGACGCCTCTGGTGCCGATTGGCCGAAGCTCGGGTAGACCGGATCGACCGGCGTGCCCTCGGGCTGCTGGGTCATGATGAAACTCCCCTGACGAAGAACGGTCGGGGCGACTCCCCGGAAAGGCCGTTGCCTCCAAGTGAACCGCATCCGACGGCCCATTTGGTCGGATCCAGGGGATGCCCAGGGAGAGGCCGGGGTCGACCCTCAGCCGCTGGGGGAGGTGACGAAATCGATGAGCTCCTCGACCCGACCGGAGAAGGCAGGTTCGAGGTCGGAGTAGGTCCGAACCCGGCCAAGGATGTGCTTCCACACCAGCCCGATGTCGGCGGTGGACGCGTGGGCAAGCCCGAGCGCCCGCGCGATTCCCACCTTCCAGTCCTCGCCGCGCGGAATGACCGGCCACGCAGCTAGCCCCACCCGCGCCGGGTGCACCGCTTGCCACACGTCGACATACGGGTGGCCAACGACAAGGACGTGCCCACGTCCCGGGGTCGCGGCGAGCGCCTCGGACACCAACCGACTCTCCTTCGTTCCCGGGACCAGATGGTCGACGAGGACGCCCGCTCGTGCACCCGGGGCGGGGCCGAATTCGGCCAGGGCGCCCGCCAGGTCGTCGACCCCACCGAGGACCTCGACGACGACGCCCTCAAGTCGCAGATCGGCGCCCCACACCTTCTCCACGAGTTCGGCATCGTGGCTGCCCTCGACGAAGATCCGGGAGGCGGCTGCCATCTTGGCCCGGGCCCCGAGGACGGCTCGCGAGCCGCTCGCCGTCCGGGCCGGGACGCGCGGCGCGGCCGCCGGGAGAGGCCGCACGAGGACGACGGGGCTGCCGTCGATGAGGAAACCGGGGCCGAGGGGGAAGCCCTTGATCGCGCCACGGCGGTCCTCCAGCGAGACGACATACTGGCCACCGATCGCCTCGAGGCGGGTGACCGCGCCGCACCAGCCGCTGTCGCGGTCCTCCACCACCAGGCCGTTCGTCGCCTCCACCTGGGGAACCGAACCGCGCAGCGGGCGGCGCCAGTCGCCGGAAAGCACGTCCGCGGCATACCGATCGTTCATCGCGGCAGGCTATCTCGCGACCGTCGTAGACTTGGCACTCGACATGACCGAGTGCCAGGCTTGGTCTCCGCTGCGCCGTGAGGAGGGCCCGTGAATCGTGAACGCCGCATAGCCGTCCTCGGCGCCATCGTCCAGGACTATGTCCAAACGAGCGAGCCGGTCGGTTCCAAGGCGCTGCTCGATCGCCACCAGCTCGGGGTCTCGGCGGCGACGATTCGCAATGACATGGCCGCCCTCGAAGACGAAGGCCTCATCGTCGCCCCACACACGAGTGCCGGACGGGTGCCGACCGACGCGGGCTACCGGATGTTCGTCGACCGGCTCTCGCAGATCAAGCCGATGAGCCGGGCCGAGCAGGCCGCCATCGCGCAGTACCTCTCAAACGCTCTTGACCTCGACGATGTCGTCGACCGGACCGTGCGGTTGCTCGCCTCGCTGACCCGTCAGGTAGCAGTCATGCAATACCCCTCGCTTTCGCGATCGAGCGTGCGTCACATCGAGCTTGTTCCGCTCGGCGGCGCCAGGGTGATGTTCGTCCTCATCGCCACCTCGGGGCGCGTCGAGCAGCGGGTCCTCGACACCGGACATGACCTCGATGCGCCCGGTGGCGCCACGTTCGTCGCCCGGCTCCGCGACGAAATTAACGGCCGCACGGCGGGGCAACTCCTCGCCGCCGCCGCCGCCGCTCTCCAGGCCCTGCCAGACGTGTTCGAGCCGGGCCAACGTGACGCCGTCCGGGCAGTTGTTGCCGCCCTCGATGACGCGCTCGTCGAGGAACGCGAGGAACGGCTCGTCCTCGCCGGCACGGCCAACCTCGCCCGCACCCCTGCGGACTTCCCGCTCACCTTGGAACCGGTACTCGAGGCCCTCGAGCAGCACGTTGTCCTGCTGCGGCTCCTCTCCGTCGGCGCCCCCGGGTCAAACCTCGCCGTGCGGATCGGGCAGGAGAACCCGTACACCGAACTGCAATCCACCTCAATGGTCTCGACGACTTACGGCCCGGGCTCCGACATTGTCGGTGGCATCGGGGTCGTCGGCCCGACCCGCATGGACTACCCCACGAGCATGGCCGCGGTTCGGACGGTCGCGGCATACGTCTCCACCATCCTCGCCAGCTGAGCGCCGGCAGCCACCTCCTCGAGAACGACAAGGACGCTTCTTGAACGACTACTATGCCGACCTCGGGGTCGCGCGCAATGCCAGTGCCGATGAGATCAAGAAGGCCTACCGGCGGATGGCGCGCAAATTGCACCCGGACGTCAACTCGGGGCCGGGTGCCGAGGAAGAGTTCAAGAAGGTCTCCCAGGCCTACGACGTTCTCTCGGACACCGACAAGCGCTCCGCCTACGACCGCGGTAACGATCCGTATGCCGGGGCAAGCGCGGGCTTTGGCGCGGGCTTCTCCTTCAGCGACATCATGGATGCCTTCTTCGGTGGCGGCGCCGCAGGTGGCGCCCGGGGTCCGCGCTCGCGGCAGGCCCGCGGCCAGGACGGTCTCGTTCGGTTGCACCTTGATCTCGGTGACGCCGTCTTTGGCGCCGAAAAGGAGCTGACCGTGGAGACGGCCGCCCGGTGCGGTTCCTGCAAGGGCGATGGCGCACAGCCGGGGACGGGCCGGCGGGCCTGCGACGTGTGCGGTGGTCGAGGCGAGATCTCCCAGGTGCAGCGCTCGTTCCTTGGTCAGGTGATGACCTCCCGGCCCTGCACGGCCTGCCAGGGTTTTGGCGAGGTCGTCACGAACCCATGCTTCGAATGCTCGGGCCAGGGTCGAGTGCGCACCCAACGGAGCCTGACGATCAAGATCCCGGCGGGGGTCGACACTGGAACCCGGATCCACCTCGCCGGGGAGGGGGAAGTTGGCCTCGGCGGCGGACCGTCCGGTGACCTCTATGTCGAGGTCGCGGTCGCGGCCCACCCGACGTTCCAACGGCGCGGCGATGACCTGCACGCGAGCGTTGAGATCCCCATGACGGCCGCGGCCCTCGGCGCGTCGATCCCGCTGGAGACCTTTGACGGTGAGCAGGCGATCGAGGTGCGGGCAGGGACACAGGCTGGGGACACGGTGACCTTGCGCGGCCTCGGCGTCACCCACCTGCGGGCGGCTGGTCGCGGTGACCTCATCGTCCATGCCGACGTCCGCACCCCGACGAAACTTGATGCTGCCCAGGAAGACCTGTTGCGGCAGCTGTCGCAGTTGCGCGGCGAGGAAGCCCCAAGCGGGCGACCGGCTGCGGTCGATCATGGCTTCGTGGGCAAGCTTCGTGATGCCTTCAAACCGCGCTGATCCCTGCCGAGCGCGCTGGCGTCGATTCTGGGGGAGCGATTTCGTCGACCTCGCCGTGGCGACGTCGAGCGGGAGGTAGCGGGGGATGACCCTGCCGCTGTATCTCGTTGAGCCGGGCGCCCTGGACGCGGTGGTCCCCGGCGACCACTTCCTCCTTGACGGACCCGAAGGTCGCCACGCCGCGACCGTCAAACGAGCCCGTCCCGGCGAATCGCTCCTCCTCGCCG
>CAZACX010000017.1:12765-15287 GCA_964483685.1 uncultured Intrasporangiaceae bacterium
CGCCACGCCGCGACCGTCAAACGAGCCCGTCCCGGCGAATCGCTCCTCCTCGCCGACGGCGCCGGACGCTCACTCACCGGCCTCGTCATGAGCGCCGCGGGGGACCGGGTTGACCTGACGGTCACCGACGTCGCACGCGATGTCGTCAACGGTCCGACGTTCACCCTCGCGCAGGCCTTGGCGAAGTCGGATCGGGACGAGGCGGCGATCGAGATGGCGACGGAGCTCGGTGTTGACGCGATCATTCCGTGGCAAGCCGAACGCAGCATCGTCCAGTGGCGCGGTGAGCGGGCGGCCAAGTCGCACCAGAAGTGGGTCGACATCGTGCGCGCCGCAACCAAACAGAGCCGCCGAACCCGGGTTCCCCTTGTCGAGGAAATGATGACGACGCGTCAGCTCTCGTCAAGGCTCGGTCGCGCTCGCGTGACCTATGTCTTACACGAGGGCGCGCAGATGCCGCTCGCCACTGCGCCGCTGCCCGCCGCTGGCGAGGTCCTCCTCATCGTTGGCCCCGAGGGTGGCGTCTCGGCCCAGGAACTCGACGCGCTTACGGCGGCGGGCGCCCTTGCGGTGCGGCTCGGGCCCAGTGTGCTGCGCTCTTCGACCGCAGGCCCCGCCGCGCTCGCCGTCCTTTGCGCCGCCGACCGCTGGCAATAGCGCGATCGTCCGGAAGATGACGCGATCGTCCGGAAGGTGACGCCGGGGCGGGTTACGCCACCGTGAACGTCGTCGAATTCGCGCCCGAGCGGCTGCCGTCGTCCGGGTTGGGAGTCCACACCGTCACCTGATAGTCGCCCGCGGGCAGCTCCCCCAACTCAATCGCGTATGCCGCCTGGCTGGGTGCCGCTGCCGACACCGCGGTTGTGCCCGACGTGATCACGACGGTTCCGCGGCGAAGCTCCCACGCAAGACGGGCCTGCGGAGCGATCGCGAGACCGGTGACGGTGACATTCCCTCCAATGGGGAGCTGCTGATCGCGGCTGGGTGCCGTGATCCACACCGGGGCGACGTCGAGCCCTTCCTGGCCCGGATCGGGGCGGTCGTACTGGGCGTCCGCCGGGAATCGCCCAAAGAGGTGCGTCGCGCCGTCGGCGAGGAGGAACGTCACCGGAACCCGGCCCTGACCGTAGGCGGCTTGGGCCGTCCATACGAGCTGCTGCACGGCGAGGCGCTGCTGTTCGCCCTCGAAACCGTCCGCGCCACCGTTACTCAACGCGATGGTGAGTAACTCGGGTGTCGCGTTCACCGAGACCAAGGTCGTGCCCGACCACGGCTGGAGGTAGTCCGCGTAGTTGCTCAGGGCTTGTGCGTCGAGGGACCGGCGCAGGGCCGCCGCGACGATGTCGCTCGGGTCGGCGGACGCGGGCGTGTCGGTGATGAAGAACTCGCGGTAGAGCTTCCAGGTCACGTCGCCGGCCGCACCCACGGCCCCGACGAAGTAGGCGGGCACCGTCGCTGGGCCCGTGGAGGTGGAGGGCGCGTTCGAGGTCGACGTCGAGCTGGCGAAGGTTGACGTCGAGCTGGCGCTAGAGCTGGCGCTTGCGGTGGCGGTGGTGTTGGCGCTAGGCGACATCGGTGAGCTCGTCGGCGGAGTCGTGCCCGTGGTCGAGGGGAGCGTCGCGCTCGTCGTCGTCGCGGGGCGCGCCGGAATTTGCGGTCGCGGCCCGCTCGGCCAGGCAATCCAGGCGACGAGCGCGAGCGTCGCCGCCGCAACCCCGCTCGTGGCCGGCAGCGCCCAATCACGCAACCGCCAACCCGCAGCTGGCGAAGCCGGGGCGCTCCCGGACGCCGTCGCCGATCGAAGCTCCGCGAGCCGGTCGCTGGGGGTGATCGAGGTCGCGTCGTGGTGAAGGGCCGCGCGCAGGCGGTCCTCAAGGGTGGCGAAATCGTGGTCGGTCATGACCGGCCCTCCCGGTCCTCGGCAGCGCCATCGTTGGAATGTGCTCTGGTGGGACCGAGGCGCTCGCGCAGCGTCGCGAGCCCGCGGTGTGCGTGCGCTTTGACGGTGCCCGGGGCAATGTCAAGGGCGTGCGCAATCTCCGCCTCGCTCAACCCGCTGAAATAGCGCAGCACCAAGACCTCGCGCTGCCGCCGAGGGAGGGCATCGACCGCGCGCCGCATCGAGAGGTTGCCCAGGTCGATAAGGGCGAGTTGCTCGGCGCTCGCGGCCGCCTGGTCGGGGCCCTGGCGGGCGAGATAACTCCGGGTGACGACGCGGTGGCGCAATGCGGAGCGCGACCCGTTGACGACGCTGCGGCGCAGGTACCCGACCGCGGCGTCGGGATCGTCGAGCTCCGTCCAGCGGCGGTGGAGCCCGACGAGGGCGTCCTGGACGACGTCTTCGGCCAGCCCCTGGTCGCGGACCAACAGCCAGGCCAGGCGCACCATCGGAGCCCAGTGGGCGGCATACAGCATGGCGACGGCGTCGTCGGCGCTGAGTGCGCGAGCCGGGGAGTCCACCACGGTAGCCATTGTCACGCTCGATAGACGCGCGCGGTCGGGAGGCGGTTGACCCGGGCCGC
>CAZACX010000017.1:15387-32151 GCA_964483685.1 uncultured Intrasporangiaceae bacterium
GGTTGACCCGGGCCGTAAATTGGGGCCCATGAGCGCAGCCGATTGCCTGATGTGCCGGATCGTTGCCGGCGAGATCACGCCTGACATCGTCGCCCGGACGGACACGAGCATCGCCTTCCGGGACATCAACCCGCAGGCGCCGACCCACGTCCTCGTGATCCCCAACCGGCATGTCGCCAACGCGGCCGAGCTCGCCGCCGACGCCGCTGAATTGCAGGATGTCCTCGCGCTCGCCGCAAGCGTCGCCGAGCAGGAAGGGCTGTCGGACGGCTACCGACTTGTCTTCAACACCGGGGCCACGGCCGGCCAGAGCGTCTTTCACGCCCACCTGCACGTCCTCGGCGGGCGCGCGATGGCGTGGCCCCCGGGCTGAGGCGTGGCTTGGGCTGAGGCGTGGCCCCGGGCTGGGTGGCCCGTAGACTGCACCCACCGATGACCGAGCATCCGCCGCGGGCGAGCGCACCGACGCAGCCACCCCCTTATCCGATTCATACCGTTGTCGTCCCCGGAACAATCCCCATGGTTGCCATGCTGGGGCCGCACGACGAACTGTTGCGCACGATGGACCGCCAGTTCCCCCGGGTCGAAATCAACGTCCGGGGCAACGAGTTTCGACTCAGCGGCCCCACTTCGGAGGTCGCGCTCGTCGAGCGCCTTATCGACGAATTGCTCATCGTCATTGGCGCCGGGCACCCATTAACCGGGGATGCCGTCGAGCGGTCGATCGGGATGCTCCGGGCCCCGTCCGTCGAGAGCCCCGCCGACGTGCTCACGATGAATATCGTCTCGAACCGGGGGCGCACCATCCGCCCAAAGACGTTGGGCCAGATGCAGTATGTCGAGGCGATAGACCGGCACACCGTCGTCTTTGGGATCGGCCCCGCCGGCACCGGCAAGACATATCTTGCGATGGCGAAGGCGGTCGCCGCGTTGCAGGGCAAACAGGTAAACCGGATCATCTTGACCCGCCCGGCCGTCGAGGCGGGGGAGCGGTTGGGGTTCCTGCCGGGCACCCTCAACGACAAGATCGACCCTTACCTGCGTCCGCTCTACGACGCCCTGCACGACATGGTCGACCCGGAAACGATTCCCCGGTTGATGGCGGCGGGCACGATCGAGGTCGCACCGTTGGCCTACATGCGAGGCCGCGCCCAGCCGTATGACGCCACGGTCCTCACCCCGAGCGGCTGCGTCGAACTCGGGTCGCTGAGTGTCGGCGACCTCGTTATCGGCTCCGACGGCCAGCCCACCGCGGTTCTCGGTGTCTATCCACAGGGCGTGCGGCCGGTCTACCAGGTGGCGACCGTCGATGGCGGGCGAACCCTCGCGTGTGGCGAGCACTTGTGGACCGTGCGCGCCGACACCGGTGGCGCGCCGGGGGAGTGGCGCACGGTCGACACCCGGGCCCTCGCCGCGACCCTCGCTGCGGGGATGCCGGGCCCCGAGTTGCCGATCGTCGGCCAAGGACTTAGTGACGCCCCCGGTCGACCCATCGCGAGTGTCGCGCCGGCGGGCGCGCTGGACACCCTGTGCATCAAGGTCGCCGCGGACGACGCGCTCTACGTCACGGACGACCACATCGTCACCCACAACACCCTCAACGACGCCTTCATCATTTTGGACGAGGCGCAAAACACCTCGCCCGAGCAGATGAAGATGTTCTTGACCCGCCTCGGTTTCGGTTCCCAAATGGTCATCACCGGCGATGTCACCCAGGTCGATTTGCCGGGGGGGACCCAGAGCGGTTTGCGGGTCGTGCAAGGCATCCTCGAGGGCATCGAGGACGTTCACTTCGCCCACCTGAACGCCGCCGATGTCGTGCGCCACCGCCTGGTCGGCGAGATCGTTGCGGCGTATGGGCGCTGGGACGCGGCCGTTGACGCCCACTCCGGGGCTGCCCCGGACCACCGATCAAGACCTGCCGGGACCCGGCGTGACCATAGTGCGGGAGAAGAACCCTCGTGAGCATTGACGTCCTCAACGAAACGGATATCGCCGTCGACGAGCAGGAACTCGTCGCGTGCGCCCGCTACGTGTTCGCCGAGCTGCGGGTCCACCCGCGCGCCGAACTGTGTCTGCGCCTCGTCGATGAGCCGACGATGAGCGTGCTCCACGAGCAGTGGATGGACCTGGCCGGACCTACCGATGTCCTGAGCTTCCCGATGGACGAGCTTCGGCCCGGACGGGAGGGAACACCCTCCGAGGAGGGCATGTTGGGCGACGTCGTGCTGTGCCCCAGCGTCGCGGCCCGTCAGGCGGTTGAGGCGGGACACGCAATGGTCGAAGAACTGTTGTTGTTGACCACGCACGGGATTTTGCACCTCCTTGGTTTCGACCATGCCCAACCCGAGGAGGAACAGGAGATGTTTGACTTACAGCGTCGGCTGCTCCTGACGTTTCTTGCCAGCCGCGGCCGACCTGCCCCCTGATCGCCATGGTGCCTCAACTTGTGGTGGGTGCTGTCGTCAGCATTCTGTTGGCTTTCGTCTGGGCACTAACTGACGCTGCCCTGCAACGTGTGTCCCGGGTCCGGGCAGGCGACCTCGCCGACGAGGGCCGCCGGGGTGGGCCCGCGCTCGTCAAGATCCTCGACGACAGCGCCGCCTATTTGTCGGTGACCGCGTTCCTGCGCACGATCGCCGAGTCGATTGCCGCCGTCTGCGTGACCCTCGCCGTGACCGCCGTCGTCGACGGATTCTGGCCTTCACTGTTCACGGCGACCGGGACAATGGTGCTCCTTTCCTTTGTCGCCGTGGGAGTTTCACCCCGCACCCTGGGTCGTCTTCACTCCGACGCCGTCGCGCTCGCGATGGCACCCCTCGTCGTCGGTTCGCGGCGCGTGCTTGGTCCGATCGCGCGGCTACTCGTCTGGCTCGCCAACCTCGTCACCCCGGGACCGGGCTACCGCGACGGACCGTTTCAGAACGAGTCCGAACTCCGCGACCTCGTTGACATGGCGGGCGACAGTGCGTTGATTGAGGCCGAGGAGCGGGAGATGATCCATTCCGTCTTTGAACTCGGCGACACCGTGGCGCGCGAGGTGATGGTGCCGCGCACCGACATGGTCACGATCGAGGTGACCAAGAACTGCCGCCAGGCCATGGCGTTGTTCAACCGCTCCGGTGTCTCACGCCTGCCAGTCGTCGATGACGGACCGGACGACGTCGTCGGGTTGCTGTATTTGAAGGACCTCGTCCGGCAGATGACGGCGGGTGGGGCGGACCTCGCATCCTTGAGCGTCGAATCGATGATGCGGGCGATGCCGTTCGTCCCCGAGTCGAAGCCCGTGGACGACCTGCTCCGCGAAATGCAACGCGACTCCGTCCACATCGCCATCGTCGTCGACGAATATGGCGGCACCGCCGGACTCGTCACGATCGAGGACATCCTTGAGGAGATCGTCGGCGAAATCGACGACGAGTACGACCGCGAATCCCCGAGCGTCGAAGACCTCGGCGAGGGCCGATTCCGCATCCCGGCCGCCATGGCCATCGACGACTTTGCCGAAGCCTTTGACGTGGACCTCGACGACGAGCACGAGGTCGACACCGTGGGTGGCCTCATTGCCAAGACCATCGGGCGGGTGCCCATCATCGGTTCCGCCTGCGAGGTGGGCCGGTTCGCCCTCACGGCCGAGAGGATGGCCGGGCGTCGGCATCGGATCGCCTCGGTGCTGGTCGTGCCGTTGGCTCCCGTCGTGGACGATGAGGGCGAACTTGTCAGCACCCAAATTCGGCAGCGGGCACGCGCAAACGGGGAGGACCACCAATGAACGCAAACGGGGAGGACCACCAAATGACGAGGAAGACAGCGGGGCAAGACCAGGACACGCGCGAGGCGAGCGGCGCGGCATACCTGGCCGGATTTGCCGCCCTTGTTGGGCGTCCCAACGCCGGGAAGTCGACCCTGACGAACGCCCTCGTCGGTGACAAGGTCGCCATCACCTCCTCGAAGCCGCAGACGACGCGACACGCGATCCGGGGCATCGTCACCCGGCCTGGGCGCCAGCTGATCCTCGTCGACACCCCCGGCCTCCATAAACCGCGAACCCTGTTGGGAGAGCGGCTCAATGACCTCGTGCGGGCGACCCTGCTCGACGTCGACGTCGTCGGGTTTTGCCTGCCGGCCGACCAACGGATCGGGCCGGGGGATACCTACATCGCCGCCGAGCTCAAGGAGTTGATGACAGCCAAACGAACCCCAGTTGTCGCCCTCGCCACGAAATCGGACCGGGTCGACCGGGTCCGACTCGCGGAGCACCTCATGGCGATCGATCGGCTGGGGGACTGGGCGGCGATTGTGCCGTGCTCAGCAACCAAAGGCGACCAACTCGATGACGTCCTGCAGGTCCTCGCCGACCTTCTTCCGCCGTCACCGGGTCCGCTGTATCCCGACGGGGTACTCACCGACGAAGACGACGAATCCCGGATCGCCGAACTCGTCCGCGAGGCTGCCCTGGAGGGCGTGCGCGATGAGTTGCCGCACTCCCTTGCGGTCGTCGTTGAGGAGGTCACCGAGCGGGACGAAGACACCGCCCGACCCGGCAACGCCGAGCGGGGCGGTGCGACGCGGGCGCCGTTGCTCGACGTGCGGGTCAACATTTTTGTTGAGCGCGATTCCCAAAAGGCGATCATCATCGGGCGCGGCGGAGCTCGGTTGCGCGAGGTGGGGACCGTGGCACGGTCGGGGATCGAGTCGTTGCTCGGGCGACGGGTCTACCTCCACCTACGGGTCAAGGTCGCGAAGGATTGGCAACGCGATCCCAAGCAACTCCAGCGGCTCGGCTTCTAGCCCCGTCGACATCCGGGGCGGCTTCTCGCCCCGGCGGCACCCGGGGCGGTTTCTCGCCCCGGCGGCACCCGGAGCGGCTTCTCGCCCCGTCGGCGCCCGGAGGGGCCCGGACAGTTGAGGACGTTGACGCCCCGGAAAGCAACCCGTCTTGGGTGAACATCAGCCGAATTAGTCCCCCCTAAGTGGTGTCGAGCAGGGGCGAGCAGCATGCTTGCTGCCGTGACCGAAGCAACCGTCATCCTCGCGCTCGTGATCGTCACGGCTTTGGCCTTTGACTTCACCAACGGCTTCCACGACACCGCGAACGCGATGGCGGCCTCGATCTCCACCGGAGCACTCAAACCCAAGGTCGCGGTTGCCCTTTCGGCAACCCTCAACCTCGTCGGGGCCTTCCTCTCCGTCGAGGTCGCGCTGACGGTGTCGAATGCCGTCGTTAAGATCCAGGAGAAGTCGGGGGCCCCCAAACCGGAGTTCCTCGTCAACCACGGCACCGACCTGCTGATAATCGTGCTCGCCGGGTTGGTCGGCGGCATCGTCTGGAATCTCTTCACCTGGCTGCTCGGACTCCCCTCCTCCTCCTCGCATGCCCTGCTGGGCGGACTGACGGGCGCCGCTGCCGCGGGGCTCGGCTGGTCGGGTGTGAAGTGGACTGGCGACGGGACCAAACTTGATGGCGTCATCGGCAAAGTGCTGTTGCCCTCGATCATTTCCCCACTCGTCGCCATGCTCGTCGCGTTTGTCGGGTGTTGGGTAGTCCACCGCCTGACGAATGGCATCGCCAACAAGGTGTCGGACTCGACGTTCCGATGGGGTCAGATCGGCAGCGCCTCGCTCGTCTCCCTGGCCCACGGCACGAATGACGCCCAAAAGACCATGGGCGTGATGACGCTCGCGCTGATCGCGAGCGGCCACTGGACCGATACCCATGCGGTCCCGATCTGGGTCAAGGTGAGCGCGGCGACGGCCATCGCCCTCGGTACCTACCTCGGCGGGTGGCGGATCATCCGCACCCTCGGCAAGGGTCTCGTCGATATCACCCCCCGACAAGGAATGGCGAGCGACGGCAGCACCGCTGCGGTACTCCTGGCGGCCAGCCATCTCGGCTTCGCGCTGTCCACCACGCATGTGGCGACGGGCTCGGTCCTGGGCGGTGGGCTCGGGCGCGGCACCCACGTCCGGTGGAACACGGCCGGACGCATGGTGATTGCTTGGATCACGACGTTCCCGCTCGCCGCCGGCGTCGGCGCCCTGATGTGGTGGATCGGTGACACGCTCGGCGGCGCCTTCGGGGCCATCGTCGTCTTCGGGATCCTCTGCGCTGCCTCTGCCTGGATGTACTACCGCTCACAGCACCAACACGTCGGGGCCCACAACGTCAACGATGAGTGGGACCGCCCCCAAGACGTCCTCGACCCGAACGAAGCCCAGCCCGAAGCCGCCCGGTCCGCCACGGCAACCCACTGACGCGAGGAGATCGCCCCATGCGCAGCATCGAACTCGCCCTCCAGGGCGGCGCCAAAGTTCTCACAGCCGGCCTCATTTTCGGAGCCGGGCTCCCCATCCTCTACGCGCTCGCGGTGCGCTCCCTCGCGGTGGGTGCAAATGAGTCGGTCGCTGATGACGGCACCATTCGGCTGCAACCAACCGCGCTGGGTCGGGCCCTGTCCTCGGTGTTCGGTCTCATCCTGGTGGGCGCTGTCATCTTGGGCATCACGATGATCGTCGCCTCCGGCATGGGCAAGGTCGTCAGCTTTGAGCATCTACTCCCCGTGCTCGTCGACAAGAAGTGAGCCGAAGATGACCGCCACCCTTACCACCTCCGTTCTCACGTGGCTCCGCGGCGCGTATCCCAACGGGGTGCCTGACGAGGACGCGTCTGCGCTCCATTCCGTGCTCCACGAACGGCTCGGCAACGCCAAGGCCCACGACGTTCTGCGCAACCTCCTCGCCGATGGACTCCTGAGCCCGGCGGCGGGATCGGCGCTGCTGCCCGACGACGAGGCGATGCGAAGCGTGAGCGCCAAGCTTGTCCTCGGCGGCTGGCCGCTGGCTGGTGAAGTCGACGACGAAGAGGATTCGCCACCCAAGGAGGGCACCGCCCTTGGGCGGATTGTGGCCTGGCTCCGGGAGGGCTACCCCGGGGGGGTACCAGATCACGACTACATTCCGCTCCTCGCACTATTGGAACGGCGGTTGACCCGGTCGGAGGTTAAGAAGGTCGCCAAGGCCTTGCGCCGGGCTGACGTGAGTCCGGCTGGCCCCGCAGACATTGCCGCGGCGATTCAAGACCTGACCCAGGCGCAAGTCCTCGACGGCGACCTGCGCCGGGTCCGTGAACAGCTTGCCAAGAAGGGCTGGCCCGTCGAGTTCCCTGACCCCGATCTGCCGTAAGACCTTCCGGTTCTGCCGTTCCCCCTCGGGCTCCGCCGAGTGATCCCGGTCGCCACATGGTGGGACGCGCACACGCTTGCGGGCCAGGTACGTATCCTTTTCCACCATGCGCGTAGGAGTATTTGGAGCCACTGGCCAGGTCGGTGGGGTTATGCGGACCCTGCTTGCTGAGCGGGGCTTCCCGCTTGACGACATCCGCTTCTTTGCCTCGGCCCGGTCGGCCGGAATGACCCTGCCGTGGGCCGATGGCGAGGTTGCCGTCGAGGACACCGCGACCGCGGACTTCAGTGGAATCGACATCGCCCTCTTTTCCAATGGCGGGTCGACGTCGACGATCGTTGCGCCGCAGGTCGCCGCGGCTGGCGCCATCGTCATCGACAACTCCTCGGCATGGCGCCGCGACCCCGAGGTCCCGCTTATCGTCAGCGAGGTCAACGCCGACGACCTGCACTCAATCCCCAAGGGCATCGTCGCCAACCCAAACTGCACGACCATGGCCGCCATGCCCGTCCTCGGGCCGCTGCACGCCAGGGCCGGCCTCGTGCGGCTGCACGTGTCGAGCTACCAGGCGGTGTCAGGGTCGGGCGGCAAGGGTGTTCAGGAACTCGACCGGCAACTGCGCGGCGGGTATGCCGCGGGCACGCCAGCCGGTCTCGCCCTCGATGGTCGCGCGGTCGCTATCCCCGCGCCCCAGGTGTATGCCGCCCCGGTCGGTTTCAACGTCGTCCCGCTGGCAGGCTCGCTCGTCGCCGACGGGTCCGGCGAGACCGATGAGGAGCAGAAGCTGCGGCACGAGTCACGCAAGATCCTGCACATCCCGAACCTTCGGGTGTCGGGCACGTGTGTGCGGGTGCCGGTCTTCACGGGGCATTCGTTGGCGCTGCACGCCGAGTTCAGCGAGGACATCTCCCCGGAGGAAGCGCTCGCGCTGCTCCACGCGGCGCCGGGGGTGATCGTGGCCGACGTGCCGAACCCGTTGGCGGCTGCCGGTCGGGATGAGGTCTTTGTTGGGCGGGTCCGCGCCGATCAGGGGGCACCCGAGGGCAAGGGCCTCGCCCTCTTCGTCGTGGGCGACAACCTGCGCAAGGGTGCGGCGCTCAACGCCGTTCAGATCGCCGAGGAGTGGCTCAAGCGCCGCTGATCCCACCCCTGCCCTGGGCGGCTCAGAGGTCGGTCTGCCAGTGATTCCAGGTTTGGGTGACGACCATCCCGACGTGTTCATAGAGTCCCAGGGCGCCGGTGCGCGAATCCGTAGCGAGTTCGCTACGGGTGGCGCCGCGGGCCCGGGCTCCCTCAAACGCGTCGCCGAGGAGTGCCCGCGCAAGGCCCCGGTCGCGGTGATCGCGGTGCACGGCAAGCTGATCGATGTACCCGCACCCCGCGCTGTCGAGAATCGTGAAGGCCACCCCCACGGGGATGTCCTGGGCATCGACGGCGAAGCGCAGTTGCCAGGGTTCGAATCCGGTCCGCCCGACCACCCGAGGGGCCCAGTCCGCGAAAGTTGACGGTTGCCGGTCGGGCCATTCGTTGAATGCGTCCTCGATCAATTGGTAGGCCGCCTGCTGGTCTTCGCCGCCCGCGAACGTCCGCAGCCGGTAGCCGGGGGGAAGTGGTTGCGGGGCGACGTCGGCGCCCTCGGGGAGGTCGAGCACCCAGGAGGTCCACCCGAGCCGGTATCCCCGGGCGCGCAACAGGGTTTCGGCCGCGGACCCGGCCGGGACCGTTTGGCCGACGACGGGGCCGCCGTGGTCGCGGGCGCAGCGTTCGGTCCAGTCGAGCAGCCAGGACCCGATGCCGTGGCCCATCTCGTCTGGGATGACGGCGCCCTCCGCCCGGCGGGCCAAGAAGACCTCCGCAGCGCCGACGAGCCGCGTGCCCCGAAAGACTCCAATGCTCTCGGTCGCGAGGTCGAAACTCGCTCGGGCCCAATCGCTTTCGACGTCCGCCAACTCGATGGCCACCTCCCCAATCGCGGCCGCCTCGGCCGCGGCATACAGCGTGAAGGCGTCGGAAATGTCGGCGTGTGTCAGCGGGCGGGACTCGAGTCCGGGTGGGAGGGCGCGGGAGACCATGACGACGAGGATGCCGCACGGCGCCCGTCGTGGCGAGTAGGCGACGCGGGGAGCGGAAAAGTATGGGTCGCGGGGAGCGGAAACGTCACAACCGCCCGGACGCCGGGCTGCGCGTCCTCAAGGTGAACGCGGGCGCCATTGCGGTGCAACAGTTCTCGGACGATGGACAGGCCGAGACCGGACCCGCCGCCGTCCCGGTCGCGGGCTTCGTCCAGCCGGGTGAACCGACCAAAGACCCGCTCGCGGTCCGCCTCGGGGATGCCGTGTCCGTCGTCGGAAATCGTGACCGTGATGAGCTGAGTCCCGGTGCCGACCCTTGGGGCGACGGCCTTGGCAGCCCTTGCGTCAGCCTCCGGGGCGGTCTCGGTCGCGAGGTTCTTCTCGCCGGGGCCAGTTGGGGTGGCCATGCTCGCCAACTCAACCCGGGTGCGGGCGTGCCTCACGGCGTTGTCGACCAAATTCGTCAGGGCGCGGGCCAACTCGGTGCGCTCCCCAACGACGAACGGCCCGGCGTCGACGCGATCTGCGGCGACCGGCCCGGCGTCGACGCGATCGGCGACGAGCGGGCCGGCGTCGACGGGATCGGCGACGAGCGGGTCGGCGTCGAGGCGATGCGCGACGATCGTCACGGGAACGCGCGCCGCGGCATACCGGCTGGCTGTCTCGACCAGGAGGGCACCGAGATCGAGTCGCTGGCGCGAGGGCGCCGCCGGGTTGTCGCTCGATCGGGCGAGCAGGAGCAGGTCCTCGACGAGGCGTTCGAGCCGGTCGACATCGGGGAGCAGGTCCGCGGGCAGATCGCCGCCCTCGCCGAGGTGGCGGGCGACGTCGAGTTGGGCGCGCAGGGAGGTCAACGGGCTGCGCAGCTCATGCGCGGCGTCGGCGACGAACGCGCGTTGCCGTCCGCGGGCCGCGGCGAGTCGATCGAGCATCCCGTTGAGGGTGGTCGCCAGCGCGGCGAGCTCGTCCCGGGTCGCGGGTACCGGGAGTTGTTCGTTGCCCAGCGAGCGTTCCTCGATGGCCTCGGCCGCGGCACGCATCTCCTCGACGGGCGCCAACGAGGACCCGATGACGCGCCAGGCGACGGCGCCGAGCGCGGCGAGGACCAGCGGGAAGAAGACGAGGAGCAGGCGCGCGAGGAGTCGCCGACTCGCCTCCTGATCGGCAGTGGGGACGGCGGCGACGACGAGGTAGGCCGCGTCGCCCGCCCGCGCACTGGCTCCGGCGACGAGAAGTTGGCCGCTCATCGCGGCCCTGCTCCCGGCCACGGTGACGGTTCGCCCCGTGGTGAGAGTGGCGCGCTGGACGCCGGAGACCAGGGGAGTCAGCCGGTCCGCGTTGAGCGAGCCCCCGACCACCAAGTTGTCGGCATCGAGCACCTGGACGACCTCGGCGCCCGCGACTGGCACCGGGTCCGGCAGACGGCCCTGATTGACCAGGGCGGCCACCTCGCTGGCCCGGGTTCGGGCCGCGCTCTCGGCGCCGCGCGCGAGGGTGGTCGACATCGCCACATAGAGCAGGAGCCCGCCGATTACCAACGCACCGGCCACGCCAAGCAGCCCGATCAGCATCAGCCGACCACGCAGCCCAAGCCTCGTCCACCGGCGCCCGATCATGAACGCAGCCTGATCACGAGCACGGCCCGATCCTGAACGCGCCCGATCATGAGCGCGGCCCGATCATGAGCGCAGCCTGATGACGAGCGCGGCCCGATCATGAACGCAGCCTGATGACGAGCGCGGCCCGATCCTGAACGCGCCCGATCCTGAACGCAGCCTGATGACGAGCGCGGCCCGATCATGAGCGCAGCCGATAGCCGCTGCCCCGGACCGTCTCGATCCGGTCCCGGCCGAGCTTGCGCCGCAACCGTCCGACGTAGACCTCCGCGACATTCGGATCGACACCATCCGGCGACCCCCACACCTGCTCAAGAAGGTCCACCTTGGCGACAACGTGCGGGTGGGCCCGCAGCAGCGTCTCGACGATCGTGAATTCGCGCGCCGACAAGGTGACGTCGACGCCGTCGGCCGCAACCCGGTGCGACGCCGGATCGAGGGCGAGTCCGGCACCCGTCAACAAGACAGGCCGGGCGGGGGCGTCTCGTCGCAGCAGGGCCCGCAACCGGGCGAGAAGGACGACGAACGAAAACGGCTTGGTCAGGTAGTCATCGGCGCCGACATCGAGCCCGTCCGCTTGGTCGTACTCACCGTCCTTGGCAGACAGCATGAGGATCGGGACCCAATTCTCCTCCGCGCGAAGGGCCTTGACGATGTCGTACCCATTGAGACCGGGCAACATGATGTCGAGCACGACGACCGCATACCCGCCGAATCGGGCCGCCTCAAGGCCGGCCGGTCCCGTGTGGGCGACGTCGACGACAAAGCCCTCGGCGCCCAGCCCGCGCGCGAGGGCATCGGTGAGGCGACGTTCGTCGTCAACAAGGAGCAGGCGCACGCGTCCACCCTGACACGCCGACCCGGTTGCCGACCGATGCCGCGGCTCGAACGCCTGTCAGGAGTCGTTCAGGGGCGAGGGCGCACACTGGACGCATGACGTTCTTCAGCACCCGACCCTGGGCACGATGGACCGTTCCCGCCGTCGCCGCCAGCATGATCGCCGCAGGCACAGTCGCGGCAACGGTGGCGGCCACCGCCTCGACGCCGCTGCCGCCGCGCACGGCCGCCCAGCTCCTCGTCGACCTCCAAGAGGCGCAGCTCGCCGGGCTGTCGGGAACCGTTGTCCAGACGTCGAACCTTGGGATCCCGGACTTCCCGGGAGCGCCCAGCAACTCCGGCATCGACGGTGCCTCGTCCGACCTCACGAGCCTCGTCGCGGGGAGCCACACCCTCCGGGTTTGGTACGGCGGCGACCAACAGGTCCGGGTCGCGTTGCTGGGCAGCCTCGGCGAGTCCGACATCATCCGCAACGGCAAGGACACCTGGATCTGGTCCTCCAAAGCGAAGACCGCGACCCACCTGATCCTGCCAGCCGCCGCCACCGGTAAGCCCGATCATGGCACCGGCACCGGGGCCGCGCTGACACCCAGTGACGCGGCCGCCAAGGCACTCGCGGCCCTGGATCCGAGCACGGCTGTGACCACCGCCGGGTCGGCGACGGTCGCCGGGCGCGCGGCATACGAGCTGGTGTTGACACCACGCGCAGGGACGACCCTCGTCAAGTCCGTGCGGATCAACATTGACGCGGTCACCCACCTCCCGTTGCGGGTCGCCGTGTATTCGACGAAGGTCGCCGACCCCGCGTTCGAGGTTGGCTTCACTCAGGTCGATTTCGCGATGCCCGAAGCGCGCCAGTTCGCGTTCAACCCGCCGCCGGGCACAACCGTCACGACGAAGTCGATCCCCGATGTCGGTCAGCTGCCGAACATGGGCGGATCTCGTCTCCTCGAGCAGGCCCTCATGCCCACCGTCACGGGCACGGCTTGGGGCAGTGTCCTCGTCGGCAAGCTGCCCGCGCCGTCCACGTCGGACGCCCCGGCCACCGCGGGTGCGCCGTCCAGCACGCAAGACCCGTCCGCCGTGCCCACCGAGAGCGAGGGGGCTCAGCGTGGCGGCGAGGGTCGCCACGGGGGCGCCGCCGGCGGCGCCGATCAACTTCAGGCGATGCTCGCAGTGCTCCCCAAGGTCTCGGGGTCCTGGGGCAGCGGCCGGTTGTTCGCCGGGACCCTCGTGTCCATGGTCTACGCCGACGATGGCCGCATCGCCATCGGAGCCGTCGCGCCCGAGGCGCTGTATGCCGCCCTGGCGGCCAAGTGACGGCCCTCGCCGTCGCCACTGTCGCGCTGACCAAACGGTTCGGGTCACAGAACGCCGTCGATGGGATTGATTTGGCCGTTCCGACAGGGTCGGTTTACGGCTTCCTCGGCCCCAACGGTTCGGGCAAAACGACGACGATCCGGATGTTGCTTGGGCTGATCACCGCCACCTCGGGAACGCGAAGCCTCCTCGGCCTGCCGATTCCGCAGCAATCCGGCGCGGCCCTGCGCCGGGTTGGCGCGCTCGTCGAGGGCCCGGCGTTCCACCCCTACCTGAGCGGGGCGGCCAATCTCGCCCGCCTCGACGCGGCGGACCGGTTGGCCGACCCGCGCACCGCGGGCACCCGGATCAGCGCCGCCCTCGACCGCGTCGGGTTGCTTGCTGCCGCCGGGAAGCGGTACCGCGCCTACTCCCTCGGTATGCGCCAACGCCTCGCGATTGCCGCGGCACTGTTAGCACCCCGCGACTTGTTGCTCCTTGACGAGCCGACGAACGGACTCGACCCCCAGGGCACCCGTGAAGTGCGCTCGCTGATCGCCTCCCTCGCCACCGACGGCACGACCGTCCTCATCTCGAGCCATCTGCTCGCCGAGGTCGAGCAGATGTGCTCACACGTGGGCATGATGCGCGACGGTCGACTCGTCGCCCAGGGCCTGATGTCGGAGGTTCGCGGCGGCGGGGTAGCCCGCTGCAAGGTCGTCACCGACGCGCCCGAGGCCGCCGCGACGGTCCTGCGCGAACTTGGCGTCGACCAGGTGAGCTGCACGCCGGGCGAGGCACACGGCATACCCGGGGCGCTCCCCGCGGAGCAGATCGTCGCCGCCTTGGTCCACGCCGGCGTCGGCGTGCGCGAATTTCGGACCGACCGGCCGTCACTGGAGGAACTCTTTGTCTCGCTGACGGGGGAGGGCTTCGATGTCACCCGTTGAGGCCGTGCGCCCCCGGGCGAGAATCTCGAGCCGGTTCCTGCGCTCCGAATTGCGGCTCATCGCCGGCCGCCGGCGCAACCAGGCCGGCGTGTTCGTGCTGGGACTCGTCCCCATCATCATCGCCGTGGCCGTCAAAGTGTCGGAGCCGGGACCAGGCCAGGGCCCCGACTTCTCCTCGAACATCAACTCCAACGGGCTGTTCGTCCCGCTCGCTGCGCTCTCGGTCGAGATGGGGATGTTCCTGCCGCTGGCAATCTCGATGCTCGCGGGGGATGCGCTTGCGGGCGAGGCCAACATTGGCACGCTTCGCTACCTGCTCACCGTGCCGGTCGATCGCACCCGTCTGCTGCTCGTCAAGTACCTCTCCCTCGTCGTCGGCGCCTGCTGGGGCGTCCTCGCGGTGGCCATCCCCGGTTCCCTCATCGGGGTCGCCCTCTTTGGCGCGGGGCCAATGACCACCCTGTCCGGCAGCCAACTCGGAGTCGGCACGGCCCTGTGGCGCCTCGTCCTTGTCGTCCTTTACTTGAGCGCGGCACTCGCCGCGCTCGCGGCAATCGGCCTCTTCATCTCCTCGCTCACCGAGCAACCGATCGCCGCCGCCATCGCGCTGATGATCGTCACCATCTTGATGTGGATCCTCGACGCCACTCCCCAGGTCGCGTGGTTGCATCCATGGCTGCCCGTCGACCACTTCATGGCCTTCGGTGACTTCCTGCGCGATCCGATCGCCTGGTCGGGTCCGCTGCGGGGCCTTGCGCTTTTTGCTGGGTATGCCGTGTTCTTCTGGTCGCTCGCCTGGGCCCGGTTCGCGGGCAAGGACATCACAAGCTGAACATCCCGACCCCAGCGGGCCGCGCGGTGTCCGCGCGATCCGTCGCCGACCTCGCCGGGTTGGACTTCCGGACCGGGGGCGGCATACGGTAGCGACGTGCATCGCGTGCGTCTCCTCCTTCGCCGCCGCGGCGGGGTTGCCTGAAAGCAGCCGCCCCTCGTCGCGGAGTTCGTCGTGCCTGGCTGAAGTCCGCACCGAATCGATAGGCGAGAGAACATGATCCAACCGCAGCAACCGTCCGGCATGCCCTCGGCAAAGTACGTCCCGTTCCAGGACCAGATCCAGATCGCGCTCCCCGACCGCACCTGGCCGGACGCGGTGATGACGAAGGCGCCGCGCTGGTGCGCGGTCGATCTGCGCGACGGGAACCAGGCCCTCATTGATCCGATGGACTCCGACCGCAAGATGCGGATGTTCAAGCTCCTTGTCAAGATGGGCTACAAGGAGATCGAGGTGGGTTTCCCGTCGGCGAGCCAGACCGACTTCGACTTCTGCCGGGCTCTCATCGAGGGCGGGCACATCCCCGACGACGTGACCATTCAGGTGCTCACCCAGTGCCGCGATCACCTCATCGAACGCACCTATGACGCTATTCGTGGCGCGAAGCAGGCGATCGTCCACTTCTACAATTCGACCTCGGTGCTGCAGCGGCGGGTGGTGTTCGGGCTGAGCAAGGACGGGATCATCGACATCGCCCTCCAGGGCGCCCGGCTTGCTCGCAAGCTCGAGGAGACGATCCCGGAGACGACGGTCTATTACGAATACAGCCCCGAGTCCTACACCGGGACCGAGCTGGAATTCGCCGTCCAGATCTGCAATGAGGTCATCGACGTCATCGACCCCACGCCCGACCACAAAATGATCATCAACTTGCCCGCGACGGTCGAGATGGCCACACCCAACGTGTACGCCGACTCCATCGAGTGGATGTGCCGCAACCTCGCCCGCCGCGACAGCATCATGGTCTCGCTGCACCCGCACAACGACCGCGGGGAAGGGGTTGCCGCGGCCGAGCTAGGGTTCCTCGCCGGCGCGGACCGCATCGAAGGGTGCCTCTTCGGCAACGGTGAGCGCACCGGCAACGTCTGCCTCGTCACCCTCGGTATGAACCTGTTCAGCCAGGGCATCGACCCCGAGATCGACTTCAGCGACATCGCCGAGATCCGGCGCACAGTCGAGCACTGCAACCAGCTCAAGGTCCCCGAACGTCACCCCTATGGCGGCGACCTCGTGTTCACCGCCTTCTCCGGGTCCCACCAGGACGCCATCAAAAAGGGCTTCGAGGACATGGACCGCCGCTCTGCCGCCGCGGGCACCGACATCAACGGCATCGACTGGGGGGTGCCCTACCTGCCGATCGACCCGCACGATGTCGGTCGCTCCTACGAGGCGGTCGTTCGGGTCAACTCCCAATCTGGCAAGGGTGGCGTCGCTTACCTCCTCAAGGCCGAGCACGGTCTCGACCTGCCCCGTCGGCTGCAGGTGGAATTCAGCCGGGTCGTCCAAGAGATCACCGACACGGCGGGCGGGGAGGTTTCCGCGGAAGAGCTGTGGCAGATGTTTGCCGACGAATACCTCCTTAGCGCCGAGCCGAATAACCGATGGGGTCGCTTTGCCCCGGTGAAGTCGACGGTGACCGGGTCCGATGGTGGCGTCGACCGAATCGAGACGACGATTACCAACGGCGGCGTCGAGACGACCCTGCACGGGGTCGGTAATGGGCCGATCGCCGCCTTCGTTGCCGCTCTCGGCTCCGACGGGATCGATGTGCGGGTGTTGGACTATCACGAGCACGCCCTGTCCTCCGGCGGTGACGCCCGGGCCGCGGCGTATGTCGAATGTGCGGTGGGAGAACGCGTCCTGTGGGGCGTCGGGATCCACGAGAGCATTATCAAGGCCTCGTTCCGGGCGATCCTCTCGGCCATCAACCGCGCTGAACGCGACGCCGAGGCGGAAACGGCTCCCTCCGCCTGAGG
>CAZACX010000017.1:32251-39385 GCA_964483685.1 uncultured Intrasporangiaceae bacterium
AGTTGCCGACGACGTCGACCGCTCCGCCGTAGCGGCGCTCCCGGTTGACGTAGGTATCAATGGCTCGCCAAAGGTCGCGCCGGTCGAAGTCGGGCCACAGCGTGTCGAGAAAGACCATCTCGGCGTACGCGCTTTGCCAGAGCAAGAAATTCGACGTCCGTTGCTCCCCGGAACTGCGCACGAACAGGTCGGTGTCCGGCATGTCCGGTTCTTGGAGGTAACGGGCGAGCACCTTCTCGTCAACCGAACCGGGTCGGATCCGCCCCGCAGCAGCCAACTCGGCGATGCGGCGAGCCGCGTCGGCGATCTCGGCGCGACCGCCGTAGTTGACGCAGAAGTAGAGCGTCAACCCGGTGTTGCCCGCGGTCAGCTGCTGGGCCACCTCGAGTTCCTTGATGACCGAACCCCACAACCGCGGCCGGCGCCCCACCCAACGCATGCGTACGCCCCACTCGTGCAACTGGTCACGTCGGCGGCGGATGACGTCCCGGTTGAACCCCATCAGGAAGCGCACCTCCTCGGGGGAGCGTTTCCAGTTTTCCGTGGAGAACGCGTACGCCGACAGGTGGCTGACGCCGACCTCAATGGCCCCGGCGACGACGTCCAGCAGCGCGGCCTCACCCGCCTCGTGGCCCTTCGTGCGCGGCAGACCGCGCTGATTGGCCCAGCGCCCGTTGCCGTCCATGACGATCGCGACGTGCCGCGGCAGGTCCCGCGCGGCATACCGGGGGGGTTGGGCGCCGCTGGGGTGGGGGAAGGGGGCAGTCAACGAGGAGATCCGTTCGGTATCAGGGGGATCCGCGCGGGCGGGGGGACGTCGCGTTCCACGTGGGGCAGGGAGCGGAGGCCGCGTTCCAGGTGCCATTGGGTGAAGGCGGCGGTCAGGCCGCTGGCCTCGCGGCGATGGCCCGGGAGCGAGTCATCGGCGAGCGCCCAGTCCCCGCTCAGGAGCGCGGCCATGAGCTGCAAGGTGGCCGGCGCCGGAGCTGCCGACCCGGCGGGGCGACACTCCGGACAGACCGTTCCGCCGCTCGCGAGATGGAAGCCGCGGTGCGGTCCTGCTGCCCCGCAGCGGGCACAGTCGTGGAAACTCGGGGCCCATCCGGCGACGGCTAGGCTCCGCAACAAGTAGGCGTCGAGGACGAGCGAGGGATCGTGTTCGCCCCCGGCGAGGGCCGCGAGCGCCCCGGAGAGGAGCAGGTATTGCTGCAGCGCGGGCGCGTGTTCCTCGGTGAGGCGGTCGGCCGCTTCCAGGACCGTCGCGGCCGCGGTGTAGGCCCGATAGTCGAGGGAGATTTGCGCGCCCCAGGAGTGGAGGGTTTCCACCTGAGTGACCGTGTCGAGATTGCGGCCCTCATGGCATTGCATCGTGACCGCCATGCCGGGCTCCAGGCGCGCCCCGATGCGGCTCTTCGTGCGGCGCACCCCCTTGGCGACGACACGCAGTTTGCCGCGCGTTCGGCTCAAGACGGTGACGATGCGATCGGCCTCGGCCAGCTTGTGCGTGCGCAGCACGACAGCCTGGTCGGTATAGGTCGGCACGCCCACCATTGTCGGTCCTCACGACCGCGGATTGGGTATGCCGCGCCCGCGGGTCAACCCCGATCGGTGTCGCTGCAGGCGGGGCAGCGGCCGATGATCTCGATCGTGTGCCGCACCTCGGTGAATGCGTGGGCGGAGGCGATCGCCGCGGCCCACGCTTCGACCTCGGGACCATCAACTTCGATCGTGCGCCCGCAAACCCGGCAGAGCAGATGATGATGGTGATGAGTGCTGCACGCCCGATAGACCGACTCGCCGTCGTCGGTGCGCACAACGTCGGCGCGACCGTCCTCGGCCATCGCCGCGAGCGTGCGATACACCGTGGCCAAGCCGACGGGAGTCCCCCCGGCACGCAGCAGGGCATGCCAGTCCTGGGCCGATTTGAAACCCTCATGACCCGACACGGCCGCGGCGATCGCCACCTGCTGGCGGGTGGGCCGCCGCACCCCGGGCTCGCTCATGAGGTGCCACCTGGGCGAGCGCGGTTCTGGGCCCGATGCCCGGCGCGGGAGCGTTCGTCGCGGGAGCGCCCGCCACCCTTGCGCTCGCCACCGATTCGACCATCGCCGTCGTGGTCATCGTGGTTGTGCTCGTCGTAATGGTCGTCATGCGGCGCGTGCCGGTGCCCGTCGTGGAGATAGTCGACATGGTCACCATGGCGCATCGCCTCGTGCCCGCAGCCGGGCCCGTGCTCGTGGCTATGGACTTCGGCGTGCGCGTGCGGCCCGCGATTGCCGCGCAGGACGGACAGGCCGGCGGCGACGAGGAAGAAGCCGATCGCGAGCAGCACAATCGTGCCGCCGGAGGGAGTCTCGGCGTAATACGAGGTGACGACGCCGCCGACGCTCGCCACGAGTCCGAGGACGGCGGCCAACCTCATCGCCGCCCGAAACGAGCGGGTGACGAGCTGCGAGGCGGCGTTGGGGATGATCATCAGCGCACTTATGAGCAGGAGGCCGACGACCCTCATCGAAACGACGACGGTGACGGCCGTCAATATCGACAGGGCGAGGTTGATGGCGAGGACTGGCATCCCGGCCGCCCGGGCATACTCCTCATCCTGCGCGACGGCAAACAGCCACGGCCTTAGCAGGGCCGTCACGGCGACGACGACCAGGGTGAGCAGGGTGAAGACGAGCAGGTCGTCGGAGGTGGTCGCGGTGATTGAGCCAAAGAGGTAGGCCGTCAAGTTGGTCGACGTGCCCTGCGGCGACCGACCGATGATCACGACGCCCGCGGCAATGCCGCCATAGAACATCACCGCAAGGGCAACATCACCGCCGGTACGCCCGCGGGCCCGGATGAGCTCGATAGCCACGGCCGCGGCCACCGCGGCGACGAGTCCGGTGAGCACGGGCGCCGACCCGGTGATCACACCGACGGCCACCCCGGCGAGGGCGACGTGGCCCATCCCGTCCCCGATGAGGGACATCCGACGTTGGAGCAGGAAGATCCCCACGAGCGGGGCCGCGAGCCCGATCAGGAGCGCCGCGAGAAGCGCATTGCGCATGAAAGCATAGTCGAGCAGGTCAGGCACGGGAGCCTCGCTTCGCGTCGAGGGGGCCGACCGACAACCGGCCCCGGCCGGGTGCGTCGTCGTCGTGATGGGTATGCGGGTCCTCGTGCGCGCGGGCGGCCGCGGCATACTGCGTGGGGGTGCCGTCGAAGGCGACCGATCCGTCGGCGATGACGACGACTCGGGTGACCTGGCCCGCGAGCGCGGCCAACTCGTGGGTGACGATGATCATCGTGGTGCCGCCGTCGGCGAGCCGGCGCACGACATCGGCGAGGACGAGTTGATTGGCCGCGTCGACCCCGGCGGTCGGTTCATCCATGAGCAGGAGGTCTGGTTGGCTGGCCAATGCGCGGGCGATGAGGACCCGGCGCTGTTGACCGCCCGAGAGTTGGGTGACGTCGGAGGCCGCCCGGTCGCCGAGTCCGACGGTGTCGAGCACGCGCGCAACGACTTGGCGGTCGGCATCCGCGTGTCTCGCCCAAGGCCACCACCACGTGCGGAAACGCAGTCGGCCAATGGCGACAATCTCGGCGACGGTGGCCCGCACGGAGCTCGCGAGGGTGTGCCGCTGCGGGACGTAGCCAAGTCGTCCGCGGTCGCGAAACTCGGCGAGCGGGACCCCGAACAGGTGGACGTCGCCGCCTAGGTGATTGGTCAGGCCGAGGAAGCCGCGCACAAGGGTTGACTTTCCCGAGCCGTTTGGGCCGAGGATCGCGACGACTTCCCCGGGAAAGATGTCGAGGGTGATCCCGTCGAGAACGCGCTGGTCACCATACCCAAAGGCCGCGTCGCGCAACGAGAGGACCGGTGTTGGCGTGGTTGGCGCCGCCGAGGCTATTGGCATTGTTGGCCTCCTTTCAACGTGGCGAGATTGGCCCTCATGAGGCCGAGGTAATCGGGCGCGGCGGAGGTTGTCGTGAGACCTTCGATGGGGTCGAGGACGGCGAGTTGGGCGCCGGATTCGGCGGCGACCGTTTCGGCGACCTTCGCGGTGACGAGCGGCTCGGTGTAGATCGTCGTCGTGCCCCGCTCGCGGACGAGGTCGGTGATGGCCGCCAGCTGCGCCGGGGACGGTTCGGCCTCCGGGGAAAGGGCGAGCGCATGTTGTTCGAAGCCGACGAGGTGGGCGAGGTGACCGAATGCCGCGTGGCTGGTGACGAGATCGGTGCTGCGGCAGTGCGCCAGTCCGGCGCGCAGGTCGTCGGCGAGATCGTCCAGGGTCTGGACGAGACGCGTCCGGTTCGCCTCATATCGGGTGGACCCCGCCGGGTCGATCTCCGTCAATTCGGCGGCGATGGCATTAGCGACGTCGGCGAACGCGTGCGGGTCCAGCCAGAAGTGGGGGTCCTGTCCCTGCGCGTGGTCGTGCCCGGCGTGGTCATGGTCGGCCTCCGGCGCGGCGAGGGCCGGAGTCGACGTATTCGCTTCGCCGGTTAAGGGGGTCAGCCCGGCCGCAGCGGTGACGTCGAGGTTGCGCGCGACCTGGGAGGCGATGACGGCTTCGTCGACGGCTGGTTGGAATCCCTTGAGGTAGAAGACTGTTCGGGACTTGGCGATGGTGATGACTTCCCGGGCGGTGAGTTCGAGGTCGTGGGGTTCGGCGCCCGGCCTCGTCAGGTTGACGACCCGGACTCGATCGCCACCAAGCTCCTCGACGAGGTACTGGAGTGGGTAGAAACCCACGGCAACGGCAATCTCGTTGGGGTTCGTCGGCTCCGAAGTTCCGCAGCCGGTGAGCGCGGCGGCGAGGACCGCGCTCGCCACGAGTGCGCCGAGGTTGCCGCCCCGAACGCGGATGCGGGAACGCGGGAAATCGAACATGACAATCATTCTCATCTATGCAGGATTCGGTGTCAACGCCGCGGCTCGACCCAGGGTTGGGCAGCTTTTGTGTCCGGTGCGCGGGCGGGGATCTGATCCGTCACGTGTGACGGATTACCTTGGCCGAGAAGGGCAACGGCGGGCGAGCGGCGGAGGCATACTGAGGTTATGCGCCCCTCGCTAGCACTCAATCTGTTCGAAGCGCCCCGGGCGGCAAGTGAACTCGCGGGGTTTGCGGTGTGGCGGCGGGTCCTCGCGAAGGCGCGTCGCGGCGATGGGCACCACGTGTTGGTGTTCCCCGGCCTCATGGCCGGCGATTACACGACGGTGCCCATGCGCAACTACCTCAACTCGCTCGGCTACGAAACACATGGCTGGGGCAACGGCCGCAACATCGGACCAACGCGCGCTGTCGTCGACGGGATGGAGCGCAGCATCCAGGAACTCTTCGAGGTGCATGGTCCGATCACGCTTATTGGCTGGAGTATGGGCGGGCTCTACGCGCGCCAGCTTGCCCGCAGGTACCCCGAACGGGTTCGGCAAGTCATCACAATGGGGTCGCCGTTCCGGTTGATGAACCGCCAGGACACCCTGGCTTCGCTGCTCTTCAATCGCTACCGCCACCTTCATGTCTCGGCCGAGGAAATCGACATGCCGGAGGAAGAGCATCTGCGGGACCCGTTGCCCGTGCCGACCACGTCGATCTATTCGCGCACCGACGGGGTCGTCCCGTGGGCAGCCTGCCTTAACGAACTCGTGGGAACCTCGGAAAACATCGAGGTCAGGGCGGCGCACCTCGGGATGGGGGTCCACCCTGGGACGCTCTGGGCGGTGGCCGATCGCCTCGCCCAAGACCTTGACCAGTGGCGACCGTTCAAGCCGCCGCGCAGTCTCAAGCGCTGGTACCCGACGCCGGTGCACTGGCCGCTCGACGCCGAGTTGGCGCGTTCGCTTAACCTCGAGGGCGCAACTGGGTGAGGGCAATTGCCGCGACAAAGAAGGTCACGGCGACCCGCATCAAGCGTTCCACCCCGGTCAACCTGGGCCAACTCATCGCGAGCATCCAGCCGAGGAAGGCGACGACGAGCCCGGTGAAGACCCAGCCAAATTTCGGCACGAACCCGCCAAGGGCAAGGCACATCAACACGCCAAGGACCGGGACGAATCTCGGCAATGCGGCCAGCCGCACGAGCAGGCGTTCGTTGACGGTGATCGCCTTGGGCGTTGACGAGGGGGGCTGCGACGAAGGCGTTGACACGAGAGGCAAATCTACGCGTCCGCAGCGCCCGCGCCAGCCTCGGGTGCGCACCGGCGGCGCGACAATCCTCCATTGGGTGAACGCCAACCTCTTTGGGCGTGAACGTTTAGGCGGACGCGGAAGACCCCGGCGCCCAGGCCCCTCAGGTGGGGCCGGTCGCGATCGGTCGCGTGGTCTCGGTAATCCATTCGCTCCACGAGCCGACATAGACCGCGGCGTGAATCCCGATCTGTCGCAACGCCAATGCTGTGTGGGTGGCGGTCACGCCTGACCCGCACGAGGTGGCAACGAGGTCGTGATCAAAGACGCCCTTGCCGGCGAAGTAGCTGTGCAACTCCTCTCGATTGCGGAAGCAACCCTCGTCGTCCAGGTACTCCGCCATCGGCGCGTTCACCGCCCCGGGGATGTGCCCGGCTACGGCATCAATCGGCTCAACTTCGCCCCGGAATCGCTCCGCTGACCGCGAGTCAAGCAGTATGCCGCCCAGCGCCACCTGCGCTGCCCCTGCCGAATCAACGCTCGGCAAGGCTCCCGCGGTGAGCGCGACCGTCCCCACGGCAGCGTCCGGCGGGACGATCGTCGTCTCGTGGTAGCCCGCGCGCTGCCACGCGGCGAGGCCCCCGTCGAGTACCCGAACCCCAGGAAGGCCCGCGTACGTGAGGACCCACCACGCGCGGGCGGCATACAACGAGGTGCGGGCGTCATAGACGACGACGACGCTGTCGGCGCTGATGCCCAGTCGGCGGAGGGTGCCTTGGAGGCGGGAGAGGTCCGGGAGTGGATGACGCCCGCGCGGACCGGGCGGGTCCGCCAAGTCAGCATCCAGATCAAGGAAGCGCGCTCCCGGAAGGTGCGCCGCGGCATACGACTCCCGTCCCGGCGGGCCGCCGATAGCCCCCTGGACGTCGAGGAGGATGAGTCTCGGGTCCAGCAAAAGTTCGGCGACCTCGTGCGGGCCGATCAGCACCGTCATGGCGCCAGCCAAGCACATGACCAC
>CAZACX010000017.1:39485-43770 GCA_964483685.1 uncultured Intrasporangiaceae bacterium
GTTAGCCGCCGCTGACGTCGAGTTCGGCCTCGGCGACGAGGGCGCGCTGGGCATCGGTGAGCTCTCTCGTCTCGAGCCAGCCGTCGGGCAGGGCGACGGTGCGCGGTGACCCGGCCCGCCCCCGGATGCCCTCGGCTGCCGGGCCCGGCCACGGCGCATTGAGGTCGAGGCCGGCGAGCAACTCGTCCAACGCCGCGAGCGAATTGACGAGCGCCAACTGGTGGCGCAGCTGCCCGCCCGCGGGGAAGCCCTTGAGATACCAGGCGATGTGTTTGCGGATGTCGCGGCAGCCGCGCAATTCGTCGTCATAGAAGTCACAGAGGTACTCGGCGTGACGCCGCAAGGTGGCCGCGACCTCGCGCAGGCTGGGCTCCACCCGAGTCGGGGACCCGGCGAAAGCCGCGGCAAGGTCGGTGAACAACCAGGGCCGGCCGAGGCAACCACGCCCGACAACCACGCCGTCGCACCCGGTTGCCGCGACCATGGCGAGCGCGTCCTCGGCCGACCAGATGTCGCCGTTGCCGAGGACCGGAATCGTTGTGACGGCCTCCTTGAGTCGGGCGATGGCCGACCATTGCGCCGTCCCCGAGTACGCGTCCGCAGCGGTGCGCGCATGGAGTGCCACGGCGGCAACACCCTCGGATTCGGCGATCGCACCCGCTTCGAGGTAGGTCAAGTGGTCCGCGTCGATCCCCATCCGCATCTTCACCGTGACAGGCACGTCATACGGCGCCGCGCAGCGCACCGCAGCGGAGACGATCGAGCGGAACAGGTCGCGCTTCCAGGGCAGCGCCGAACCGCCGCCCTTGCGGGTCACCTTGGGCACCGGGCACCCGAAGTTGAGGTCGATGTGATCGGTGCGGTCCTCGGTGACGAGCAGGCGCACCGCGGCGGCGGTGGTGACCGGGTCGACGCTATAGAGCTGGGTCGAGCGGGGCGACTCCCCGGGGTCGTGCTCGATGAGCCGCATCGTCTCCGCGTGCCGTTCGACGAGCGCGCGCGAGGTCACCATTTCGCTGACGTAGAGCGCGGACGCACCACCGGCTCCGGCCTCGCCGAACTCCCGGCACAGCCGACGGAAGGCCCGGTTGGTGATCCCCGCCATCGGGGCGAGCACGACCGGCGAGGTGATCGTCAGCGGGCCGAGCGGCAAGGCAGGGAGCACCGGGTCGGTGCGGAGGCGGGCGAGCGTCGTCATGTCGCATCCATTGTCCCAGCTCTGGCAAGGTGTCGTCATGACGGACGCGGATGCGGCACTCGGAACCCCCGGCGGAACCGCCGACCAGCCTGCCCTCTTCTTCAGCGGGCCCGCCGAGTTTCGCGCCTGGCTTGAGGTCAACCATGACACGGCCCAAGAGTTGTGGGTGGGGCTCTACAAGAAACATGTGGCCCACCGGGGTCTCACCTGGGAGCAGGCCGTCCCGGAGGCGCTGTGTTTTGGCTGGATCGACTCGGTCGCTCATCGGGTCGATGCGGACACGACCCGGCAGCGGTGGACCCCACGGCGCGCGACGAGCGTGTGGAGTGCGGTCAACATTGCGCTCGTTGAGGAGTTGACCGCCCAGCATCGGATGCACCCCGCGGGATTGGCGGCGTTCGCCAAAAGGACGCCCGAGCGCTCGGGGATCTACGCCTACGAGAAGCCGAGCACGGAGCACTTCCCGCCGGAGTTCGACGCCCTGTTGCGCGCGAATCCCGTTGCGGCGCAATGGTTCGACGCCGCGATCTTGAGCTACCGCAAGCTCGTCGTCCATTGGGTCACGGGAGCCAAACAGGAGGCCACTCGGCGCAAACGACTCGCCGAGTTCATCGAAGACTCCTGCCACGGCCGGCTCATCAAAACGCAGCGGTATGGCGCCGAGCCGGCTTGGGCGCGCCGCAACCGCGAGGCACTCGGAATCGGCGATGGGGGAGGGCCCGGCGATGGGGGAGGGCCCGGCGACGGGGGAGCGCCCGGCGACGGGGTGAGCGGGAGGTGAGCGCCTTGTCGCGGCCGAGTCGACGCCAAACGCTCGCCGTGGCGATGACGGGCGCCCTCGCCGGGTGCAGCGCGGACCCGAGCACCGGCACCCCTTCGCTCACGGGATCGCCGACCACCGCACCCTCGGCCACGTCCAAACCTGGCTCGGCGACGTCCCCGCCGACCGACACCCCTGGCCAAACCAAGGGTTGGGTGAGCGCGGAAAACCTCAAACCGGGAAGCCCACACTGGCGGGTCGGGCCGTCGATCACCGCCGGCGAGTTTGACCTAGCGGGCTACGCCGACCGAAGCAGCGCGCGCCCCGGCGACCAGGTCACCCTGTTCGTCTCCTCCGCCCTGGGGCCGGTGCGGGTGACGGCATACCGGCTGGGTTGGTATGCCGGTGTGGGCGGTCGTGAGGTCGCCAGCGTTGACCTTGGCGACGTCGGCGAGCAACCCGCACCTGTCACGGAATCCGGGAAGATGGTGCGCACCCGATGGGATCCGTCCGGCGTGCTCGACACGACCGGCTGGCCGGAGGGGACCTATGTGCTGCGGCTCGATGCCAGCGGTAAGGCGAAACTGATCCCGCTGACCATCCGATCCGGGGAGACGAGGGATCGCCTCGTCGTCGTGAACGCCGTTGCGACGTACCAGGCGTACAACACCTGGGGCGGGTACTCGCTCTACAAGGGTCCGGCCGCTGACCCGAACTCGCGGGCGACCCGGGTCAGCTTCGACCGCCCCTACGACGGGAACGGCGCCGCCGTCCTGTTTAAGCATGAGGTCGACGCGATCAGTTGGATCGAGAAGCAGGGGGCCGATCTCGCCTATGTCACCTCGCTCGACCTCGACGCCGACCCGGCCCTGCTCGACGGCGCCCGGGCGGTGCTGAGCCTCGGGCACGACGAGTACTGGTCCGTGGCGATGCGCGACCGCGTCGAGGCCGCTCGTGACCGGGGCACCAATCTCGCCTTCCTCGGGGCGAACGCCTGCTATTGGCGGGTTCGGTTCGCCGCCTCTGAACTGGGGGATCGGCGAATCATGCTGTGTAGCAAGGATGCTCAGCAAGACCCGGGTCAGGATGCGGAGTCGACCACACTCTGGCGTTCGTCGCCGTCGGCCCGTCCGGAGAACTCGTTGACCGGCATGCTCTACGAACTGTTCCCGGCGAGCGCGGCCATGGTCGTTCTCGACCCCGACCACTTCCTCTTCGCCGGAGCCGACCTCACCCGCGGGGATAGCTTCCCCGGCTTGGTTGGCACCGAGATTGACCGGGCCTACCCAATCGACGGCACCCCGGCCACGCTCCAGGTGGTCTGCCACTCACCGGTGGCGGTTGCCAACCGCCCCAGCACGTTTGCCGACGTCACCTACTACACGGCGAAGTCCGGTGCGGGCGTCGTCGCGTTGGGTTCGATGACCTTCACCCGGGCCCTGGCCGGAGCCAACCCCAAGTTCGGGATCACCGCCGCCTCCAGCGATCTCGCCCGACTCATGGTCGGCAACCTCGTCGGCGCCCTCAACGTCGGCCCGATGGTGAGCCACTTCCCGGCCCGACCGAATCTCGCGGCTCTCGGCGCACCATCCGCCACGTCCACGGGCACCGGCGGCCCGGTGGGGTGACCTAGGCTCGGAAGATGAGTCCGTATGCCGCGAGCGACCGGGAGCGCTGGGTCGCCGAAGACCCGCAGCTCAAGCGCGGCGACCGTGATGACTTCGCCCGGGACCGCGGGCGGCTGATCCACTCGGCCTCGCTGCGACGGCTCTCGGCAAAGACCCAAGTGCTCTCTCCGGGCAGCGACGACTTCGTTCGTAACCGGCTCACCCATTCCCTTGAGGTCGCCCAGATCGGCCGCGAATTCGGGGCGGCCCTTGGATGCAACGCCGATGTCGTCGACTCGGCCGCGCTTGCCCACGACCTCGGCCACCCGCCGTTCGGGCACAACGGGGAACGGGCGCTCAACGCGGTGGCGGCTGACATCGGCGGCTTCGAGGGCAACGCCCAAACTCTGCGCATCCTCACCCGGTTGGAGGCCAAACGTACCCACCCAGACGGTCGGTCAGCGGGACTTAACCTCACTCGGGCCAGCCTCGACGCGTCGACGAAATACCCGTGGCCGCGCGGCGGATCGGGTTCGGCAACAGCGAAGTTCGGGGTGTACGACGACGACCTCGACGTCTATGCGTGGCTGCGTGGAGGGCGCCCCGACGGGCAGCGGTGCCTCGAAGCGGACGTCATGGATTGGTCAGATGACGTCGCCTACTCGGTCCACGACGTCGAGGATGCGATCGCGTCCCGGCGGCTCGATCCGCGCACCCTCT
>CAZACX010000017.1:43870-47458 GCA_964483685.1 uncultured Intrasporangiaceae bacterium
GAGCGCCTCGCGCTGCTCGCGGCGCAACGCGAGATCGTCACCGGGCTCGCCGCGGCATACTCCCGCGATCCTGGGCTCCTTGATTTCGACCTGCGGGCCGACTATGACGCCGCCGACGACGACGGGGCGGCCCTGCGCGTCATCGTCGACCAGGTTGCCTCGCTCACCGACACCCGCGCCCTCGAGCTGGCCAAGTCCTGGGACCTGATCCCCTAACCACGCCAAGCCGCGCGGCCGGGGCCGCTCACGGGCGGACGCCTCGTGGGCATGAAGCCTGTGCATCGCAAGGCTCGGCCCGCGCGCACAACCTAGACTGCGGGCGTGGCGGGACTCATCAAGGCGGAGGATGTCGCGACCGTCAAGGAGCGCACCTCGATCGTTGAGGTCGTGCGCGACCATGTGACCTTGCGGTCGGCGGGGGCGGGCTCGCTCAAGGGGCTGTGTCCCTTCCATGACGAGAAATCGCCGTCGTTCACGGTCCGCGACGTTGCCGGAACCTTCCACTGTTTTGGGTGCGGTGAGGGCGGGGACGTTGTTGCCTTTGTCCAAAAGGTTGACCACCTCACGTTTGTCGAGGCGGTTGAGCGGCTCGCGGGACGGCTCGGCATGGAGTTGCGCTACGAGGAGGGCGGTGGTCGTCGCGAGGAGGGACTCGGTCGGCGCGGTCGCCTGGTCGAAGCTCACCGGGCAGCGCAGGAGTTCTATGCCGACCGGCTGCTCAACAACCCCGATGCGCGTGCGGCGCGGGACTTCCTGCGGCAACGTGACTTCGATAGTTCGGCGGCGATGCACTTTGGGGTCGGGTTCTCCCCACGTGGCGGCGAAGACCTCGCCCGGCTGCTGTTGACGCGCGGCTTCACCGAGGAGGAGTTGCTGCTCGGCGGCTTGGTCGGCCGGGGCTCGCGTGGGCTTTACGACCGCTTCCGCGGCCGACTGATGTGGCCGATCCGCGACACGACGGGCGACACGATCGGCTTCGGGGCCCGTCGGATCTTTCCCGACGACCGGATCGAGGCGAAGTACCTCAACACGACCGAGACCCCGATCTACAAGAAGTCGCAAGTCCTCTATGGCCTTGACCTTGCCAAGAAGTCGATCTCGGCGACCCGGGTCGCCGTTGTCGTCGAGGGCTACACCGACGTTATGGCCGCCCACCTCTCGGGCGTCGAGGGCGCCGTGGCCACCTGCGGCACCGCGTTCGGCCTCGACCACATCAAGTTGTTGCGGCGCATCATGCGCGACGAGCCGGGCCTCGACCCGGCCCGGGTCATCTTCACTTTTGATGGGGACGCCGCCGGGCAGAAGGCGGCGATGAAGGCGTTTGCGGAGGATCAACGGTGGGCGGCGCAGTCCTTTGTCGCCGTTGCCGCCGACGGGATGGACCCCTGCGATCTGCGTCTGCGCCGGGGGCCGGAAGCGGTGGCGGCCCTCGTCGAGGATGCGGTGCCGATGTTCGAATTCGCCGTCAAGACGATGCTCGCCCGGCACTCGCTGGGATCCGCCGAGGGGCGGGTCGCGGCGATGCGGACGGTCGCTCCGGTGATCAACACGATCCGCGACTCGAGCCTGCGGCCGGAATACCTCCGCACCGTCGCGGGGTGGATCGGCGTCCAGGTCGAGCAATTACTGGAGGAGACACGTCGGGCTGGCAGACTCCCAGCCGCGCCAGGTCCCCGGTCGGGGGCCACGCCGGGGGCCGAGCCACCGGCGGAGAGCGCTCTGGGGGTGATGCCCGCGCCGAATCAGCGTGACCCGCTCGTTGCGGCCGAACGGCAGCTGCTGCAGGTGCTCTTGCAGTATCCCGAGTTGGTCTCCGCGGCGGTCCTGCACCAGATCCCGTTCGACGCGTTTGTCGCCCCCGCCCATCGCGCGGTCTTTGAGGCGATCACCTCGGTGCCCCGCACCCCCGAGCTGACCCTCGCGTCGTGGACCTCCCGCGTCACCGAGGCCGCCCCCATCAGCGTCCAGGGGATGGTCTCGGAGTTGACCGTCGCTCCGCTGCCGGTGACCCCTGACAAGGCGACTGGTCGGCCCGAACAGCGCTACGTCGACTCACTCCTGTCCCGGGTCCACGAAGTGTCCTTGACCCGGGAGATCGCCGACTCGATGTCGCTCATGCGCCGACTCAGCGCCGACACCAGCGCGGATCCCGACGCCGTGCGCGCAGTCTCGGTGCGGCTCCAGGAGTTGCAGCGCGAGCTGGCGACTCTGCGTGCAGGGACGGCGTAGGTGTCCTGGTTGCGGCGGGGTGCGGCGGCCGAGAACGCCAGTCCTGGGGCCCGTCACGCCGAGTCGCCGGCGCTGCCTGACGATGTCCGCCGGGTCCTCGGGTTGTTGCCGGGGGAGCGGGTGCTCGCCCACGCGCTCGACGAGGTCAGCAGCACGAGGCTCGTCGTCGGGACGGCGCGACTGTATGCCGCCTCGGCTCAGGTGTCGGCCCGCCCGTGGCACCTCGTCGATGGGGGCTCATGGGACCACGACAGCTTCACCCTCACGGTGACCTGGGTGGACGGGGTAAAACCGCAACAATGGGTGCTGCGGGCGTCGACGGCGTTCTTGGCGGCGCTTCGGGAGCGGGTCCAGGCCTCGGTCGTCCTCGCCGAAAGTGTTGACCTCGGCGCTGGGCGCTCGGCCCGTGTTGTCATCCGCAAGAACCTCGCCGACGGCTCGTTGTGCGACCAAAGCATCCTCGCTCGCGGCGTCCAGATGGTCGACCCCGGAGTTGCCGACCTGGTGGGCGCAGCCCGGGCCAGACTCCGCGAGCAGGTTGGACTCGATTAGGGCGCAGCCGCGGGCTGAGGCCCTCGGTCCCGTTTCGAGGAGAGGGCCGGTTTTTGCTATGGTTTCCTCGCGTCGCGCAGCTGCGACGGTGCGCCAAAGCATTCCCCTGTAGCTCAACTGGCAGAGCATTCGGCTGTTAACCGGAGGGTTCTTGGTTCGAGTCCAAGTGGGGGAGCGCGTCAGCCCCGCCCGAGTTCGCTCGGAGCGGGGCTGAGTCGTCTCTGGGCATTGTCCAAGCTGCACCGGCCAGCGCAGGCCGGGTCCTAAACTCCTGGGCATGGGGAGAATTCAGGATCCATGGAGGGCCATCGCCAAGGCATGCGTCGGGCTGGCGCTCCTGTCTCTCCTGTTCAACATCACGCTGCACGCGGAGCTTGGGGGCAACCTGCAGACGTGGTCTTTCGTCCGCAAGACGATCGGGAAGCTCCTCAACTCCGGTACCGCTTGGGCAGCCATCGCCTTCTACGCCGGCGCGAAGATGGCCAAGCCGTGGATGGCGTTTCTGGTCGGCATCGGTGCTGCCATTGCCACGCTGCTGATCCACTACCTGGTCGGGTCCGCGCTGCACATCTACCAGGCAGGCGAAATCGGGATGAACGGCATCTGGTTCCAGGCAGCCATGGTCCTGTGTGGACCCATGGGCTTGGCTGGTTGGTTGGCCGCTCGCCAAGGACGGCTCAGCCTTCTTGCCCGCCTCGTTCTCCCGGTGGGCGCGATCATGGAGCCGTTCGTGCTCAGGAACTTCGACAATTTCCCGCCTGGTCGCCCATGGGCGGAGCACTACTCCGACATGACAAGCGGCATCAT
>CAZACX010000018.1:0-15290 GCA_964483685.1 uncultured Intrasporangiaceae bacterium
CGAGGAGCTGGCGCATGGTAACAACGGCCATGCCGTGTTCTCCTTATGTCGTTGTCAGTTACGTCGGTGAGCCGTGGGCACGTCATTTCGACGTGATCGCCTCGCCTGCCTGGTGCCTTGCGCATCCCGCCGCCGATCGTGACGATCGAGGGACTGCCGTGATGCGCCTCGGTGAGGACCGAGGAGAAGGCACGCGAATTCGCCCGGCCGAGACCGGGCGTGGCCCAAGTGTATGCCGCGCGCGCTGGACACCCGAAATCGCCAGCAACGGCGCCTTCCCGGGAGCCGGTCCGCGGCCAGCGTGCCAGTTCGCGGCCAGGGTGCCAGTTCGCCGCCAGCGGGCCGGTCCGCGGCCAGCGTGCCAGTTCGCGGCCAGGGTGCCAGTTCGCCGCCGACTTGGCGGTGCGCGCACTTAGCGCGTCTTGGGGAGCAGCACGATCTCGACATCACCGAGCAGCAAAAGTGGGTCGACATAGAGCCATTGATCGGCACTGCCTCGCCGCAGCGCACCCAAATGCAGGCACGTCGTTGGCGCACAGTGGCTGCCCACGGGCTCGAGGGAACCGAGCCGGGTCCCCGCGGCGACGCTCGCGCCCACTCTGACGCCCGCGAGGACCGGCTCGTAGGTGCTCTTGATGTTGCCGGGATGGGTGACGCTGACGGTCCCCCGACCGGCAATCCGGCCCACATGGGTCACCACGCCTGCCGCCACTGCGCTGACTTGGTCGCTCATCCCGGTGGGAGCAAGGTCGATCCCGCGATGCCCCGATCCGTAGGTCGTCGCCGGTGGTGCAAACGGGTTCACGAGCTGGGGTCGGGGCGTCAGGGGCCACACCCAGAGCGCGCGCAGCCGCTGGCCCGAGAATTGGCGGGCGGGTAATGCGCGTGCGGGTTTTGACGAACTCGCGAGGACGTCCGAGAGTCGGGGCACGGGTAATGGCGGGCTCGCGCGAGCGGCCGAGAATGGGGGCGAAAGTCCCGGCGGGGTAGCCAGTGCGGGCGAGGTGGCCTGAGTGCCCGCCAAGAGGGCGGGGATCAGGAGGGCGAAGACAACCCTCACGAGGCTGGAAAGCGGCTGCATCACACCAGGATCGGTGTCCGGGTACACCTGGTCGAGCCCCTCAGTCCCGGCTGTGGACGAAGGGTCACCCCGGGGGCGCTGTGGACGAAGGGCGCACCCGGGGGGCGCTGTCGGCACACCGGATCGCCGTGGACACACCCGAGCGCGCTTGGACGCACCGAGGGCGCTGCGGACACACCGAGGGGCCAGGCCAGGCCAGGCGCCCCACCACCAACCTGTCCGGTCAGGACACCTCGCGCCGCAGGCCAGCCAGCCTGCGCACCGCCTCGAGGAGGACCTCGTCCCGCTTGCAAAAGGCGAACCGGACGAGGGTTGCCCCGGCGTCGACGTCGTCGTGAAACACCGAGACGGGGATCCCGACGACACCGACGCGCCGGGGGAGGTCCCGACAGAACTGGAGGGCGTCGGTGACACCGAGCACGCCGACGTCGGCGACGACAAAGTACGTCCCCGCCGGCACGGCGATGGGGAGCCCAACGTCCCGGAGCCCCGCCACGAGGAGGTCACGTTTGCTCTGCAAAGACTGGGCGATCGCGGCATACGTTGAATCGGGCAGCGCCAACCCCGCCGCAACGGCGGGCTGGAAGGGTCCCGATCCGACATACGTAAGGAATTGTTTGACGCCTCGGATCGCCGCAATGGCGTCGGCGGGGCCGCTGACCCAACCGACCTTCCACCCCGTGGTTGAGAACGTCTTCCCGGCCGAACTGATCGTCAGCGTGCGTTGCGCCATCCCCGGCAGCGTGGCGACAGGAATGTGCTCGGACCCGGCGAAGGCGAGGTGCTCGTAGACCTCATCGGTGACGACCCAGGCATCGAATTCCCGCGCGAGGGCGCAGATGAGATCGAGTTCAGCGCGCGAGAACACTTTCCCGGTCGGGTTGTGTGGGGTGTTGAGGAGGACCATCCGGGTGCGCGACGAGAATGCGGCGCGCAGCGAGGTCTCGTCGACGGTAAATTCGGGAAAGCGCAACACGCTCGTGCGGCGGGTGGCCCCGGCGAGGGCGATAGTCGCGGCATAGGAGTCGTAGTAGGGCTCGAACGTGACGACCTCGTCGCCTGGTTCGCAGAGTGCGAGCACGGTTGCCGCGATCGCTTCGGTGGCACCCACGGTGACGAGAATCTCGCCCCCCGGATCGACATCGAGGCCGTAGAAGCGCCGCTGATGCTCCGCAATCGCCGCGAGGAGTTCCGGTGCACCTGCGCCGGGTGGGTACTGGTTGCGGCCGCCGCGAATCGCCGCGACTGCCGCGTCGAGGACGTCGATGGGCCCATCGGTGTCAGGGAACCCCTGGCCGAGATTGATCGCACCGCTCGCCGCCGCCAGCCCCGACATCTCGGCGAAGATCGTCGTCCCAAACGACGCCAGTGCGCGGTTCCCGAGAGGCCGCGTGCGCAGCGTCATGGGCGGGTCGGGTAGGGCCACGCCAGGCAGCCGTCCAGGCCGAGTGTTTGCTGCAACATGATCGGGGCCGGCTTTCCAGGTGTCAGACATTCCTCGTGCGGGTGCCAGAGCCCGTGGCCCACTTCGTGATTGATCACGTAGGTGCGGTAGAGGTCCAGGTCGTCATAGTGCGCCACCCCCAACATCCATCGCTTCGCGTTGATGACGGCGCGTGAGTTGTGGTTACAGGACACCTCGCCGCCGGTCTTGAGGGGGGCGCAGAGTTTGTCGGTGAGTGTTGGGCTCGCCAAGGTGATCCGCACCTCGACCGGCGCACCCTGCCTCGCCTGTTCCGGAGAGACCGCGACGAATTCCAGATCGTCTGCGGTTTCCCACCCACGGCTATCGCTGAGCGTCTGGCGCACCGAGGCGGCAAATTCCGCCAGATCGATGCCGAGCCCGCCCTCCGCCTCGATCGTGAAGGTCACCGGACGCCCGGAGTGTCCGGTGTCCTGCCCCGGAATCTCCAAGGCGCTCACCCGCCCATCGCCGGTGGTCACAACAACCGGTGTGCCGGCTGAGGTCGAAGGGGCGGTTCCGGTGTCGGCGGACGCGTCAGTCCCGGCGTCGGGGTCCCCGTAGCCGTTCGCGCCGGAGTTGAGGTCGGAGGTCGATCCCAATGTGGCCGGGGAAGGTCCAGTCGAAGCCGGGTCCGACGTGGTCGGGCTCGATGTGGTTGGGCTCGTCGTGGTCGAACTCGCGACGGCACCGGCCGCCACCGCCTCACGTCCGGCGATGGTCTGTGCCAGCGAGCCGCCAACCAATGCGATGACGGCCAGCAAGAGGACGACGATCAGCAGCCGGACGCGATTTGCCCGCGACTTCGCCTCCGTGAGCGCGCGCTCACGTCGGGTGGCGGCGGCGTGTCGCCCCGCTCTTTTAGGCGCGGGGGTGTGCCCGGGCATAGGAGTCCTTTAACCGTTCGACTGACACGTGAGTGTAGAGCTGAGTTGTCGCGAGCGACCGATGACCCAGCAACTCCTGGACAAGCCGCAGGTCGGCTCCACCATCGAGCACGTGCGTCGCCGCGGTATGCCGCAGCGCGTGCGGCCCCGCGTCGGCGAGGTCGGGGTGTCGGCTCAAGGCGGAATGGACCGCCGTGCGCACTTGCCGCTGACCGATTCGGCCGCCGCGAACCCCGAGGAAGAGCGCGGCCCCACTGCGAGGGCTGGCCAGCAAGGGACGCCCCTGCCGGACCCATTGGCGCAGCGCCTGACGGGCAGGGTCACCGAAGGGCACCGTTCGCTCACGCGCGCCC
This sequence comes from uncultured Intrasporangiaceae bacterium, assembly GCA_964483685.1. Lineage (GTDB taxonomy): Bacteria > Actinomycetota > Actinomycetes > Actinomycetales > Dermatophilaceae > Nostocoides_A. Next base: position 3,784 of record CAZACX010000018.1, read on the forward strand.
TTGCCCAGGACCCGGGCAAGCCCTTGGCTGAGGTCCACATCGTCGACGTCGAGGCCGGTCAGCTCCCCCACCCGGATCCCACTCGCATAGAGAAGTTCGAGCATCGCCCAATCCCGCACTGTGGCGGCGGCGCCCTCGTCTGCGGCGACGGCGGCGTCGTCCAGGAGCGCTCCGACATCGGCCCGACTCAAGACCGTGGGAAGCGACGCGCCCCGTTTGGGCGAGATCAGGCGCAGTGCGGGGTCCTGCGCGATGACCCCGACTCGCTCAGCCCAGGCATAGAACGTATGGACGGCCGCGGCACGACGCGCGAGGGTCGCCCGGGTTTGTCCGGCGGCGGCCTGGGCGCCAAGCCACGCCCGCAGGTCGGCCAAGGTCGCCGACCGCAGCCGATCCGGTTCGGGGGCCGGCTGGGTGACAGGGCTCGCGACAGGATCGGGGGCCGGTTGGGTGACAGGGCTCGCGACCGGTTCGGTGGCCGGGTCGGTGGGCAGGTCGGTGGCTGGGTCCGCAACCGGATCGGTGGCCGGGCCGGCGAGGTGCTCGGCGAGGGCCGCGAGGTCACCACGGTAGGCACGCACGGTGTGCACCGATCGACCCCGCTCCCATTGGAGGTAGCGGGTGAACCCCTCGATCACCTCGCGGTCGCTCTGCACGTGGCCACCGTGACAAACCCAACGTCGTCAATCAAGTCGCCACGCGCGAACGCCGCCACCGATCGCCGTCCCGCTGCGCCATGCCTCGGGCTTCAAGCTGACCTAACCCGGAGGCGACCTCCAATTCCCCCAACGCCGCTCGGTCTGCCAACGACTCCAGGGCGGCGAAAACGCGAACGGGAAGGACCTCCCACACTTGCCGTTGCAGCGGCGGCAAGTCGTCCGGTGGTTGGGTCACGCCTCGGGACGGGCTGGCTGCGTCGTCCCCGTAGGCACCGACGAGGTCGGCGACCTCAGCGGCATCCGTGACCAGGGTCGCCATCTGGTCACGAATCCACCGATGACAACCAGCCGAGGACATGCTCGTCACGGGACCTGGGACCGCGCCGACCGGACGAGACAACGTCAGCGCCTCGCCCGCCGTGCTCAAGGAACCGGAGCGAAGGGCCGCCTCGACGACGACGGTGCCCGCAGTGAGCGCGGCAATCAGGCGGTTGCGTTCGAGGAATCGGCGGCGATAGGGCGCGGCGCCAGGCGGTAGCTCCGTCACCACCGCGCCGTCCTGGTCGAGGATGGCGCCCAGGAGATCGGCGTGGGCAAGCGGGTAGGCCCGGTCGATCCCGCAGGCGAGGACCGCGACCGTGCGCCCAGCGGCGGCCAAGGCGCCCCGGTGCGCGGCGCCGTCGATGCCGAACGCGGCGCCGGAAAGGATCGTGAACCCCCGTGACACCAGGCCCATCGCCAACGTGGCCGCTTGGTCCAACCCGTACGGGGTAGCGGCCCTGGCCCCAACGAGCGCGACGCTGCGCACGCAGAGCTCGTTGAGGTCACGCTCCCCACGCACCCACAGGCAGTGCGGTGGCCACTCGAGGTCGCCGAGCCGGTGGGGCCACTGCGGATCGGCCGGGGTAAGGATCGTCGCGTGCAGGGCGCGGGCGATCGCGTCATCATCAATGTTGGCGGTGCGATCAAGGCGCGGGCGCAACCGGATCGCGAGCTGGTGCGGTCGCCCGCTGCGCAACTCGGCAAGGACTCGCTCATGCCCCTGATCGCGCACGAGCGCCGCGAGGGTCTTGTCGCCCGGTTCGTCCAATCGGGCAATAGCGACACGGGCAGCCCGGTCGCGCTGGCTCGACGCGGTCATGCTGCCGCCTCCCGCCCGGCGTTACGCAGGAGCAAAGCCAGCCCGAGGTCATCGGCGGTCGGCTGGAGATGTCCCGCAACATCAGCGCGAGTCCAGCCGAGCCGCAAGACCCGGTCGTAGCCACGCAACGTCAACAACCCCCGGTCCAGTGCCCGATCCAGGTCGGCCGTGACCGCCCCAGGTAACCGCCAGCGTCCGGTGCGCAAAGTCCGCCCGGGCACATCGGCATTGCGCTGCCAACCGTCCGCTCGCCACCGCTGGGCCGCCGTCGCCCGGGCGAGTGCGACCCGGGCCGCGACGACCGCCGTCGACTCGCCGAGGGTCCCGACGAGAGCGGCGGTGGTCACGGCGGGCACATGAACCTGCAGGTCGACCCGGTCGAGCAGCGGACCGGACAGGCGCGCGGCATACGTTCGGCGCCGTTGTGGCGAACAGGTGCAGCGCAGCCCGTTGCCGAAGCCAAACCCGCACGGGCACGGGTTGGCGGCAAGAACCAACTGGAACCGCGCCGGGTAGGTGACACTCGAGCGGGCCCGGGCGATCGTCACCCGGCCGCTTTCGAGCGGTTGACGAAGGGTTTGGAGCACTTCGCTCTTGAACTCCGGGGCCTCGTCGAGGAACAGCACGCCGTGGTGCGCCGCCGACACCGCGCCGGGTCGGATGATCGCCGAGCCGCCGCCGATCATTGCCGCCAACGTGGCGCCGTGGTGGGGCGCGACGTAAGGCGGGGTGTGGTCGAGGGTGGCCGTCCCGGTCTCGCCAAGGAGCGATCGAATCGAGAGCACGTCCATGGCTTGATGCTGGGTCAGCGGCGGCAGCAACCCGACGAGCCGCTCGGCCAGCATTGTCTTGCCCGACCCGGGTGGGCCGGAGAGCATGACGTGATGGCCCCCGGCAGCCGCCATCTCCAGGGCCGAGCGGGCGGCGGCCTGACCGACGATGTCGGCCAGGTCCGGCGCTGTTGCCTCCTCGACGCGGCGGGCGGAGGGCACGGGTGCCGAGGTCGGCCAGCCCGCCGGCGATCCAAACCCGCGGTAAAGGTCGACCACATCACGCAGCGAGGCAACCCCGTGCACGACGACGCCCTCGACGAGCCCGGCCTCCGCAGCGTTGGCCTCCCCCACGACGACATGGCGCACCCCGGCCCTGGCGGCGCAAATCACCGCGGGGAGAACCCCTGGAACCGCCCGAATCGAACCATCAAGGCCCAACTCGCCGATGTGGACCACCGACCGGCAGCTCGTCAAGGCCACATCACCGGTCGCGGCGAGGATGGCGACGGCGATGGCGAGATCGAAGCCGGTGCCATGTTTGGGAAGTGACGCGGGCGACAAGTTGACAACAACCTTCTTGGCGGGGATCGCCAAGCCGCTGGAGGAGACGGCCGAACGCACCCGCTCGGGCGCCTGGCGACAGGCCGCGTCGGGCAAACCCGAGACGATGAGTGCGGGCAGGGCGCTCCCCAGGTGGGCCTCCACATCGACGAGCTGACCGTCGAGGCCATGCAAGGCGATGGCCCGGGTCGTGCCGAGGGTCATCGGGTCACCCCGACGACATGCCGCAGGAGGCTGGGCTCGCGTTGGCGCAGCAGTATCCCGATGGCATCGATGCGGACCCCCTCGGGGTGGACGCTCGGATGAGCCCGCAGCCACTCGGCGGTCAGGCCGCGCAACCGGGCGACCTTGCGGTGGCCAACCGCCTCAAGTGGGTCCCCCACGGTGAGGGAGCGGCGGGTTTTGACCTCGCAGACCACCAAATCACGCCCCGCCAGCGCGACCACGTCAATCTCACCGAGGCGACAGCGCCAATTGCGGTCGATCACCTCGAGCCCGCGATCTGTCAGATAGCGCACCGCCAGGTCCTCCCCAAACGCCCCCACCGTTTGTCGCATCGGTCGCTGCGCCCGCTCCGTGATCTCCGTCATGACATCCCCCTTGGGGACCATGGTGTCCGCGGCGGACTAAGAGCAACACTGGCGCAACGCCGGGCGGTGGATGACGGGCCTCAGGCCGAGGCGTTGGGGATAACGAGCCGGGTGGGACCGGTCAGGACTGCGGCACCTCAAGCTCGGACTTCGCGAGTTCCTCGACGTTGACATCCTTGAAGGTGATCACTTTGACCGACTTCGCGAACCGGGCCGGCCGATAGATGTCCCACACCCAGGCGTCGGTCATCGTCACCTCGAAGTAGACCTCACCGTTGTCCCCCAGCGCCTTGACGTCGACCCCGTTGGCCAGGTAGAAGCGCCGCTCGGTCTCTACGACATACGTGAAGAGGCCGACGACGTCGCGGTACTCGCGGTACAGCGCAAGTTCCATCTCGGTCTCGTACTTCTCGAGATCCTCGGTGCTCATGTCGCATCGCTTTCCACGTCTCGCTTGGGCGAGTCGGTCTCGACCGCCCCCGGACTACTATCGCCGACTCCTGGCAGGCGCCACGAACGTCGGTGTAACGCGCAGGGACCTTTGGCGACCAAAGCAGCGAGGTGCTCCGGCGCGGCATACCCCTTGTTCTCGGCCCACGCGTATGCCGGATGGAGCTCGGCATAGTCGACCATGAGTGCGTCCCGCGTCACCTTAGCGAGGATGCTGGCCGCCGCAACCGAGGAACACGTGAGGTCCGCCTTGACCAGCGTCGTCACCGGCGGCGATGAGCCCACCTCGGTATGGGCAAACAAGCCGACCTCAATCGGGTTCGTGAGCCAGTCGTGGTTGCCGTCGAGAATGACAAGATCGGGAACGACTGACAGGGCCGAAAGAGCCCGCTGTCCGGCCAATCGCAGCGCCGCGATGATGCCCAGTGCGTCGATCTCGTCGGGCCAGGCGTGCCCGACGGCGTGCCCACGACTCCAACGCTCGATCGGAGAAACGAGGGCTTCGCGAGCGGGCGCCGTCAAGAGCTTGGAGTCGCGGACACCGACCGGGGCGGTCCCGCACGTCGGATCGATGAGGACCACTCCTACCGACACCGGACCGGCAAGGGCGCCCCTGCCGACCTCGTCCATGCCTGCCAGCACCGCGTACCCGTCCCGCTGCAGGGAGCGCTCCACCCGCAGAGTCGGCTTGGTCGCGCGCGTCCGCCCGGCTCCCGAGCGTCGTGCCATGGTTGTCCGCGCAGTCATCGCCATCACTCCGTCGGCGCGTCGGGGAGGTCAGGCACGCGAGCCGCGACGGCCACGGGGGCAGTGTCAGGCACGTTGGCACCGACGGCCACGCGCGCAGCGTCAGGCACGTTGGCAGCGACGGCCACGCGCGCAGCGTCAGGCACGCGAGCAGCGACGGCCACGGGAGCAGTGTCAGGCACGTTGGCGAAGGTGTCGTGATAGTTGGGCAGCAACGTGATCCGAGGCAGCGGCCACACCGTGACCACGGCACGGCCCACGATGAGGTCGATCGGCACAGCTCCATCCGATCCATCGCCACTGGGATCGTGCAGCCGAGAGTCACTCGAGTGGCCGCGGTTGTCGCCCATAACCCAGACCCGTCCGTCCGGGACCGTCACGTCGAAGGCGATGGCGCTCGGCTCCTCCCCGGGCTTGACGTACGTCTCGGTGAGGGCGGTCCCGTTTACCGTGAGTCGGCTGCTGGCGTCGCAGCAGACAACCCGGTCACCAGGCAGGCCAATCACCCGCTTGATCAGGTGACCCTCGGCCATATCCGGGAGAAGCCCGACGAACGTGAGGCCGGAACGCAGCGCATTGAGCACCGTGCCGTGATCCGTGACGGCCGCCGCTGTCAGCCAGCCGCCCGGGTCGACGAACACGACGATGTCCCCGCGGTGGAGGTCGACCAGATGGGGCGTGAACTTGCTGACGATCACCCGGTCGTTTTGAACCAAGGTGCTTTCCATGGATTCGGAAGGGATATAGAAGGCCTGGATCAGGAATGTCTTGACAAGGAAGGACAGGGCAATGGCGATGGCGCCGACGATGACGAATTCGCGCAACCCGGCCCGCAACTGCTTCAGGCGGGAGCGGCGCGCGACGACAACGGGCACTGGATCGACAACGAGCTCCCCGATCTCGTCCAAGAGGTGGGCCCGCGACGGTGGCGGGGCCCCGGGATCCGGCGGTGGACCCGGGTTCCCGGACGTCGTCATGCCGGCGCGCGGCGCGGGATACCCGCGATATCCGGGTCCCCCGGGACGGTGCCGAAGCGGCCAAATGGCCAGTACCGCAGGGCGGGTCGGCCGACCACGTCCTCGACGGGGATCATTCCGCCGCCCGGGTCGCCGAGGTGCGCCCGGGAGTCTGCCGAATTGCTGCGGTTGTCGCCCATCATCCACAGCCGATTCGCGGGGACCTGCACATCGAAGGGCGCGAGGCTTGGGGCCATTCCCGCCGCGAGGTAAGGCTCCGTCAGCGGAACGTCATTGACGGTGAGGCGTCCTTGGGGATCGCAGCACACCACATGGTCACCGGGAACGCCGATGATGCGTTTGACGAAGTCGCGCTCGTTGAGATTGACACCGCCCACCTTGGCCACACTCGTCAAGGCCTTTCCCACGACGCCGGACAACCGCGGCGCAGCCCCCGCGGCGAAGGTTTCGGTCCCATCGAAGACGATGACATCACCACGCTCGTAACTCGTGTCGAACTTGGCAACGACGACCCGGTCTCCGATGAGCATGGTGGGGACCATCGAACTCGACGGCACATAGAACGACTGCACGACGAAGCCGCGGACCAGGGCAACCACGACGAGCGCAAGCAGCAGGTGGACCCAGACGGGCCAGGGCCGACGCCGCTTAACCGAGGCCGAAGCTCCTGAGGAGCCCTGCGCGGCATACGAGCCCGAGCCGTCAGAAAAGCCCGAGCCATCGGAAAAGCTCGAGCCTTCAGAGGCGCCCGAGTCGTCATACGAGTCCGGGGCAGACTCTGGCTCGTCGCTGGCGGGTCTCGTTGTCATGGCAGGGGAAGCCTAACCCGGCGAACTGGCAAGTCCCGGGGCGGCATACCCGCCCGCGAACTCACTTCGACGGGGTGTCGCGGCGCTCACGGATGCGCGCCGCCTTGCCACGCAGGTTGCGCAGGTAGTAGAGCTTGGCCCGGCGCACATCACCGCGGGTGACGACCTCGATCTTGTCGATGATCGGGGTGTGCAGCGGGAAGGTCCGCTCGACGCCGACGCCAAACGAAATCTTGCGCACCGTGAAGGTTTCGCCGACCCCGCCACCATGACGTCGGATGACGACGCCCTGGAACAGCTGGATACGCGAACGCGTCCCTTCCACGACCTTCACGTGGACCTTGACGGTGTCACCGGCCCGGAAGGTGGGGATATCGCTCTTGAGCGACGGGAGATCAATGTCATCGAAACGCTGCATCGCAGAATTCTTTCTCGTTGGCGCCACAGGTCACCCACGCGGAGGGTCAAAGTACGTCGGAAGTATGCCGCCAGCTTGGCCGCGCGAGTCGCCTCGCTCCCCCTGTGGCAGGGGCGCCGGATGCAAGAGCACAGTCTGCCAGAGGCCGACCCGGTCCGGAAATCAACGGGACCTGCGGGCCCTACGGTGGGTGACGTGAGCAGGCGACCGTACCCGCGACCCGGCCCCATCGCCGGGGCGCCGGATCGGGTGCCCGGTTCCGTGCGACGCACAACAAGCCTCGACCTGAGCCGACCCCTCGGCCCGGACGGACCGATCGAGGTACGCGGTCGCGGCCGAGATGCGCGCACAACCACAACGGGTGACCTCGAAATCCTCGCGACCGCCCTCGTGTCCTTGACGGTGAGCGAGGAACGGGTCACCCGCCTGCAGGCCCACCCCTCCCCCGCGGGGCTCAGCCGCCTGCTCGGACGCCGGGCTGTCGTCGGCTGGCGCACCGGGTTGTGGCGCGAATTGCCATCGGAGAAGGACTCCGGCAGCGCCCTGCACCTCCTGCTCGACGACCTCCCCGGCGGCATGATCATCGGCGGCTTCACCGGGCGCGCGGCTCGGCTCGAGGCGAGCGCCACGCTCACGGAACCCGGCCGGCGCCTCAACGTCTGCGCCGGCTGGGCCGCCGAATCGCGGGCCGCTCTCGAGATGGCGACAACGGGCCTGCCCCCTGCCCCGCAGACGGAGCCCGCCCCGGCGCTGAACCCCGCGGACGACCCATACGCCTGGCACACGCTCCCCGCGCTGGCCCGGTGGGGAATCAGTCGGCGGCGACGCCTTGACGTGCTGGACACGGGCGCGGAGATCCTCGTGGACACCATGTTCCGCGACTCGTTCAGCGACGGCACAGGCGCGGAACGGGTCCTCCACGAGTACCACCTCACTGCCCTCCTCGACCGAGACACTTTCGTCGTTCGCGAGATCAGCGCGCAGCCGCGGGTGCTCCCGCATGGCGAATGCCCCCTGGCCGCCGGGTCGGTCCAGGCGTTGCGGGGCGTCCCCGCACCGCAACTGCGCGAACGGGTGTCCGCGGAACTCTTTGGCCCTGCGTCCTGCACCCACCTCAACGACCTCGCCCGATCCGTCACCGACGCCCCCGCCCTCGTGCGCGCGCGGACATGACCATCAACCCCGGGTGGCCCGTCGCCATCGCGATCGTTTCGCTCACCGCTCTCACCGTTCTTGCGTATGCCGTGGGGAGACTCCCCGGGCCCGGCGCCGCAGCCATCGCTGCGGCGAGGTCCGTGGTCCAACTCAGCGTCGCCGCGGTGGTGATCACCCGGGTGGTCGAGTCGCTGCGGATGTCGCTCGTGTTGCTCCTGGGCATGGGGATGGTCGCCCTGGTGACGACGGTCCGCCGGGTGGGCGCACCGGGCGCCTGGCCGTGGGCGGCGTTGGCGATGGTGAGCGGGCTTCTGCCGGTGCTTGCCATCATCTTGGGGACAAGAACGGTCCCCCTTCAAGGCATCTCGCTCATCCCGATCGTCGGCATCCTCGCGGGCAACACGATGAACGGACACACCCTCGTCTGCCGCCGCTCCTTCGCTGCCCTCCGTGAGGAGAAGGACCAGTACGACGCGGCGCTCTCCCTGGGGTTCACCCGAACCCAGGCGGCGATGGGTATCGTCCACCGGCGCGTTCCGGAGGCACTGATCCCTGGGCTGGATCAGGTCCGCACGGCGGGGGTGGTGACCCTACCCGGCGCCTTCATCGGGGTGCTGCTCGGCGGTGGGAGCCCCGGGCAGGCGGCGGCCGCGCAAATTCTCGTCCTCGTGGGCATCATGGCAGCGCAGACCATCACGGCCGTTGTCGCGGAGGCCTTGATTTGCCGGGCCAGGCTGTTGCCGCCCGATCTGATCGAGTCCTTGCATCCTTAGCGGCGCTTGACGAGGTCCACAGTGCCGGGGTGGGCTCCTTCGCCGGGCAGGAGTCGGTACCCAGCCCGGCGGTAGATCCGCTGATTCCGGGTGCTCGCCGCCCCGGTATTTAGCCAATAGGTGCGGACCGTGTCCGGCGCCGACTGCTCCGACAAGGCGAGAAGCTCTCGACCTAGACCGCGCCCCTGGAGGTCTGGCGCGACCATGAGTCGGCCTGTCTCCCAGACCCGTTCGTCGGTTGGGCGGACCCGGCCACGCACCGAACCGACGAGTCGGCCATGCGCGCGCACCGTGACGGTGCGCCACTGCGTGAAGCTCTCGACGATCTCGGGCAAGGACTCCATCGGCCCGGCCCATCGGCCACACGTCGCGTGTACCTCGGGGAGCCAGCAGGCCCGTTGCAGGACCATAAGTTCGGCCGCGTCCGCGGGAACGGCGAGGGTGACGTCGAGGTCGCTGAGCTTGCCCGCGAGTTGGGAGCCGTGCAGCAGGTCAGGACGACGGGCGGCGGTGCGCGCCACACGTTGGGTATGTCGCCAGGCAGCGATCGCGGCATGGTTGCCCGACAACAGTATTGGCGGCACTTCGCGGACGCTGGTGCCGGTGTCCCACCGCGCGGGCTTCGTGTAGAGCGGGTACTCGAGAAGCCCGTCCTCATGGGACTCCTCAATGAGCGACTCCTCGTTGCCGATGACACCGGGGATCAGCCGCACCGCCGCTTCGATGATCGCGAGGGCGGCCACCTCCCCGCCGTTGAGGACGTAGTCGCCGAGCGAGACAAGCGATACCGTCAGCCCGAGGTCCTCGCGGGCGTGTTCGAAGACGCGTTCATCGATCCCCTCGTAGCGTCCACAGGCAAACACGAGCCAGGGTTCCTGCGCCAGTTCCCGCGCCAGGGCCTGGGTCAGCGGCTGCCCGGAGGGTGCCGGAACGAGGAGGCGCGGCCGGCCCGGTGATTGCCGACTCACGTGCGCGAGGGCTTCACCCCACGGCTGCGGCGTCATCACCATTCCCGCTCCCCCGCCGGCGGGGGCATCGTCGACCGTGCGATGTCGGTCGTGGGCGAAGGCGCGCAGGTCATGAACCTCAACGTCGAGCAGGCCCTCCCGACGGGCCTTGCCGATCAACGAAAGGTCAAGCGGGGCAAGGTATTCCGGGAAGATGCTGACAATGTCAATTCGCACCCGTCACTGCTCCCGGGCAAGGTCGAAGAGCCCAGCAGGGGCGTCAACCACGACGTAACCCCCGGCAACTTCCACGATGGGCACGATTGCTTCCACGAACGGAACCTCGACCTCCACCCCATCGAGAAGTCGAAGGACGAGCCGGTCCTGGGCCGTCCCGGTCACCAGGGCGATCACCTCGCCAAGGGACTCGCCGGCGGGGTCACGCACCGCCAACCCCACCAAGTCACTTTCGTAGTAGCCGTCCGCCTCATCGTCGGCGGGCACGGCGCGCGGGGCACGTAGCCGGGTGCCCCGAAGCCCCTCGGCGCCGGTGCGATCGGGGATCCCGTCGAAGCCGATGAGCCACGTCCCGTTGTGGTCGCGGGCGCTCGCCACGGTGAGCGTTTTCGGCACGCCCGATCCCGGCGTGGCCTCGGTGACGAGCGTGGCGCCGGGAGCGAGACGGCCCTGCGGGTCGCTCGTGAAGAGTTCGACGGTGACTTCGCCGCGCAGCCCATGGGCCTTGCCGATGCGGGCAATTTGGACAAGGTCGGCTTCGAGTTCGGACACCCACCAACCCTAAAGCGCCCCGGGCACGACAACGGCGGCGTATGCCGGGAGGTCGCTCCCGGCATACGCCGCCGTTGTCGTCAAGCTAAAGGTCAGCGCGTCCGGTCGGTGTCGACAATGTCGATCCGCACGGGCGCTCCACCGGACAGGGCCGACATCACCGTGCGCAAAGCGACCGCGGTGCGGCCGGAGCGCCCGATAACGCGCCCGAGGTCGTCGGGGTGAACCCGAACCTCAAGCAAGCTGCCGCGGCGAAGGTCCTTGTTGCGCACCACGACGTCGTCCTTGTGGTCGACGATCCCGGTGACGAGGTGCTCAAGTGCCTCTTCGAGGACACTCACGCGTCTGCGGCTTCGGTCTGCTGTTTGGCGGCGCCACCGGCCGGTGCGAAGCCGGCCTTCTCAGCATCCGCGGCGGAGGCGAACCAGAACTCGGCGACCGTGGCGTCATACCACTGCGAGCCGGGAACGTGGTAGAGCCCGGAGTCGCCGTTGCCCTTGACGTCGTGCCCCTCCGGGGCCGCGCCGTCTTCGGTCGCGACGATGGCGCCGGCAGGCAGAGCCTTCTCGGGAGCCTCGTCGGCCACGGCAGCGAACGCCGCAGGGGTGCTCGACGACTCATCGGCCGCTTCGACGGCGACTGCTTCCTCGACGGGAGCAGCAACCTCCACCTCGGGAGCCGCAGCTTCCTCGACGGGAGCAGCAACCTCGACCTCGGG
>CAZACX010000018.1:15390-29417 GCA_964483685.1 uncultured Intrasporangiaceae bacterium
CCTCGACCTCGGGAGCCGCGTCAGCCTTGGGTGCCTCCGCGACCGGCGCAGCCTCAGCCTTAGGAGCCTCAGCCTTGGGAGCCGAAGCGTCCGTGGTGGCCTCGGCCTTGGGGGCACGCTTGCGCGCGGTCGTCGCTGCGCCGCCCTCGTCGATGGTCTTGCCAGCGGCGGCGAGGGCCGCTTCGTAGAGCTCGCGCTTCGACGTCTTGGGCGCCTTGACCTTCAAGGTTCCCTCGGCGCCGGCTTCGCCCTTGAACTTCTGCCAGTCGCCGGTCACCTTCAGGAGGGCCTCGACGGCTTCCGTCGGCTGGGCGCCCTGGGCGAGCCAGTGCTGCGCGCGGTCACCGTCAATGTCGATGAGCGACGGTTCCTCGGTCGGGTGGTACTTGCCGATCTCCTCGATCGCACGGCCGTCGCGCTTGGTGCGCGAGTCCATGATGACGACACGGTAGTACGGTGCACGGATCTTGCCCATGCGCTTCAAACGGATCTTGACGGCCACGTGACGTGGGCTCCTATTTCTCGTGAGGTGAGCACGGCAAGACCGGGTGGGGAACACGCGGGGTGCCATAACTCGGGGTAGGCGTCGCACCGACGGAGATAGAGGGTCCGCCGAAGCCACGAGTACAGCGGGAGATTCTGCCAGAGAAGCGACCGGGACACCCTATCGCTGCCCCCGGGGCTGGGCGGGCGCTCAGCGGTTGGTGGGGCGCTCAGCGGTTTGTCCAGGCTCCCGGCCCCGCGGCGAGGGCCGCGACGTGCCGTGGCAGTCGCCCGGTGAGCAGTTGCTCAAGGGTGACCTCGTCGAGCACCCGACGCAAACTGGCCCGAACCGCAATCCAGACTGTCGGCAGATGCTCGGCCACCCCGTCATACCGAACGTCTTGTGGCCGATGACCGCGCACCTCCGCGAGCGGTCCGTCGACGATCCGGAACACGGACCCGAGGGCGATCTCCGTCGCCGGTCGAGCGAGTTGATAACCACCGTGGGCGCCGCGGGTGCTCGTGACAAGGCCCCCGCGGCGCAGGTCGGCGAGAATCGCTTCGAGGAACTTGCGCGGCAGCTGTTGGCGTTCGGCGAGGTGATCGGCCGAGAGCCGAGCACCTTGATGCTGCGCCTCCGCCAGCATGATCAACGCCCGAACGGCGTAATCAGTCTTGGCCGAGATGTCCATGCGGCTGATTGTGTCGTATGCCGCGTCCGTCGGCTGCCCCGGACGCACCTCTCGCTCGCGCAACTATCGGCTCGTCCGCCCATCCCCAGCCCGGGCACCTTTTCGTGCCCGGGCACCGCTCGCGCGCGCGAACCCAACTCGCCCGCGTATCCCGCGTCTCGCCCGCGTATCCCGCGCCCGGGCACCCCGAGCCCGAGCGCGGGAGTCATCGGGAGGTCAAGACCCCCCGGCGGCGGCGGATCCCGTTGTCGAAGGCGCTAAAGGCGGTATCCACGAGGATGCCGATGAGCAGGATGCCCATCATCAGGGCGAGCATGTACGCCGGATCACCAAGTTCGCGGCTGTTGCTGAGGAAGGCGCCGAGGCTCGGCCGATTGGCGATGGCGACGATGAGTTCACCGGCGAGCAAGGACCGCCAGGCGAACGCCCACCCCTGTTTGAGCCCCGAGACGATGCTCGGCAAGGCCGCGGGGAGGATGACGTGGCGATAGAGCGCCAACCCGCTGGCCCCCACGTTGCGCCCGGCTCGCACGAGCACCGGCGGCACGTAATCGACTCCGCCGATAACCCCGTTGGCGATCGAGGGCACCGCGCCGATGAGGATGACGAAGAGAATGGCGCGTTCGCTGAGCTGGAAGAGCAGGATGGCCAGCGGGAACCAGGCGATCGAGGGCATCGTCTGCAGGCCGGTGATGAGCGACCCGATTGCCGAACGCAAGATGCGCGACTGCGCGACGACGATCCCCAGCGCAAGCCCGATGACGGCCGCGAGCGCGAAGCCCACGACGCCCCGGGTGAGGGTCACGCCGGTGGCGTGCCAGAACGTTCCTTGGGTGAGCTGGTGTCCGAATTCGCCGAAAGCCGTCGCGGGCGCCGGGAGGACGTAGTCCGGTTTGATGCCGAGGGAGACGACTGCCTGCCAGAACCCGACGAAGAGCGCGAGGGCAGCGATCTTCGGCCAGGTGCCGGCCCATAGGCGCGCCCGCAACGGGCGCTCGGTGGGGATCGCTTCGAGGGCGTCGAGCCCGCGGAGCTCGTCAACCAGACCGGGTTCGCTGGTCCGGTTAGCCAGGGTTGTCGTACTAGTGGCCATGGCGCGCGACCTCCTTGCGGAGAGCCGCGGTGATCTCGCCGCTGGCGGCGGTGACTTCCGGGTCGTCAAAGCGACGCGGTCGAGGCAGGTCAATCTGATATTCCTGGACGACCTTCCCTGGCCGACTCGACAAGAGCACCACGCGGTCGGCGAGGCGGACAGCTTCGCGAACGTTATGGGTGACAAAGAGCACCGTCAGACCTTGGGCGGCCCAGATGGACTCCAACTCGTCATGGAGCAGGTCCCGCGTCATGGCGTCGAGGGCACCGAAGGGCTCGTCCATGAGCAAGACGGTGGTCTCCGTTGCCAAGGTGCGCGCGAGGGCGACGCGTTGACGCATGCCCCCAGAGAGCTCGTGCGGGCGTCGATCCGCGGAGTCGGCGAGGTGGACGGAGGCCAGCAACTCCCTGGCCCGCGCCAACCTGGCCGGCTTGGCGACACCCGCGAGCAGCATGGGCAAGGCGACATTATCGATCGCCGAAAGCCACGGCATCAGCGCATGCTCTTGGAACATGAAGGCCGGCCGGGACTCGACCTCGATCTGACCGGAGGTGGCCTTGTCGAGCCCGCTGACGAGATTGAGCAGCGTGGACTTGCCACACCCAGACGCGCCGACGAGGCAGACGAACTCCCCCGCCCGAACGTCAAGCGTGATCCCATCCAGCGCCAACGTTGACGCACTGCCGTCATACCGCTTGGTCACCTCGCGGAGGCTGACGGCGTTGGCAACCGACTCTTCGCTAGAGGCGCCGCGGGTCTGTGCGACGGGTGTTGCGGTGGCTGTCATGGAGTGACCTCTGTCTTGCCAGCTGCCTTGAGCACGGAGTTGAGCACCGTGAGGTCAACCAACCCGTCGAGTTTGGGCTCGGAGGTGAGGATGCCGACAGCAAAGGCGTGTTGCGCGCCCTCGAGGATGGCACTGTTCACCGGGTTGTTGGTGAACTCGAGGTTCTTCCAGGCCGTGGCAATGATCTCGGGCGCGAGCGCCTTGCCCGACACCGTCTTGATCACGTCGCCGACTGCGGCCTGCGCCTTAGCCGGGTCGCTCGCGATGATCTCCTCGGCCGCAATCTGGCCGGCCAGGAGAGCCTTGACGGTGTCGGGGTGTGCCTTGAGGAAGTCCGGTCGCACCGCGAGCACGGTGATGGGGAACTTCCGGTCGGGCCACAGATCGTGCTCGTCGACCAGGACGTGGCCGCCGGCGTCGATCAGGCGGGTCGCGTAGGGCTCCGGCACCCAGGCCCCGGCGATGAGCCCCTGGGTGAAGGAGTCGAGGATTTGGCTGTTTTCCTGCGGGGTGATGTTGACGTCTCCGCCACCCTGGAGGTCCGTTGCCAGACCCTTCTCCTTGAGCCAGAATCGCAGCGAGATGTCTTGGGTGTTCCCCAGCTGCGGGGTGGCGACCTTCTTACCTTTCAGGTCTGCCGCGGTCTTGATCGTCTTGTCGACGACGAACGCGGTGCCACCGGTCGCGGCCCCAGAGACCACGGTGATGGCCTTGCCGTCCGAGTTGATGAAGGCGTTCGTCGCGGGGCCCGGCCCCACGTAGGTCGCGTCGATGGCGCCGGACTTCAACGCCTCCATCGCGGCCGGGCCGGCGTTGAAGGTGCTCACCTTGAGCTTCGTGGAACCGAGCGCCTTGGCGAACGTCCCCTCCTTGTCGCCGACGATCGGCACGGCGTGGGTGACGTTGGGGAAGTAGCCGAGTCGAATCTCGGTCGCGGCGCTGGCGGAGGATCCGCTTGCGGTCGTGTCGGAACTCGAGTCGGTGCCGCACGCGGTAAGGGCAAGCCCGACGGATCCGATGGCAAGGGCGGCGACGGCCCGGGAGGTGAGGGACATGGGAATTGCCTTCTGTCGAGTGGTTCAACCGAGCCGGACGGTTCCGGTGTCGATCAAGGTCGCCTATTCCTACCGGACTAGTAGGGTGAGTGTCAAAATCACACTAAATCTGTAGGAGCTGTGCCATCGCGTGCCTCGCTGCCGCGACGTCCCCGTCGGAGTTCATCCGGTGGACGCCCGCAGGCCCGATGCCGGGAGTCCCTCAGGAGTCTCGAATGTCCCTGCCAAGCAGGAGGATCGCCGTCGGTGTCTGCACAACACCGAGGTCGCGCCGCGGGTCGCCGGGCAGCACGAGCAGATCGGCGTCGGCCCCCTCCTCGATCCCCGACTGGCCGAGCCAGGCCCGGGCACCCCACGTCGCCGAGTCGAGAACTGCGGCGGGCGGCATACCCGCCTTGGCAAGTTCCAGCATCTCCAGCGGAGCGAGCCCATGGGCGAGGGAACCGCCCGCGTCGGTGCCCAGATAGATCGGGACGCCCGCCTCGTATGCCGCGCCGATCGTCGCGAAGCGACGCTCATGGAGGTCGATCATCCGGTCAAAGTAGGCCGGGAACTTTGCCCGAGCGGGCTGGGCGATCTGCGGGAACGTCGCGATGTTGACGAGCGTGGGAACGATCGCAATCCCCTGGGCGGCAAAGGATTCGATGGTGTCGGGCTCGAGGCCGGTCGCATGCTCCACACAGTCGATCCCGGCTGCCGCCAGGTCATAGAGGACGTCCTGACCGAAACAGTGCGCGGTCATCCGCACTCCACAGGCGTGGGCCGCCTCGACGGCCGCGGCCACGGTTTCTGGTGACCAACATGGGCGTAGGTCGCCCGAGTCACGGTCGATCCAATCACCAACGATCTTGACCCAGCCGTCGCCTCGGGCCGCCTGAGCACGCACCGCCTCGACGAGGTCCTCGGGTTCGACTTCCTGGGCGTAGTCCCGGATGTACCGACGGGTGCGGGCAATGTGCCGCCCCGCGCGGATCACGTTCGGCAAGTCGCCACGCTCATCGATCCACCGGGTATCCGCGGGCGACCCGGCATCGCGGATAAGTAGCGTTCCCGCGTCCCGGTCGCGCAGGATCTGGGTCTGCGCGACCTCGCGGGTAACGGCGCCCTCCTTGCCGAGGCCCACGTGGCAGTGCGCGTCCACCAGACCAGGCATCACCCAGCCAGAGATCGTGTCCACTGGGCCGCTCATCGGCGGGGTAAAGCTCACCCGGCCGCCGACGACCCAGATCTCACTGCGGACCTCTTCCGGTCCGATCAGCACGGGGCCCGTCAGATGCAGCGTCGCCATACCCGGCGACGATACCGGCGCGAAGGCACCCAGGACCGGTTCAGGCGCGAAGGCACCTGGGACCGCTCAGGGCCCCTCGACGATCGGTTGCGCAAGGAGGCTGCGGAGCACGGTGACGGTGATCTCGGGTTGGTCGGTGTGGACCCAATGGCCAGCGTCCTTGACGGTCAGCTTGCGCACCCGAGGGAAGAGTGCCCGCATCGGGTGCTCGTCGCCGTCTTGGATGTACGGAGATCGGGCACCGGCGACCCACATCACCGGCCCGAGGTAGGGCCGATGGTCGCCCGCCTGTTCCGGGAAGGCGGCAATGCGCGAATCCTCACCGCGGGCCGCATCGGCGGCAATGAGGTCGAGATTGACCTGCCAACGCCAACCCTCGCCGTCTCGGCGCAGGTTCTGCAGGAGAAAGGCCCGGATTCCCGCATCCGGTTCGACGGCGGCCAACCGGTCGTCGGCCTCCTCCCGGCTGGTGAGGACGTCCAGCGGCAGGGTCTGCATCGCCGCGATGTAGCCCGCGAAGCGGTGCAGGTTGCCATACCCCTTCGGCGCGATATCGACGATGACGAGTCGCTCGACATAGTCGGAGTGGGCGAGCGCGGTCATCATCGCCACCTTGCCGCCGAGCGAGTGTCCGACGAGGGTCCACGGCGTTGCGCCCCCTGCCCGCTCCAACGCGGCGGCGAGCGCCGCGGCATACGCGGGGTAGGAGAACTCGCTGCTCCATGGCGAGCGACCGTGGTCCGGCAGGTCGATGAGCAGGCAGAGTGCGTCGGTCCCATCCGGGCCGCTGACCCCCTTGGCGATCTGGGCCCAGTTGCGCCCCTGACCAAAAAGCCCGTGACAGAAGGCGATTCGCGGTCCCGCGGTCCCGACCGTCAGGGTGTGGAGCCGGGTCACGGGCCGAGGAACTTCTCGAACCCTTTGGGGAGCTTGCTTGGATCGAGGGCGGGCGGCATACCGAGGTCGTCGCCACCTCCGAAGGCGGCGCCCGTACGCGGTGCCCCCGTGCGCTGAGTGGCGGCGAGTTCCTGCTGGGCCCGCTTGGCGGGGTTCCCCGACTTGCCCTTGACACGTTGGGGCTGTTGACGCCCCTTGCGCCCCCCGGGAAGGCCCGGCATCCCCGGCATCCCCGGGATCCCGCCGCCCCGGGCGAGCTGCTTCATCATCTTCTGCGCCTCGCCGAATCGGGTCAGCAACTGGTTGATGTCGGCGACCTGGACACCCGAACCCGCAGCAATGCGCGAGCGCCGGGAGCCGTTGATCGCCTTGGGGTGACTGCGCTCGTAGGGGGTCATCGAGCGCACCATGGCCTCGACCCGGTCGAACTCGCGTTCGTCGAAGGCGTCGAGTTGGGCCTTCATCTGGTTCATGCCCGGCATCATCGCGAGCATCGACTTGAGCGAACCCATCTTCTTGATCGCCGCCATCTGCTGGAGGAAATCGTCGAAGGTGAAGCCTTCGGCCGCAAGGAACTTGCGCTCCATCTCCTCGACCTGCGAGCGGTCGAAGGCCCGTTCGGCCTGCTCGATCAGGGTGAGCAGGTCACCCATGTCGAGGATGCGTGAGGCCATTCGGTCGGGGTGGAAGACCTCGAAGTCTTTGACGTTTTCGCCGGTGGAGGCAAACATGATCGGCCGCCCCGTGACCTTGGCCACCGAGAGCGCCGCACCACCGCGGGCATCGCCGTCGAGCTTGGACAAGACGACGCCGGTGAAGTCGATGCCCTCCTGGAACGCTTGGGCGGTCTCGACAGCGGCCTGACCGATCATCGCGTCGATGACGAAGAGCACCTCGTCGGGCTCGATGATGTCGCGGATCATCTTGGCCTGCTCCATCAACTCCTCGTCGACGGCGAGCCGGCCGGCGGTGTCGACGATGACGACGTTGTAGAGCTTGGAGATGGCGTACTGAATGCTCGCATCGGCCACCTGGACCGGGTCGCCGAAGCTCCGCGTGCCCTCTCCCGTGGACCCCACCGCGTCGTGACCGCCCACGTTGCCCTGCTCGGGGGCAAACACGGGCACCCCGGCGCGGTCCCCGACGACCTGCAACTGGGTGACCGCGTTGGGCCGCTGGAGGTCGGCCGCGACGAGCAGCGGGGTGTCGCCCTGGTCCTTGAACCACTTGCCGAGCTTGCCGGCGAGCGTCGTCTTGCCCGAGCCTTGCAGGCCCGCGAGCATGATCACCGTCGGGGCGGTCTTGGCCAAGCGCAACGGCCTCGTGTGCTGTCCGAGGATGTCGACGAGCTCCTCGTTGACAATTTTGACGACCTGTTGGGCCGGGTTGAGCGCCGTGGAAACCTCCGCGCCCAGCGCCCGCTCCCGCACCGCGTGGGTGAAGTCCTTGACAACGGGCAGCGCCACATCGGCGTCGAGCAGGGCCATCCGGATGTCACGGACGGTCTTGTTGACGTCGGATTCGCTCAAGCGCCCCTTGCCGCGCAGGTTCTTGAACGTCGCGGCAAGGCGGTCAGAGAGGCTGGTAAACACCGCCGAAGTTTACTCGGTGGCCGGGCCGGGCACCCGGGACACCAATCGTCTCAGGATATGAGACCACGGCAACGCGGTTACCTCCTGCTAACACAGCCGGGAGATCGGCAACATCACTGAAACACGCGACGACCCCGAAGCGAAACCTCCGTAACGGATCCTCCTCGGCATGATCACTGCACTGATCCCCATGGCCGACGAGCCAGTGATTGACTACGCCTCGACGGCGTTCCTCATCCTGTGCTCCTCGCTTGTCCTGCTCATGACCGCACCCGGTTTGGCGCTCTTCTACGGCGGCATGAGCCGCGCCAAGTCGGTCCTCAACATGATGATGATGTCCTTCGGCGCCCTCGGCGTCGTCGGCGTCCTCTACGTCCTCTACGGCTACTCGATGTCGTTCGGACCCAACGACATTGGCGGAGTCTTCGCCAACCCCTTCGACAAGTTCGGCTTGCACGACACCGACGGATTGGTCAACCCCTTCGGGTACGAGGGATACGGCAACATCCCCGAACTCGCCTTCGTCGGCTTCCAATTGACGTTCGCCGCGATCACCGTCGCCCTCATCAGCGGCGCCATCGCCGACCGGGTGAAGTTCTCGACCTGGCTCGTCTTCAGCGGCCTGTGGGTGACCCTTTCCTACTTCACCATCGCCCACATGGTGTGGGGCGGTGGCCTCCTTTCCGCCACCGAGGGTGGCCTGTCGGCGAAGATCTTCGGAGCAACCGACGGCACGGCGAACATCGTCCCCATCGACTTTGCCGGTGGCACCGTCGTCCACATCAATGCGGGCATCGCCGGCCTCGTCCTCGCGCTCATCGTCGGCCAGCGCCTCGGCTTCGGCAAGGAAGCGATGCGGCCGCACAACGTACCCCTCGTCATGATCGGCGCCGGCTTGTTGTGGTTCGGCTGGTTCGGCTTCAACGCCGGCTCTGAGCTCGCCCCCGACGGCACCGCGGCACTCGTGTGGATCAACACCACCGTCGCGACCTGTGCGGCCATGCTCGGCTGGTTGCTCGTCGAAAAGCAGCGTGACGGCCACGCCACCTCGATCGGCGCCGCGTCTGGCGTCGTCGCAGGTCTCGTCGCCATCACCCCGGCCTGTGGCGCGCTCTCGCCCATCGGTGCGATCGCTCTCGGTCTCGTCGCTGGCGGCCTCTCTGCGCTCGCGGTCGGTCTGAAGTTCCGCTTCGGCTACGACGACTCCTTGGATGTCGTCGGCGTGCACCTCGTCGCCGGTCTGTGGGGCACCGTTGGTGCTGGTCTCCTCTCGACCACCTCCGGGTTGTTCTACGGCCACGGCATCAAGCAGACCGTCATCCAGATCGTCATTGCCCTCGCCACCCTGGTCTTCTCGGGCGTCGTGACCTTCGTCATCGCGATGGCTCTCAAAGCCACGATGGGATGGCGGATCAGCGAGGACGTCGAGGTCGCCGGAATCGACCAGACTGAGCACGCCGAATCCGCATACGATCTCGTCGCCCGCGGTGGTCGTCTTGGCTCGTTCCTCGGAGCCAACCCCGCCCCTCGCGCTAGCAGCGAATCCCCGGTCAACTCAGGAGCCACCTCATGAAGCTCGTCACCGCGATCATCAAGCCCCACCAACTCGACGAGGTCAAGTTGGCGCTCGAGGCCTGCGGCATCACCGGTATGACGGTCAGCGAGGCCAGCGGGTATGGCCGCCAACGCGGCCACTCCGAGGTCTATCGCGGGGCGGAATACACCGTCGACTTCGTTCCGAAGGTTCGCGTCGAAGTACTCGTCGATGATGCCGACGCCACGCCGGTCGTCGACGCCATCGTCAAGGCCGCCCACACCGGGAGAATCGGCGATGGGAAGGTTTGGACCATTCCCGTCGAAGACGTGGCCCGGGTCCGTACCGGCGAGCACGGACCAACCGCAATCTAGGAGTCAAGTTCATGCGGGCACCTGACCTCGATGTCAGCGCCACCCGCCTCGACCTGGCCGGCACCCGCGCCTTCACGGCGCCGGGTGCCGGCCAAGTCCGGCGGACGGCAATCACCGACTTCACCCGATCCTGGCTGGTCGACGTCTGGGCGGACGCCACCAACGGACGGCGCCTGCCGGGGGTGGCCCTCGCCGCGGTGGGGTCGCTCGGGCGTGGGGACGGTGGGCCGCTGAGCGACCTCGACCTGGTTCTCCTTCACGATGGCCGGTCCATCCCCGCCGCTGACCTCACCGCGCTCGCCGACCGACTGTGGTACCCGATTTGGGACGCCAAGGTCCGGCTCGACCACAGCGTCCGGACGCTCGCCCAATGCCGCTCGGTCGCCACCTCCGACCTCACCGCCGCGGTCGCCCTGCTCGATGTTGCGCCCATCGCCGGTGACCTCGACCTCGTCGCGGCGATTCGTTCGACTCTCGCCCACGACTGGCGGGCTAATGCGCGCAAACGCCTCCCCCAGCTCACCGAGTCACTTGCGGCCCGCCATGGTCGGCACGGCGAGCTGGCTCAGTCGATTGAGCCGGACCTCAAAGAGGCCCACGGGGGACTACGCGACATGACCGTCCTGCGGGCGCTCGTCGCGGCCTGGCTGGCAGATCGGCCCCACGGCGCGGTCGACGAGGCCCTCGACCGCCTGCTCGACGTGCGGGACGCGCTCCAGGTGGTCACCGGTCGGGGCCGCGACCGACTCGGCCGCGAGGAGCACGACGCCGTCGCCGCCCTGCTCGGCTACCGAGACCCCGACGACCTGCTCACCGTTGTCAGTGCGAGCGGGCGCACGATCGCCTACGCCCTGGACTCCACGCTTCGTCGGGCGAGCCAAAGTCAGCGCGCCCGCACGTTGCGCTCTGGGCCACGCCGACCGCACATGAAGGCGCTCGGCTACGGCGTCTTTGAGCATGACGGCGAGGCGGTCCTCGGCAACACCCGCGCCGACGACCCACTGTTGCCGCTGCGCACCGCGGCCGTTGCCGCGCGGGCGGGGTTGCCGTTGTCACCGCAGACCCTTGCCAACCTCGCCGATGCCCGGGAACTGCCCACCCCTTGGCCGGCCCTCGCCCTTGACTTGTTGACCGACTTGCTCGCCACCGGAACGGGATTGATCGCGGTCTGGGAGGGCTTGACCCAGGTCGGACTCATCGAGCGGTGGTTCCCCGAGTGGACCGCAATCAACTCCAGGCCGCAGCGCAACCCGATCCATCGGCATACTGTCGACCGGCATGTGTTGGAGGCCGTCGTCGAGGCGGCCCCGATGATGCGCGAGGTCGCGCGTCCCGACCTGTTGCTGCTCGCCACGTTGCTGCACGACATCGGCAAGGTGTCCGGCGCCCATGACCACAGTGAACGTGGCGCCGAGATTGCCGCCGGCCTCCTCCACCGCCTCGGTGTCCCCGACCGCGACCGCGAGACCGTCATCGGCCTCGTGCGACATCACCTCGCACTCATCGAACTTGCCACCCGACGCGACCTGGCGGATCCAGCTACCGTCGCCGCCGCCTGGGCTGTGGCCGGATCCGACATCGACACGTTCGAGCTGTTGCGGGTCCTGACGATCGCGGACGCCCGCGCCGCCGGGCCGCTCGCGTGGACCGAGTGGCGCGCCGCGCTCCTCGGCCAGCTGACCACCGCAGTACACACCGCCCACGCCCCGCGGTCCGCACCGGAACCGGAAGACGACAAGGCCGAGGCAACCATCCCCGAGGCGGCGACGAGCGCCCTGGCAAGGGGCGAGGCCTACGTCGAGGTGACCCCGCTCGGGGGCGCGTTCCGCGTCGACGTCTACGATCGCGACCGGTTGGGCCTGTTCGCCGACACGGCGGGGTTGCTGTCGTCACTGGGTTTGACGGTGCGCACCGCCCGTTTGCGCACGATCGACGCGGTGGCTGCCAATGAATGGCTCGTGGAGGCCCCCCGCGGCGGGGATCTCGACACCACCATCATCGTCGAAGGGTTGCGCCAACTCGGCCGGGGGAACCGCAGCCCGCTCGCTTCCCTCGAGCGACGGCGCACGTTCGCGAAACCCGTTGTCGGTCCGGGCGATCCTCGACAAACACGCGCCTTCTTGCTGCCTGGGGCCAGCTCCGGGCTCACCGTCTTGGAGATCCGTTCCCAGGACCGCCTCGGCTTGCTGCATGACCTGGGGCGATGTTTCGCGAAGCTCGGCCTGTCCGTCCACTCCGCCCACATTGCGACCTATGCGGGCCAGACACTCGACACCTTCTATGTCAGTGAAGGCTCCGGCGTCGCCTTGGCGCCCGCGAAGGTCGCCGCGACCCTGGCGGCCGTGATCGACACCTGCGAGAGCCACTCCTGAGCGCCCCAGTGGGACAATCAGCCGGGTGAGCACCAATCTTCGCCAGGGCGTCCTGGTCTTTGACGGCGACTGCGGAATCTGCACCACCCTGGCCGGGGTCGCGAGTACGCACGTTCGTCGCCCCGGGGACGGCTTGGTGATCTCGGCCTATCAGGACCTCGACTTGGCGCCGCTCGGTTTGTCCGCTGCCCAATGCGACGAAGCCCTGCAGTGGGTAGCCCCCGATGGCACGGTCAGCTCCGCCCAGAACGCCGTGGCCCGACTCCTGCTGCGCGGGCGGCTATGGCAGCGCCCCGCCGGGCTGGTCTTGCTGATGCCCGGGGTGAACTGGGTTGCGGGGGTGGTCTACCGCTGGGTCGCGGCGAATCGCCACCGCCTTCCCGGGGGAACCCCCGCCTGTTCGATGCCGGCAAGCGAGCGCCCCTCCTGAGATGGCCATCGCTCGGCCACCCGCGTGGACCCCTTAGTCGAGGAGAGCGTCGACGAAGGCCACCGGATCGAACGGGGCGAGGTCGTCCGGTCCCTCGCCGAGTCCGACGAGCTTCACCGGCACCCCGAGTTTGCGCTGGACCGCGACGACGATGCCACCTTTGGCCGTGCCGTCGAGTTTGGTGAGCACGAGGCCAGTGACCCCGACGACCTGGCTAAAGACCTCCGCCTGACGCAAACCGTTTTGGCCGGTCGTCGCGTCGAGGACGAGAAGAACCTCGTCGATGGGGCTGCGCTTCTCGACGACCCGCTTGATCTTGCCGAGCTCGTCCATGAGGTTCGTCTTGTTGTGCAACCGGCCGGCCGTGTCGAGCAGGACGACGTCCGCCTCCATCTCGAGTCCGGCGACGACAGCGTCGAAGGCGACCGAGGCGGGGTCGGCCATCTCCTTGTGGGAGCGCACGGTCGGCACGCCGACGCGGGCCCCCCACGTCTCCAGTTGGTCGGCCGCCGCGGCCCGGAAGGTGTCGGCTGCGCCAAGGATGACGTCCTTGTCCTGGGCCACGAGGACGCGGGCCAATTTGCCGACCGTTGTCGTCTTGCCCGTCCCATTGACACCGACGACGAGGATCACCGCTGGTCGTCCCTCGACGCGCGAGGAGGCGATCGTGCGATCCATCTCGGGATCGACGAGCGCGAGCAGGTCCTGGCGTAGCCACCGGCGCACATCCGCCTCGGAGCTGGTCCCGTCGACCTTCACCTTGGTGCGCAGCGAATCGACAAGTTCCGTCGTCGCCTCAACCCCCAGGTCGGCCTGGAGGAGAGTGTCTTCGACTTCTTCCCAGGCTGCGTCGTCCAGGCCGCCACGGGTGAGCAACGCGAGGAGGCCCTTGCCGAGCAGGGTGTTGCTTCGGGCGAGCCGGGCTCGCAGTCGCTGCAGCCGACCGGCCGGCGCGTCCGGGCGCTCGAGGGTGGGGGTCGCCGGTTCCGAAGGGGCAACGACCGTGCCACTCGGCTGCGCTGTTGGCGGCCGCGGAAGCGTGGCGACGCCGCCCGTTCGCTCGTCCGTCTCAGACGGCGTTGTCCCCGGTGAGCGCGGCGTTATCGTCGGCGGCGGGGTGGGACGCGGTAGCTCACGGACCTCGCCGGCGCGTCGGCGTCCGCGAAGGAACGCCACGGCCAGGCCCCCGACGACGAAAAGGGTCCCGCCGCCGACGGCGAGGTACTCCCACAACTCATTGATCACGCCGCCATCGTCCCATCGACGCGAGACTTGGGGAAATGGCTGCTCAGCGACGGCCGCTCAGGGGGCGGCGGCTGCTCAGCGGCGGCTCAGCGACGGCCGCTCAGCGACGGCAGCTCAGCGACGGCGGCTTAGCGCGACCTCTCGAACGCGACGGGCGACCGTCCCCACCACGTCCCCGGTCATGG
>CAZACX010000018.1:29517-46623 GCA_964483685.1 uncultured Intrasporangiaceae bacterium
AGCGCGACCTCTCGAACGCGACGGGCGACCGTCCCCACCACGTCCCCGGTCATGGACCCCGCCGACTCCGTTCCCGTGCGCACCTTGGCGAGAACTTCTTCTCCCCGAACGGTTAACAGCTCGCGCCCGTCACGCTGAGCCGCAACCAAGACCGAACCCACAACCCCCATCGCCACCGTAAGACACAACAAAAACATCAACACCAAAACCAACATGGTCACCACCATGCCTCAGCCGCCTGAGGGTGACCAAATCCGCGGCGGTACGCGCGTCAGGCCGACGCCTCCGTCGTGCGGAGGCGTTGCGAGACGACCGTCGTCACGCCATCGCCGCGCATCGAGACGCCATAAAGGGCGTCCGCGACCTCCATCGTCCGCTTCTGGTGGGTGATGACAATCAACTGGCTCGAGTCGCGGAGTTCCTCAAACAGCGTCAGCAGTCGGCCGAGGTTGGTGTCATCGAGGGCCGCTTCGACCTCGTCCATGATGTAGAACGGGCTCGGTCGGGCCTTAAAGATGGCGACGAGCAGGGCCACCGCGACGAGCGATCGCTCCCCACCGGAGAGCAGGGAAAGCCGCTTGACCTTCTTTCCCGGCGGGCGGGCTTCGAGCTCGATGCCCGTGGTGAGCATGTTCGCGGGGTCCGTGAGGATAAGCCGTCCTTCACCGCCGGGAAAGAGCCGCGAAAAGACCCGCTCAAATTGCGCCGCCGTGTCGTGGTAGGCCGCGGTGAAGACTTGTTCGACCCGTTCGTCAACCTCCGCAACGATGTCGAGCAGGTCCCGCTTGGAGGCCCGCAGGTCCTCCATCTGGGTGGTGAGGAACGTATGCCGCTCCGCGAGGGCGGCATACTCCTCCAGCGCCAAGGGGTTCACCCGCCCCAACTCACGCAAACCCCGCTCGGCCCGGCGCAAGCGCTTTTCTTGCACGTCACGAACGAAGGGTTGCGGCTCGGGTGTGTCGTCGCCTTCGGGCGCGACGGGGATGAGCTGGTCGGGACCAAATTCGTCGACAAGCACCTGGGGGTCGAGGCCAAGTTCCTCCAGCGCCCGCGTCTGCAACTGCTCAATTCGGGCGATTTGGGCCGCGCGGGCAACCTCGTCACGATGCAAATCATCGGTGAGGGCCGCCAAATCGTCCTGGGCCGCAGCGAGCACCGCCCGCAGCGACGCCAGGCCCCGTTCCCGGGTCAGGCGCAGGTCGTCGCGGGCGCGCGCGTCGGCTTCGCCCCGGTCTGTGGCGCTCGCCAGACGGCCCAGGCCGAACAGGGCCGCCACCCGAACGGACTGGGCGACTTCTGCTTCCCGGGCCCGACGGGCGCGCCGGACCCGAAGCCGTTCACGTGCGGCCAACTCGTTGCGGGCCGCCCCCTCCAAGGACGTTGCCCGGCCATGCAGGGCGCGGGCCCGCTCCTCCTTGGTGCGCAGCAGCAGCCTCGCCTCCGTCTCGGCGGCGCGGGTGGCCGCGGCGACGGCTTCGAGCCGCTCCCGATCGTCCGACTCGGCGTCATCCGCATCCGCAGGTTCGTCGTTCGCGGCCTCGAACCGGGCGCTCAGCGCGGCGAACTCGTCCCGGTCACTGGCCAAGCCGACCTGGGCCTGCGCGATGGCCTGCGCGTAGCGGGCGACCTCGGCCCCGGCGGAGCGGGTCGTGGCGCCGAGCGCGCCCAACCGTTCCGCGACCGAGGCCATTCGAGCGTCGGACTGATGGAGGGCCTCGAGGTGTCCCTCAAGGTCATGTCGGCTTGCCGTCAGTTGGTCACGTAGCCCCACGAGTTCGAATCGGGCCGACTCCCCCGCGGCGACGCAGGTCTGCAGGGCGGCCTCGGTTTCGGCGACCGCGGCCTGGACCTCGATCAAGCTCGGCGCATCCGCGCTTCCCCCGCGCACGAACCCCCGACCGAACACGTCACCGTCAGCGGTGACGGCCGTCAGGTCGGCGACCCGCTCAACAAGGGTTCGGGCATCCGCTGCATCAGCGACCAAGGCGACCCGCTCGAGCAGCCCGGCGATGGCGCCACTCGCCGGTCCATCTACGCGCACGACTTCGTCCGCCCATACGGCGGTGTCCGGCAGCTGCGGGCGCGGGCCGGGCGGGGCGGGGGCGACGGGGTAGAACACCCCGGTGCGACCCGCCTCCGTGGCGCGCAACGTGGACACGGCGGCAACCGCATGATCGAGGCTCGTCGCGGCGACAGCATCGGCGGCCCAACCGAGCGCGGCGGCAATCGCCACCTCGTGACCGGGTCGCACGTGCAGGGACTGCGCCAACGCGCCCGCCAATCCGGCGACCCCGGCGTCGTCCTTGAGCAGAGCTGCGGCGCCATCCTTGCGCCGAAGGCCGAGCTTCAGGGCTTCCAGTCGCGCCGTCAAACCGGCCCGCTCCCGGTCGCTTGCCGCCTCATGCGCAGTGAGATCGCGAACCTGGGCGGTGAGCGCCTCGAAGCGCTCGTTTGCCCGTTCGTATGCCGCGTCGAGGCCTTCTTCGCCCTCCTCGACGTCCGCGATCGTCGCCTCAAGACGAGCGTGTTCCTGCTCGGCCTCGCTGGCTCGCGCCCGGGAGGCATTGATCGCCTCCTGGAGGCGCCCAATCTCCGCCTCGGTCGCCTCGATCCGGCTGTGCCGAGCAGCGACCTGACCTGCGAGCTTGGCGAGCCCTTCGCGGCGGTCGGCGGCGGCGCGGGCCAACCTCGCGATCCGCTGGTTTTCGTTGGCGGCGTCGACCTCCGCTGCGGCCCGCGCCATCTCCGCCGAGGCGAGCGCCGCACCGGCGTCGGCCACCTCGGCCAGGAGGGCAGCTTCTTGCCCGCGGGCTTGCTCGGCTTGGGCGCGCAGTTCCTCGGGGTCGCGGCCGCTGGTTGTCTCCTCGGCGTCGTCGTCGCCGAGGAGGCGAAGCCGTTCCGCGGCGAGGGATGCCGTCGCCTCGATGCGATCACGCACCGAGCGCAGCGCGATCCATCGCTCGCGGGAGGCGGCCAATTCCGGGGCCTCCTGGGCGGCAACGGCCTCGAGGTCGAGCACCTGGGCGCGGGCTTGGGCGAGGGCACCTTCCACTTCCGCTCGACGTTGAAGGAGAGCCGTCTCGTCGGCCACCTCTTGCTCGATGGTGCTCGTGAGCTGCACGAGGTCATCGGCAAGGAGACGCGCCTTCGCGTCGTGGGCCTCAATTTGAATGAGGCTGGCCTTGCGGGCGGCCTCCGCCTGGCGGCCCAGGGGGCCGAGCTGGCGGCGGATCTCCGTCGTCAAGTCGGCGACCCTCGTGAGGTTGACTTCCATCGCGTCGAGCTTGCGCAGCGCCCGCTCTTTGCGCTTGCGATGCTTGAGGACCCCGGCGGCCTCTTCGATGAAGCCGCGCCGCTCCTCGGGGGTGGCCCGCAGCACCGCGTCCAGCTGCCCCTGGCCAACGATGACGTGCATCTCGTGGCCGATGCCACTGTCGGAGAGAAGTTCCTGGATGTCGAGGAGTCGACAGTGGGTGCCGTTGATGGCGTACTCGGAGCCCCCACTGCGGAACATCGTCCGCGAGATCGTCACCTCGGTGTAGTCGATCGGGAGGGCGCCGTCGGTGTTGTCGATTGTCATCGTTACCTCGGCGCGCCCCAGCGGGGGTCGGCCCGCGGTTCCGGCGAAGATGACGTCCTCCATCTTCCCGCCGCGCAGCGTCTTGGCGCCTTGCTCGCCCATGACCCAGGCGAGGGCGTCGACAACATTCGACTTCCCCGAGCCATTCGGGCCGACGATGCAGGTGACTCCGGGCTCGAGGCGCAGCGTCGTCGCCGACGCGAAGGACTTGAACCCCTTCAGGGTCAGGGTCTTCACGTACACGCAGGGGTCCTCAGATCTCTCTCGCCGGGCCGCCTCACTTTACCGGTCGGCAGCGACCGGACTCGGCACGTTCGAGGCCTGGAGACGCGCCTCATGGTGGTGAATCACCTCGGCGATGATGAAGGTGAGGAACTTCTCGGCGAATTGCGGGTCCAACCCCGCGTCATCGGCGAGGGCCCGCAGGCGCGCGATCTGACGCACTTCGCGCGCGGGGTCCGCGGGCGGCATACCGACAGCGGCCTTGAGCTCACCGACCTGCTGGGTCGCCTTGAAACGCTCGGCGAGGAGGTGGACGAGGGCCGCATCGATGTTGTCGATGCTCGCGCGCAGCCGGGCAAGCTCTGGCGGGGTGCTTGCGGCGGGTTCGGGGCTCACGGGCCCATCGTAAGGGGGCGCGCGGTCACCTCCTCAGCGCTCGACGAAGCCAACCGCATCGCCGCGAGCCGAACCCCACAGCGGCGTCGAGATCCCGGCAACCCGCCCGGGCCGGAAGTGCGTGCTGGGGTATTCGCCCAGGCGGCGCAACAATTCTTCGAGGGCCGCCTGCGGCCCCTCGGCAGTGACTTCGACCCGACCGTCCTCGGTGTTGCGTGCAGCGCCCGTCAAACCCAGCTCCAACGCCGCAGCGCGCGTCCACCATCGGAAGCCGACGCCCTGAACGACACCCGAAACAAACACCGTCATTCGGCGCGCAGACTCCTCCATGGAGCCCCAGGGTAGGCGTCGGGAGGAGCCAAACTTGCGTGGCTGCGGCAGGTTGTCAGGGGTCGTCCCTTACCGTAGTGCCCATCTCCACACGAGCGAAGGGCTGGGCGCCGATGACGGTCGATGCACAGGCGCACCCTCACGCTGACACACCTGCTGCTGGCTCAGCCTCCGCTCGTTTGGCGGGCCTCGACGGCCTTCGTGCCGTGGCCATTGCCGCGGTCTTCACGTTCCACCTCAATCCGGCCTGGCTGCCTGGAGGTTTCTTGGGGGTCGACGTGTTCTTCGTCGTCTCCGGTTTCCTCATCACGACGCTCCTCGAGCGCGAGTACGCCCGCACTGGCACGATCGACCTGCCGGGGTTCTGGACTCGGCGCGCCCGTCGGCTGCTGCCCGCGTTGTTCGTCTGCGTGCCCGTCAGTGTGCTGCTCGCACGGATCGTTGAAGCGGATCTCCTCGTCGGGATCGGGCGCCAAGTCCTCGGTGCCTTGACGTTCTCGACGAACTGGCTCGAGATCGCTGCGGGGTCCGACTACTTCAATGCGACAACGCCGCAGCTGTTCATGAATTTCTGGTCGCTCGCCGTGGAGGAACAGTTCTACCTGGTGTGGCCCCTGGTCACCGTGCTCCTGGTGACATACGTCCCGCGCTGGACGCACCGGGTCGCGATTGCCGGGGCCCTCGGACTCACCTCAACCCTCCTGATGGCCGCGCTCTTCGATCCCGCCGCCGGGTCGACCCGGGTTTACTACGGCACCGACAGTCACCTCATGGGACTGATGTTTGGGGCAGCCCTCGCGTTTGGGTATGCCGCGCCCGATCATGGTCCGTTGGCCCACGCGCTCTGGTCGCGCGTTCGGCGCCCGGCGACGGGTGCGGCATTCGTCCTGCTGGCTGCGCTCCTGCTCGTGCTGGACGAGAGTTCGCCGTGGACCTTCCGCGGGGGCCTGGCCCTCGCATCCTTGTGCACGGCCGTCCTCATCGCGGGCGTCGTGGACGGCACCGGGCCCGCCGAGCGGGTGCTCGATCTCGCCGCATTGCGCTGGGTCGGGGAGCGCTCCTACGGGATTTACCTCTGGCACTGGCCAGTCATCCTCATCGTGGGCTCCGATCTCCCCTCCGCACCAGGGGCGCCCGGCTACGTGTGGACCAGGGCTTGGTGTGTGATCGTCACCCTCGCGCTCGCCGACCTGTCCTACCGCTTTGTCGAATCGCCGGTGCGCCGCGACGGGTGGCGCACCACCATGAACAGGCTTGTGCGGCCCACGACTCATCACCCCGCATTGGGAACGGTCGCTGTCGGGGTGGTCGCGTCGAGCCTCGTCCTTGTCCTCGTCGTCCTCGTGACGGCGCCGAACCAGACCTCCACCCAACGCCTGATCGAAGCCAACGAGGCCGCCGCGGCGCGGGCCTCAGCGACAGTGAGCGGGACATCCTCCCCCACTGCCTCCCGCCCGGCGTCCACACCGACGACCGCCTCGGGGACGAAGACGGTCGTTGCAGGCAATGCGGCGTTCACGATGCCGTCGGGCACCGAGATTGATGCCTACGGCGACTCGATGATGGTGGGAAGCTGGCACGCCCTGCGCTACTACTTCCCCGGGATCCGGATCGACGCTAAGTCAAATCGGCGCTACGCCGATGGGCTCGCGCAAGTGACGTTGTCCGGCGACAAGATCCGGCGGGCCGTCATCCTCTCGTTCGGGACTAACGCCGGGGTTGAGGAAGAGGACGTTCGCTCCACCCTCGATCGACTCGGCCCCGCTCGGATGGTCGTGCTCGTAAACCTCCACCTCAACATGTCCCGCACCGCCAAGGACAATGCGACGCTCGAGCGGGTGTCGGATGCGTACCCCAACGTCATCGTCGCCGACTGGAACGCGGCGGTCACGGCCAATCCGCGGCAGTTGCAGCCCGACGGCATTCATCCGAGCCTGGTTGGGGCGCACCTTTATGCGAAGACCATCCGCCAGGCCTTCGCGACGCTCTCGGCCCAGCACACCGGGGTCGCCGTCAAGCTCAAGACCCTGCCGATTCCCTGAGCGCTGGGCCGCGCCCCGAGGACTGGACATGGCCCGAGGCTTGGGCAAGGCCCCGGGCTGGGCCAAGGCCCGCGGACCGTCGAGGCGGTCGTTGGCAGGAGGGGCAACTAAAGGACGAGCGGTTCATGAAGCGCTCCCGCCGGATCGGCGTGTCGCACCGCGGACAGGGCCGACCTTCTTGACCGTAAGCATTCAAGGACCGCGCGAAGTAGCCCGATTGGCCATTGACGTTGACGTAGAGCGCGTCGAAGCTGGTGCCTCCCTGATCGAGGGCCGCCGCCGCCATCACCGCCGTCGCCGCGTCGAGAACGGCGTGGACCTCGACCCCGCGAAGTCGGGAGCCCGGCCACTCGCCGTGGACACCGGCGGCCCACAATGCCTCGTCGGCATAGATGTTGCCCACCCCGGAGAGGAGCCGCTGGTTGAGCAATAGCCGCTTGATCCCGCTGGCGGAAGCGCGCATCCGCGCCACGACCTTCGACTGGTCAAAAGTGGGGTCAAACGGGTCCGGCGCGATGGCCCAGACCGGCTCCGGGAGGCCGGAAGCATCGACCGGGCTCAGCTGCAACCCACCGAAGGTCCGCTGGTCGACAAAGCGCAACTCGACGTCCGCAGGCTCAAACCGGAGCCGGGCGTGCAGGTGCCGCTGATCCGGCGTGTCGGGCTCGCACACGAGGAGTTGCCCACTCATCCCCAGATGAATGACGAGTGCCTCATCCCCAAGGTCGCACCACAAGTATTTGCCGCGGCGACGAACCGCGCTGATCGTGCGCCCGCGAAGGCGGGCAGCGAGATCGGCCGGACCAGGCAGATGGCGTCGGGCGACGCGTTGGCCAAGGATCTCGACGTCACTGATGACTCGTCCGCTGACGTAGTCCGCCACCCCGCACCGCACCACTTCGACCTCCGGCAGCTCCGGCATGTCTCGGCTGCCGACTCAGTCCGCGGCAGCGCCCAGGATGGGCATCTCTTGCAGTGCGCTCCACGCCTGCGCGGCCGCTCCCTGCTCCGCATCCTTCTTAGTCCGGCCCACCCCGACGCCGCGCACGGCGCCATCGATGACCGCCGAGGCCGTAAAGACCTTTTCGTGCTCGGGGCCCTCGTCCGCCGTCCGGTACTCCACGGGGCCGAGCGCGCGCGCCATACTCGCCTCTTGCAATGACGTCTTCCAGTCCAGGCCGGCGCCGAGCTCCGCAGAGGAGGCCATCAGCGGGTCCAGCAAGTGATGGACGAGGGCGCCCGCGGCGGCCATCCCGGCGGCGAGATAGACCGCGCCGATGACGGCCTCCGTCGTGTCCGCGAGGATCGAGCTCTTGTCCCGGCCACCTGTCGCCTGTTCACCGCGCCCAAGCCGAAGGAAGTCGCCAAGTCCCAGAGTCCGCCCGACCTCGGCGAGGGCGCGGGCGTTGACCACGGCAGCGCGCAGCTTCGCGAGGTGCCCCTCCGACTGGTCGGGATGACCGGCATACAGCGCATC
The DNA here is from genome assembly GCA_964483685.1 of uncultured Intrasporangiaceae bacterium. Classification (GTDB taxonomy): domain Bacteria; phylum Actinomycetota; class Actinomycetes; order Actinomycetales; family Dermatophilaceae; genus Nostocoides_A. The sequence goes on from CAZACX010000018.1 coordinate 37,565, forward strand.
CGTGACGATGAGCCCAAGCACGGAGTCGCCAAGGAACTCGAGGCGCTCATTGTGCGGGAGCGCGCCGTTCTCGTACGCGAACGAGCGATGCGTCACCGCTAATTCAAGCAGCGACCCATCGAGAACCGAGCCCGTGACTTCCTCAAGGTAGTCACGAAGCTCGTCGACGGTCCGCTGCGCCCCCACCGGGCACTCAGGCCTGGTGCTCCGTGCGTTCTGCGGTCGCGTAGTGACGTCCGTTGTACGTGCCGCAGGACGGGCAGGCCAGGTGGGGCTGCGACGGCGCCTTGCAGGCGGGGCAGGTGGTCAGGGTGACCGGCGCGGCCTTCCAGTTCGCGCGACGCGAACGGGTGTTGGAGCGCGACATCTTCCGCTTCGGGACAGCCACGTCAGTTCCTTCTCTCATCGGTACGGTCCACGTCACTCGCCGCGGACGACATTTGCGTCAGCGCCAACCAGCGCGGGTCGAGCAGTTCATGGGTGTGGGTTGGGTCCTGCGCAAGGGTGAACCCGCACTGCGAGCACAACCCCGGACAATCCTCGCGACACACCGGTTGGAACGGCAGGGCAGGCACCACTGCGTCCCGAAGTACCTCGTCAAGGTCGATTAGATCGTCGACAACGAAGTACTCCTCGTTCTCCTCGTCCACCCCACCAGTCTTCCGGTGGCGGGTTGCACGCTCGGCGTGAACGAACAGTTCCTGGAAGCTCGCTGTCACCGATTGGGTGAGCGAACCAAGACACCGCACGCACTCGCCGGTCGCGACCGTGGTGGCTTCCCCCGTCACCAAGACACCCTCAACGACCGACTCGAAGCGAAGCTCCACGTCGATCGGCGTGCCCTCGGCGACGGCAATGACGTCGGTGCCGAGAACGGCGGGTGCCTCGATGCGCCGAGATACTTCCCGCATCGACCCCGGGCGACGGCTCAGTTCCCGGGTGTCAAACACCAGGGGCGAGCGGGGGTCAAGACGGTTCATGGCTCCACGCATTAAGTGATCGGATTCAGCCGCGCCACAGCAGACGCAAGACCGAGGGTTGAGCTTACTTGGCGACGGCGCCCGGACCAAAATCCAGCGTGGCAATCGCCTCCCGGACCGCGGGGGTGATCAGGGGGGCCAGCGATCGGGCATATGTCGCCGTCACGTGATCGCCCGGCCGGTTGACGGTGACATTACCGATGACGACCGGGCAGCGTGGCCCGGGACACAGCGCGTCGGTGAGGTCGAGCAGGGGGGCGCCGCTGCGGGTGGCGGCCTCGGCGAGCACCCCCAGCGCGCTCCCCGCGACGGCCGTATGCCGATCGAAGGCGCAGCGGGTCAACTCCTGCGGGTGCCGGGCGGCGCAGATGTCGAGGTCATCCGGGGAGGTGGGGTTGTCGCCGATAACGAGCACCGGGATTCCGTCGTTGCGCAGATCCGTCCAGGCCGCGGCGAGCCCTGCGATGGTGTCCGCCCGACCGCCCGATCCGCCACCTCCGCCGCGGTTCGCGGTCGAGGTGATGACGAGATCCGGCGGATCGGCGTGCAATGCGGCGAGGACCGCCTGGTTAAAGGCGTCGCACGAGGGATACGGGCGGCCCTCCAGGGCGGTGGGTTCGGCGCTGTAGGGGCAGAGCGACTTGCCGTAGGTGACGATCCGCCACCCCTCGATCGCTGCCGCAGACTCGAGGGCGGGGAGCCACTGGAGAGCCTTGGAGTCCCCCACCAGGGCAATCGTGCGTGGCCCGGTCAGTTCCCCGAACACGCACTGCACCGGGGAACTGGCGAGCCGATCAAGTTGGCAGTGGTCGACGTCGGCGGCGGGACGATCACCGCCCGCGCTCATCGGATCGGGGGAGATCCAGGCCCAGGACTCGACGCTCGCCGGGTCCTGGCCGGGTTTGAGGGTCCGCGGGCCGAGCGTCGCGGGATCGACCCCGGCGGGAACCGGTGCGACAAAGACCGACCCCGCCAGGGCAAGCGGCAAGGCGAACGCCACGGTGCTCATCGACAACGCCGCCCCCACCGCCAACGCCCGCCTCGGGGAGGCCAAGAGCGGCCCGTGATGGAGGGGTCGCTCGACGAATCGGTAGCCGAGATACGCGGGGACCGTGCTGGCTGCCGTCAGCACGACCCGCCACGGGAGCGAGAGCGGCGTTTCCCGGGCCCATTCGGCAAGGACGATGACGGGCCAGTGCCACAGGTACAGGGAGTAAGACAGCCCCCCGATCCACCCGAGGGCCGGCCAGCCCAGGAGCCGCACGGGTCCTCCGGCGCGAGATCCTCCGGCCCCAGGTCCGAGCCCGGCGCCGGATCCGAGCCCGGCCCCAGGTCCTCCGGCGCTGGATCCTCCGGCGCTGGATCCTCCGACGCTGGGGAGCCCCGCCCAGAGGACGGCCGCGGCGCCCCCGGTCGGCAGGAGGGTCCACCACGACGGCCAGGCGGCCTCGGCCGGGATCAGCGCCGCGCTCGCAACGATGGTCGCCAACCCGATCCACCCGATCCGGGCCCGCAGGTCCAGAGACGGCGCCGAGCCCCGGGCGGCGGTCGCGGTCAGCGGTTCGACCTGGCCCAGCGGATCGAACCGGCTCAGCCCACCGACTCTGCCGGGCCCACCGACGCTGCCGGGCGCGCCGACCGGGCGCATCGCCCAACAGGCAAGGAGGGCGCCGAGGCCAAGCTCCCAGACACGGGTTGTCGTCACGAAATAGGCGGCGTTCGGGTCAACCGCGGCCCGCCACACGGCATACCCAAAGGAGGCGAGGGTGACAATCGCGAGCACCCCGACGATCGCCGCGGGGCGCGGCCGGCCCCCGCGACGCAGCACGGCGAACCGTCGCGAAAGAAGCGCCAACCCCACGAGGAGCAGGGGCCACCCGAGATAGAACTGTTCCTCGACGGACAGTGACCAGTAGTGCTGCACCGGGGACGGCCTGGCATCGGCGGCGAGATAGTTGACCGACCGGTCGGCGAAGATCCAATTGACGAGATATGTCCCGGCTCCGCCGACATCCCAGCCGACGTCGCGCCGACGCAAGCCCGGGACGACGAAGAAGGCAACGACGGCGGCGGTGACGAGGACGAGGACGGCGGCGGGCAACAGTCGCCGCACCCGCCGCGCGAGGAACCGCGACCACGAGATCGTGCCGGTCGCCGCGAGTTCGCGCAGGAGAACCCCGGTGATGAGGAAGCCGGAGATGACAAAGAAGACGTCCACGCCAACGAAACCGGCCCGTAGCGGCAAGCCGGCGTGATCGATCATCACACTGAGCACAGCGACGGCGCGCAGGCCCTCAATATCGCGGCGTACCTCGGTCGACATCGGCTCAGGTCAGCGCGGCGTATCCGATCGGGCCGCGACGAGGGCGTCGCGGACGGTGTCAGGCACGAGGCCGCGTACCTCGCCGCCGAACCGGGCGACCTCCTTGACCAAGGAACTCGACACATGGCTGAACGTCGGATCGCCCTGAACGAAGACGGTCTCAATGTCGGCGAGTTGCCGATTCATCAGCGCCATCGGAACCTCATACGCGTAGTCGTTTTCGCTGCGCAGCCCCTTGAGGATGGTGGCGGCCCCGACCTCGCGACACACGTCGACGATGAGGCGGTTCGCGAAGGCTTCAACCCGCACCTGGGGAAGATGTTCGGTGGCTTCCGTGAGGAAGGCAAGCCGCGCAGCCAGGGGGAAAGCCCCTTGCTTGGCCGGGTTGTGCAGCACCGCGACGACGACCTCATCGAACAGGCGCGCGGCCCTGGTAAAGACATCGAGGTGGCCGAGGGTCACGGGATCGAACGAACCGGGGCACACGCAGCGACGGGTCACCAGGGCAACCTAGCTCACTCGGGCGCGAGCACGTCGGGCGACGCAAACCACAGCGCGGTCTCGCCGTAGCGCCGACAATCCTCCCCGACGAGTCCCTCCGGCCACGAAGGTTGCGGCGAACGTGTCGAGCGCTCGACGACGAGGAGCCCGTTCGTCGCGAACCACCCCTGGGCAACAATGAGGGCGAGATCACGACTCAATTGCTCCTCGCCCATGGGGTAGGGCGGGTCGGCGAGGACAAGGTCGAAGCGCGCGCTCGCCGGGCGGTCGAGGGCCACCGCAACCCGCACCGGGCGCACCGAGGCGACCTCGGCGAGCCCAAGTGCGGCGATGTTGCGCCCGATGATGCCCGCGGTGGCCTTGTCGGCTTCGATGAAGAGGGCCGAAACGGCTCCCCGGCTGAGCGCCTCGAGACCTAAAGCACCGGACCCGGCATACGCGTCGAGGACCCGGGCGCCCCGCAGGACGTCCCGGCTAGCCAACATCGAAAAGAGGGCCTCGCGGACGCGGTCGGACGTCGGCCTCGTTGTCGCCCCAGGCGGGGTGGACAGGCGACGCCCACCGAAGCGGCCACCAATGATGCGGGTCACGGCGGGTCAGCTCTTCTCGAGGTAGGCGGCGACGTCCGGCTCGAGCCACTCCGAGATGGCCCGGGCAAGCTCGGGTTGGGCCGAGAGGGTCGGGTCGACGGCCAGGAGGGTGCGGGCTTCGGCGCGGGCATCGTCAATGACTTCCTCGTCGTCGATCAGCGAGAGGAAACGCAGCCGTCCGCGCCCGCCGCTCTGCCGGGTGCCGAGGACGTCGCCTTCGCGCCGCTGCGTCATGTCGAGCAGGGCGAGGGCGAACCCGTCGGTAGTCGCCGCCACGGCCGACAATCGCTCCGTCGTCGCGTCCGCAGCCGACTGTGTCGCGAGAAAGCACAAGCCCGGATGCGGGCCTCGACCGACGCGGCCACGCAACTGGTGCAGTTGTGAGACGCCGAAGCGGTCGGCGTCCTTGATGACCATGACGGTGGCGTTGGGGACATCGACACCGACCTCGATGACGGTCGTCGACACGAGGACATCCACATTCCCGGCCGTGAAGGACGCCATCACGGCGTCCTTGTCCGCGGTCGGCAACCGGCCGTGCATAAGTCCGATCCGCAAGCCGGCGAACCGTGGATCGGCGCGCATCGCGGCATACAGCGGGAGGACTGCCGCAGGCGGGGCTTGGGCGGGGCCTTCCGCGAGATCGACGAGCGACTCAAGGTCCGCGTCGTCAGAGGTCGCCCCGTCGGCGGGAGCGGCCTCGTCGTCGGCGGCAGCGGCCTCGTCGTCCCCGATGCGCGGGCAGACGACGTACGCCTGGCGACCGGCCTGACACTGCTCGACGAGCCGCAGCCACATCCGGTCAACCCAATTGGCTTTGCCCTCATCAACGACATGGGTGGAGATTGGTGAGCGGCCGCCGGGCAATTCGCGCAGTGTCGAGGTGTCCATGTCCCCGAAGACGGTCATCGCGACTGTCCGGGGGATCGGCGTCGCCGTCATGACGAGGACGTGGGGTGGGCGATCCGCCTTGCCGCGCAACGCATCCCGCTGCTCGACGCCGAAGCGGTGCTGCTCGTCGATGACGATGAGGGCGAGATCGAAGAAGGCCACCTTGTCCTGGATGAGGGCATGGGTTCCGACGACGATGCCCGCCTCCCCCGAGGCGATGTCGGCGAAGGCTTGGCGGCGAGCCGCCGAGGACATCGAGCCGGTCAGCAAGGTCACCTTTGTGCCGATCTCGCTGCCGCCGAGCAAGCCGCCCTCGGCAAGATCCCCCATCAGGGCGGTGATCGTCCGATAGTGCTGGGCGGCAAGGACTTCCGTGGGGGCCAACAGTGCCGCCTGGGCGCCACCATCAACGATCGCAAGCATCGCCCGAACGGCAATGACGGTCTTGCCCGACCCGACCTCGCCCTGGAGGAGGCGGTGCATCGGCGTCGGCCGGGCGAGGTCCGCGCTCACCTCGGCAGCCACCGCGCCTTGACCGTCGGTCAGGGTGAACGGCAGCCGGGCATCGAAGGCGCGCACCAGTTCCCCCGATCCACCCGTGCGCGCCACCGTCACCTCAGCCAGCCGCTGGGCGCGGCGGGTCGCGAGGATGCATTGGAGGACGAAGGCCTCCTCAAAACGCATGCGGGCGCGGGCCCGCTCGACCTGGCCCCAGGCCTGCGGCCGGTGGAGCATCCGGTAGGCGTCGTCCCGGGTGACGAGTCGATGCCGGGCGCGCACCTCCGCGGGGATCGGGTCGGGGACGTCCGAGACGGAGTCGAGCACGAGCCGGATCGCCTTGATGAGGTTCCAGTTGTGCAGCTTCGGCACGGGCGGGTAGATCGGCAAGAGTCCGGGGAAGTCGGTGTCGGCCCCCTCCTCGAGGACGCTGTAGCCGGGGTGGGCGAGTTGGACTCGACCGTTGAACGAGGTGACCTCACCCCCGGCGATGACCTTGACCCCGGCGTGCAGTTTGGCGTCATGACCGCGGTTGAAGAAGGTCATGTCGATCTGCCGACCGGCCGGGTCGGTGAGGACGGCGGTGAACACCCATCCCCGGCGGTTGTACTTCGGGGTGTGCCCGCTGGAGCGCAGCACCTCGCCGATCACGACAACGACGTCGCCCTCGACCAGTCCGCCGAGGTCCGAGTCATAGCTGCGATAGCGGGTGGGAAGGAACCGCAGCACATCCCCGACCGTATGCACGTCCCGGCTCGCCAACGGCTTCGCGGCCCCGGTGATGATCGCGGGGAGTTTTGCAGTGACATCGACCATGGCGGGCCTACTCGAGGCCGATGAGCAGCTCGTAGTGAGGTTGGCCCCCGTCGAGAACCTGAACGTCGAGGAGCGGGAAGTCTCGGGCGAGTACGTCAACGAGACGGTCCGCCACCCCGTCGGGCACCTCGGCCCCACGGAGCACCGTCAGCAGCTCACCGCCACCCTGGGCGAGCCGACGGACGACCTCCGCGGCGACCGTGTCACGGTGATCACCGACGATGGCGATATCGCCGCCAACGACCCCAAGGATGTCCCCCGGGTGGCAAGGACCCCCACTCGTCAGGCCTTCCTTGGAGGCCACCGTCAGGGCCCCAGTCCGGGTAGCGGAGCTTGCCGACGTCATCGCGACGACATTGGCCTCGGCGCTCGCGTGTTCGTCGAAGACCGCCAACGCCGCGAGCCCCTGGACCGCGGTGCGCGAGGTAATCACGTGGACGCGCAGGCCATTGCGTCCCGCGGCACTCGCGGCGGCCTGCGCGGCCAACATCGTGTCCCGATCATTGGGCAGGAGCAGGACGTTGAGGGCATGACTGGCCGTGATCGCCTGGAGGAGTTGGCCCGCCGACGCGCGCCGCCCCGGCCCTGAGGCAACCGTCGTCGCCCCGCTCGCCGCAAAGATCGCCTCAATTCCTGGCCCCGCGACGCAGGCCACAACCGCCTGATCGCTCGCGGGGCGCTTCGCCTGCATCTGCTCGGCAAAGTGCGTCACGCGGATGCGGCGCGGGACCCCCGCCTCGATCCCCGCCTCGATCGCGGCGCCGACGTCATCGACGTGGACGTGGACATTCCACAGGTCCGGGCCGCCGATGACGAGGAGCGAGTCGCCGAGTCCGTTGAGGGTCGCCCGCAAGGCGCTGACGCGGGCGTCATCGCTGTCGGAGAGGAGGTACATCACCTCGTAGCCCGGGCCCTCCGGTTCGTGACCCGCCGCCGGAGCAGCTGGGGCGGCGCCGGCCACGAAGAAGCCGTCCACTGCATACGCGCTCGTTGGCACGACATCCCGGACGATCCGATCAAGCGCCTCGACGAGCAGGAGGTAACCGGCGCCACCGGAGTCGACGACTCCCGCCGCCGCGAGGGCGGGCAGCTGCCCGGGCGTCGCGGCGAGGGCGGTCTTCGCCGCCGTCACGGCGGCTTCAGTCAAGTCGGCGAGGCTGCCCCCGCGATCTCGCACCTGCGCCGCTGCCGTTGCGGTCGCGTCGGCGACGCTCAAGATCGTGCCCTCGACGGGCCGTTCGACACTGGCCCGGGCGAGGATCGCTCCGCGGGCGAGCCCCTCGGCGATGGCCTCCACATCGGCAAAGGTCGCCACGCGCTCACGGAACACGTCGGCGAATCCACGCACAAATTGGCTGATCAGCACCCCCGAGTTGCCCCGGGCGCTGATCATCATGGCCCGCTCAAGGTCGGCGCACTCCTGCGCGACCGAGGCGAGCGGTGGGCCACCGATGGCGTCGTGCTGGGCCCGCAAATCATCGAGGGCTGCGTCAATCGTCAAGTAGAGATTGGTCCCGGTGTCACCATCGGGCACCGGGAAGACGTTGAGCGCGTCAAGTTGACCGCGACGAGCAGCGAAGGCCGCCCGAGTGACGACTGCCCATCGCCGAACGGCCGGGGCATCAATTTCAACAAGCACGTTCGCAGGGTAATGGAGGTCACCGACAAGCCGCCCGATCCGCGTCCCGCCGGGCGTTTTGGCGCCATCCCCCGTCTCGGCTACCCTTGAGCGGTTCCCCCAGCACGCTTGGCCTGCCCGTCTGCGCCGACCCGGGGGCGCTCACGAACATTCACACTCACTTTCAAGGAGAACCACCATGGCTGCCAACTGCGATGTCTGCGGCAAGGGCCCTGGCTTCGGTCACTCCATCTCGCACTCCCACCGTCGCACCAAGCGTCGCTGGAACCCCAACATTCAGCGGGTACGCGCGATGGTCGGCGCCGCCGGCAAGACCCCGAAGCGCCTCAACGTCTGCACCTCCTGCCTCAAGGCCGGCAAGGTCAATCGCTAAGGCGGCGGCCTCCACTGCAAAAGCCGCGTGCTCTTTTGAGCGCGCGGCTTTCGCATTCCCGGCACCGCGCGTGACCCGGCCCCGCGCGGCTTTCGCATTCCTGGCCGAGTCGCCGTGCGTTCCTGGCCGAGTCGCCGCGCGTTCCTGGCCGAGTCATCGGGCGAGATCAACCGCCGAAGTGATCCCAGCCGAGCGGGTCTAGGGCCTTGTCGTCGAGGAACACCCCGCTGCCCTCCCGCACGCGCCCGAGGACCCGCCACCAGGGTGGGATTGTCCCCGGGAAGCACGCGATAAGGCTGTGTTCTTCACCCCCGCCAAGGACCGCCGCGCGGGCCTGCGCGCGCGGGAGGAACCGTTCGGCCCAGTTGAGGTCGGCACTGAGCGCCGCCGAGTCGACGTCGACCGCGACCCCGCTCGCCCGGGCGAGACGATGGAGGTCACGGGCTAG
>CAZACX010000019.1:0-8004 GCA_964483685.1 uncultured Intrasporangiaceae bacterium
TCGAAATTCATGGATGAAACATGGCGCACTGGGATATTACGAGTGTCGTGGCACTTAGTATCGCTGCTGCTGCGACGCCCGCCGGGCCGCGAGGCCTACCCCGGCGACGTCTTCTACCTGCACAGCCGGTTGCTTGAGCGTTGCGCCAAGCTCTCGGACGAGTTGGGCCACGGCTCGATGACGGGCCTGCCCATCATCGAAACCAAGGCGGGTGACGTGTCGGCCTACATCCCGACGAACGTCATCTCGATCACCGACGGTCAGATCTACCTCCAGGCCGACCTCTTCAACTCCAACGTCCGCCCGGCTATCGATGTGGGTGTCTCAGTTTCCCGAGTCGGCGGCAACGCGCAGATCAAGGCGATGAAGCAGGTCTCGGGGCGGCTCAAGCTCGACTTGGCCCAGTTCCGTGCGTTGGAGGCTTTCGCGATGTTTGCCTCCGACCTCGACCCCGCCTCGCGCGCCCAGTTGGCGCGTGGCGCCCGCCTTGTCGAACTGCTCAAGCAGCGTCAGTCGAACCCGTACCCCGTCGAGGACCAGGTCGTCTCGATCTGGGCCGGCACGACGGGCCAGCTCGACGACATTGCGGTCGAGGATGTGGCCCGGTTCGAGGTCGACTTCCTCGACTACCTCCGCCGTGAAAAGAAGATCATTCTTGACACGATCCGCGAGACGACGAAGTTCGAGGACGGCACCGAGTCGGCCCTGATCGAGGCGATCACCGACTTCAAGAAGCAATTCGACGGCTCCGGGACGCACAACGTCCCGGTTGGCCACGAACCGCCGGCCGGCGACCTCGAGCACGAGATCGACCACGCGCAGATCGTCCGCCAGCGCTCCTGAGCGCCCACTGATTCGACGAGAGGCAGATACGTATGGGAGCGCAGATCCGGGTATACCGGCAGCGCATCCGCTCGGTGACGGCGACGAAGAAGATCACCCGTGCCATGGAACTCATGGCGGCGAGCCGGGTTATCAAGGCCCGGCAACGGGTGGTCGAATCTGGGCCGTACACCCACGCGCTGACAAAGGCGCTATCGGCGCTTGCCACTCACTCCGACCAGCCGCACGCGATGACGACGGAGGTCGAAAGGCCGGTGCGGGCGGGAGTGCTCATCTTGACGAGCGACCGTGGTTTGGCTGGTGCCTACGCCTCGGGTGCGATCAAGGAGAGCGAGCGCCTCACGGAGCAGTTGCGCGCTGAGGGTAAGGAGGTCGTCGCCTACCTTGTCGGACGGAAGGCCGTCTCCTATTACAAGTTCCGGGAACGCCCGTATGCCGCGGACTGGACGGGTTTCACGGAGAAACCTGCCTACGAGATGGCTCAGGAGATTTCCAAACGACTCATCGAGGACTTCCTGCGGGACACGGCCGAGGGTGGGCACGACGAGATCCACATCGTCTATACCCGGTTCAACTCCATGGTCGTTCAGGAACCGCGCGTCTTGCGGATGCTCCCGATTGAGGTCATCGACGAGCCGGAGGACAAGGATCACGACGGCAAGCGGGACATGCACCCGCTCTACGACTTCGAGCCGAGCGCCGAAGAGGTCCTCAACGCGATGCTGCCCCGCTACGTCACGGCGCGAGTCTGGACGTGCCTTCTTGGGGCCGCGGCTTCCGAGTTGGCGGCCCGTCAGCGGGCCATGAAGTCGGCGACGGACAACGCGGAGAACCTCATCAAGAACTACACCCGTCTGGCGAACCAAGCTCGTCAGGCGGAGATCACTCAAGAGATCAGCGAGATCGTCGGCGGCGCCAGCGCACTTGCCGAGTCCAAGTAGAAGGTAGAGAGACGTATGACTGCCACCCTCCCGGAGACCACCGAGACCGCCAAAGCCGGCGGCGTCGGGCGCATCTCGCGCATCATCGGCCCCGTCGTTGACGTGGAGTTTCCCGCCGACGCTATGCCCGAGCAATACAACCTGCTGACGACGAGCGTTGACCTCGGCGGTGAATCCAAGAGCCTCAACCTTGAAGTTGCCCAGCACATCGGCGACAACATGGTGCGGGCCATTTCGCTGCAGCCCACCGACGGTTTGGTCCGGGGAACACGGGTCTTTGACACCGGCGGTCCCATCAGCGTGCCCGTTGGTGACGTCACCCTCGGCCGGGTGTTCAACACCACCGGCGTCTGCCTCAACCTCAAGGAAGGCGAGACGCTCAACGTCACCGAGCGGTGGGGCATTCACCGTTCCGCACCGGCCTTCGACCAGCTCGAGCCCCGGACCCAGATGTTCGAAACCGGCATCAAGGTCATCGACCTGCTCACGCCCTACGTTCAAGGTGGCAAGATCGGCCTCTTTGGTGGTGCCGGTGTTGGCAAGACGGTGCTCATCCAAGAGATGATCGCTCGGGTCGCGCGCGACCACGGTGGTGTCTCGGTGTTTGCCGGCGTCGGTGAGCGCACCCGTGAGGGCAATGACCTCATGGTTGAGATGGAGGAGGCCGGCGTGCTCGGCCAGACCGCCCTCGTCTTCGGCCAGATGGACGAGCCCCCGGGCACCCGCCTTCGGGTGGCGTTGTCGGCCCTGACGATGGCGGAGTACTTCCGCGACGTCCAAAAGCAAGACGTGCTGCTCTTCATCGACAACATCTTCCGGTTCACCCAGGCGGGCTCCGAGGTCTCCACCCTCCTCGGCCGGATGCCCTCGGCCGTGGGATACCAGCCCACCCTGGCCGACGAGATGGGCGTTCTCCAGGAGCGGATCACCTCGACGCGCGGTCACTCGATCACCTCGATGCAGGCGATCTACGTCCCCGCGGACGACTACACCGACCCAGCCCCGGCCACGACCTTCGCGCACCTCGATGCCACCACGGAACTCTCCCGTGAGATCGCGTCTCTCGGGATCTACCCGGCGGTGGACCCGCTCGCTTCGACGAGCCGGATTCTCGACCGTCGGTACATCAGCGAAGCGCACTACTCGACGGCCGTGCGGGTCAAGCAGATCCTGCAGAAGAACAAGGAGCTGCAAGACATCATCGCCATCCTCGGTATCGACGAGCTTTCCGAGGAAGACAAGATCCTCGTGAACCGGGCCCGCCGCATCCAGCGGTTCCTCTCGCAGAACACCTATGTCGCAAAGCAGTTCACCGGGATCGAGGGGTCGACGGTGTCGTTGGTCGACACCGTCGAGGCCTTCACCAAGATCTGTGACGGCGAGTACGACAACTACGGCGAGCAGGCGTTCTACATGTGCGGTGGCCTCGACGATGTCGAGCGCCAGTGGGCCGAAATCCAGAAGACGCTCTAACTCACCGGATCCGCTGGGTTCGACGGATTGTCGAGCCCAGCGGCGTTGGTGCGAGCAGTGCCTCGAGCCCCCACCCGGGCGGCTAGAATGCGATTAATTCCCGTCCCCGAGTGTGCGAAGGACCATCGTGGCTCCCCTCCAGGTTGAACTCGTCGCCGCCGACCGCCGTGTGTGGACCGGTGAGGCGTCCATGGTCTCGGCGCGGTCGATCGACGGCGATCTCGGGATTCTGCCGGGCCACACCCCGACCCTCGTCGTGCTCGCCCCGGGTGAGGTGCGCATCGAGACCGAGGGTGCGACAAAGATCGCCCAAATCGATGGCGGTTTCCTCTCGGTTGACCTCGACGTCGTCACCGTTGTCTCCGAGACGGTCGACGAGTCCCGCTTCCACAGTTAGTCCGTACCGGGCCACGGCGATGGGGTTCCTCCAAACAGCAGAGGTCGCCCTTGGCGCCCTTGTCGTGCTCGCATTGCTTGGCATCCTGTTCCTGTGGGTGCGCCGACAGGTGATCGCTGGCGCGCAGCCTCTGTTGATGTGCGCCCTGCGGGCCAACGCAGCCCAGCCCTGGCGGCTTGGGCTGCTTCGGTTGGGCCCCACCACTCTTGAGTGGTTCTCCGTGGTCGGCCCCTCGACCAAGCCAGGCCGGTCCTGGCCCCGGGCGGACCTGCTTTTTGGGACGGCGACGCCGACGACCGAAGTGATCCCCGGTCTGGTGGAGGCGTTGACGATCGTCGGACGCACCGGCGCGGGGGAGTTCGAGCTGGCCATGGGCCGGGACGCCCAGACGGCCACGCGCTCCTGGATCGAGAGTGCGCCGCCCGGCTTCCAGACGTTGACGTAGCCCTCGGGTTTGCTTAGCCCTCGGGTTCCCTGAGACCTCGGGTTTCCTTAGCCCTCGGGCCCGAGGGCTAGCGTTCCGGTTGGGCGAGGCGGCCGCCTCCGGGGGCCCAGAGGACGTCGCCGCCGAGGGGGAGGTTCGCGACCCGCGCGAGTATGAAGAGCAAGTCGGAGAGCCGATTGAGATAGGTTGTCGTCCCGCGGTTGATGCCGCCCTTGCCCGGCTCGTCCGAGGGTTCGTCGCCGTATGCCGCGAGTGCGGCCCACGCCGAACGCTCGCTCCGTCGCACGATCGTCGTCGCATGGTGCAGGTACGCCGCACCCGGGCTCCCCCCCGGGAGGATGAAGGAGCGCAGCGGGGTCAGCTCGCCGTTGTAGGCGTCGCAATCGGCCTCCAACTCCTCGATCCACTGCGGCTGGACGCGCAGTGGCGGGTGCGCGTTGGTGACGCGCAGGGGAGTACACAAGTCGGCCCCGATGTCGAAGAGGTCGTTCTGGATCCGCCGAAGGGTCGCCGTGATGTCCGGGCGCAGTTCGCCACAGGTCACGGCCACGCCGATGGCGGCGTTGGCCTCGTTGACGTCGGCGTACGCCATGAGCCGCGGGTCGGTCTTGCCGGTGCGGCTGAAGTCGCCGAGCGCCGTGGAGCCGTCATCGCCGGTTCGGGTGTAGATCCTCGTCAGATTGACCATGGGGACAGCCTGCCCTAACGGGATGCCCGGCTCCACTCCCGCTCGGCCCAGGACACAACTCCAGGGCCTTGAGCGCCGCGAACCGCGCGCGGTCCCTCGTGACCGGCCTCACCGGCATACCGACTGGTTGCGACCTAGCCGCCCCGGTAGGTTCGATTTCATGGCTCCCTCCGATCTTTCCACCCCTCAGCCGCGCCCTGAGCGCGATCGTCCCTGGGTGATGCGCACGTATGCCGGGCACTCCAGTGCCGCGGCGAGCAACGCGCTCTACCGGCGCAACCTCGCGAAGGGGCAGACGGGCCTCTCGGTGGCGTTCGACCTGCCGACCCAAACCGGCTACGACCCCGATCACGTGCTCGCGCGCGGGGAGGTGGGCAAGGTCGGTGTCCCGATCAGCCACATCGGCGACATGCGGGCGCTCTTTGCGCAGATCCCGCTCGACCAGATGAACACGTCGATGACGATCAATGCCACGGCAATGTGGTTGCTCGCGCTCTATCAGGTGGCGGCGGAGGAGCAAGCTATTGCCGCGGGCGCCGACCCAGCGGCAGCCGTCAAGGAGCTCGCCGGCACCACCCAAAACGACATCATCAAGGAGTACCTCTCCCGGGGGACGTACGCCTTCCCGCCCGGGCCGTCGATGCGCCTGATTACCGACATGGTGACCTACACCGTCGCCGAGATCCCCAAATGGAACCCGACCAACATCTGCAGTTACCACCTGCAGGAGGCGGGGGCGACGCCGGTACAGGAGATCGCCTTCGCGATGTGCACGGCGATCGCGGTGCTCGATGCTGTGCGCGAGACCGGCGCTGTCCCCCCGGAACGGTTCGGCGAGGTCGTTGCGCGGATCTCCTTCTTTGTCAACGCCGGGGTGCGTTTTGTCGAGGAGATGTGCAAGATGCGGGCGTTCGTCCAGCTCTGGGACGAGTTGACCCAGGAGCGTTACGGCGTGACCGACGTCAAACAACGTCGCTTCCGCTATGGGGTTCAGGTCAACTCGCTCGGCCTGACCGAGGCGCAGCCCGAGAACAATGTCCAACGGATCGTCTTGGAAATGCTCGCGGTCACCCTCTCGAAGGATGCCCGCGCCCGCGCCGTGCAATTGCCCGCCTGGAATGAGGCGTTGGGGTTGCCCCGACCCTGGGATCAGCAGTGGTCGCTGCGAATCCAGCAGGTGCTCGCCTTCGAGTCCGACCTGCTGGAGTATGACGACCTGTTCACCGGGTCGCCCGTGGTCGAGGCCAAGGTGGCCGAGTTGGTTGCCGGGGCAAAAGCGGAAATCGACGTCGTCCAGGCCATGGGCGGCGCTGTTGTCGCCGTCGAGAACGGCTACATGAAGTCGGCCCTGGTGTCCTCGCACGCGTTGCGTCGCCAGCGGATCGAGGCCGGGGCGGACATCGTCGTTGGCGTCAATAAGTTCGCGACGACCGAGGTCAACCCGCTGACTGCCGATCTTGATGGGGCTATCCAGAGCGTCGACGCCGACGTCGAGGCGAAGGCTGCGGCGGCCGTCGCCGCGTGGCGCGCGGAGCGCGATGCGGACCCGGTGCGCCGGGAACGTGCGGCGGCGGCGTTGGCGGCCCTCAAGGCGGCGGCGAACGGATCCGCCGGCCTCATGGCGGCGACCCTCGATTGTGCCCGCGCCGAACTGACGACGGGCGAGTGGGCGGGGGCGTTGCGGGAGGTGTTCGGTGAGTTCCGGGCCCCGACCGGGGTCAGCGGTGCGGTCGGTGTGGCCGACGGCGGGAGCGCCGAGTTGGTCGCTGTTCGGGCCGCGTTGGCCCAAACGGAGGCCGAGTTTGGTGAGAAGCTGCGCGTGCTCATCGGCAAGCCCGGCCTCGATGGCCACAGCAACGGCGCCGAACAGATCGCGGTGCGCGCCCGGGACGCGGGCTTCGAGGTGATCTACCAGGGCATCCGGTTGACGCCAGAGCAAATCGTCGCCGCCGCCGTCGCCGAGGATGTGCACCTTGTCGGGGTGTCGATCCTGTCGGGGTCGCACATGGAGTTGGTGCCGCAGATTCTCACCGGGCTCAAGGAGGCCGGGGCCGGCGAAGTGCCCGTTGTCGTCGGCGGGATCATTCCCCCCGCAGACGCCGCCAAACTGCTCGATCTCGGCGTGGCAGCCGTGTTCACGCCGAAGGATTTCGGGCTCAACGACATCATGAGCCGCTTCGTCGAGATCATCCGCAGTTCGCGCTAAGGCAACGCGCCCTGGTCCCCTCGGGGTTAAGGCAACGCGCCCTGGTCCCCTCGGGGGACCAGGGCGCATCGCGGATGTTTGCGCACGCGCGACGACGATGCTCGCTTTGTGCGCGGAGGGTGTTCGGCTGGGGAGGAACGCCGTCCTCCCCAGCCGAACACGTTCTTAGCTCCGGTGGCCTCAGCCCCGGTCGAGGATCGCGATGATGTCCTGCGCGGTGTTCGCCTGGCGCAGCAGTTCCACCTGTGCGTCGTC
Organism: uncultured Intrasporangiaceae bacterium; assembly: GCA_964483685.1. Taxonomy (GTDB): domain Bacteria; phylum Actinomycetota; class Actinomycetes; order Actinomycetales; family Dermatophilaceae; genus Nostocoides_A. The sequence goes on from CAZACX010000019.1 coordinate 7,249, forward strand.
GAGGAAGACGCGGCTGATCCGGCTGAGCAGCGTCAGGTGGTCCTGCCCGGCCCCGGCGATGCCGACGACGAACTCGACGGGGTGACCCTTCCAGTCGATTGGTTCGGAGTACCGCACGAACGAGAGCGCCGTGCGATGGATAGCGGACTTCGCTGCGTTGGTGCCATGGGGGATGGCGAGACGCTTGCCCATGTGGGTGGAGACGGACTCTTCGCGTTCATGCATCGAAGCCACGTAGGCGGCATCCACGGATCCAACCTGCACGAGGAGATTGCCGGCCTCGGTAATCGCCTCATCACGGGTCTTGGCCGAGCCATGCAGAACCACAGCGGACCGATCGAGCATCGCCGGAGCAGCGGTGTCAGCCGCCGCGGCGCCTGACGCTTGGCCAACCGCAACCGTTGCGGGGGCGAGTGCGGCGGCCGTGACTGCCGCACTGCCCTCGGGTGTGGCCGTGCGCGCCCCAACGAGCGCGGGCGAGGCATTCCGATCGTGGACGAGGGCGACGATCTCGTCGTAGCGCGGGCTGGCCATGAAGTTGTCGACCGCGACATGGACCGCGGACGGGGTGCGCTGCTGCGCTCGCGCGATGAGGTCCTTGTGGCTGACGACGACATCGAAGGTGTCCTTGAGGTTGGCAATCGCCTCGTTGACCACGGTGACATTCCCGTGTCCGGCGTCCTGGATCTTGCGTCGCAGAACAGAAGCGCCCATCGCCGAGGACCCCATCCCGGCGTCACACGCGAAGACGATCCG
>CAZACX010000019.1:8104-19932 GCA_964483685.1 uncultured Intrasporangiaceae bacterium
GCGATCGACTTCTTGCCCTTCATCGATTCCATCGACGCGGTCGCATGGACGAGTTCATCGTCCGCTTCAACAGTGCGGTCGGTGCGCAGCAACATGGCGGCGACGAGGAATGACGCGGCGGCTCCCGCGACCACCGACAGGGTCACCCCGGCGTAGCTGCCGCTCGCCGTCTGAGCGAGGACGGCGATGATCGATCCGGGGGCGGCCGGGGCGCGCAATCCAGACCCAAAGAGGACGTTGACGAAGATTTGGGTCATGCCGCCGGCGATCATCGCGAGGATAAGGCGTGGCTTCATGAGGACATACGGGAAGTAGATCTCGTGGATCCCGCCGATGAAGTGGATGAGGGCGGCACCGGGGGCAGAGGCCTTGGCGAGCCCGCGACCGAATATCGAGTACGCGAGGAGCAGGCCGAGCCCGGGGCCGGGGTTAGCCTCGAGGAGGAAGAGGATCGACTGGCCCTGCTCGACCGCCTGTTGGGTGCCAAGGGGCGTGAGGACCCCGTGGTTGATTGCGTTGTTGAGGAAGAGGACCTTGGCCGGCTCGATGAGCACCGAGGTCAATGGCAGCAGCTGGTGGTTGACGAGGAACTCCACGCCATTGCCCGCGATCTCGCTCACCTTGGCGAGGATCGGGCTCAACCCGAAGAATCCGAAAGTCGCCAAGATGGCGCCCCAGATACCCGCGGCGAAGTTGTTGACGAGCATCTCGAAACCAGGCTTGATCTTGCCGTCCCAGATTGCGTCGATGTGCTTCATCGTCCAACCACCGAACGGGCCCATGATCATCGCGCCCATGAACATCGGGATCGAGGTTCCGGCGATGACGCCAAAGGTGGCGATGGCCCCGACGACCCCGCCGCGGGTCTCGTAGACCATCTTGCCGCCGGTGTAGCCGATGAGAATCGGCAACAGATAGGTGATCATCGGGCCGACGATGCCCCCGCCGGCGAAGTCACCCCAACCGCCGATGTGGGCCACCCAGCTTGCCGGGTTGTCCCAGGTGTTGGTCAAGCCGGTGATCCAACCCTTCTCGATGAAGAGCGAGGTGATCAAGCCCCAGGCGATGAAGGCGCCGATGTTGGGCATGACCATGTTGGACAGAAACGTCCCGAATTTCTGTACGCGCACCCGCATCGATGAGGGTGGCGCCTCCACGACCGTCGTCATCTCGTTCCTTCCGTCGGGCCCGCCCCAGTGGCATGGCGCCTGTCCAGACCTGGCCAGATCTGTAAGTGCATTTATATTCGCCTGTTCTTGACCGAGTCAAGGGGTTCGGGCACACTAAACCCAATCAATCGGACATTGCGTCGACGCTGTGCTCGGTGGACGCATGTTCGCGACGATCGACTGATAGGAGTTACCCATGAAGGCACTGCGGTTCTATGCCCCCGAGGACGTCCGGTTGGAAGAGGTGCCCGATCCTGTTTGCGGGCCCGATGAGGTCAAGCTGCGGGTGCGCAACTGCTCGACGTGTGGCACGGACGTGAAGATCTTCTACAACGGCCACCAGAACCTGACCCCGCCTCGGATCACCGGCCACGAGATCGCTGGGGAGATCGTCGAGGTCGGCGCCAGCGTGTCGGGCGGCTGGCAGGTCGGCGACCGCGTTCAAGTCATTGCCGCCGTTCCGTGCGGCGAGTGCCATGAGTGCCGCAAGGGTTGGATGGAGGTCTGCCAAAACCAGACGTCCGTCGGCTATCAGTATGACGGCGGGTTCGCCGAGTTCATGATCGTTCCTCGCGAGGTGCTCAAGGTCGACGGGCTCAACAAGATCCCGGACAACGTGGGCTTCGACGAGGCGTCCGCTGCCGAGCCGTTGGCGTGCGCAATCAACGCCCAGGCCCTCCTCGGTATCGAAGAGGGCGACACCGTCGTTGTCTTTGGTGCCGGGCCGATCGGCTGCATGCACATTCGGATCGCCCGTGGGGTACACAACTGCGGGCCGATCTACTTGGTCGATGTCAACGAGGACCGGCTCGCGCTGTCGGCGGCCGCGGTGTCTCCGGACGGGACGATCAACGCTGCGCAGGAGGACGTCGTCGCGAGGGTGTTGGAGCTGACCGACGGGCGCGGAGCCGATGTCGTCATCACGGCCACCGCCGCCAACATCACCCAGGAGCAGGCCATCGCCATGGCGGCCCGCAATGGGCGGATTTCGTTCTTCGGTGGCCTGCCGAAGACCGATCCGACGATCACCTGCGACAGCAATATCGTGCATTACCGTCAACTGCACATCCACGGCGCCAACGGCTCCTCACCTGCGCACAACAAGCAAGCGCTCGCGTACATCTCGAGCGGTCAGGTGCCAGTCAAGGATCTGATCACGGCACGTGTCCCCCTCGACCGGGTTCTTGACGCCTTCCAGATCGTCAAGAACGGCGAGGCGATCAAGGTAACGATCGAGCCGTGACGAGCCGGGTCGGTCGGGGCTGCGCCAGGCCCCGGCCGGACCTCGTCGTTGAGATTGCAATAATTGAGAGCAATAGCAATGCGTGAGTCTGACAAGCGAGGTGAGATGTACGCCGAGGAGCGCCAGCTGGCGGTCGCTGAGCTGGTGGCCCGGGACGGCCGAGTCTCGGTCACCGAATTGGCGGCCAATTTTGACGTGACCGCGGAAACGGTGCGTCGCGACCTGTCGCTCCTTGAAGGGCGCGGCCTGGTCCGTCGCGTACACGGCGGGGCTTTGCCCGTTGAATCCGTCACCCTGCTCGAGGCCCAGCTCACCGAGCGCGACCTGGCCAACATCGAGCAGAAGCAGCGCATCGCCCAGGCTGCGGTCGCCTTTCTCCCTGGTTCCGGCGGCACCGTGCTCCTCGACGCGGGGACCACCACCGCCCGCTTGGCCCAGATTCTGCCGCCGGATCGTGCCTTCACGGTGATCACCCACGCAGTCCCGATTGCCGAACGGCTCGCCGACGATTCCAAGATCGAGTTGCACTTGTTGCCGGGACGGGTGCGGCGCAAGACCCACGCCGCCGTCGGGGTGGCCACGGTGACGGCCCTCGGTAGGGTCCGCGCCGACGTCGCCTTTGTCGGGGCCAACGGGATCACGCTCGACCATGGCCTGTCCACGCCCGACCACGCGGAGGCGGCGACGAAGGCCGCGCTCATCTCGGCGGCCCATCGCACCATCGTGCTGTGCGACTCAAGCAAGATCGGGGTCGAACGCACCGTGAGCTTTGCCCGACTCGGCGACATTGACGTGCTCATCACGGACGCCGGAATCTCGGCGGCGCAGCGCGAGGCCTTCGCGCGCGTGGACCTCGAACTCGTCATCGTCTAGGCAGCAAGGCAAGCCCGGGCAGCGAGGCGGCAGGTCGAACCAGGTCAGCAGGTCAAGCCCCCGCGGCCCCTGGCGCGGCCGCGGGACGAAATTGCCGCACTCAGAACAGTCGCGTCGCGGTGTCGTCGGTCCCCTTGAGGGCCTCATAGTCGAGGACGAGGCACCGGATGCCGCGGTCCTGCGCGAGGGTGCGTGCCTGTGGCTTGATCTGTTGGGCGGCGAAGACGCCCGTGACCGGCGCGAGGTGCGGATCCCGGTTCATCAACTCGAGATACCGGGTCAGTTGCTCGACGCCGTCGATGTCGCCGCGGCGCTTGATTTCGACTGCCACGCTTCCCCCGTCGCGGTCCCGGCACAAGATGTCGACTGGGCCGATCGCGGTGAGGTGCTCGCGCCGCACGAGGGTGTAGCCCTGCCCAAGGGTGGTGATGTGCTCGGCGAGGAGAGCCTGGAGATGGGCTTCGACGCCGTCCTTGACGAGGCCCGGGTCAATGCCGAGATCGTAGGCGTTGTCGGCGAGCACCTCATGGAGGCGAACGCGCAGGCGATCCTCGCTCTTCGCGTGCTGGACGACCCATACGGACTGGACGCCGAGGGCGGCTTCGTCTTCCTCGGGGGCCACCTCGGCCATCGCACAGGGCGCGGACATCCAGTTGAGGGGTTTGTAGGAACCGCCGTCGCTGTGGATGAGGACCGACCCGTCGGCCTTGACCATGAGCACGCGGGTCGCGAGCGGGAGATGGGCGCTCAGGCGCCCGTCGTAGTCGACGCTGCAGGTTGCGATGACGATGCGCACGGGGGCAGAGCCTACCTTCGTGGTGCGCTGCCACCTTGCGGAGACAGGACGTTGGTCGGCGCGTTCCGGCGCCCCGCGCGGGCCGGCGAGCAGGGGAGGGTAAGGAGAGTCACGCCGAGGGAGGTGCGCAGCGGCATACCGCTCTGACAGACTCGAAAACATGACGCGTGAATTCACCAAAGTTGGTGTGATCGGGCTCGGCACCATGGGCGCCGGCATCGTAGAAGTGTTCGCCCGCAACGGGTTCGACGTTGTGGCCGTCGAGGTCACCGAAGCGGCCCTCGATAGGGGGCGCGGGATCTTGGCGAACAGCACGAGCCGGGCCCTCGCGCGCGGCAAGCTCAGTCAAGAGGGCCACGATGTGCTGCACGACAAGGTCGCCTACACGACCAACCTGCGTGCGCTCGCCAAGTGCCAACTCGTTATCGAGGCCGTCCCCGAGGGGCTTGAGCTCAAGAAGGCCCTCTTTGTCGAGTTGGACGGCATCGTCAGCCCGGAGGCGGTGCTCGCCACCAACACCTCGTCCTTGTCAGTGACCGAAATCGCCGTCGCAACGAGCCACCCCAAGCGGGTTGTCGGGATGCACTTCTTCAACCCGGTGCCGGTGCAGCAGTTCGTTGAGGTCGTCCGCACGGTGATCACTGCCGACGACGTTTTCGAGGACGTCAAAGCGCTCGCCGACACCCTCGGCAAGAAGCCAGTCATCGTCAGTGACAAAGCAGGCTTCATCGCCAATGCCTTGCTGTTCGGCTACCTCAACCATGCCGTCGGGATGTACGAGGACAAGTACGCCTCGCGTGAGGACATCGACGCGGCAATGCGATTTGGTTGCGGCTACCCGATGGGCCCGCTCGCGCTCCTCGACCTCATCGGCCTCGATACGGCCTACGAAATCCTCGACACGATGTACAAGTCGGGCCGTGATCGACTTCACGCCCCCCGCCCGATCATCAAGCAGATGGTCAGCGCCGGGCTGCTTGGCCGCAAGAGTGGCCGCGGCTTCTACACGTATGCCGCCGCCGGTACGCCCGAGGTGACCGCCGACGCGCTCACCCCGACCGGCGGCGCCCCCGCCGGGGTTGTGCTGCGCTCGATCAGCAAGGTCGGCGTTGTCGGCTCCGGGACGATGGCCACCGGAATCATCGAGGTCTTCGCCAAGGCCGGGTATGCCGTGACGTACGTCGCGCGCGGCCAGGACAAGGTCGACGCGGTGGTCTCGGCGATCACCCGCTCCAACGCGAGAATGATCGAAAAGGGCCGCATGACCCAAGAGGCGGCCGACGCCGTCCTGGGTCGCTTGACCGGCTCGACGAGCCGGGCTGACCTCGGCGATGTCGACCTCGTCGTCGAAGCGATTGCCGAAGACCTCGACATCAAGCAGGCCCTCTTCCGCGAGCTCGACGCGATCTGCAAGCCCGGCGCGATCCTCGCAACGACGACGTCGTCCTTGCCGATCATCGACTGCGCCAAGGTGACCGCCCGTCCGCAGGACGTCATCGGGATGCACTTCTTCAACCCGGCCCAGATCATGAAGCTCGTCGAGGTCGTCAACACCGTCACCACGGACGCCGCCGTCACCGCGACGGTGCAAGACCTCTGCGCGAAGCTGGGCAAGGTCGCCGTGAACTGCGGCGACCGCAGCGGCTTCATCGTCAACGCCCTCCTTTTCCCCTACCTCAACGACGCCATCAAGATGCTCGAGGGCAACTATGCGAGCGCGGACGACATCGATGTCGCGATGAAGACCGGCTGTGGGCTGCCAATGGGCCCGTTCGAATTGCTCGATGTCGTCGGGCTCGACGTGTCTCTTGCCATCGAGCGCGAGCTTTACACCGAATTCCGCGAGCCGGGCTACGCCCCCGCGCCCTTGCTCGAGCATCTCGTCACCGCGGGCTACCTCGGGCGCAAGACGGGACGCGGTTTCCGCACGTACGCACGCTGACGAGCCCGCGGCCGCTCTGCTCGGGCGCGAGCTAGCTGGCGCGCGTCCGGGTCGTCGCGAGGGTGCGGGCGGGTTCACCCGCCCGCACCGCCGGGACCCGACCCGCTAGCGTGACCGGGTGACGTCCTCGGTGCTGCCCACTCGTGCCCGCGTTGTCATCATCGGCGGTGGGGTGATCGGCGCCTCGATCGCCTATCACCTTGCTCATCTCGGGGTGCGCGATGTCGTTGTCCTGGAACGAGATCGACTCACCAGCGGGACGACCTGGCACGCGGCCGGTCTGATGACCTGTTTTGGGTCGACCAGCGAGACGAGCACGGCGATGCGGCTCTATTCGCGCGAACTCTATGCCCGGTTAGAGCAGGAGACCGGGCTCTCGACGGGGTTTCGGCCGGTTGGGCTCATCGAGGCCGCGGCCGATTCAGACCGGTTGCAGGAGTATCGCCGCGTTGCGGCCTTCCAACGCCGCCTGGGCCTGGAGATCAACGAGATAGGCCCGCGGGAGATGGCCGACTTGTTCCCGCTGGCCAAGACCGATGACCTCCTCGCTGGTTTCTATGTCCCCGGGGACGGCCGGGTCAATCCCGTCGACCTGACGATGAGCCTTGCGCGGGGCGCGAAGAACCTCGGCGTGCGCATCGTCGAAGGCGTCGCCGTCGAACGGGTGCTCACCGCTCCACAGGGGCAGGTGGAGAGAGTCGTCGGCGTCGCGACAAACCACGGCGACATCGAGGCGGAGATCGTCGTCAACTGCGCGGGAATGTGGGCCCGCGAACTCGCCCAACGCAACGGGGTCGTCGTCCCCAATCAGGCCGCTGAGCACTACTACCTCATCACCGAACCCATCGCGGGAATGAGCCCGGACGCGCCCGTCTTCGAGGACCCCGCCGCGTACGGCTACTACCGCGAAGAGGGCGGCGGGATGATGATTGGCTTCTTCGAGCCGCAGGCGGCGGCCTGGCGCGTCGACGGCATACCCAAGGACTTTTCCTTTGGTGAGATCACGCCCGACTGGGAGCGCATGGGCCCGTTTGTCGAGCGGGCGATGGCGCGGGTCCCGATCACCTTGACCGTCGGTATCCGCACGTTCTTCTGCGGGCCCGAGTCCTTCACCCCCGACCTGCTGCCCGCCGTCGGTGAAGCCCCAGGCATCGCCGGCTATTTCGTCTGCGCCGGTCTCAACTCGGTGGGGGTGCTCTCCGCCGGGGGGATGGGCCGCATCGTCGCCCAGTGGGTGGCCACCGGACGCCCCGATGTCGACGTCACCGCCATCAACGTCGACCGTTTCCACGACTGGCAACTCGACCCCCAGTTCCGTGCCAGCCGCACCGCCGAAATCCTCGGGACGGTGTATGCCGCCCACACCCCCGGGGTGGAACTCACCACCGGGCGGGGAGCGCGGCGCTCGCCGGTGCACGCGCAAATGGTGGCCGCCGGGGCCTACCTGCGCGATGTCTGCGGGTGGGAGAGCGCCGACTGGTATGCCGGCCCCGGCGAGAGCCCGAAGCTCACCCCGACCTGGGGTCATGCGCAGTGGTTCGCCCATTGGGAGGAGGAACACCGCGCGGTCCGCGAGGCCGTCGGGCTCATGGACATGTCGTTCATGGCGAAGCTGCGGGTCACCGGCCAGGATGCTGGGGCCGTTCTCGACCGGCTGAGCGCGGGCGCGGTCAACGAGGCCGATGGGTTGATCACCTACACCCAGTGGCTGGCTCCGGACGGCGGTATCGAAGCCGACCTCACCGTGACCCGGCTAAGCGCCACCGACTTCCTCGTCGTCGCCTCCGACACCGCGGCCGGTCACGTCCTGGCCCACCTTCGGCGGGCGATCGGGGACGCCGACGTCACCGTCACCGACGTGACGCAGGACTACGGGTTGCTGACGGTTCAGGGCCCCCGCGCACGTGAAGTCCTCACGGCGCTCGCGCCGGACGTCGACCTCACCACGCCCGCCTTCCCCTATCGGGGCGCGCGGTGGATCGAGATCGCCGGCCGGTCGCTGCTCGCCATCCGGATCACCTACCTCGGCGAACTCGGTTATGAGCTCTACCCGTCCCGCGCCGACGCCCCAGCGGTGTGGGATGGCGTGCTCACCGCGGGTGCGCCCTTCGGGGTCCGACCGGTCGGCCTCAAGGCCCTCTCCAGTCTGCGCCTGGAGAAGGGGTACCGCGACTACGGCCACGACATCGACAACACCGACAACGTCTATGGTGCCGGGCTAGGGTTCGCGCTGGCCCTTGACAAGCCAGCTGACTTCATCGGTCGTGCCGCCGTGCTCGCCGCCAAGGACCTCGGCGTGCCGCACGCGCGCCTCGTCCACGTTCGCCTGCTCGATCCGCAGCCGTTGCTCTTCCACGCCGAGGTGATGCTCCGGGACGGGGTCGCGGGGGGGGACGTGCGCGCCGGGTCCTACGGGTGGACGCTCGGCGGCGCCGTCGGTCTCGCCTTTGTCACGGCGCAGGAACCGGTGACGACGGCCTGGATCGAGGCCGGGCATTGGGAGGTCGACGTCGCCGGGAACCGGATTCCAGCGGAGGTGTCACTGCGCCCGTTCTACGATCCGACGAGCGCGCGCATCCGGGTCTGAGCGCAAGCAGAGACAATGGCCGGTATGCCGCGCGCCAACCGCCGCCAGCCCCCTCGCCAGCGGCTGGACACCGACCGCCTGGAGGGGCGCTCGCGCACCGAGTCCTTCGAGGGGCGCGCGTGGGTCGTGCGGGAGCTGCGGGCCTCCGATTCGGGCAAGTCCTACCTCTGTCCCGGCTGCCAGCACACCGTGCTTGCGGCCGCGGCGCACATCGTGACCTGGCCTGCGGACGGCGTCAGCGGCATCGGCGATCGTCGGCACTGGCACACCCGGTGTTGGACCGTGCGGGAACGCCGCCGGCCCACCGGCGCCCTGCTCTGATCCGGTTCAGCTCCGAGCCCGCGCTGTTGTGAGCCCGCTGCTCTGAGTCCCGCGCCGATCTCAACCCAGCTCAGTGCAAGCGCTGCCGAGGGACGAGGACCTCGTCGTAGAGCAACAGGAGGCCCGCGGCGACGGGAATCGCAAGCAATGCGCCCAGGACGCCGAGAAGGGTGCCACCGGCGAGGGCCGCAACGACGGTCACCGCACCGGGAACGGACACGGTACGGGCCATGATCTTGGGGGCGATGACGTAGTTCTCAACCTGCTGGTAAATGAGGTAGTAGACGCCGATGATCAGGGCCGAGAGCGGGCTGTCGAAGAACGCGACGAGGCAAACAATGATCGCCCCGATGGTCGCCCCGACCATCGGGATGAGCCCGAGGAAGCCGACGATGACGGCGAGCACAGCCGGATACGGCAGGCCGACGATCCGCAGCATGACGTAGGAGGCGATCGCGTTGATCGTCGCGACGGTGATTTGCCCCATCGCGTAGGACCCCGTCCGGCGCATGATCTCCTCCGAGAGGGCCATGACGCGCGGGCGCCGGGAGGCGGGGACGGCGGCATACGCGGCGCCCTTGACCTGGGGGAGTGACGCAAGGAAGTACAGCGTAAGGATGAGGATCGTGAACGCCTGGAAGAGACCGTTGACGAGGACACGGCCGGCCCCGAGGACCCCGCCAAAGAGCTTGCCCACGAAGGTCCCGTCCTCGAGCCGATCCCCGACCTCGGCCTGGAATCTATCGACGACGTCGTAGTGGCGATCGAGCTGGCGCACCCACGAGGAGTTGAGGATGTTGTCGAGATAGGTGGGCGCCTGCGCGAGGAGTTGGGTCCCTTGTTTGACCACCGGCGGGATGACGAGGAGGGAGAGGACCGCGCCGACAGCCAACACCCCGGCGAAGACGATGGCGAGCGCCCGGCTGCGTTTCACCCCGGCGGCGACCAGCCACTCGAGGAGCGGGTTGAGGGCCAGGGTGAGAAACAGGGCGACAACGAGGATCGTCAAGGTGGAGGCGAGCCGACCGAGGCTGTGCCACAGGCCAAGAGCGACCAACGCGCCGAGCGCTCCGACGAAGCCGAGCGCAAAGGGGCTGTTCTTGTTCAATGGCTTCCCGGCGGCACCAAAGGGCGCCGCCGGGCCGTCGGGCAGGCTTGCCCGGGTGTTGCTCTCGTCAAGGGCGGCCCGCTGACGGCGCTGAAAATCCTGGTAGCGCGTCAGCGGATGCCACCGATTCCCCGTCACCCCCGCGACTTTAGTCCGCGAGGTGACGGGGGGCGCCCAAGTGGCTCAGGCGTCGCGGAATCGGTTGATGGCCTCAAGGTGTTGGGCGCGCTTCTCCGGGTTGGACACACCCAACCCCGCCTCGGGAGCAAGCGTGAGGACGCCGACCTTCCCCTGGTGGAGATTGCGGTGGACCTCGAGGGCGGCCTGGCCGACCTGGTCAAGGGGGTAGACCTTTGAGAGGGTCGGGTGGATCAGGCCCCGGTCGACGAGCTCGTTGGCTTCCCACGCCTCCCGGTAGTTGGCGAAGTGGCTCGAGACGATCCGCTTGAGATTCATCCAAAGGTAGCGGTTGTCGTACTCGTGCATGTAGCCACTCGTCGAGGCGCAGGTGACGATGGTGCCACCCTTGCGGGCGACATACACGCTCGCGCCGAAGGTTTCGCGACCGGGGTGCTCGAAGACGATGTCGACGTCATGGCCGCCGGTGAGCTCGCGGATCTTCTTCCCGAGGCGCTGCCATTCCTTGGGGTTTTGCTGCGTCCCCTCCTCGTTCCAGAACTGGTACCCCTCGGCGCGGCGGTCGATGATGAGCTCGGCGCCCATCGCGCGGCAAATATCCGCCTTGTCCGCGCTGGAGACGACACAGATCGGGGTGGCGCCGCTGGCGAGGGCCATCTGGGTCGCATAAGACCCGAGGCCACCGCTCGCGCCCCAGATGAGGACCCGGTCACCGAGCTTCATCGCCGCGCCGTTCTTGGAGACGAGCTGCCGGTAGGCGGTGCTGTTGACCAGACCCGGGGAGGCGGCCTCCTCCCAGCTGAGGTGGCCGGGCTTCGGCATGAGCTGGTTGGCCTTGACAATGGCCAATTCGGCGAGCCCACCGAAGTTGGTCTCGAACCCCCAGATCCGTTGCTCCGGGTCCATCATCGTGTCGTTGTGACCATCGGCGTTTTCCAGCTCAACCGAGAGGCAGTGCGCGACGACTTCCTGACCCGGCTTCCACAGGTGCACGCCGGGGCCGGTGCGCAACACGACACCGGCGAGGTCGGAACCGACGACGTGATACGGCAGGTCGTGCCGCTTCGCAAAAGGCGAGAGCCGCCCGTAGCGCTCCAGGAAGCCAAACGTCGACACCGGTTCGAAGATCGAGGTCCACACCGTGTTGTAGTTGATTGCGCTCGCCATGACGGCGACGAGGGCCTCGCCGGGAGCAAGCTCCGGCAACGGCACCTCATCAATGTGCAGCGACTTGCGGGGGTCCTTGTCGCGGGTCGCGACTCCTTCGAACATCGCCACCTCGTCCTTGTGCACGGTGGCGGCGCGATACGACTGCGGGACCGGCAGCGCGGCATACGTCTCTGCCGACCGGTCGCCGGCCTGAATGGCGTCGAGGATGTGCTTCATGAGGGGCGCGAACTCCTTGATAGGTCAGGGGGGGGAGCGGATTGCGGACGATCCCTTCGAACGGACAATCCCGTCGAACGGACAATCTCGACGAACCTACTCAACGTTCACCGCTCAAGTCCCGGCGCTGAGAGGACAGTCACCAGGTGACCTACCTCACCCGGTGCGCCGGGTTGCTGCGGGCGGGCGCGCGCGGCGGGAGGTGACCGCCACGATGGGAGACTGGCTCGGCCGCATCGCGCGGCCCGATCGGAGTCCGCAGGGA
>CAZACX010000019.1:20032-25246 GCA_964483685.1 uncultured Intrasporangiaceae bacterium
TCTTGGGGTTGCTGTCGGCGCCCGCACAGGGCGCCCAGCACACCGAGGCCGGACAACGCCTGCTCGTGCTCATTGGGGCACCCGGGCTGACCTGGGACGACATCTCACCGTTGTCGACGCCCGCGCTGTGGGCACGCCTGGACGAGGCCGCGATCGGTGTGATGACTGTTCGGTCGGTGCGCGCCCGGGCCTGCGCCGCGGACGGGTGGCTCACCCTCGGCGCCGGGCGACGGGCAGCGGATAGCCCCAGCGAAACCGGCTGTCGGCCCCTCGAACTCGCCGTCGACGGTCGGCTGGCGCGCTGGCCGGGCTATCTCGAAGCCGCCGCAACGGACGGTTTCGACGCCCAGCTCGGCTTGCTCGCGGGCGTGGCGACGGCCGCGGGAACGTGCCTGACGGCGGACGGGGCCGGCGCCCAGCTCGCCGCCGCCGATGCCCGCGGTCTCCTGGCCTCATCGGCGGCGCAGTGCCCGGTTCACCTCGTCGACGCCGGGGTGTTGCCGACGGCGATCCCGGATCGCGCCGCCGCGTTGAGTCGCCTTGACGCCCAGTTCGCCCGATGGAGCGCGGCAGCCGACGTGATCGTTGCGGGGATCGGCGACGGGGACTCGGCCAGGCGACCGCGTGCCGTCGTGGTCCTCGATGCGGCGCTCGGGCCGGGGCAACTCACCTCGAACTCGACCCGGCAGCGTGGCCTCATCCAGTTGCCAGATCTCAGCGCAACCGTTGCCGTCCGTCTTGGTGGGCAGCCGACTGGGACCACCGGCGCTCCCGTGCGCGCCGAGGTCGACACGGCGCCGCTTGACGAGCGCGTCACGGACCTCCTCGGTCTCGACCAGCGGGCCAGCACCATGCTGGGACTCGCCCCCCTCCTGTCGGGGCTGCTCGCTGGGGCCTTCCTGCTCTGGGCGCTGCTCGGGGTGGTGCTCGGGGTGCGCGGCGAAAACCGCGGAGCACGCCGCGTCCTTGGCCTCGTCGTCGCCGCCTTCCCGGCGGCCACCTTGGCGGCGAACCTCCTGCCGTGGTGGCGCAGCACGCATCCCGCGGCCCTCGCCACTCTCGTCATGATCGCGCTCGCTGGCGCCCTCGCCGCGGCCGCCCGATGGGCCGCAAGGGCGCACCCGGGGCAGCCGCTTGTGGCGGGCGTGGTCCTCTGGGGCGCGACCTTCGTTGTCCTCGCCGGCGATGTCCTCGCCGGTTCCCGGCTGCAGCTGTCCTCCCCCTTCGGATACAACCCGATTGTCGGCGGCCGGTTCTACGGATTTGGAAACGCGACCTTCGCCGCCTATGGCGTGGCAACTCTCGGACTCGTTGCCGCCGTCATGGGGCTCGCCAAGGTGGCGAGGCGCACTCGATCCGTCCTCGCCGGGTTACTGCTGGTCCTTGCCCTCGGTATCGAGGCGGCACCGTCGCTCGGGGCGGACTTCGGCGGGCCACCGGCACTGGCCCTCGGTGGGATCCTCCTGCTGGCCTGGGCCAGCGGGGTGCGGGTACACCCTCGGCACGTCGTTGCGGTGGCGGCGTCGGTGACCGCCCTCGCCGCCTTGATCATGTGGCTCGACTGGCGGCAGGCCCCCGAAGATCGCACCCACCTCGGCAACTTCCTTCAGTCGGTGTTGGACGGCGAAGTCGGCGACATCCTCGGGCGCAAGGTGGCCCAGAACCTGGCCAACCTCATCTCGCCCCCGCTGCTCATCCTCACCGGGTCCGGCGTGCTGGCAGGGGTCGTCGGCCTGCGCCGGTGCCCGCACCCCCTCGTTGCCCAGCTCGCCGGTGGCGCCGCGGTGATGGCAGCAGTGGCCTTTGTGCTCAACGACTCGGGGCTGGTCATTCCCGCGTTTGCCGCCGCGACCCTCGTGCCCGCGTTCGCGGCGCACGACGACCAATCGGGGCCGCGACGGGATGACCAGGATCGCCAATCGGGGCCGTGACGCGACGACCAATCAGGGCCGCCACGCGACGACCAATCGCGGCCGCTACTCGACGACCGATCGGGGCCGCGACGGGATGACCATTGAGGGCCGTCACGGCCACCGCACGCTCAATGCGGGTCGGCGGCGGGCTCGACGAGCTCGACGAGGATCCCGCCGGCATCCTTGGGGTGGATGAAGTTGATCCGCGAGTTGGCCGTGCCGCGCTTCGGGGCGTCATACAGCAGGCGGAGTCCACGTTCGCGCAGCGTCGCACTCACGGAATCGAGGTCGGCGACGCGATAGGCCATCTGCTGGATGCCGGGGCCGTTGCGATCGAGGAACTTGGCGATCGTGCTTGCGGGCGAGAGCGGGGCGAGCAACTGGATGCAGGACGTCGAATCGCCGACCGCCATCATCGCCTCGCGCACCCCCTGCTCCTCGTTGGTCTCCTCGTGCTGCAACGTCATCCCATAGGTGTCCCGATAGAAGGCGATCGCCACATCAAGGTCAGGCACCGTGATGCCGACATGGTCGATGGCCGTGAAGAGGTCCGGTGCGCTCATACCGCCAGCGTATGCCGCGCTCGGTGGCCCTGCGAGGGTGCGCGGCCCGTGGGTGGTGAGGGTCACCAGCGCCAGGGGGCGGAGCGGCATACCCGCGTGAGTACTCTCATTGGAGACTGTCTGCGCGCCCGACTCTCCCTGGAGGAACAACCATGTCCGACCGTCCCGTTTCCGTCATCGTCGCTGGAGCCCGCACCCCGATGGGGCGCATGAGTGGCTCCCTCAAGGGCTTCTCGGGATCCGACCTCGGTGGTTTCGCCATCAAGGGCGCGTTGGACAAGGCCGGCGTCAAGCCCGAAGAGGTCGACTACGTCATCATGGGGCAGGTGCTCACCGCCGGTGAGGGGCAGCTTCCCGCGCGCCAGGCTGCGGTCAAAGGCGGCCTGCCGATGGGCGTCCCGTCGCTGACGATCAACAAGGTCTGTTTGTCCGGCCTCAGCGCGATTGCCATGGCCGACCAGCTCATCCGGGCTGGCGAGTTCGAGGTCGTCGTGGCCGGCGGTCAGGAGTCGATGACGAACGCGCCGCACCTGCTTGAGAAGTCCCGCGATGGGTACAAGTACGGCAACGTCACCCTGCGCGACCACATGGACCTCGACGCCCTTTCCGACGTTTACACCAAGCAGGGCATGGGCGGGCTGACCGAGGCGGCAAACTCCGGCGACCGGTTCGTCGCCCGGGAGACCCAGGACGAGTTCTCGGCGCGCAGCCACCAGCTCGCGGCGCGCGCGTGGAAGGACGGCGTGTTTGACGACGAGGTCGTCCCCGTCTCGATCCCGCAGCGCAAGGGCGACCCCGTCGTCTTCAACTATGACGAGGGCGTGCGCGGCGACACGACGGCCCAGTCGCTGTCCGGGCTGCGTCCCGCGTTTGCCAAGGACGGGGCGATCACCGCTGGATCTGCATCGCAGATCTCCGACGGGGCCTGCGCCGTTGTCGTGATGAGCAAGGCGAAGGCCGAGGCACTCGGTCTGACCTGGCTCGCGGAGATCGGCGCCCACGGCGTCGTCGCCGGCCCTGACTCGACCCTCCAGTCCCAACCGGCCGAAGCGATCAAGGCCGCCTGTGCGAAGGAAGGCATCGCCCCGACCGACCTCGATGTCGTCGAGATCAACGAAGCCTTCGCCGCGGTCGGGCTCACCTCGACCAAGGAACTCGGCATCGACCCCGAGATCGTCAACCCTCATGGTGGCGCCATTGCGATGGGTCACCCCCTCGGCATGTCGGGGGCGCGTGTTGTCTTGACCCTCGCCAACGAGCTCAAGCGTCGCGGTGGCGGCGTCGGTGCGGCCGCATTGTGCGGCGGCGGCGGCCAAGGCGATGCCCTGATCGTCCGCGTCCCGAAGGCCTGAGCCGGATGGCTCGTGCCGTCGACGTCCCGGCACTGGTCGAGGCGGCACGAGTCGGTGCTCCGCGCGCGGTCGCCCGACTGATTTCCCTTGTCGAGGACGGTCATCCCGCCCTCCGCGAGGTGATGGCGAGCTTGGCCCCGCATACCGGTCGAGCGCACATCATCGGCATTACCGGGTCGCCTGGCGTCGGGAAATCCACGACGACCAACGCGATCGTCGCGGCCTACCGTGCCCGCGGCGCGCGGGTCGGGGTGCTCGCTGTCGACCCCAGTTCCCCGTTTTCCGGCGGCGCGCTCCTCGGGGATCGGGTGCGGATGTCTGCGCATGCGCTCGACCCCGACGTCTACATCCGCTCGATGGCCTCCCGCGGTCATCTCGGTGGGCTCTCCTGGGCAACCCCGCAGGCGCTGCGCGTCCTCGACGCCGCCGGGTGCGACGTCGTCCTCGTTGAGACCGTCGGCGTTGGCCAAAGTGAGGTCGAGATCGCCGAACGGGCCGACACCACCCTCGTACTTTTGGCTCCGGGCATGGGCGATGGCATCCAGGCGGCAAAGGCCGGAATCCTCGAGATCGGCGACATTTTCATCGTCAACAAGGCGGACCGCGACGGCGCCGATGCGACCGCCCGGGACATTCGCCACATGGTCACCCTCGGCGACCGCAAGGACCCCGGACTGTGGCGTCCGCCGGTGATCAAGGCGATCGCTGCCGAAAACAAGGGCATCGACGAGGTGATCGAGGCCATCGACAAGCATCGGGCCTGGATGGGTGAGCGGGGCGTGTTGCGTACCCGCAGGGTCGCCCGGGCCGCCGCCGAGATCGAGGCGATCAGTATGGCTGCGCTGCGGGCACGGATGGGGGATTTGCGCTCGGGCAACGGCATCGACGAGCTCGCGGATGCGGTGGTTGCTGGGACCTTGGACCCGTATGCCGCTGCCGATCGCCTCGTCGCAGCCCTCACCTAAGCGGCCCGGATCGGGTCGCGGCGCCGCGCTGATCGGCGCCGTGACGATTTTGTGATCTCAGGTCGGTGAGTCATGGTTGTTGGCGTGTTCGTCCTCAAGCGCGCCATCGCGAGCCTCCTCATCCTCGGAGGGGTGGCCATGCTCGTCGTGGGTGCGTGGTTTGCCGGGAAGTTGACCTCGAGCGGGACGGCCAGTTTCACCGCCCGGCCACTGGCCGCAGGGCCACTCGTCCTCGAGCCGCGAATGCTCAATCGCACCGACCTTCCGGTCCGGATCACCGTGACTCCCAAGGCCGGCGAAAGCGCCTTCGTTGCCGTCGCCGGCCCCGCCGATGCAGCCGCCGCGTTGAGCGGGTCGGCGTATCAGACGGTCACCGGACTGCACATTCGCCCCTGGACCGCGGCGACTTCGCTGACCCCAG
>CAZACX010000019.1:25346-40890 GCA_964483685.1 uncultured Intrasporangiaceae bacterium
CCCCTGGACCGCGGCGACTTCGCTGACCCCAGCGACCCCAGCGACCCCAGCGACCACAGCGGGGGAGGCGACTCCAGCGGGGGAGGCGACTCCAGCGGGGGAGGCGACTCCAGCGGGGGAGGCGACCCCAGCGGGGGAGGTGCGGGACTTGGCCACGCTCGATGTGTGGCGTAGCACCCAGAGCGCCGAGACGGCGATGACGTTGACGGTGCGCCAGGAGGCGGCACCTCAGACCGTTGTCATTGCCCCCGCGCCTGGCTCGGCTTTGGCCGAGGTTCGACTCGAGTGGGTGAACTCCACCTGGTTCTTCTCGCAGGCCCTCGCGCTCGCGGGCTCTGGGCTCGTTCTCCTCATCATCGGGGTGTTGCTGATTCGCCGGTCCCGCCGGTCCCGCGCTGCCGATGGACAGGGCAACGGCCCTTCCGACCGCAAGGGCAACCGCCCTTCCGAGGGCACCGGCGCGGACGCTGGCAGCGGCCCGGGCGGGGGCCCCGTCGACCCGACGGGTTCAGTGGTGGTGTCACGATGAGGCGCGCACTCGCTGGGCTCACGGTAGTGGCGGCCCTTGCGAGCCTGGGTGGCTGCGGACTCGCTGATCGGGTCGTCGTCATCCGCGAGGCTCCGATCGAGGTCACCACCGGCGGATTCTTCCCGCCAGCGGCCGCCGAGGCCATTGCCACTCGGGTCCTGGGCGACGCGGCAATTGCCATGGCCAACCCGGACGCGAAGGCGATGGAGGTCCTCACCGGCCCAGCGCTGCGTCTGGCCGAGGTTGACCGCAAATTTGCCCTTCCTCCCGCGGACGTCTTTGAGGCGCCCTCGGCCCCCGTCGTCCTCGCGGTCACTGCGGGCCGCAATTGGCCTCGGGCGATCCTCGCGACGAGCGCGCGCGCCGGCGTCCAATCGCTCCACGTCCTGGTGTCCACCTCGGCGACGAGCCCCTTCAAGCTGTGGGCCAGCGTCCCGATGGAGCCGGGTGCCGCACTCCCGGCCCTGCCCCCGCTCGCGGAGGGGACAACGATGCCCACCGACGGGGCGGGTCGGGTTGCGTCGGCCACCCAGATCTTCGAGGCGTATGCCGACCAGCTCGACGTTCCGGCGATCACCGCCCGCAGCGGGATCGTTGGGGTCAAGGATGCGTTTGCGACGGGCCTTGATGCCAGCTCCGCCGCACAGGTCAAGGCGCTCGGCAAGCTCGGGACCTTGAGCCGGGTCAACCGGGTCACCGACGACGTGCTCGCGTTTCGCCTCGCCGACGGCGCGGTGGCAGCGTTCGGTCAGATGACCCGGACGGACCTGCTCAAGCCGACGAGCGCGGCAAAGCGGCTCGACCTGCCGAACGACCTGGCCACGTTGAGCGGAAAGAAGTCGGTGACCAAGTCTCTCGAACTCGCCTGGCTCGAGACAATGGTCGTCGTCATCCCCAAAGCCGGCGCGGCCACGGTGATCGGTGTCGAGGAGCGGATGCGGGGAATCGTCGCTCGCTGACAACACGGTGGGCAATGCGAGAATGCCACCATGACTGACCAGCCTGTCCCCATGGGCGCCACCCGAGGCGCGATCGACCTTGCCGCCCTTCAGCGTTCTCACGGCGCCACCCCAAGCGGCGTCGAGCAGCGCACCGGCGGCACCGACGAACTTCACCTGGTTGCCACCGATGCGACATTCTCCGAGATCATCAGTCGCTCGGTCCGGTTGCCCATGGTGCTCGTCGTCATCTCGACCCAGGTGCCGGAGTCGGGTGCCTTCCTCGACACCGTGCTCAAGCTCGTCAGTGAACTCGATGGGCGGATGCAAGTTATCAGCGTCGATGTGGACACGAATCCCGGCCTTTTGCAGGCTCTGCAAGTGCGTTCCGTGCCGATGACCCTCGGCCTCGTCAAGGGCCAAGCCATGCCGATGTTCCAGGGGCCGGTCGCTGAGGATCAGGTCCGCGGCATACTCGGTGAACTCCTTAAAGTCGCCCTCCAGCAGGGCGTGACAGGGCGACTCGATCTCGGCGAGCGGGTCGTCGATGAGGATGCGCCGCTGCCGCCCTTGCACCAGGAGGCGTTCGACGCCATCGAGCGCGGCGACCTCGACGCCGCCGCCGCGGCCTATGACAGCGCCTTGGCCGCGAACCCGAAGGACGTCGACGCCGAGCTGGGCCGAGCCCAAGTCGCCTTGCTCCAACGGACCGCGGGCCTGGATCTCGTCCAGGCTCGGGCCGCCGCTGCCGCCTCGCCTGACGATGTCGAGGCGCAGTCGCGTGTTGCCGACCTCGACGTCCTCGGCGGGCACGTTGAGGACGCGTTCGGACGTCTTCTCGATCTCGTGCGGCGCACCTCCGGCGCGGACCGGGACGCCGCCCGCACCCACCTCATCGCCCTCTTCGCCGTGGTGGGTTCGGCCGACGAACGGGTCCGCAAGGCGCGGACCGCGTTGATGAGCGCCCTTTTCTGAGTCATGGCTCCACCCGTTGGCAGGCGCGTCTGGGCATGGGCGCGTCTCTCGAACAGCGCGTCTCTCGAACGGAAGGAGTGCCCGCGATGATCACCCAGCGCGACCACCTCATCGGACTCCTGCTCGGTGCCGAGGAGGATTGGCCAACAGCCTTCGAACAGATCGCGCGGAAGTTGGGCGTGATCACCGGGCCGGATGGGACGCGGCATACCGTCGCGACCGAACGCGTGACGATCGAGCCCTTCAACCTGCGCGACCCGGCGCGGCACGACCTCGTCATTGATCGGCTCGCCTATTGGTACTACCACCCGCGGGAATGGCTCAAGAAGGTCGCTCTCATGGACGACGTCTACCTGCTTAACTCGCCGTTCACCTTCCAGTCCATGGAGAAGCACTCGGCGTACTGCGCGCTGCTGCGGTTGGGGATGCACGTTCCCGACACGGTGCTCGTGCCCTACAAACACCCGGTCGACAACGCCCGCTGGGCCTACACCTCGGCGAAGTACAACCAGTCCTTCGACCTCGACAAGATCGCCGACGAGATGGGGTACCCGCTCTTCATGAAGCCGTTCGACGGCGGCGGTTGGCGCGGGGTCTCGATGGTGCGCAACAGCGCAGAGCTGCACAAGTCCTACGACGAGTCCGGCGAGATGCTCATGCACCTCCAGGAGTCGATCGAGGGCTACGAGGTGTTTGCGCGGGCGCTGACCATTGGCCCCGAGACGATGGTGATGAAGTTCCAGCCGGGCGAGCCAATGCACAACCGGTATGCCGTGGAGCACGACTTCCTCGCGCCGGAACTTGGGCTTGAGGCGCTGGCGATCTCCCAGACCGTCAACGCGTTCTTCCGGTGGGAGTTCAACTCGTGCGAGATGCTCGTCAAGGACGGCGTCGTCTACCCGATCGACTATGCGAATGCCTGCCCCGACGTGGCGATCACGTCCCTGCACTACTACTTCCCGTGGGCGATGAAGGCGCTCTTGCGGTGGTCGACCTTCTGCGTTGCCACGGATCGCCGGGCCAAAACCCAGGTCGACACCGCACCCTGGTTTGCCATCGCCGACGACCCGGACCTGGACTACCCGGCCAAGATCGCGGCCTACCAGGCCCTTGCCGATGCTCATTTCGACAAGGACCGCTACGCAGAGTTCTGTGCCACCGCCCTGCCGCATGTCGACGAGATGGTCTACGACTGGGTGGGTTCCCCGGAGTTCCGTTCGATGCTCCGCTCGACCATTCACCAGACGTACCCGACCCCGGAGTGGGAACACTTCGAGGGCCACTTCGGCGGGCTGATCGACATGTGGCGCACGGACAACGCGACCGGCCCCTGAGGTCGCGCCGCTCGTCAACCTTTGAGCGCGCGCTCACGCGAGCGCTTTCAGGCAGCGCTCACGCGAGCGCCGCCGAGCGCTTTCAGGCCGCGCTCAGGCGAGCGCCGCGCTGACCACCTCGCGTGCTTGGGCCTGGACCTCGGCGAGATGGTCCGGACCCTTGAACGACTCGGCATAGATCTTGTAGACGTCCTCGGTGCCGCTCGGCCGCGCGGCAAACCACGCGCTCTCGGTGACCACCTTGAGGCCGCCGATCTTCGCGCCGTTGCCGGGCGCCTCGGTCAGTTTGGCGGTGATCGGCTCCCCGGCGAGCGATTGAGCCGTGACGTCCGCCGGGGACAGGGCGGCGAGTTTCGCCTTCTCCGCGCGGGTGGCGGGCGCGTCAATACGAGCGTATGCCGGGCTGCCGTGCGTGCGGGTCAGCTCGGCATACAGCTGGCTTGGGGAGGAGCCGGTGACGGCAAGGATCTCCGCCCCGAGGAGGGCGAGGATGATCCCGTCCTTGTCGGTCGTCCAGACGGAACCGTCGAAACGCAAGAACGACGCGCCGGCCGATTCCTCGCCGCCGAAGGGTCCGGACCCGTCGAGGAGTCCCGGCACGAACCACTTGAACCCCACGGGCACCTCGACGAGGCGTCGACCGAGGTCGCTGGCCACCCGGTCGATCATCGAGGAGGAGACGAGGGTCTTGCCAATGAACCCGTCGGCTCGCCAATCGGGCCGGGCGCCGCCGTAGAGGTACTCGATGGCCACGGCGAGGTAGTGGTTGGGGTTCATCAGGCCGCCGTCGGGGGTGACGATGCCGTGCCGGTCGGCGTCGGCGTCGTTGCCGGTGGCGATGTCGAACTGATCGCGCTTGCCGATCAGGCTCGCCATCGCGCTCGGGGAGGAGCAATCCATCCGGATCTTGCCGTCCCAGTCGAGGGTCATGAATCGCCAGGTGGGGTCGACGAGCGGGTTGACGACGGTGAGGTCGAGGCCGTGGCGCTCGGCGATGGCGCCCCAGTAGTCGACGGCGGCGCCGCCGAGCGGATCGGCACCGATCCGGATCCCGGCGGACTTGATGGCGGCGAGGTCGATGACGTTGGGCAGGTCATCGACATAACGGCCGAGGAAGTCGTAGCTCGACGCGGCCTTGCGAGCCCGGGCGAAGGGGATCCTTTTGACCCCGACAAGGCCGGCGGCGATGTAGGCGTTCGCGGCGGCAGCGATGGCGCTCGTCGCGTCGCTGTCGGCGGGCCCCCCGTGCGGCGGGTTGTATTTGAAGCCGCCGTCGTAGGGCGGGTTGTGTGAGGGTGTCACGACAATTCCGTCGGCGAGGCCGATTCCCGCCGGGAGGTGATCGACGCCGCCGATTTTGCCGCGGTTCGCCGTGAGGATCGCGTGCGAGATCGCCGGGGTTGGGGTGTAGCGGTCGTCGGCGTCCACGAGGACGGTGACGTCGTTCGCGGCGAGGACCTCAAGGGCCGACGCCCAGGCAGGTTCGGAGAGGCCATGGGTGTCCCGGCCGAGGAAGAGGGGACCATCGAAGCCGGCCGCCAGGCGGTAGTCACAGATCGCCTGCGTCGTCGCGAGAATGTGGTCCTCGTTGAAGGCGGTGTTGAGGCTGCTGCCCCGATGCCCCGAGGTCCCGAAGGCGACCTGCTGGTCGACGTTCTCCGGGTCCGGCTTGACCGTGTAGTAAGCCGTGACGAGATGGGCGACATCGATGAGGTCGGAGGGTTGTGCGAGCTGCCCGGCGCGAGGGTTGGTCATGGTCCTCATCCTTCCACCGGGGCGGGCATTCGAGCGGGGCGGCCCGCCTTGAGCCTCGCGGCGTCAAGGCCCATTCCCAACAGTGCGCTCGCCCGTCCCCGGAGCGTCAGCGGCCGTTCACGTAATCGCGCAACCGGGTCAGGGCCTCGTCAACATCCGTGCTTGACGACGCGAAGCTGAGCCGAAACCAGGTGGCCCCGTCGAGTGCGCGTGCCGCCCCGGGCCGCGAGGGAGCGAAATCCGCTCCGGGAGTGAGCGCCACGCCGGTTGCCTCGAGCACCTGGGCGCACCAGGCGATCGAGTCGTTCGTGAGGTGGGAAATTTCGGCGTAGGCATAGAACGCCCCGTCGGCGGGGGCCCAGGTGGTGATGCCCAGCTCGGGGAGCCGGTCCAAAACGAGGGCGCGGTTCGCGGCATACCGGCGGACGTGGCCCGCCAACTCCGCGCGGGCGTCGTCACCAAAGGCCGCGACGGCGCCGACCTGCGAAATTGCCGGGGCACAAATGTTGAGGTTGCCGATCAGGAGCTCGATCGGCCGCACGAGCGGCGGCGGCAGCACGAGCCAGCCGACGCGCCAACCCGTCATCGAGAAGTACTTGCTCATCGAGCCGACGAGGACGCTGCTGCGGGAGGTCTCCCACGCGCTCGTTGCCCGGTCCGCGAACGTAATGCCGTGGTAGATCTCATCGCTGATCAGGAGGACGTCGTTGCCCTCGCACCAGCGGGCGATCGCGGCCAGTTCCGCGGGGGCGATGACCGTTCCCGTCGGGTTGGCCGGCGAGGCGAGGATCAGCCCGGCGGGCGGGCCGCCGTGCCGCTGCGCCCAGTCGGTGAGCATCGCGAGGGTCGGCTGGAAGCGAACCTCCGGACCGCACTCGAGTTCGACGGGCTGAACGCCCAGAGCCTGGAGAGTGTTGCGGTAAGCCGGGTAGCCCGGCCTGGTCATCAACACGACGTCACCGACATCGAAGGCGGCAATGAACAGCGCGGTGAAGGCGGCCGACGAGCCGGTCGTCACCGCGATGGACGCCGGGTCAACGGTGAGCGCATACATGTGCGCGTAGTGCGCGGCGATTGCCTCCCGGAGCGGCGCGATGCCGGTGGCGTCGGTGTAGCCGAGGACCTCCCCGCGGGTGAGCGCGGCGATGGCGGCTGCGCGGACAGCCGCCGGGGCCGGGGTCGAGGGCTGCCCGGCGCAGAGGGTGAGGACATCGCCGTGAGTGGCGGCCCGGAGGTTGGCGGCCTTGAGTAGCTCCATGACGTGGAAGGGCTCGACGTGCCCCCGGTTCGACACGCGGATCCTTGCCATGACCCCATCCAAGTCCCGCGCGGGCTGTCCCGCGAATCACGCTCCGCGGCGGCCGTCTGCCAGCCTGCGCCGCATACCCACGGGAGTAATGTGAAGGCATGAACCATACCGCGAAGAACCTCGTGGTCCTCGGGGCAGGAACGGCCGGAACCATGGTCGTCAACAAGCTCCGGAAGGTGCTCCCGGCAACGGAGTGGACCATCACCGTCTGCGACCAAAACGACATCCACGATTACCAGCCGGGCTACCTGTTCGTGCCCTTTGACATAAACACCCCGGAGGAAATCCGGCGCACGACGCACCCCTTTATTCACGACGGCATCCAGCTTCTCCTCGCCGAGGTCGCGCGCATCGAGCCCGAGGCGAACCTCGTCCACCTCACCGACGGGCGCGCGCTGCCCTATGACCAGCTCGTCATCGCCAGCGGCACGACGCCGCGCCCCGACCAGACGCCCGGCATGCTCGGCGAAGGGTGGCACCGTGAGGTCGGCGAGTTCTACACCTTCGAGGGTGCCGTTGCGCTGCGCAGCCAACTGCGCGCATTCACCGGCGGGCGCTTGGTCGTCCACGTCACCGAAATGCCGATCAAGTGCCCCGTCGCCCCCCTCGAGTTCGCCTTTCTCGCCGACGACTACTTCCACAAGAAGGGCATCCGGGACCGGGTCGAGATCGTCTTCGTCACCCCGCTCGACGGCGCCTTCACGAAGCCGGTGGCGAGTCGCGAGCTCGGAAGCCTGTTGGCGGAGAAGAACATCACCGTCGAAACCGATTTCATGATCGAGTCGGTCGACCAGGAGCGCAAGGTCATCGTTTCGTATGACGAGCGGGAAGTCGCGTACGACCAGCTCGTCACGGTGCCCCTCAACATGGGTGCGGACTTCGTTGCGGCCAGTGGGCTCGGCGACGAACTCAACTACGTCGGGGTGGACAAGCACACCAACCGATCGAACGCCCACGACAACATCTGGGCGCTTGGGGACGCGAGCAACATCCCGACCTCGAAGGCGGGCTCGGTTGCCCACTTCTCGATCGAGATCTTTGTCGAGAACTTCCAAGACGCGATCGCGGGTCGGCCCCTGTCGCACTCCTTCGACGGTCACGCCAACTGTTTCGTCGAGTCGGGCGGCGGCAAGGCCCTCCTGCTCGACTTCAACTACGACACCGAGCCCCTCACCGGGACGTTCCCGATTCCCAAGATCGGCCCGATGAAGCTCCTGGGTGAGAGCCGAGCCAACCACCTGGGCAAACTCGCCTTCCGGCACATCTATTGGAACGCGTTGCTCCCCGGGCGGCCGCTTGGCCTCCCGTCCGCGATGTCGATGTCCGGCAAGAACCCCGCCAACTAGTCACGTGCGCCCGACCCGGGCGTTGAAAGGAACGGCACCACCATGCCAATGACCACCATCGCCGGTCACGAAGTTGAGGTCAACGAAGAGGGCTTCCTCACGAAGCCCGACGAGTGGACCGAGGAACTCGCCCCGGAGCTCGCCAAGCTCATCGGCCTCGAACTCGGCGACGACCACTGGAAGATGATCCGGTTCCTGCGCGACGACTTCGGCGTCATGAAGGAGACGGCGACGCTGCGCCGCGTTTCGACCCAAACGGGTACCCCGGTCAAGGCCCTCTTCACGCTGTTCCCGGGGAAGCCCGCCAAGAAGATGGCCTACGTCTCGGGCCTGCCCAAGCCCAAGGGTTGTGTCTGAGCGGGTCGTGAGCACCCGGCATACCTCTTTGACCACTCTCGACAGCGTTTGGAGCACACCATGACTGACACGCCCATCGTCCCGTCGTTCGATGCCCCCGAAAGTGCTGGTCGCAAACTGGCGATCATCTGCAGCAAGGGCAACCTCGACATGGTCTATCCCGGCCTGATCCTCGCCAACGCAGCGGTCGGAGAGGGCGTGGAGACGCACCTCTTCTTCACGTTCTGGGGCTTGGACATTATTAACAAGGCGACGTTGGGTGACCTCAAATTCACCTTCGTCGGCAACACCGCAATGCACCCGCCGGGGCGCACCGGCATCGGCATTCACCACATGCTCGGTGCCCTTCCCGGGGCCACGACAATGGCGACGAAGATGATGAAGAAGCAGATCGCCGACCTCGATGTGCCGGACGTGCCCGAGTTCCTCGACCTGCTCTCGGGGTCAGGCGCACACATGTGGGCCTGCCGCATGTCGGCGGACATGAACAAGATGACCGAGGACGACCTGTATGAGGGCGTGGAGGCGATCATCTCGGCGAGCGACTTCATTGAGATCACCGAGGGAGCGCAACTCCTCTTCATCTGAGGCAGCAACGCCGAACGTCCGACGCCGCCCACTCCCCATTCGGGGGTGGGCGGCGTCGGACGTCGTGCGGACGGTGGGGACGCTGGCCCGGAGCAGCCGGGTCAGTGGGAGTTGGCCGGTGCCAAGTAGAGGGTGGAGAGCTTGGGAACATAGACCATCGCCGAATAGGGCTGGTTGTCCGCCGTGTGCTCCTGCGCCTCGATCCGCACTCCCGCTTGGCTCGTCGAGCCGAACTCGTCGTAGCCGCTCGTGTCGAGGATGACCTCCCAAACGCCGGGGTAAGGCAAGCCGATGCGCAGTCCCTCGTGGGGTTCGCCACCAAAGTTGACGATCGCCACCACGGCGCTGTGCCCGCCCCGGTCGTGCTCGCCGAAACGCACATAGGAGAGGGTGTTCCCGGCGTTATCGTGGGGGTTTAGCCATTCGAACCCGGCGGGAGAGGAGTCCTGAGCCCACAGCGCCGAATGGCTCCGATAGATCGTGTTGAGATCCTTGACGAGGTTATGCACCCGATAGTGCGCGACGTGGTCGAGCAACCACCAATCGAGGGAGCGGCCGTCTGCCCATTCGCCCGGTTGCGCGAACTCTGAGCCCATGAACAGCAATTGCTTACCTGGGTGACTCCAGATATAGGCAAGGTAGGCTCGAAGGGTAGCCAGTTGATCGTAACGGTGACCGGGAATCTTCCCCAGGAGGGAACCCTTGCCGTGGACCACTTCGTCATGGGAAATCGGTAGCAAGTAATTCTCGCTGTAGGCATACATGAGCGAGAAAGTCAGCAGGTTGTGGTGGTATTGACGGTGCACGGGGTCGCGCGAGAGATAGCGAAGGCTGTCGTTCATCCAGCCCATGTTCCACTTGAGGCCGAATCCAAGGCCGCCGGCGGAGGTTTCCTTGGTGACCCCCGGCCAGGATGTCGACTCCTCCGCGATCGTCACGACGCCCGGGGTGCGCTTGTAGGCCGTGGCGTTCGCTTCCTGGAGCAGACCGATCGCCTCGAGATTTTCGCGCCCACCAAACTGGTTAGGCAGCCATTCACCGGAGCGCCGTGAATAGTCGAGGTAGAGCATCGAGGCGACGGCGTCGACACGCAACCCGTCCACGTGGAACTCCTCGAGCCAATAGGTTGCGTTGGCGACGAGAAAGTTGCGCACCTCCTTGCGCCCGAAGTCGAAAATGTGGGTGCCCCAGTCTGGTTGGTCTCCGCGGCGCGGATCGGCGTGCTCATAGAGCGCGAGGCCGTCAAAGCGGGCCAGCGCCCATTCGTCCTTGGGGAAGTGCGCAGGAACCCAGTCCAAGATGACGCCGATTCCGGCCTGGTGCAGTTTGTCAACGAGGTACTTGAAATCGTCCGGTGTCCCAAAACGCGAGGTTGGAGCGTAATAGCCCGTGACCTGGTAACCCCACGACGGGCCGTAGGGATGCTCCATGACCGGCAGCAATTCGACGTGCGTGAAGCCGAGGTCCGAGACATAGTTGACGAGGTGCTCGGCGAGCTCCGCGTACGAGAGTCCCTGGCGCCACGACCCGAGGTGAACCTCGTAGACGCTCATCGGGCCGTTATGGGGGTTTGTCGCCGCCTTCGTCGCCTGCCAGTCCGCATCGGCCCACTCGTAGCGGCTGTCGTGGACGACGGAACCGGTCTTGGGCGGTAGCTCGGTTCGGCGGGCCATCGGGTCGGCCTTGTCGCGCTCGATGTCGTCGGCGCCTCGAATGCGGAACTTGTAGGTCGTACCGGCGCCCATGCCCGGGATGAACAGTTCCCAAACGCCGGAGGTGCCGAGCAGCCGCATTGGGTGGCTGCGGTTGTCCCAACCGTTGAAGTCGCCGACGACGTACACGGATTTGGCTCGGGGAGCCCAGACCGCAAACGAGGTCCCGGTGACGTCTCCCATCGGGCCGGGGTAGGTGCGCACGTGCGAGCCGAGCACCTGCCAAAGCTGCTCGTGGCGGCCCTCGCCGATGAGGAAGAGATCGATCTCGCCAAGCGTCGGCGCAAAGCGATAGGGGTCGTCATGCTCGTGCTCGACCCCGTCGCCCCACGTGGTCAGGACGCGGTAGTCCATCGTCGCGACGGTGTCGGCGCGCAGGCAGGACCAGATCCCGTCGGACTCGTGCGCGAGATCGACGATGACGTCGTCCTCGAAGCGCACGCGCACCGCGGTGGCGAGCGGGCGCATCGTGCGAATGCGCAGACCTTCCGGCTCGAGGTGCTGCCCGAGGAGGTCATGGGGCTGCTGATGGCGACCGTTCGCCAGAGACCAGCGGGCTCCGGGCAGCGCACTGTGGGGGGTGGGGCTCACGGCGATTCCTCCTTGGCGCTCCCCGTGGCGGGAAGCAGACGGTCGATGGCGGCGATCGGGATGGTCACCCAGGTGGGCCGGTTGCTGGCCTCATAGACGACCTCATAGAGGGCCTTGTCCAGCTCGTATGCCGCGAGCAGCGCGGTGTGGTCACGCGGGTCGCTCCCCGAGTGGGCGGCATACCCATCGAGGAAGGCGCGGCGGGCGCCGTCGACCCAGCCTCGGGCCGAGACCCCACGGGTTCCTTGTTCGACCGAGCCACCAACATAGTCAAAGGAACGCAGCATTCCCGCGATGTCGCGCAGCGGCTGGTCTGGGCGGACCCGTTCGGAAAGGGGACGCATCGGCTCGCCTTCAAAGTCGAGCAACACCCAGCCGCGACCGGGCACGTCGAGCACTTGGCCGAGGTGAAAGTCACCGTGAATGCGCTGGAAATCGGGCCAGGTCGAGGCCGCGGCCTCGACAAAAGTGGCCTCGATGGCGGGCTCCCGATCCGCGAGGGAGGGCGCGGCGGCGATCGCTTGGGCAAGCCGGGAGCGCATGCTCGTGAGGGTGTCGGCGATCGCATCCGCGCTGACCGCCTCGGTCGGAAGGGACTGCTTGAGCAGCGAATGCACCTCCGCGGTGGCCTCCCCAAGTGCCCGGGCCCGGACGCCGAAGTCGCGTCCCGAGGCGGCCCACAGCAGGGCCTCGCGCCAGGCGTCCTGGGCGCCGGGGAGGAACTCCTGGACAAAGGCGAGGTGACCTGACGCCGTGCCGGATTCGCCCGGGGCTGGCCAGCTGCCCCGCACCGCACCGAGGCTGGCGGGCACGCGCAAGCTGCCGGCGGCGGCGAGTGCGCCTTGGAGGATGACATCGGGGTTCTCGCCATTCGCCAGGGTCCGGAAGACCTTGGCAATGACGGGTCGCTCGCCGCCGGCTTCGTCGGTCGCCATCATGATGATCGAGGTGTTGGACTGCTCCCCGGCCAGCACCCGTGAGCTGCGCCAGGTCAAGGTGGCCGAACTCATGGCCGCGCCGGTCACCCGCTCCTCGAGGGCGTCGGAGTCACTGGACGATGCCGCAGGGACGAGTCCCTGGGCGAGCGCGAGAAGGTTCGCCGCATAGACCGGGTCGTGCGGGGCGTCGTACACCCACCTGGTGCCGAGCACCGAGTGTTCAATGGTGCCAACGAGGGCAGCCGCACCCCCCGGAAGAGGTGCCGCCCGGTAAGTGAGCGGGATTTGGTAGACGACCGGGGTGGGTGCGCCCCTGTCGAGGACGAGGAGGGTCTCGATGCCGACTTCTCCGGCCGGATCGTCGAGGCGCCACGCCGCGATCCGGTCAAGGTCGGGGAGGCGATCTTTCGCGGCATACCAGCGTTGCTTGGCGACCCAGGAGGGGAGGAGCTCAACCTTGCTGGGGGTCAACGTGGCCCCGCTGTGGAGCTTAGCCATGGGTGCTCGGGTCGCCGAGTTGTAACCAGTAGAAGCCGCGGGGGGCCAAGGTCAGGGTGAGGCTCGCGTCGGCAGCGACCGGCCCAAAACCGTTGCCGCCGAAGAGATCCCGCACGGTGGCACCGGCGAATTCGGGGGCGAGGCGAATCGTCGTGGCCTGCGGGCGGGAGGCAAGGTTGTTGACGCAGAGCACCGCTTCGCGCTGCGGCCCGGTGAGTTCGGTCGCGGTTCGCGCGTCGCGCACGAAGGCAAGGATCGCCGGGTTGTCGGCGTCGAGGGCCTCGAAGGTGCCGATGCCGAACACGGGGTGCGCCTTGCGGAGGGCCAACATGGCGCGCGTCCAGTGCAGCAGCGACTCCGGCGACGCGAGCGCGGCCTCGACGTTGACGCTGTTGTGGTGGAAACTCAGCGAGGTGTTGACCGGCAGGTAGAGCTTGCCGGGGTCGGCCTCGGAGAAGCCCGCGTTGCGATCTGGGGACCACTGCATCGGGGTGCGCACCGCGTCCCGGTCGCCGAGCCAAATGTTGTCGCCCATACCGATCTCGTCACCGTAATAGAGGCACGGCGAGCCGGGCAGCGACAACAAGAGGGCGTTGATGAGTTCGATCTGCGGGCGGGAGTTGTCGAGCAGGGGAGCCAGCCGCCGCCGGATGCCGACGTTCGCCTTCATCCGCGGGTCGGGGGCGTACCACTCATACATCGCGGCGCGCTCCGCGGGGCTGACCATTTCGAGGGTCAGCTCGTCGTGGTTGCGCAGGAATGTGCCCCACTGGGCGCCGGGCGGGATGGGTGGGGTGTCGGCGAGGACGTCACGGATCGGCGCGGCAGTCTCGGAGCGCAAGGCGTAGTAGAGCCGGGGCATCACCGGGAAGTGGAAGCACATTTGGCATTCGGGTGCCTCGGGTGTGCCGAAGTAGTCGACGACCTCGTGGGGCAACTGGTTGGCCTCGGCGAGGAGGATCCGACCCGGGTATTCCCGGTCGACCATCGCGCGCAACGTCGCGAGGAAGGCGTGGGTCTTGGGGTGGTTCTCGCCGTTGTGGCCCTCTTCTTCGTAGAGGTAGGGCACGGCGTCGACCCGGAACCCGTCGATACCGAGATCCATCCAGAACCGGACGATCTCGAACATCGCCTCGTGAACGGCCGGGTTCTCGAAGTTGAGATCGGGTTGGTGGGAGAAGAACCGGTGCCAGTAGTACTGGCGGCGCACCGGGTCGAAGGTCCAGTTGGAGACCTCGGTGTCGACGAAGATGATCCGGGCGTCGCTGTAGAGCTCGTCGGTGTCTGACCAAACGTAGAAGTCGCCGTAGGGCCCGTCGGGGTCAGCGCGGCTGGCCTGGAACCACGGATGCTGGTCGCTCGTGTGGTTCATGACGAAGTCGGTGATGATCCGGATTCCGCGCGCATGGGCTTGCGCGACCAGTTCCTTGAACTCCGGCAGGGTGCCGAACTCGGGCAGAACCGCGGTGTAGTCGGCGATGTCATAGCCGCCGTCGCGCAGGGGGGACGCGGAGAACGGCGGCAGCCACAGGCAATCGACACCGAGCCACTGCAGGTAATCCAGCTTGGCGATGACGCCCTGGAAATCGCCGGACCCGGACCCGGTCGTGTCGCCGAAGGCGCGCACGAGCACCTCATAAAAGACGGCCTTCCGGAACCAGTGGGGATCGGGTTTGAGCCCGGGGGTGCTCGTGCGGTCGGTCATCAGTTCTTCCTCACAGCAATGATGTGGACGGGTTCGCCCTCTGGGCCCAGGCGCACGTAGTTGCGCTCGCCCCACTCCCACTGGGTTCCCGTGAGGAGTTCCTCGGCGACAAAACGCTCGTCCCAATTCATCCCCAGGGAGGGCATGTCGAGTTGCACCTGGGAGGTGCGGGTGCTGTGCGGGTCAAGGTTGGCGACGACGATGATCGTGTCCACGTCCCCGCCGTCGAGTACGCGGGTCTTGGAGAAACAGAGGAGGTTCTCGTCGGCGACATGGTGGAAGTGGAGGTTGCGCAGCCAGCGCAGACTCGGGTGGCTCCGCCGGATTTCGTTGATGCGGGTGAGGTAGCCCGCGAGGGTCTGCCCAGCCCGGACCCCGCCGGGTTCGTAGTCCGGCCAACGCCGATCCTTGTATTGGTACTTCTCGTTGTCGATCTGTTCCTCAGCGCCCGGGCGGGCGACATGCTCGATGAGCTCGTACCCGGTGTAGATCCCATAGGTCGGCACGAGGGTTGCCGCGAGGGCGGCCCGCGTCTTCCACGCCGCCTCCCCACCAAACTGGAGGTACGGCGTGAGGATGTCATGCGTCGTCGGCCAAAAGGAGGGACGCATGTATGCCGCGGCCGCCCCGCTCAGCTCGCGGCAGTACTCCTCAAGCTCCCACCGGGTGTTGCGCCAGGCGTAGTAGGTGTAGCTCTGCTGGAATCCGATCTTCCCGAGGGTGTGCATCATGGCCGGCTTGGTGAAGGCCTCCGCGAGCCAGATCACGTCCGGGTGATCCTTGGCGACGTCCTCGATGAGCCACTGCCAGAACTCGACCGGTTTCGTGTGCGGGTTGTCGACGCGGAAAATCTTGACGCCGTGGTCGATCCACACTTGGATCATCCGGCGCATCTCGGCGTAGGCCCCGGGGGGGTCGTTATCGAAGTTGAGCGGGTAGATGTCCTGGTACTTCTTCGATAACGACCCC
>CAZACX010000019.1:40900-45717 GCA_964483685.1 uncultured Intrasporangiaceae bacterium
CTTCGGCGGGTTCTCGGCAAAAGCGATGGTGCCGTCGGCGCGCGTCGTGAACCACTCCGGGTGCGCGGTGACGTAGGGATGGTCGGGGCTGCATTGGAGGGCGATGTCAAGGGCGACCTCCATCCCGAGCCGCGCCGTCTCCGCGACGAAGTCGTCGAAGTCGTCGAAGGTGCCCAGGTCGGGGTGGATGGCGTCGTGCCCGCCGTCGGCTGACCCGATGGCGTAGGGACTGCCGGGATCGTGGGGTCCGGCGTTGAGGGTGTTGTTGGGGCCCTTGCGGGCGGCGGCGCCGATGGGGTGGATCGGGGTGAGGTAGACGACGTCGAAGCCCATGGCGGCAATGGCGGGTAGTCGTTTGGCCGCGGTCTTGAAGGTCCCGGACACCCATTGTTCGGCGACGGCGTCGTGGTAGGCGCCCTCGGACCGCGGGAAGATCTCGTACCACGCCCCGAAGAGAGCGCGCTCGCGTTCGACGAGGAGGGGGTAGTCCGTTCCTGGACTCACGTAGTCGCGCAGCGGAAGCCGGGCCATCTCGTCGCGGACTTCGTGCGCGGTTCCGGCTTCGAGGCGCACCAGTGCTGGTTCGCCGGTGTCGGCGAGCCCGGCGCGGGCATCATCAAGGATGAGCCGACCGGCGCTGCTGCGACCTGGTTGACTGGCCGCTCGCTCGAGGAGCAGAACGCCCTCGGCCAGCATCAACTCGGTGTCGACGCCGGCGGCGACCTTGATCGTCGCGTCGTGCTCCCACGTGGCGAACGGGTCCCCCCAACCCTCGACGCGGTAGTGCCATAGTCCGACGCGGTCGGCGGTGACGTCGGCGTGCCACAAGTTGAGGCCGGGGTTGACGCAGGCCATCGGGATGGGTTCGGCATGGCCGTCCGGGTCGGTGAGCACGACCGTGGCGTTCACCGCGTCATGCCCCTCCCGGAACACCGTTGCGGTGACCGGGAAGGTTTCGTGGACGACGGATTTCGCCGGGCGGTCCCCGTTGTCAATCACCGGGGTGACGCCCTGAACGGGGATGCGCCTGACCGGGATTTGCGGGGGCGTCGACCGAGGCGGGGCCGTGGCGGGCGTCCGAGGGGGGGTGGCGGCGGTGGGCGGGCTCACGCGGGTCACGGGGATGACGCTATCCCCTTGCCGAGGGCGCCCATGACGGTGGCGCGCGGTCAAGCCTGCGCAGGTGTGCGCAGGTGTGCCCGGCGCGCCTCCCGGGTGCCTGGCGCCGCCCGTCGAGCGGCGAACGTCAGTCCCGGTCGTCGACCTCGAAGACCTGGATGCTGCACGCGGACACGGCGGCAGTGCCCGGCTCGCGACGTGGCCCAGGTCCGGCCGGAACGGCATCGGCCGAGTCCCACAACAGGCGATAGCCGACGGTGCCGGGCAGGCGCGGCAACTCCACGGTGGTGCGATCGAGGCCACCGTGAATGACGAGCAGCACGCTGTGGTGGCCCAGGAAGGCCCCGTTGAAATAGACCTGGAGGGTGCGCTGCTCGGCGTTGTTCCACACCGCAACCGTCATCGGTGCCCCGTCGGCATCGAACCAGCCGAGGTCGGGGGAGTCGTCCGGGTTGGCCTCCCGGTTGGAGAAGAACCGGTGCTGACGCAACACCGGGTATTGGCGTCGCAGGGCGCTCAGGTAGGCGAACGTTTCGGTGAGCTCTTCCTGCCACGGAGCGAGGTCCCAGTCGAACCAGGTCAGCTCGTTGTCCTGGCAGTAGGGGTTGTTGTTGCCGTCCTGGGTGCGGCCAAACTCGTCGCCCGCATTGACCATGGGCGTGCCGGTGGACAGCAACAAGGTCGCGAGGAGATTCCGGGTCGAGGCGACTCGGGCCCGGAGCACACTCGGATCGTCGCTCGGCCCCTCGACACCGTGGTTCCACGAACGGTTGTGTGCCGACCCGTCGCGGTTGCCTTCGCCGTTGGCCTCGTTGTGCTTCTCGTTGTACGAGGTGAGGTCGAAGGTGGTGAAACCATCATGGGCGGCAACGAAATTGATTGAGGCCAGCGGGCCTCGACCGGGGGCACCAAAAAGGTCCTCCGACCCGGCCAGTCGGGTGGCGAGCTCGCGCACCCCATGCACGGGACCTGGCGCGTGCTGACGGGCGGTGTCGGTCAACCAGAAGGTGCGTACGTCGTCGCGGAACCGGTCATTCCACTCCGCGAACGGGGCCGGGAATTGGCCGGTGCGCCACCCATCGGGGCCAATGTCCCACGGCTCGGCGATGAGCTTGGTATGCGCGAACGCCGGGTCGGTGCGCAGGGCCATCAGGAGCGGATGGTGAGGGTCGTAGTGGTTGGTGCGCCCACGGCCCAGCGTCACCGCGAGGTCGAACCGGAAGCCGTCGATGTGGCAGTCCTGGACCCAGTACCGCAGCGAGTCGAGCACCTGCTGGCGGCTGATGTCCCGACCGACGTCAAGGGTGTTGCCGCACCCGGTGACGTCGATATCGTGCCCGCGACCATCCAGCCGGTAGTACGCGGCGTTATCGAGTCCCCGCCACGACAGGGTGCGACCGTCGACGGATTCCTGCTCGGCGGTGTGGTTGTAGACAACGTCGAGGATGACTTCGATGTTGGCGCGATGGAGCGCCTTGACCATCCCCTTGAACTCGTCGAGAACGCCCTGGGGGTCGGTTGCCGCGGC
This sequence comes from uncultured Intrasporangiaceae bacterium, assembly GCA_964483685.1. Taxonomy (GTDB): domain Bacteria; phylum Actinomycetota; class Actinomycetes; order Actinomycetales; family Dermatophilaceae; genus Nostocoides_A. The sequence goes on from CAZACX010000019.1 coordinate 43,548, forward strand.
ATACCAGGGCTCGGGGGCAAAGAAGCCCAACGTGTTGTAGCCCCAGTGGTTGCGCATTCGGCGCGCGAGGAGTCGGTCTTCGCTCTTCATCGCGTGGATCGGCAACAACTCGATTGCTGTGACACCCAACCGGTGGAGGTAGTCGATGATCGCGGGGTGGGCGAGCGCGGCATACGTCCCGCGCAGCGGCTCGGGGATGTCCGGGTGGAGCATCGTGAGCGAGCGCACGTGCGCCTCATAAATCACCGTGTCCGCCCAGGCGTTGCGCGGGTGACGGTCCTCGCCCCAATCGAATCCGTCCGCGACGATAACGCCCAGCCCATGCGCGTCGATGGCGCGCGCATAGGGGTCGAGAAGGAGCGCGCTCGAGTCGTAGCGGTGGCCGGCGATCGGGTCCCACGGCCCGTCCGCGCGCACGCCATACCGTTGGCCGGGCTTGATCCCGGGGAGGAAGGCGCTCCACCAGCCGCTCGCGTGCCGGGAAAGCGGCAGGGTCCGCTCGGTTCGGCCAGCCGAGTCGTCGGCGTCGAACACGCTCACCCGCACCGCGTCGGCGTGGCCGCAGTAGACGGCGAAGTCGGCTCCGCCGGGGCGCAGCGTCAGGCCGGGTGGCGTGGCGAGTTCACCGGTGGGCATCGACATGGCGGTAAGACTAGGCAGTAGGCCACGGCGGTGCGGGAGTGGGTAAGTTGGGGGGATGACCGATCCCGCAGCCATCCCCAACCTGCCTCCCCTTGGTGACGCCCCACCTCTGCCGGAGGCCCCGCTGATCGAGCGCGTCATGGCAGCCCTGACCGAGCTCGAGCTTGACCCCTCCATTGATGCCGACGGTGACGTGACGTTCACGTTCCAGGAACAGCAGCTCTTCATCCGCGCCGCGAACGAGGACGCCCAGATCCTGCGGGTCTTTGGTCAGTGGCGGCTGCAGGAGCCGGTGCCGACGGACCGCGCCGAGCGGCTCGAGATCTGCAATGACGTCAACATTGCGTTCAACATGATCAAGACGGCGATGGCCGAAGACACCTTGTTGGTGACTTCCGAGCACCTTCTGCCGCAAGGCGCGGACCTGCGCAGCCTCTTTGGCGTGATCATCCCGCTTGTCCTGCACTCGGTCGCGTTGTGGCATCAGCGCGCCTTCGGGGAGGTGCCGGGTCTCCCGGGTGGCCCCGCGTCCGGGGATGGCCCCGCGTCGGGGGATGGCCCTGCGTCCGGGGATGGCCCCGGGGGCGGCGCCGGGGCTGCTTTCGGGCTCAACGGCGCCGGGCCAGGTGCGTGATGGGCGAATTCGTCCGACTCGAGGTAGAAGACGGCATCGGCACCATCCGGCTTGACCGGCCGCCGATGAACGCGCTCAACCAGCAGGTCCAACAGGAACTCCACGCGGCCGCGATGGAAGCGAGCCTGCGCGCCGATGTTGCCGCGGTGATCGTCTACGGCGGCGAGAAGGTGTTCGCGGCGGGCGCCGACATCAAGCAGATGCAGGCGATGAGCTACACCGACATGGTCGTCGCCTCGGTCGGTCTCCAGGACTTCACCAAGGCGTTGGCGGCGGTGCCGAAACCGACGCTTGCGGCGATCACCGGTTATGCGCTCGGTGGCGGCTGCGAAGTCGCGCTCGCCTGCGACTTCCGCCTCGCCGCGGACAATGCCGTGCTCGGGCAGCCGGAGATACAACTCGGCATCATTCCGGGGGCGGGTGGCACCCAGCGGCTCGCGCGGCTCATCGGCCCGGCAAAGGCCAAGGACCTCGTTTTCAGTGGTCGCTTTGTCAAGGCCGAGGAGGCGCTGGCAATAGGGCTCGTCGATGCGCTCGTTCCGCGCGATCAGGTGTATGCCGCTGCGCGCGCCCAGATGGCGCGCTACGTGGGCGGCCCCGCGGTGGCGCTGCGGGCCGCCAAGGACGCCATCGATCGTGGCCTCGAGGTTGATCTGCAGACCGGTTTGGACATCGAGCGGATGCTCTTCAGTGCGCTGTTCGCCACGGAGGACCGCGTCGCGGGGATGACCTCGTTTGTCGAGAACGGTCCTGGGAAGGCCACGTTCACGGGTCGCTGACCGGCTCTTCCGAGCACGTCGCTGGTCTCAAGGCGCAGACTCTGGCCTCAAGGCGCAGACCCAGGGGGAGGGCACCCCCACGCGGGCCGGTCTGGGTTGACCTCACCCACCTCCC
>CAZACX010000020.1:0-37178 GCA_964483685.1 uncultured Intrasporangiaceae bacterium
TGCCGGGGAGAAAGCGCATCGGAGGAAGTCCTCGTCGGGGAGTGGGGTCTAAGGGGTGATGGCGGCGGCGGCGAGGAGTCGGGCGGCGAGATCCGGGTCCCCCCCAATGTCGACGGCGACCTGCGCGGGTGTGCGGCGGCCGGCCCCGAGCACCGTGAGGGCTTCGCGGGTCATCGACAGCGCCACCGTCGGGTCCGCGACGGGGACCTCGGCCACGGCGCCCCGCCCATCGGCGCCGACGACGTAGTCGGCGCGAGTCCCGGCGACAGTCAACGCGAGGGTCGTCCCCGCCGGCGCGCCGACTTTCTTGGCCAAGATGAACGGCCACGCGGCTTGGAAGACGTCGGCGACGAGCCGGGCCGCGAGGGAGTCCATGCCACCCGGTTGCCCGATCGCACGTCGAATGTCCTGCTCATGAACCCACATGTCGACGACCCGATTGCGGAGCAGGGTGCGGTTGTCCCACGGCAAACCAGCAGGGGTATGCGGTGCGCGTGCCAGCGGGTTGGTGGGCGGGTCCGCGGCGAGCTGTTCGGCCCGGGCGGCGATGCCGTGACGAAGCTCCTCGAGCAGGGACTCGGGGGTCCGGCCGCGGCGTTCGGCGACGCCGGCCTCCGTCCACGACGCACCGAGTTCGCGACCCTCCAGCGGGGCGATGGTGCGCGGCCCGATGCCGGTGGCGAGTTCGGTTTCGAGGGCTGCGAGGTGGGCGACGACGTCGGCGACACTCCAGCCGGGGCAATCAGTGGGCTTGGCCCAGTCTGCCTCGGCCAAGGTGCCAAGCAGCACGGTCAGCTCGTCGGCGGTGCCCCGCCACGCAGCGACATAGCGCTCCAGTTCGGTCATCGCGTCAGCCTATGCCGCCACCGATCCGGGGGAATCTTCCGTCGGTCTGCACAGTTGGCAAGGTGCCGGTGTCATCGAGTCCGGCATCGTCATCGAGTCCGGCATCGGGAAGGATGGGGCCGTGGCCTTCATGTCGCAGAGCCCAGCGGATGCGGCCCGACGCGCCGGTTTGCGCCGGATGCGGATTGTCGCAACGTCGCTGCTCGGTGTCGCCTTCCTCGTCTTCGTGTTGACGAACGGCCAGGCGACGGGATGGCTGGGCTACGTCCACACGGCGTCCGAGGCAGCCATGGTGGGGGCCCTGGCCGACTGGTTCGCCGTGACCGCATTGTTCAAGCACCCGCTCGGCTTGCCGATACCGCATACGGCGTTGGTCAAGAAACGCAAGGACGAGCTGGGGCGCAGTCTGGAGGAGTTCGTCGGCGACAACTTCCTCACCGAGGAGATCGCGCGCGAGCGGCTCGCGGCGGCCCAGGTCGGGATCCGGCTCGGCGAATGGCTGCAATCGGCGGACCACCGCCGCCGCGCCCTTGTCGAGATCACCCGGGTGTCCCGGGCGGGGCTGGGGCGGTTGCGCGACGACGATGTCCGCGACTTCGTCGAAAACGTGATGATGCCGCGCCTCGTCCAGGAGCCGGTGAGCCCGATCGTCGGGTCCTTCCTCGCGGGCATCATCGAGGACGGTGCCCATCATGGCCTCGTCGATCTCGGGTTGAGCGAGGTCCACGACTGGCTGGTCGCTAATCCGACGGTCTTCACGGGCCTCCTCGGCGAACGGGCGCCCTGGTGGACGCCGCCGTTTGTTGATGACCGGGTCATCAACTGGACCTACCAGCAGGCCCTCGCCTGGCTACGTGACATGCGTGGCTCGCCGGACCATCGGGCCCGGGTCGCGCTGGACCATCTCCTCGCCAAACTCGCCGAAGACTTGCGCCATGACGTCGACGTCCAGGCTCGGGCGGAGGCTCTGAAGGTCAGGGTGCTCGAACACCCGCAGGTAGGAGAAACCGTCGTCTCCCTCTGGCAGTCGCTGCGCGCCTCCCTCCTCACGGCGATCGACGACCAGGAGTCAACGTTGTGGCAGCGCGGTGACACGTGGCTGACCGAAGCCAGCACGGTGTTGTTGACCGATCACGAGCAGCGGGCCCGGTTGGAGAGTCACCTCGGGGACATGGTCAGCTTCTTTGTCAACACGTATGGCGACGAGTTGGCTGCCGTCATCTCGCACACCGTAGACCGTTGGGACGCTGACGAGGCCTCCGAACGGATTGAGCTGTTCGTCGGGCGCGACCTGCAGTTCATCCGAATTAACGGCACGATCGTCGGGGCACTCGCCGGCGTCGTCATCCACGCGATTTCGCAACTCCTCGGCGGCTGAGCGGCCTCACTCACGCGCCATCAGCGCGGGGTGCGTCCCCAAAGGAGGGCAACACCGGCCGGATCGAGGTTGGTGGTCCCGCTGGCTCGTAGGTCGAGGGCAGCCAGGAAGTTGTTGCGGCAGTAGATCTCCGGGTGGTTCGTCCAGCGATTGCGCCAGTCGGAGCTGGAGCAGTCCCAGCCAAGGCCGGAGCCCATCGTGCCGTATTTGCCTTCGACCAAACGGTAGAACTGGACGACGGCCCACTCGTCTGCCTTCGGGCTGAGAAAGGTGGCGATCCGACTGGGGTCCGACGTGCGGCGGTCATTAGACACCGGCATCCGATAGCAAGGAAGGGCCGCGTTGTTGCAGCGCCCGCCCATGACCGACAGCGTGCGCATGAGATACGGGTACGTCATTACGTCGGCGCGCTGGTTGACGACCGTCCCGTATTGCCGCTCGAACGCGAAGCTCTTGGCCACCACGGCGGCTGCGGCCGCGTTGATCTTGTTATTTGGGTAGTTAAACGCACCCCACGCCCGGGTGAATCCGCGAATCTTGAACACTGGCAGAGTCGCGCCGCTCTCGGTGAACCGCTGCGCATCGGTCTTCATGGCGGTCATATCGGCGTAGGTCGCGCCCTGCGAATTGACGCTGAATCCGTAGGCGTCACGTAACCGAGCCAGATCTGCCCATGACGACTGCGTCATCATGTCGCTCACGCAGGTGCGGGCGGTCGCGGCCGTTCGGTTGAGGACCACACCGCCTGAGGCTTTGAGGCCGCGGGAGCGAAGGTCGATGAGGTTTTGTTCGAGGTTGCGGGAGCCCGGGGGGGTGAATTGGCAACCCGATCCGGTGGCCACCGACCAGTTGGAACGGCCCCACATGACCGTGACAATTCCTGGAGTGGCCTTGGTGGTGGACCCGCCAGTGCGCACCTCAACCGCCTTGGCGCTCACACTGCTGGTGGTGGGTCTCGTCGTCGGCGCGGCCGCGTCGGCGGCGAGCACGGGCCCTAATCCCATGATCACCAGGGCTGCTCCAGTGGCAATGGTCGCGCCTGCGCGCGCAAAGGTCTTCATGCCGGTGTCCTCGCGAATGCTCAGTAGGTTGGGGGTGCGTCGGGCCGGGAGCGCCTCACGGCGCGTGGCCGCTCGGAGCGGCTATTAATTGGGACCCGGGGCTGCCGCGACCCGACGCAGTGGGAACCCTAACGGAGGACAGCCCTTGGCGCCTAAGCCGCGAGCCGCTCGGTCATCTCTTACGCGAGGATGCCAGCGCGCCAGGCGTGCCCGGCGGCGTCCAGATCCGACGCTGTTGTGAGCATGGTCGCGGCGGAGGTGGTGTCCTCGCGCGCGGCGGTGTCGTCGATGGCGAGATCGGTGGCGAGGGAGGCCCGCCCGGCCGAAATGACCCGGCAGAAGGCGGCGGCCCGGTACAGGGCGACGGCGAGGTCGCCTTCGTAAACGCCGCCGAGGATGGCGTCCGCTAAGGCGAGTAGCTCGTCCGGGCCGGGTGGCTCGTGGGGCCCGGCGACGACGTGCTGGACGGGGGCGGCGCGCATCCCCGCGGCATACTCTCGACTTGCCGTTCGCGGGGAGCGGCGCACCCATTCGCGGAGGGCATAGAGGCGCCAGAGGGCGCCGGGGAGGCTGCGGGCGGGGCGCCCGGCCCAGAGGGCGGCGATGGTGTCGAGGCCGAGGTCATCGACGAGGGCCACGAGGCGTGCGGTCACCTCGGGGTCGCGCGCGGCCCGGCCGACCCCCACGACGACGGCGGCGCTTGCGTGGGCCACTTCCGTCATCTCGCCGGGGCCGGGCAGGGCGCCGCCGTGCGCCTCCATCGCGTCGAGGCCAAAGTGCGCGGGCCGGCGTGGGCGGTCGCGGCCGGGAGGCATGCTCACCGGGCCAGTGTGCCTCAGCGGGGTGCCTCAGCGGGTCAGTCGTCAAAGAGATCCGAGAGGAACGAGCGGCGCTTGTGTCGCTTGTAGCCCTTCGACGTCGCGTAATACGGCGCCTGGGCATGCCGTTGCACCGGCGGCTGACCATAGGGGTCGACGTGACTGGCTGCCCCTGGGCGGGCGCCCGCGTCTTGGATGCCCTGGTACGCGGGCCTCCCACCTGGGTATGCCGCCTCCGCACCTGGGTATGCCGCGGTTGCGCCTGGGTATGCCGCGGCTGCGGCATTTGGGTCGCCGGGGCCGCGCTGGTGCCAGGCCGTCTCGGCCGCGATAAGGCCTTCGAGTTCCCCGCGGTCGAGGAAGAGGCCCCCGCAGCCGGTGCATTGGTCGACGAGGACGCGGTTGCGCTCGTAGGAGCGCATCTCGTTGCCGCACTTGGGGCAGGTAAGGGTGCTCATGACCGGCCAACGTAGGGGGTGACCCTGTGCGTTCCCCGTGCGTTCCCCGTGCGCGCCCGCCGCGGGCGGCTGCGCGTTGGGTTTGTGGTGGGAGTTGGCACCCGGCGCTGAGCGGGACGAGTTTCCACGACGCGCCTCAGGTGCCGTAATCTCGTTGTCGCGGCGCACCTCGCAGTGATCGTCGCGGCGCGCCCAACCTTGGCGCGGGCCTCTAGCTCAATGGTAGAGCTGCGGACTTTTAATCCGTAGGTTGCGGGTTCGAGCCCCGCGGGGCCCACCCGACGTTTCCCCAGTTCAGTACGCCTATTGGTGCGGCCGTGGCGCGCGACGACGGCGGCATTGGAAGCCTAGAGGGAGGCCAAACCTTCGGGCTGCTCCTGGGCCCTCGACCCCCAACCTCCTCAGCCACAGTGCGTCGCGCTCACCCAACACTTAGGCCGGAAGACCCACCAGACCGGTCGGCCGTCTGGCCTGGCCTAGGGGTCCGAGAGGGTGTCTTCATGGCAGCTGGGGTGGATGGCCGCCATACCCTCAGTTGTCGGATAAGTGAGGGTATGATGTGGACGTGAGCCTCACTTCCACACCCCGCTTGGAGTACGAAGAAGTTCCGTGGGACGTCCACCCGACGACGGGAAGCCCACGTCAGGACCGCATTGATTTCGGGCGGCCATACCGAGCGAGCATCCCCGCCAGCATCCGAGACCTCGATCTCCGGCTGTCCGGGTCCGTAGCTGCTGAAGCCGAGGAGGCCGCGACTGAGATCGCCGGGTTCGACGCCGAACTAGGACACATGATCTCCCCCTACGCGGCGATCCTGCTCAGTAGCGAGGCCGCTTCGAGCTCACGGATTGAGCAACTGTCGGCGTCCGCCCGCAAGATTGCCGAGGCGGAGGTGAACGGTGTCGGCAGCGCGAATGCCGAGTTGGTGGTGGCGAACGTCCGCGCGATGTCCGCAGCTCTGGCCTTGGCCGACACTCTCGACGAGGAGGCGATCCTCGAAATGCATGACGCCCTGATGCGTCCGTCCGACCCAGGGATCGCCGGCCGATGGCGTGACGACCAGGTCTGGATTGGTGGGAAGGCGCGGATGGGAGCCGGTTCGCCACACCACGCTGACTTCGTTCCGCCGGTCGCACTCCGGGTGCCTGGCGCCATCACTGACCTCGTCCAGTTCATGAAGCGCGACGACTTACCGGCCTTGTCTCAGGCCGCTGTCGCTCATGCACAGTTCGAGACGATCCACCCGTTCCCAGACGGCAACGGTCGTACCGGCAGGACGCTCCTCCACGCGATGCTTCGGAGTAAGAGGATCGCGAAGCACATTTTGGTCCCGATCAGCTCCGGGATCTTGGCGGACAAACAGGGGTACTTCGATGCCCTCACCGCCTACCGGGAGGGCGATGTCGAGGCGATCATCTCGTGCGTCGCGCGCGCATCTCTGGCCGGGGTCGCCAACGGGCGGGCCTTGGTGGCGGACCTGCACCGGGTCCGAACTGAGTGGGATGAGTCTCTGGCGGGCCTGCGAAGCGATGCGGGTGCTCGCCGATTGGCGGACGGGCTCCTGCGCTACCCAGTGATCGCGGCGGCTCAGGCCCGGGAGGTTCTGGGGGTCGACAAGAACGAGCACCGACACATCGACGCCTTGGTGCAGCGCGGAATCCTGACCTCCCATCAGGATTACAAGTCTCGCAACATGACCTGGCGCGCACAGAACGTGCTCGACGCCCTGGACTCCTACTCAGATCGAATTGGGCGCCGCCAACGCTGATCTGAGCAGGAAGGAACCCTTAACTGTCCGGCAGACAGTCAAAGGATCGCCCGAAACCTGGCATGTCCGGCTCAGGGTGACAACCGGTGACGCCACAACAGCGGTGGACGACGCCTTCCTCGAGCGGGCCGCGCGGGACACGCCACGGGCCGTGACTTTGCCATGCTCAGGCCCGTCCTAGAGACTGCCGCAGTGGGATTCCGTCTGACGCCGAGCGACGCGACCTTCTTTGAGTTGCTCGGGGCGAGCGCGGCGCTGCTCATCGAGGGCGCCGACGGGCTGACCGAGTTGCTCGGGGCGGACATCGAGGACCGCACGCGAGTCGCCGAGCGGATGCGCGACATTGAGCAGCAGGCCGATGAGGCCACGCATCGCCTCGTCGCGCGGATCGGCACGGCCTTCTTCACGCCCTTCGACCGCGGCGACATCTACGCGCTCGCGGCCGCCCTTGACGACTGCATGGACCTGATGGAGTCGGCCGTCGATCTCGTCGTCCGGTACCGCCTCGTCGCCCTCCCCGATGGTCTGGCCGGCCAGGTGAGTGCGGTGGCCCGGATGGCGGAGCTGACCGCCGAGGCGATACCCGCCCTGCGCGCCACGCGGCAGCTCGGCGACTACCTCGTCGAGGTCAATCGCCTCGAGAACGAGGCAAACCGGCGGCACCGTGCGCTCCTCGAGGAGATCCTCGACGAGTCGAGCACCAACCTCGTCGGGATCCTCAAGCTCAAGCATGTTGTCGACGAGCTCGAAGCCTGCGCGAACGCCTTCGAGCGAGTAGCCCACGTCGTCGAGAGCATCTCCCTGAAAGAGGGCTGAGGGGCCCGTGGACTGGCTCTCGGTGGCCCTGGTGATCGCCCTCGCCCTGGGCTTCACCTACACCAACGGGTTCCACGACTCCGCCAACGCGATCGCCACCTCAGTGACCACCCGCACGCTCACCCCCCGGGTCGCGGTGACGTTGGCTGCCGCGGCCAACCTCGTCGGCGCCTTCTTTGGAACCAACGTGGCCGAAACCATCGGCAGCGGGATCATCGCGGCGCCCCAGGGCGATCGCGGCCTCATCGTCTGCGCCGCAGGGCTCCTCGGGGCGATCAGCTGGAACCTGCTGACCTGGTGGAAGGGCCTGCCCTCGTCCTCCAGTCACGCCCTCATCGGTGGCCTTGGTGGCGCGGCACTTGCCACCGGAGCGAGCGTCCATTGGGACGTGGTCATCGAACGCATCGTGCTCCCGATGCTCCTGTCGCCGATCGTCGGCCTCGTGTTCGGCTACCTCGCGATGACGTCGATCCTCTGGCTCTTCCGCAACGCCGAACCAGGTCGGGTGTCCGGACAATTCCGGTTGGCCCAGACGGTTTCCGCCGCCGCCATGGCGTTCGGACACGGCATGCAGGATGCCGCGAAGACCGCCGGTGTCGTCGTCCTCGCCTTGACGGTCGGCGGGTACCACGATGCGGACACGACGAACGTTCCGCTGTGGGTGCTCGGCGTGAGCGCGGTCGTCCTCAGCGCCGGGACGTATGCCGGTGGGTGGCGAATCATGCGCACCCTCGGCCGGCGGATCATCGATCTCACCCCCGCACATGGCTTTGCCGCCGAGGTCACCGCCGCGGTGATCCTGTATGCCGCGACCGCGCTTCGGGCGCCCATTTCCACGACCCATGTGATCGCCTCGACGATCCTCGGTGCGGGCACGACGAGGGGCTGGCGGGTTGTGCGCTGGGCCGTTGTCCGCGATATCGGCGTGGCCTGGGTGCTCACCCTGCCGGCGGCAGCGGGGGCTGCAGCGGCCGCGGCATACCTGCTCTCGCTGACGAATTGAGGTGGACCCCCAAAACGCTCGGATGCTGTTCACCTTCCGTTCAGGTTGCCGGTCCGGCCTGGACACCAGCGGCGCCTAGCTTTCGACGCGACGGGCCCGCCGACCGGCGAGCCCCGCGACCGGAAGGCAACACTTCACATGACCTCGACGCGCATCGGTCGGGCCGCAGGCCTGGCCTTCGTTGGAACACTGGCCCTCGGCGCGTGCGGCGGGCAATCGTCCACCGACACGACCTCGACGTCGACCTCCGGCTCCGGCTCCGGCTCCGGCTCCGGCTCTAGCTCGGCGGCGCTCACCGGGTCCATCATCACCGACGGTTCGAGCACGGTTGGGCCGCTCGCCTCGGCAGCCGCGGAACTGTTCATGGAGGAAAACTCCGGCGTCAACGTCACCGTGGGCGTTTCCGGGACCGGCGGCGGGTTCAAGAAGTTCTGCGCCGGCCAGACGGCCATCTCCAACGCCTCGCGGCCCATCAAGGACGAAGAGATCGCGCTGTGCAAGACCAACGGCATCGAATACCAAGAGATCATCGTCGCGAACGACGCGTTGACCGTGGTCACCAACAAGGACAACGCCTTCTTGACCTGCCTGACCACCGGTGAGCTCAAGACCCTGTGGGAACCGGCCGCCACCGACAAGGTGAAGACGTGGAACCAGGTCAACGCGAGCTTCCCAACGGAGCCGATCAAGCTCTACGGCCCGGGCACCGACTCCGGCACGTTCGACTACTTCACCGGCGCGATCACCGGCGAAGAGGGTGCATCCCGTTCGGACTACAGCTCCTCTGAAGACGACAACGTCATCGTCCAGGGCGTCAGCGGCGAAGCCAACGCGCTCGGCTACTTTGGCTACACCTACTTTGAAGAGAACGCCGACAAGCTCAAGGCGGTCGAGATCGACAATGGATCCGGCTGTGTTGCCCCGAGCTCGGACGCAGCCCGCGACGGTTCGTACGCGCCGCTATCTCGGCCGCTGTACATCTACGTCGACAAGAAGTCGTGGGCCAAGCCCGAGGTGAAGGGGTTCGTCACCTACTTCGTCACCAACGATGCCTCGATCGCTGAGGCCGCGAAGTTCATCGCGCTCAGCGAGGAGCAGAAGGCGAAGGCCACCTCGGAAATCGCAGCACTCGGCTAGACGATCTCCTGAGAGCGGAGCACTACGGTGTCTGACCCTGCACGCGGCGCCGCCCCCCCAGAGCGGGGGGGCGCGCGCCCGCCGGTATCGCTTCGCTCCACGAAGCCGCGGTACCTCGAGAAGTTTCTCTACGCCACCTTGGTCGGGTCGGCAGCAGTGTCAATCATCACGACGATCGGGATCGTCATCTCCCTGATCTTTCCGGCGATTCGGTTCTTCCAAGAGGTCTCCATCGTGGACTTCGTCACCGGAACGTCGTGGACCCCGCGCTTCGCGGATAGGCAATACGGCGTGCTCCCCCTGATCACCGGGACGATGTGGACGACGTTCATCGCGCTCGCCGTCTCCGTCCCGGTGGGCTTGGGTGCGGCAGTATTTCTCTCCGAATACGCCACACCGCGCACCCGCAAGATCCTCAAACCGGTGCTGGAGTTGCTCGCCGGGGTGCCGTCCGTTGTGTATGGGTTGTTCGCCGTCGCCTTTGTCGGGCCGGTGGTGCTTCGCGGCTGGTTCGGCATCAACATCGGGACGTTCTCCGTGCTGGCGGCCGGCCTTGTTCTCGGGGTGATGATCATCCCCACGGTTGCGTCGCTGGCCGAGGACGCAATGTCGGCCGTCCCGCGGTCCTTGCGCGAGGCGTCATACGGGCTGGGCGCCAACCGGATGCGCACCGTGCTGCGCGTCGTCTTTCCGGCCGCCGTCTCGGGTATTGCCGCCTCCCTCGTGTTGGCCCTCAGCCGGGCCGTGGGCGAAACGATGATCGTCGCGATGGCCTCCGGGGGCCAAGCGCAGATGGTTTCCTCCGCGACGCAGGAGGGCCAAACGATGACCGGGTTCATCGCCGCCACGGCGATGGGGGAGAGCGTCCAAGGGACCCTGGCCTACAACACCCTCTTTGCCGTCGGCCTGATGCTCTTCATCCTCACGCTGATCATCAACATGATCAGCATTCGCTTGGTCAACCGCTTCCGCGAGGTGTACTGAGATGTCCACATCCACCCTGGACCGCCCACCCGTCACGCGGCTCGTCGCCGCGTCCAACGGGGACCGGGACGCGAAGTCGCTGGTGTTCTTGGCCCTGCTGTGGGGCTGCCTCGCGTTCGGCATCCTCGCCCTGTGTGTGTTGCTCTTCAACACCCTGATGGAGGGCAGCGGCCGACTCGACTCGATGCTGTTCACGAACTTCACGTCCCAGTTGCGCCCCGCGCAGGCCGGGGCTCGCGCGGCGATTCTCGGCTCCCTCATGGTGATCTCGACAACGGCCGCGCTCGCCATCCCCCTCGGCGTGGCGGCCGCCTCCTACCTGGAGGAATTCGCCTCCCGCGAAAGCCGGTTCGCCCAGCTCGTCGAATTGAACGTGCAAAACCTCGCCGCGGTCCCGGCCATCATCTACGGGATGCTCGCCTCGGGGTTCGCCGTCCTCATTGGGTTGCCCCGCAACACCGTGCTGGCCGGGGCAATCGCTCTCGCGCTCCTCATCCTCCCGGTGATCATCGTCTCCACCCGGGAGGCCTTGCGCGCCGTTCCCCGCGAGATCCGGCAAGGGTCCTTGGCGCTTGGTGCAAGCCCCATGCAGACGCTCCTGCGCCAAACCCTCCCGGCCGCCATCCCCGGGGTGGCGACCGGCACGATCTTGGCCCTGTCGAGGGCGATCGGTGAAGCGGCGCCGTTGCTTCTGCTCGGTGGCCTCGTCTTCGTTCGGTTCGATCCCAACGGGTTGCTCAGTGGGTTCACAACGATGCCCATCCAGATCTTCGACTGGGCCGGTCGGCCACAAGTGGCGTTTCGGGAACTCGCGGCCGCGGCGAGCATCGTGCTCCTCGGGCTGCTCCTCGCCATGAATGCCCTCGCCATCGTCATCCGCAATAAGTTCTCGGCCCAGCGGTGATCTCGTTGCCCACCCCGGACCTCACCCCCCTGTCTTCACGAGGAGTTCCCTTCATGCGATCCGGTAGCACTTCCGTCGAGCCGCCTGCCGACATCACGCCGGTCTCGGCCCTGGCCACCCCGACGCCGTCCATCAACGTGGAAGGCTCACACGAACGCCTCGAACACCTCACCGACAACCCACCCACCGTGATGACCTGCACGGACGTCAGCGTGTTCTACGGCAGCTTCCGGGCAGTCAACGACTGCACGATGCCGATCGCCGAGAACGAGATCACCGCACTGATCGGGCCATCGGGCTGCGGCAAGTCCACGATCCTGCGGGCGCTCAACCGGATGAACGACCTCATCCCCGGCACGAGCATCACCGGAACGGTGGCCTTCCATGGCATCGACATCTACGGCAAGGATGTCGACGCCATCGAGGTTCGGCGCCGCATCGGCATGGTGTTCCAGAAGCCCAATCCTTTCCCGAAGTCGATCTACGACAACATCGCCTACGGCCCCCGGGTGACCGGCATGAAGGTCGAGAGCATGGACGACCTTGTCGAGCAAAGCCTGCGCGGGGCGGCCCTGTGGGATGAAGTGAAGGACAAGCTCAAGCAATCGGCCTACGGCCTGTCTGGCGGGCAGCAGCAGCGGTTGTGCATCGCGCGCACCATCGCGGTCCGGCCCGAGGTCATCTTGATGGATGAGCCGTGCTCGGCGCTGGACCCGATCGCGACCGCCCGCATCGAGGACCTGATGATCCAGCTTCGCGCGGACTACACGATCGTCATCGTCACCCACAACATGCAGCAAGCGGCCCGGGTCGCCGACCGCACCGCCTTCTTCACCGCGGAGGCGGCGCCTGGACACGGTGATCGCACTGGCCATCTCGTCGAGTTCGACAAGACGTCGGTCATCTTCAGCAACCCCCGCGACACCCGCACCGAGGACTACATCTCGGGTCGGTTCGGCTAAGGGGAAGCCGTTCCTCGGTTCGGCTAGGGGTAATGCGGTTCCTCGGTTCGGCTAGGGGTAATGCCGTTCCACGGCAACGATTTTCGCGTCGTCTGCCGTGCCGTGGACATGCGCGATGAGGATCTCGCCCTTGATCATCCGGTCGGTCGCCGCCGCGCGAAGCGCCATCTCGGCCGCGCCGACACCCGGCGGGACGCGCGCGGCGACCCGCTCCAGCAGGCCACCCAGCAAGGGACCGTGGGTACACAGCACCACCGGCGCGGAGCGCGTAAACAGCTTGTCGAGCAGGATCAGCGCCCGCGTCGGGTCCTCGGCGAACACTTCCTCCGAGAGGGCAGGCTTGCCGAGCAAGCGCATCTTGCTGGCCGCGGCATACGGCGCGAGCGTTTGTGAGCAGCGCGTTGAGGGGGAGGTCACTAACCGTTTCGGGGCATAAGCACGCAGCACCGGGACCATCCGCTCCGCGCGACCACGGCCGCGGTCGTCCAACGGGCGCAACCAATCCGCCTTGTGCCAGCTTGAGCGAGGCAGCGCCCGCGCGTGCCGAACGATCACCAATGGCCAGGTCTCGAGGTTGCCATCATGGTGCAACGCGGCCACCGCACGCAGCTGGGTCCGGTCGCGCGCGTAGTGCAGGCGGGCGTGCGCCTCACCGACGCCGAGCCAGGCGACTTCGTCAATCTCGTTGACGAGTTTCCCATTGCCCCCGATCACCTCGGCGGCCCAATAGTGGACCTCCTTCGTTTGCATGGACCCGTCGCGGTCGAGGAACGGGTACGACGACGACGGGAGGGGGACGCCGAGGCGGACGGTGTGTCCGGTTTCTTCCTCGGTTTCGCGCGCGGCCGCGGCCGCCCAGTCCTCGTCCTTATCGAGTTTGCCCTTGGGCCAGGACCAGTCGTCGTAGCGCGGCCGGTGCACGAGCGCAACCTGGAGTTCACCATCGCGCACCCGCCAAGGAATTGTTCCGGCCGCCGGAACCGCGCTCATGACGAGTCACTCATCGGGCCGCCTTGCGACGGCGCTTGGCGTAGTGCTCGATCATCGCGGTGTGCAGGTCGCGCCGCGGATTGCCGTCGGCGTCCAGGTGGTGGCGAGTCCATTGACCGTCGCGCCCCAGGCGCCAGTGGGCGTACTCGTCCTTCATCCCCCGGCGCAGCAGGTCCCGGACCGCCTCGATGTGGCCCGGATCCGCGAGACTTGCCAGCACCTCGACGCGGCGATCGAGGTTGCGGTGCATGAGGTCCGAGCTGCCGATCAAAACGATGGGGTCGCCGCCGCCGCCGAAGGCGAACACCCGGGAGTGTTCGAGGAACCGGCCCAGGATCGAGCGCACCTCGATGTTGTCCGACACCCCCGGGATGTCGGGCCGGATCGCGCAGGTGCCCCGCACCCACACGTTGACCGGAACCCCCACCTGGGAGGCGTGATAGAGGGCGTCGATGAGTTGCTCGTCAACGATCGAATTGACCTTGAAGTCGATGCTGCCGCCCCGGCCAGCCTGGTGATGGGCGATCTCGGCCTTGATGAGGTCGATGAGGCCGGCGCGCACGGTGCGGGGGGCGACGAGCAGACGCTTGAACTTGGTCCGTGGGGCCAACCCGGACAGCTGGTTGAACAGTCGGGTCAGGTCCTGACCGACCTGGGCGTCGCAGGTGAGCAGGCCCAGATCCTCGTAGAGCCGCGCCGTCTTGGGGTTGTAGTTGCCGGTCCCGATGTGGCAATACCGGCGCAGCCCCTCCGGTTCCTGGCGCACGACGAGCGAGAGCTTGCAGTGCGTCTTGAGGCCGACGATGCCATAGACGACGTGGACCCCGGCATGCTCCAGCTTGCGCGCCCACGAGATGTTGTTCTGCTCGTCAAAGCGGGCCTTGATCTCGACGACGGCGAGCACCTGCTTGCCCGCCTCGGCGGCGTCGATGAGCGCGTCGACGATCGGGCTGTCGCCGCTGGTGCGGTAGAGCGTCTGCTTGATCGCCAGCACCGCCGGGTCGGCCGCCGCCTGCTCAACAAAGGACTGCACGGATGTGGAGAAACTGTCATACGGGTGGTGCAGCAGGATGTCCTGGTGTCGGATCGCCGTGAAGATGTCGCGGGCCTTTGCCGACTCCGTGGGCGCGAGATCGGCGTTGGTTCGGGGGACAAAGTGCTCGAAGTGCAGCTCCGACCGATCGAGGTCGGCGATGATGTTCATGCTGCGCATGTCGAGGGGCTCGGGCAGGTGGTACACCTCGCTCTGGTGGACGCCGAGTTCCCGAACGAGTAGGTCGAGGACACGCTTGTCCATGTCGCGCTCGACTTCGAGGCGCACCGGGGGCCCGAACCGGCGCCGGGTCAGTTCCCGTTCCAAGGCGGTGAGGAGATTCTCCGCATCGTCTTCCTCGACCTCGAGATCCTCGTTGCGGGTGACCCGGAACGTGAAGCTCTCGAGCACCGTCATCCCCGGGAAGAGCTGCGTCAGATGGGCGGCCATGAGGTCTTCAAGGGGGATAAACCGCACGGTATGGCGGTCCGACCCCACCACTCCGCCCGGCCCGGGCACCCGCACGAGCCGCGGGAGCAGCGGTGGCACCTTGACTCGGGCAAAGTGCTCCTTCGCGGTCTTGGGGTTGACGAGCACGACCGCGAGGTTGAGTGAAAGCCCAGAAATGTAAGGGAACGGGTGCGCCGGGTCAACGGCCAAGGGCGTCAGGACCGGGAAGATCCGATCGGTGAAATACGCGCCGAGTTGTTCCTGCTCGTTTGCCGACAGATCGATCCACCGGATGATGGAGATGCCCTCGGCGGCGAGCGCGGGACGCACCTGCTCGTCGAAGATCTTCCCCTGGGTGTCGAGCAATTCGTGACTGACCTGCGCAATCTGCTCAAGCACCTCCCGAGGTTCAAGCCCGGAGGCCGACCGGACCGCGATGCCCGTGGCGATGCGTCGCTTCAGGCCGGCCACCCGAACCATAAAGAACTCATCGAGGTTCGAGGTGAAGATCGCGAGGTAACGGGCCCGCTCGAGGAGGGGGACGTGAACGTCCTGCGCAAGTTGCAGCACCCGCTCGTTGAACTGCAACCACGAGACCTCGCGGTCGAGGAAGCGTTCGGTGGGCAGATCGGGGTCATCCTCATTTGTTGGGGCGCCGGGCAGGCGGATGAAGCGGCCGTTCGGTCCCCGCATCGGGGCCTGGTCTCGGGGCGGCGGGGGGACGGCACGGGGTCGCTCCCGGCGAACCTCGAGGGAGCCGTCGAGGAGTTCTTCGATTCCAGGAGCGTTGGCTTCAGCATCTGGCAGCCGCGACGTCATGGTGCCATCCAATCAGGTGATCGGCTCGCCGCCATTGCCCGCGGCGGCATACATCCCGTCAAGGAGGATGCTCTCGAAGCCGGCCCGGGCGTAGGTGCGCCGGGCGGCGACGTTGTCGGCATCGACATACAGGACGACGTCGCGCACGCCAGCCGCGGCGAGGTGGGCGAGACCGGCGGCGGTGAGGGGCCCGGCGAGGCCGCGACCTTGGAATGGTGGCGCCACGGCGACGACGTAAACCTCCCCGGCCACGGCCATTTCACCGTCGCTGGCGACCCGCTGCGGCTCGCCGTCGAGCTTGGTCCAATGGGATCCCGCGAGCGTCACGTTGGGGCCGGTCGTTTCGAGGAGGAGCAGCCCGCGCGGGTCGAACCAGGGTTGGTTTGCGAGGCGCTCGAAGTCGGCGCGCGTGACCGCGCCCTGCTCGGGGTGACCGGCAAAGGCGGCGGCGTTGACGGCGAGCCAGGCAGCTTCGTCGCGTCCGCGCGTAAACGGTCGCACCACGAATCCCTCGGGGAGTTCCGTCGGGTTCGCGTCGGCCGGGGTGAGCCGTCGGCTCAGCTTGTGCAGTTCGCGGATCTTGCGCAGCCCGGCCCGGGTGAGCAGCGCGCGGGCGGGCGCCAGATCGCCATGCGCCCACACCCGCAGCGCCCCCCAGGAGCCTCCCCCAGCGTCGCCAGGTGTTCCTGGGACTCCTGCGGCGCCGGATACGCCCGAGACCGCCGCGCCGCCGGGTCCGCGCGAGCCCCCCGCGGCGCCGGATGCGCCCGAGCCCCCCGCGGCGCCGATGAGGGCAGCCAGGACCCGCGTGCCCAACCCGCGCTGGCGCGCCAAGGGATGAACGACGAGTTCAGCGACCCGGTCGTCACGTACTCGTCCGTATGCCGCAACGCCGCCCTGCGCGTCGGTCGCCACCACGTGTTCGCCGCCCTCGGCAAGGCCAACCAGGAACCGCTCGGAAAGCGGGGCCACCCCATCGACCATCGCCGCCGCCCGGGCGAGGGCTCGCACCTCGTCCGCTTCCGCCAAGGTGAGGTGCTCGACCGCGGCCACGCGCGGCATACCGGCGGGAGATTTAGGCGTCGGCACCGGTCGCGCCAACGGGCTCGGAGACGAAGCGATAGCCGACGTTGCGCACCGTCCCGATGAGTAACTCGTGCTCACCGCCGAGCTTGGCCCGCAGCCGCCGGATGTGGACATCGACGGTGCGGGTGCCGCCGTAGTAGTCGTAGCCCCAGACCTCCTGGAGAAGTTGAGCGCGGGTGAAGACTCGTCCGGGGTGTTGCGCGAGGTACTTGAGGAGTTCGAATTCCTTGTACGTCAGATCGAGTGCCCGCCCGCCAACTTTGGCGACATACGTCACTTCGTCGATCATCACCTCGCCGGCGGTGATCTGCGCATCCTCGACCGGGTCGATCGCCGCGAGCCGCGCGACCGAGAGCCGTAGTCGGGCCTCCACCTCGGCGGGTCCGGCCGTGTCGAGGAGCACCTCGTCAACCCCCCAGTCCCCAGTGACTCCGGCCAACCCGCCCTCGGTGAGGATCGCAATGACCGGAATCGACGTTCCGGTCGCGCGCAGAATGCGACACAGCGACCTCGCGGCGGCCAACTCGCGCCGGGAATCGACGAGGATCGCATCGCCCTCGGGGGCGTTGACGAGGGCCGCAGCTTCGGCTGGGAGAATGCGCACGTGATGGCTGAGCAGGCCCAGGGCAGGCAGGATCTCGGCGCTGGGAGCCAGCGCGTTGGTCAGCAGCAGCAGACGAGACATGTCAAGGCAGGATAAGTCGTGATGACCTCCCAGCACCCTGGTAACCAGGCACCGGACAGCCCCGAGGACGCGGGCGACCCATCGATTGCGGCCGCGGGGAGCGTCACTGTGCGCTATTGGGCCGGGGCAAGAGCGGCAGCGGGGGTTCGAGAGGAGATGCTGCCGATTGGCTCACGGCTCGGGACGGCGACCGGTAGGGCAACCGACTCGGTGGGCGCGGCTGACTCGGTGGGCGCGGTTTTGGCGGCGGCCGTCGCCGCACATCCGGACTTGGCGCCGATCGTCCCATTGTGCTCCGTGCTCGTTGATGGGTTGCGAGTCGACGCAACCTTCGTCCTCGTGGCCGGTGCCCAGCTCGATGTTCTGCCGCCGTTTGCTGGCGGGTGATGGCCCCGGCGTGCTGGGTGGGTGAGCGCTCCGAGGTGTTGGGTGGGGTGATAGCCCCGACGCGGGTGGTGATGGCAAGATGACGCCCGTGGCGGAGACGGACGGTGGCGCGAAGGCTGAGACGCGTCGTGGCCGACACCATTCACCGCCGCTGGCGATCGTTACGGCGGAGCCGGTGGTGCGTCCCGGGGTTGTTGAAGCCACCCTCGCTGGTGCCGGGCTCCTGTCCATTGCCGGGTATGCCGGGCGCACCTACGTGGTCCTCGCCGTCGTCTTCGCGGGCTTCATTCTTGCCTGGGGGTGGGCTGAACTCGTCGGGTCGACGAACCCCCGTGGCTCGGCGGTCGTTCTCGGATTCGGAGCCTTAGGGCTCGCGGCATCCGTCATGGTGGTGGACGAGTCGCCTGCACTGCGGCTGATGCCGGTCGCGTTGGCCGCGTGTTTCGTCGCGATCTTTGTCGTGCAGCTCGTCCGCACGGATGACCGCGCGCATTTGACGCGCTGCGTGGCGGGCGACGCCTTGGGCGTGACCCTCATCGCGTCGGCGATGTCGCTGGCGCCCCTCGCCGACCTGCGGCGCTTCGACCTGCCGGTGGGGATGACCGCGGCGGCTCTCGCGATTGGTGCCCTGCCCGACCTGCTGCTCAACTTTCCGCGCGTGCGCCGGTGGCTGTTGCCACTCGCGATGGGACTTGGCGCGGTTGCTGCGGTCGCCGTCGGCTGGTTCGGGGCCCCGGGGACACCGTTGGGCGTGGCCGCACTGATCGGAGTGCTCGCCGCCGGTTGCAGTCACGCGATGCGACGCGTGCTCGCTGCCCTGCTGACGAGCGACTCACCGCGTGCGGCGCTCACGATTGGGGTCGCTGGGCTCGCCATCCCAGGTTTCGCTGTCTACACCGTCGGGACGCTCTTGCTCGGCTGAGTCTCCGCTGGGCCGCTTCCGCGCTGGGCCGCTTCTGCGCTGGGCCGCTTCTCCGGCGGCGCGTTGCTCCCCTGAGGCGCGCGGCCGCAGAAGCACTCCGCTGAGTCCGCCGACCGCCTCCTACTCGACGCGCTTGAGCTCGGCCGAGAGGTGGCCTTGCAAGGGGTGCCCAACGGCGGCCATGTCCATCCCGACTCGTGCCACCGGGGTGTGTCACTGAGGTGGCAGGCTGAGGTCGTTGAGGATTGAGGCCGCTGTTGGGGTGTGGGTGTCTTCGGCGAGGTGTTCGTGGCCTGCGATCTGGACTCGGATCTGTTGCAGCGGCCGCAAGCACCAGCTGCTTGAACGCCTCGTCGCCCACGACAGCGAAGCCGAGGGCGTCGTACACGCTCGACAACACCCGCCACAGCACCGCGGACAGCTTCCCCGTGATCACCCCCGGCCGCGGCAGTAGACCGTGCCCCTCCACGAGCCCCACCCCCTCCAGATCGAACGCGCCCTGACCCGACCGCAAACGTCGACGGGCCTCAGCCAACAACACCGCCAACTCGCCCTCACTGCGCGCCGTACCCACATGCTCAAGGACCACATCCCGCCCGGCCCGACGCTCCGCGATCTGAACCCTTGGTACTACCCGGCCGACCCGGGGACTTCCGCACGAACACCACAAGCCGACACTACCGACCCCGGGGTGTGTCACCACGACCACGACCAAGCCCCTGACCAGCACCTTTACCGCCAGCCCTGAGTCTTACCCATCAAGTGGCACGAGTCAGGCCTGAGGCGCGCGGCCGCAGAAGCACTCCGCTGAGTCCGCCGACCGCCTCCTACTCGACGCGCTTGAGCTCGGCCGAGAGGTGGCTTTGCAAGGGGTGCCCAACGGCGGCCATGTCCATCGCCCACATCAAGTTGGAGTTGACGAGGCCAAAGAGACGGGTGGCCGCGTTGTACTCCTTCGCGTGGGAGCTGCGGAGCACCCCGTCGGTCTTGAGCGAGATCTTCGCAGGCTCGGGGGTGCCGTAATAGAGCTCGAGAATTCCGGTCGGGTGGGTGACCAAGAACTCCACCTCGCCCCCCTCGACGACCCGCCAAAACCCGAGCTCCCGGGCCATCGGATTCCCAATGGTTCCGTCCTCGGCGAGTTGCCAGGTTCGGCTCTCCCAGGTGAGGAATGGCCGCCCATCGTGCGTCACGATGACCTCTTGGCCGAAGTGCATCGAGGTCATCGTCGGGTAGCCGACCACACCGGCCCCCTCCCAGCGGCCCAGCAGCCAAGAAATGGGGGCGATGGTCGGATGAATCGTCGCGTCGAGAGTGAACACGTGCTTGATCGTAGCCTTGGGCCATGACGGACACCCCGACCACTCTCGTCGTCAAACTGACAGCCGGGGCCGAGGCCCTCGAGCGCGCCAACCAAGCGCTCACGGTGACCGCGACGGCACTCGCGTCGGGGTTTGACGTGAGCCTGTGGCTGAGCGGTGAGGCAACCTGGTTTGCGGTCCCCGATCGGTTGGAGACCCACGCGCTCCCGCACGCCGTGCCGCTTGCCGAGTTGCTTGAGCCCCTCCTCGAGGCTGGCGCCGTTACTGTCTGCAGCCAATGTGCGGCGCGACGTGACCTGGGAGTCGACGACCTCCGGCCCGGAGTCGTCATTCGCGGGTCGGCGGCGTTTGTCGAGGAAGTTATGGCTCCCGGGACACGCACGCTGGTCTACTGACGCCTGCCCTGGGGCGCCTCGGCGACCAAGGTCGTGCGTGCGGCGCCGTTACCCGCCGGACAGGTAGGTGGCCATGTCGTCGTTTTGCAGGGCGATCTTGAGCGACTCCATCCGGGCCTCGTCGACAACGTCGATGGCACCGCCTGTGGGTGAGGTGCCATATCCGGAGAAGGGCGCCGTGATGAAGGCGATGTCCCCGCCGCGGACGTTGCGCATGGAGAGGATCTGGCTGCGCATGAACTTCGGCGTCATGCTCTCGTCAACGACAGCGTTCTCGGTAACCGCATTCAACAGGCTGTTCAGCTTCAGCGGGTTGAGGACGGTGGTGGGGTCAAGCGCCTTGATCATCAGCGCCTTGACGAACGCCAGCTGACGACGGCCACGCGAGATGTCCCCTTCACTCAGCTGGTACCGCTCGCGAACGAACGTGAGTGCCTGGCTGCCGTTGAGGTCGTTCCACCCCTTGGTGATAGGAACGCCGTCACTGACGCTCGCTTCCTCAGCCCACACGCGCACGCCCCCGACGGCGTCGGTCATCGCCTTGAATCCCTCGAAATCGATCTTTGCCCCGTGGTCAACCGTGACGCCGACTAAACCTTCGAGAGTCCGCACGAGGAGTGGAGCCCCGCCATAGGCGAACGCTGCGTTGATCTTGTCCTTGCTCCGACCCGGGATATCGACGTAGAGGTCTCGGGGGAAATGGATGAGGTAAACCTTGTCCTTCTTCTCGGTCACGTGGGCCAAGATGATGACGTCCGAGCGGCTGAACGTCTCGCCGGCCCGTGCGTCGGAGCCGATGACGAGGTAGTTCTCGCCCGCCCCAGAGACGATCTTCTCGGTGGCCTCGGCGTCTTGCCCCGTGCCGTCCTCCCCGACGCCGTTGCCACCCTTTGCGCCGGTCAGGCCGAAGTCCTCGGTCTTGATGTCGCCAACCTTGGAATTGAGCATGAGCGCGAAGCCGACGAGTCCCGCGACCGAGAGGAAGGCAAAGGCGAACAATGCCACGAGGATGCGACGCATCCTGCGCCGACGCCGCGAGGCTGTGGGGCGTGCAGAGCCACGGGCCCCCGTCGACGCCGTGCGAGCCGATCGGGTGGTCGGCGGGCGCGAGTTTGTGGGCTGCGGCGTGGCCGACGGTTCCTGGTCGAGCATCGGGTCATTGTAAGCGCGCGAGTTGTACGGCTCGTCGCCGTTTGGGCAGGCCCAGGGGCCAGCGGAGGTTAGGTCCGCGGGAACCCTCAGGGTGCGACACTGGCGGCGTGACGATACCGACAAGGGAAGAGGGCCCGCGATACCGGTCCCCGCTGCTCGATCGGCCCGCAGCAGTCGCGGGTGAGGGCCCCGATGACGGGGTCGCCGCCCATTATGGCGATCCGATGCGCGAGCAAAGGCTGCTCGTCGAGGGCCTTGCCGCAGTGGATCTCAGCCATCGTGACGTCCTGACGGTGGCGGGCCCGGACCGCCTCACCTGGCTTCACTCGCTCACGACGCAACAACTGACCTCGCTCGCCCCGCAGACCTCGGTGGAGTCGCTCGTGCTCTCCCCCAAGGGCCATATCGAACACGATCTGCACCTCGTTGATGACGGCGAACGGACCTGGATCACCCTCGAGCCCGGCACTGGCCCCGCGTTGCTTCGCTGGCTGGAGTCGATGCGCTTCATGTTGCGCGTCGAGGTGGCGTTGGAGACGCACGCGTATGCCGTGCTCGGCGAGCCCATCGGGCGCGAGTCCACCCCTGCGGAGTTGCCGGCTCGGCTGGCATGGCGTGATCCCTGGCCCGACGTGGTCGGTGACACTGCGGCATACGGGCCGGTTGATCATCCGGCGACGGGACGGACCTGGCGTGAGCTCATCGTCGCGCGCACGGACTTGGCTGGGGCACTCGGTGATCGACCGCTTGCCGGGATGTGGGCCGCCGAGGCGTTGCGGGTTTCGGCCTGGCGTCCTCGGCTTGGATTCGAGACAGACCACCGGACGATTGCCCATGAAGTGGACTGGCTTCGGACGGCGGTTCATCTGCACAAGGGGTGCTACCGGGGCCAGGAGACTGTTGCCCGGGTCCACAACCTTGGCCGCCCGCCGCGACGCCTGGTCTTCCTGCACCTTGACGGCTCCGGGCACACGCTCCCGGAGCGCGGGGCCCCGGTGGACCTTGGCGGTCGCACCATCGGGCAGGTGACCTCCGTGGCCCGCCATTTTGAGGACGGGCCGATTGCCCTTGCCCTGATCAAGCGCAACACCCCGGTGGAGGACGTCCTGTCCGTCGAGGGCATGGCCGCGGCCCAAACCGTCATCGTCGCCCGCTAAGTCGCGCACCTTCGGCGACGCGGCCTGGCGGCCACCGGCCACATGGTCGACGCGAGCCGCATTGCCGGCCTATCGCGGGCGGGTCCCGAGGAACTCGCGGGCCGCATGTCCGGCCGACTCGGGCCACGTGGTCGACTCGGGCCACATTGCCGGACTATCGCGGGCGGATCCCGAGGAACTCGCGGGCCGCGGCGGTCGTCATCGGCGGGCGTTGCAACTCGGTCGCGATTCGGGCGGCGCGCTCGACGAGCTGAGCGTTGTGCTCAACGGCCTGACCCTTCGCATAGAGGACGTTGTCCTCCATCCCGACGCGGGCGTGGCCGCCGAGCGCGAGGGTGGCCGCCAGGACGGGCAAATGCCCGCGCCCGATGCCGGTGGCCGACCAGCTCGTCACGTCCGTCGGGAGGGCAGCGAGTCCGGCCATGAGGGCCTGCGGGGTCGCCGGTAGCGCCCCGGGAACGCCGAGCACGAAGTCGACATGCACCTTTCCGCCAAACGGCAACCCGTGGGCCGCGATAAGTCGGGCAAGGGCGCCGAGGTGTCCGAGCTCGAAGATTTCGAACTCGGGGACGATTGCGCGTTCCTGGGCGCGGACATACAGGTCACTCATGAAGCCGAACGGGTTGAGAAAGACGTCATCGCCGAAGTTCGTCGTCCCACAGGTGAGGCTGCACGAGTCGGGGGCGGCGTCGAGAACGGCGAGCCTGGCCCCCAAGGGGTCGTGGACGGAGCCGCCAGTCGAGAGCTGAACGATCAGGTCCGTCTCCGCCCGCACTGCGCTGACGGCATCGGCGAGCCGGGCGGGGTCGAGCGTTGGCTGGTGGTCGTCGTCGCGGATGTGGAGATGGATCAAGGCGGCGCCGGCGGCCTCGCAGCGTCGGGCCGTCTCAACGAGTTCGGCCACCGTGGTGGGCAGTGCGGGAACGTCCGACTTCGCATGCTCGGCCCCGGTGGTTGCAACGGTGATCATCGTCTCCATGGTGGCCATCATCGCCTGAGCCTGGACGTCGCCCGGCGGTAAGGCCCAAGTCTGGCGGCCACAGGGCCACCTCGGACGGCGGACATCAGGCCCAAGCGGGCGCGTGGGCCGCAACTCTCAGGGGTCGAAGGGCAACGCTCAGGGTCGCGGAGCAAACGCTCAGGGCGCACGGCAGCAAACGCTCAGGCGTCGAGGAGCAGCGTGACGGGACCGTCGTTGACGAGCGCCAACGCCATGTCGGCGCCGAAAACGCCGGTCTGCACGGCAACTCCGAGATCCGTCAACGCCTGCACGAACGCGGCAACGAGCGGCTCGGCGATGGGTCCCGGGGCAGCCCCGCCCCAGGAGGGGCGCCGACCCTTGCGGGTGTCGGCATACAGCGTGAATTGGCTGACGACGAGGACTGGGGCACTCACCTCGAGCACGGACAACTCCGCGCGCATGATCCGAAGTCCGGCCACCTTGCGGGCCAAGGCGCTCGCCGTGGCCGTCGTGTCGTCATGGGTGACGCCGACGAGGATGACCAGTCCGGGGCCCTCGAATTGCGCGACGCGCACACCATCGACGTCCACGCTCGCGGACGTGGCACGCTGGATAACCAGGCGCATCACGCTCTCCTTTCCTTGCAGGGTCGGTGGGGTCGGTGGGGTCAGTGGGGTCAGTGGGTCAGTGGGGTCATTGGGTCGGACGGCGGGAAGGCCGCCGCGATGATGGCGCCGACCGGTTTGCCATGTCCAAGGATCGGCGCTTCCCGCAATCGCGCGTATGCCGTGCTCTCGACTCCCAGCCACGCCATCACCTCCGCGAGGACCACCGGACGGGCCCGATCGGCACCGTCAGCAATCTTCAGGGCCAGCCCGCGACCATCGGCGAGCCCCAGCGCATAGACAGCCTCGGCACCGTCCTTGGCGATGGCCCCGGGAGTGCCGCGCATGAGCGCGGTGACGTCGCGCCCGGTGCCGCCGACGTATTCGGGGTGCGCGCGCATCGCCGAGGCGACGGTGCCCTCCGGTGTTTCCAGGGTTGCGGCGGCCACACGACCGAACGCGCGGGCCAAGCCCGCCAGGCTGATCGCGTGAACGGGGGCGCCGCACCCGTCGACCGCCCGGCTGGCCACCGGCTCACCGGCGAGGTCGGCGATGGTCGCGTCGATCGCCTGCTGCAGCGGATGCCCGAGGTCGCGATAGGTCGCGGTAGGCCAGTCGTTGATCACGCAGGTGGCCAGCATTGCCGCGTGTTTGCCCGAACAGTTCTGGAAGGTCGAGGAGGGATCGCGGCCTTGGCCAAGACGGCGGGCCCGCTCGCGCGCGTCGTGCGGCAGGTCCGGGGTGTTCTGCAGGTCGTCCTCAGTGAGCCCGTGGTCGTCGAGGATTTGGCGGACACCGTCCAGATGGAAGGGTTCGCCCGAGTGGCTCGCGCACGCGAGGGCGAGGAGGCGTGGCGAGAGGGCGAGGCCCGCGCGGACCATTGCCACCGCCTGGAGCGGTTTGTTGCTGGATCGCGGAAAGACGGGGGTATGCCCGTCCCCGACGGTGAGCAAATCGGCGCCGCTGCCGTCAACGACGGCGATGCTCCCGCGATGGACCGACTCGACGAGGTCGCCCCTGATCACATGGGCGAGGATGGGGGCGGCGAGGAGAGCTGCTGGGGGAGTGGGGCCGGGCGCGGTCGCGGAGGGAAGGCTCACGGCATACGACCTTAGGGCCGCAAGGCCGACTTGGCAGGCGGCGCGCGGCCGGGATGCGCACCGTGCGGGCCGGGAGCCCCACGTGCGGGCCGGGAGCCCCACGTACGGGCCGGGATGCGCACCGTGCGCGCCGGGATGCGCACCGTGCGCGCCGGGATGCGCACCGTGCGGGCCGGGACGCGCACGTGGGGCCCAGGGAGTCAATGCTCACCCGGGCCCCACGTGTGATCAGGTCCCTGCTTCGGTTTGGCCGAAGTCTACGGGATGGTCGGTCAGTCGCCGACCTTCTGGGCGGCCTTCTTGGCGGCGGCGCTCGAGCGGGTCGCGGTCTTGCGGACGCTCGCGGTGGTGGCCTTGGCGGCGTCGGTGGCCGTGGCAGCGCTCTTCTTGGCGGTCGTGGTCGTGCGACGGGCCGCGGTGCGGGTCCGCTTCGCGGCGGCCTTCGCCTCGGTCTCGACGACCTTGACCTCGCTCGTCACGGACTCGACGATCGCTTCGGCAGCCTTGACGGCCTCCTTGCGGCCGGTCGTGAACGCGGCGACCGCGGAACGCTCGACGTCGTGAACGGCCTTGAGGGCAGTCTCGAAGGTGTCCTCAGACATCTTGAGGGTCGCCTTGTACTGCTCGACGAGTTCCTTGGTCGACTTCTGGCCGGAGATCCGGTCAACGAGCTTGTGGCCGCGGGCAACGAGCTCGTCGTAGTTCTCGGCGAAGTGGCTCGCCGCTTCGAGCGTCTTGTTGAGGGCGATGGCCGGGGCTTCCTTGGCCTGGTCGACGAGCTTGGTCGCCGCAGCCTGCGACTTGGCGGGCAGGTCGGCCAGGTCGAGACGGTTCTTGGCGGCGTTGTCGTTCATCTTGGCGCCGGCTTCGCGGACCTTTTCGACCGCGAGGTCGGTCATACCGATGTAGGCGTAGAACGGCTTGGCGTCGATGACGGCCTTCTTGACGTTGTCGCTGATGCTCATGAGTGTGCTCCCTTGGCTGGGACCGGTGCGTCCGGTCGTTGATCACGGTGATTGGACTGGGTGGTGGTGCGCGGCGGGCGGCGCTTGGCCGTCGAGGGAGGCTCTGCCGCCGGTGCCGCGACCGGTTCGATGCTGGCTGCCTGATTGGTGGTTGGAGCGCCAGGAGCGACCGTTGCCACGCCGACGAACGAGTCGTAGACGTCAAGCAGGGTTGCCTTCTGGCGGCTCGTCAACCGGTGGTCGGCCCGAATGGCCGCCCTGGTGTCCGGCCCCCGGTTGGGGGTCGAGTCGTGGGGGTCGAGCAGGCCGGCGCGGACGTAGAGCGACTCCGCCGAAACCTGCAGTCCCTTGGCGAGTTGTTGCAGGATCTCGGCGCTCGGCTTCTTCAGTCCGCGCTCGATCTGCGAGAGGTACGGATTGGAGACCCCGGCGAGTTCCGAGAGCTGGCGAACGGACAACCTCGCCGACTGACGCTGCTCGCGCAGGTAGTCACCCAGGGTTTCGCCCAGGTCGCCGAGAGGATTCCGTGTCACACCTCTATTGTGCTTGCTGTAGTTAGCATTTGCAAACTCGGGACTGCGTGAGGTGGGCCACACCAAGCCGAAGTAGGCTGGGCGTCATGTTCGCCACGTTGCAAAACACAGTCCTGACGGTCCTGGGTTTTGGGGCGTTTGGCCTCGAGGCATTCGCCTTCGCCGACGCGCTCCGCCGACGCCCCGATGCCTTCATCGCCGCAGACAAGCGGACCAAGCAGTTGTGGACGATCCTCTTGGGGGTCGCGGCCGCCATCGGACTCGTTGTCATCTTCAGTCCGCTCAACATGTTCGGCCTGCTCGCCGTCGTGGCGGCCGCTGTCTACCTCACCGACGTCAAGCCGGCCCTCGACCAGGTCCAAGGGCGCGGCAAGCCGGGCACTCACATGGGCCCGTACGGTCCCTGGTAACCGCTGATGGGCCGGGTGACCGAACGCGTCCCGGTGGTCCGGCTTACCGGCCTCGGGACCGAGTCCCTGCGCGTCGTGCGGCGACCGGACGCCGTTGCCGTCGAAGAACCACTTGAGGTGCGCGTCGGCGGCCAGGTCCTCACGGTGACGATGCGGACCCCCGGGGCGGACCTGGAACTCGCCCATGGCTACCTCCTCGCCGAAGGCGTCATCACCCGGCGCGCTGATGTGGCGAGCGCCCGGTACTGCGCGGGCGCGGTCGCGCAGGGCCCCGACGGCGCCGTTGCCAACACCTACAACGTGCTGGAAATCGACCTCGTCAACCCCTCGGCGCTCGTCCTGGACACGGTCTCCCGGTCGGTCTTTACCTCAAGTTCGTGCGGCGTATGTGGGAGCTCCTCGATTGAAGCCATCGCCGCGCGGGTGCCGCCGGCCGGGACCGCGAACGTGGCCCGGATATCGCCACACCAGCTCCCGGGGATGCTCGACACGTTGCGGGTTGCCCAGCCTGTCTTTGCCCAAACCGGCGGCCTGCACGCCGCTGGGCTATTTCGGCTTGACGGAGGGCTCATCGCCACGGCCGAGGATGTCGGCCGCCATAACGCGGTGGACAAGGTGATCGGGGCGGCCCTTCTCGCGGAGCAGCTGCCACTTCATGATGCGGCTCTCCTCGTCTCGTCCCGGGCCTCATTCGAGATCATCCAAAAGGCCGCTGTCGCCGGGATTCCGATTGTCATCGCCGTCTCCGCGCCCTCCTCCTTGGCCGTGGCGACGGCGAGGTCGCTCGGGATGACGCTGATCGGTTTCGCCCGGGGCGAGCGGGCCAATGTCTACACCGGCGCCGAGCGGATCGTCTCCCCCGGCTCCCCTGGAGACCCGACGGTGCCCACCCGCAACGACGACGCCGGCTGACGCCGGCTGACGTCGACCGAGCCGGCTGACGCCGGCTGATGCCGACTGACGTCGACCCCGGCGCCACTGGAGACGTGGGTGCGGGATAGCCGGCGAGAGCGGGAGGACTCAGTCGCCCAACGCCGGTCCGCCCAACGCCGGTCCGCCCAATTTCGGGTCGCTCCATTCCGGGTCGCCCAACGCGGCGCAGGCCGCCTCGAAGTCGGCCGGGGTGTCCACATCACGCGCCACCCCACGGGGGTCCGCGACAACCAGGACGCGCGCATCGGCATACATCGAGCGCATCGAGGACCCCGCCTGGGCGAGTCGATTGCGGAGCGCGTCGGCGTGCCACACCGCGCACAGGTACTGAATGGCCCCCGAGTCATCCGCATAGGCGGCGACCTCAGGCAGCTGATCACTCGCGGAGCCAGGGGCGGCGCCACCGCCGGACCCACCCGCTTCTGCGGACGCCACCGCGGACGCCTGTGCGAACTCCAACGCGGACGCCAGCGCGGCGAGACCAGGTGCGTCAAGAAACGGTTGATCCCCGGCCAAGGTGGCGACAAGTCCGGGCGGGGTTACCGGGCCCCGACGGGAGCCCATGGCGGCCACGCCAGCGCGAAGGCCGGCGACGGGGCCGTCATACGCGGGGCGCTCTTGGGTGTGCAGCAGGCCGCGAGCAGCGAGCTGCGGCGGGCCAACGAGGACGATCGACCACCCGTCGCAGGCGGCGATCACCCGGTCGAGGACGCGCCGGCCGCCCACCATCAGGTCGACCTTCGCCGAGCCTCCCATGCGTCGCGAGGTGCCACCGGCGACGATGATCGCCACCCGCGGCGCCGCCCGCTCGGGTCCCGACGAGTTCGCCACGTCCGCAAGCTAAGCATGGGCGCCCCGGCGCTGTGCGATGATGTCCCCAACAGATGGCCGCGTCCACGACGCCAGGGCGGGCACGCCGCGCCATCTGTTCGTCATGACGCGCCGCGCGCCCGGGCGATCGGTGGATCAACGCTGATCTTTCCTGCGAGTGGGGCCTAAACGCACTGCACGTTCCTGCTCCGAGGGGAAATATGACCGACCCGCACGATCCACGTGAGCAGATGTTCATCCAGACTCGTCCGTGGGGCCAATTCGAGCAGTTTGTCTCCAACGAGACCGTGACAGTGAAGATCATCACGGTGTTGCCTGGCCACCGCCTCTCGCTGCAAACCCACAACCACCGCGGCGAGTTCTGGCACATCCTCGATGTCCCGCTCGATATCGAAGTTGATGACCGTCGGTGGGTCGCCGGCCCCGGCGAGGATGTCTGGGTGCCACAACACAGCATCCACCGCATCGGCAACTCGGGAGACCGGAGTGGCCGGGTCCTTGAGATCGCGCTCGGCGACTTTGATGAAGCCGACATCTCCCGAATCGACGACGACTATGCGCGCCATGCCGAGGAGGACGAGGTCACCGAGGCCGACGTCGTCACCGAGGCCGACGTCGTCAGCGAGGGCGACGCCGACCAGCGCTGATGGCGAGCACGGCACCCGTCGGAGCGATCACGCGCGGCACGACCAACCCCAACCGGCTGCGCCGCTGCGACCGTTGGCTCGTCGGCCCGCACGCCGCTCGGCTGCGCAGCCCCTTGGCCCCGCCTGTGGTCGTCGACCTGGGGTTCGGCGCCTCCTCGATCACCACCGTGGAACTCTTTGACCGGCTGCGCACCGTGCGAGGAGACGTCGAGGTTGTCGGCATCGAGATCGATCCGGCGCGCGTTTCCGCGGCCAGCATGGTGCGCCGCCCCGGCCTCAGCTTTCGTCTCGGCGGTTTCGAAATCCCCCTCGCCGACGGCATGCGACCCACAATCGTGCGCGCCTTCAACGTGTTGCGTCAGTATGACGAGGCGCAGGTCCGCGGTCATTGGGACCTGGTCTGCTCCCGCCT
Source organism: uncultured Intrasporangiaceae bacterium (assembly GCA_964483685.1). Taxonomy (GTDB): domain Bacteria; phylum Actinomycetota; class Actinomycetes; order Actinomycetales; family Dermatophilaceae; genus Nostocoides_A. Next base: position 29,931 of record CAZACX010000020.1, read on the forward strand.
TGCCCCCGGCGGTCTGTTCGTCGACGGCACCTGCGATGAGATCGGGCGCCGCGCCGCCTGGGTAGCCCTCGAACCCGGCGGCCCCATCTCGCTCACCCTCTCCTGGCACCTGCGCGGATTGCAGGCCCCCTCCGAAATCGCCGAGCGCCTCCCCAAGGCGCTCATCCACCACAACGTGCCAGGGCGACCCATCCACGCCTTACTCGGCGACCTGGACGAACACTGGCGCCGGGCCGCGGCATACGGCGCGTATGGCGTGCGGCAGCGTTTCCTCGCCACGGCCGAAGCGCTCGCACGGGACTGGCCGCTGCAGAATCCGGGCCGGTGGCGCCTTGGCGAGGTCACGCTCGCCTGGTCGGCCGTGGCGCCATAGGTTGCGCTGCGTCGCCGGAGGTGCAGACTGCCGCCATGGCGGATGAGTTGCGCGTGCTGATTCCGGGCTTTCTCGAGGAGTGCGGCCTGGACTGGGAGCTCGGCGCCCGGGATGGGGAGTTCGTTGTCAGCCTGCCCGGGGACAAGAAGCTCAAGACGGTCGTGTCGCTCGTCGTCACCGGCGATCTGCTCATCGTCTCGGCGTTCGTCATCCGCAACCCGGACGAGAACCACGCCGCGTTCTATCGGTACCTGCTGCGGCGCAACTTGCGACTGCCGGGCCTCGCGTATGCCGTGGATCGCGCCGGAGATGTGTTCATCACCGGTCGCGTCCCGGCTCGGATGGTTGACCTTGCCTACCTCGATCAGCTCCTCGGTGTCGTCTTGGAGGCGGCGGACACGCCGTTCAACGATCTGCTCGCACTCGGCTTCCTCACCTCGATGCGCAAGGAATGGGATTGGCGGGTCTCGCGGGGGGAGTCATTGGCCAACCTGGAGGCATTCCGGGCACTCCTTGACCCCTCGATTCGCGAAATGCCACCGGGATAGGCTGGCGGACATGACTTACACGCTCATCCTGTTGCGTCACGGCGAGTCCGAGTGGAACCAAAAGAACCTCTTCACCGGCTGGGTCGATGTCGACCTAACCGACAAGGGTCGCGCGGAGGCGCGGCGCGGTGGGGAACTCCTCAAGGACGCCGGGGTTCTGCCCGATGTCCTGCACACCTCGGTGTTGCGCCGGGCGATCACGACGGCCAACCTCGCCCTTGACGCGGCCGACCGGCACTGGATCCCGGTCCATCGCAGCTGGCGGCTCAACGAGCGGCACTACGGCGCGCTCCAGGGCCTCGACAAGGCGGCCACCCGCGCGAAGTACGGCGACGACCAGTTCATGTTGTGGCGTCGTTCGTTCGACACCCCGCCGCCGGCCATCGAGGTGGGAAACGAGTTCGACCAGAGCGGGGACCCGCGTTATGACGGGATCGAGGTGCCCCTGACCGAGTGCCTCAAGGACGTGATCCCGCGGATGATGCCCTACTGGGAGGGGCCGATTCAGGCGGACCTCAAGGACGGCAAGGTCGTCCTCGTCACGGCGCACGGAAACAGCCTGCGCGCCCTCGTCAAGCACCTCGAGCGGATCGGCGACGACGACATCGCCGGCCTCAACATCCCGACCGGGATGCCGCTGGTGTACGAGCTTGGGGACGACTTCATGCCGACGAAGCCGGGGGCCTACCTTGACCCCGAGGCCGCCGCTGCGGCCGCCGAAGCTGTCGCCAACCAAGGGAAGAAGTAGCCCGCAACGACCGGAGGCGGGGCAGCCGCACTGGCGCTCCCGCCTCCGCCGGTGTCCCGGCGACCCCTCAGTTCTGGTCGCCGCGCATCGCGGAATCTTCGTCCTCTTCGCGGTCCGAGGCCTCGTCCCACTCCCCAGTGACGAGGAAGGAGACGCGCCGAGCGACGGAGACAGCGTGATCGGCGAAGCGCTCGTAGTAGCGCCCGACGAGGGTCACGTCGACCGCGGTTTGGGTGCCATGGGGCCAGGAGCCGTCGATGAGGTGGGCGTACAAGTCGCGGTGGAGGGCATCCATTGCGTCGTCATCGCGTTCGAGGGACTGTGCCTCGCTCACGTCGCGGGTCGCGATCACGGTTCCGGCCTTCGCGACGATCCGTTCGGCTACCTGCCCCATCTGAACGATGATTGCCGTCAACTCCGGCGGGACCGCGCGCTCGGGGTAGCGCAGTCGAGCGACCTTGGCGACGTGGCAGGCCAAGTCGCCCATGCGCTCGAAGTCGGAGGACATCCGCATCGCCGTGACGACGGTACGCAAGTCGGTGGCGACGGGGTTCTGCCGGGCAAGCAGGTCGATCGCGAGGGCGTCCAGGGCCTCCCGGCGTTGGTCGATCTCGTGGTCGGCGGCGATGACGGTGTCGGCGAGGTGGATGTCGGCATCGAGCAGAGCCCGAGTCGCCCGCGAGAGGGCCGATCCAGCCAGTCGGCTCATCTCGATCAAATCGTCCGTGATGCGGTGCAGGTCTTCGACAAAGGCGATGCGCATGGCGGCACGGTCCCATCGCGTCGTGAACGCCACTCGACGTTAAGGTGAACAACGGGCGCCCCCCAGGCGGAGCTTCGTCGCGATCGAGCGGGGCCGCCCCCTCGCGGACTCGCCGACGACCCGGTGCAGTCGCCGAACGGCCGTAATCTGAGGGTGTGGACCCGACGACTGCTGCGATCGCGGGCGGATTCGCGGGCCTGCTGCTCGGGGCAATGTCCTTGGCCGGGTTGCGCCTCTCGGAGCGCTCTGCGCGACGGATGGCGAGTCCGCCCGCGCCGCCACAGCTGCCCGGTGGAACGACGGCCGTCCTCGCAGTCCTGAGCTCGAGCGCGATCGTGCTCGACGACACGGAGCGGATCGTCAAAGTCAGCCCGGCCGCGGTGGCAGACGGGCTCGTCAAGGGTGATCGGCTCGTGCATAACGCGTTGGTCGAGCTTGCCCGCCAAGTCCGCCGAGACGGGGTGATCCGCGAGGCAGAGCTGCCGTTGAACAGGTCGCCGACCGGGCGGCCGCCAGCCTGGGTCCATGCCCGAGTGGTGCCACTGTTGGAGCGCTACATCCTGATCCTCGTTGACGACCGGACCCAGGCGCGGCGGGTAGAGGAAGTGCGGCGGGACTTCGTCGTCAACGTCTCCCACGAGCTAAAGACGCCGGTGGGAGGCCTGTCTCTGCTTGCAGAGGCAATGATGGGCGCGAAGGATGACCCCGAAGCGATTGAGCGCTTTGCCAGTCGGATGCAGTTGGAGTCCGCCCGACTCGGCAAGCTCATCAAGGAGATCGTTGACTTGTCCCGGTTGCAGTCGGCGGACGCGATGGCGGGGGCCCGGCCCATCAGCCTGGCAGAGGTGACCGGGGAAGCCATCAACCTCAGTCAGGTCGAGGCCGACGCCAAGAACATTGCCATCGTCGAGAGCATTGACCCGGCGCTGCGTGTGCGCGGCGATCTCGGATTGTTGGTGACGGCGGTGCGTAATCTCGTGAGCAACGCCATTGCCTACTCGGCGCCGGGAACGCGGGTCGGCGTCGGTGCCCAGGCACGCGGTTCGGAGGCGATCTTGACGGTGACCGACCACGGGCAGGGCATCCCCATGGTCGAGCAGGAGCGCATCTTCGAGCGGTTCTATCGCGTCGACGCCGCGCGGTCACGGGCCACCGGGGGGACCGGCCTTGGGCTCGCGATTGTCAAGCACATCTGCGTCAACCACGGCGGCACGGTGTCGGTGTGGAGTCAGGAGGGCAGCGGTTCGACCTTCACGATCACCCTGCCGCTGGCCGCCGAGATCGCGGCCAACCCTCACGCTGTCCCCCTCCTCGACGACGCCCTGAAAGGCCTTAGCCCATGACGCCCCCACGACTTCTTGTCGTCGAAGATGAACCGTCCTACTCCGAACCCTTGACGTACCTGCTGCGCAAGGAGGGGTATGTCGTCACGGTCGCCGAGACCGGCCCGGACGCGCTCGCTGCGTTCGAGCGGACCGGAGCCGACCTCGTGCTCCTCGATGTCATGCTTCCCGGTCTGTCAGGCACGGACGTATGCCGCCAGCTCCGGGCCAAATCGAATGTCCCGATCATCATGCTCACCGCCAAGGACAGCGAGATCGACAAGGTCGTTGGGCTTGAACTGGGGGCGGACGACTACGTCACCAAGCCCTACTCCTCCCGCGAGCTCCTCGCCAGGATCAAGGCGGTGCTGCGTCGGGGCGGGGAATCGGAGGAGCTCGTGCCGTCGACGATCGCGGCGGGCCCAGTGGCAATGGATGTCGGGCGGCACCTGGTGCACGTGCGCGGCGAGGCTATCCAGCTCCCGCTCAAGGAGTTCGAATTGCTCGAGTTCCTATTGCGCAACAGTGGGCGGGTGCTCACCCGTGGCCAACTCATCGAACGGATCTGGGGCGCCGACTATGTCGGTGACACCAAGACGCTCGACGTTCACATCAAGCGGTTGCGCAAGAAGGTCGAAATCGTGCCGAAGGAGCCGGTACACATCCAGACCGTTCGTGGGCTCGGCTACAAATTCGAGGTGTAGCGCCGCGGCCGTTAGCCCGAGACCAGTGGTGCGCGCTGCGCAGTCAGCCTCGCTGTCCCAGGCCCTGGGCCTGCGCTACTTCGCGAAGGTGGCGTAGTAGCCGGACGCGGGGACGACGGGCACGTTGACCGGCGCGGCGCCGGACTTTCCGTCGCCCACCTGGACGACGACGATGTCCCCGGGCGCCGCGTCCACGGCGGGCAGGGTGACCTTGGGGCCGTCAACCGAGAGGTTCAGCGGCGTGCCCACCTCGACGGTGACCGAGGTCTCGCTCGTCGCGCTCGTGGCGAACATCAGCTCAACCGGCTCCGTGCCGTTGTTGGCGACGGCGGCCGAGAGGGTGCCTGGCCCGCCCTTGGTGTCCGCGACGACGACGAGGTTACGGAGCTGAACGTCGCCGACATCGAGGGCGACACCGTCGGCGGCGGCATACATGACGTCAGTCTGCCGGGGGGAGATGATCTGGCAACCGGTGAGCAGCAGGGCGCTCCCGGTCATAAGCGCGGCAACGGCGACACGACGGGTGCGCGGGGCGTGCGTGGGGGCGAGGGCAGCGGTCACAAGCCCCAGCGTAGCGCCAGCGAGGACGGCGTGCGCGGTACCCACTTGACGACTGCCCCAGAATGTGCAGTCAAGGCCCCGTGACCTGCGCGAATACCCAAAAGTGGGGCTTCCTTAGCGGGGCCTTCATCTGCTAAACTCGAAAGCCGCGAAAGGGGCTAACAACATATGGTGTTCAAGGTTGGCGAAACGGTCGTGTACCCCCACCACGGGGCTGCGTTGATCGAAGAGATGAAGACGCGCGTCGTCCGTGGCGAAGAGAAGCTCTACCTGAAACTGAAGGTGGCGCAGGGTGACCTGACCATCGAGGTGCCAGCCGAGAACTGCGACCTCGTGGGCGTCCGCGACGTGGTGGGCCAAGAGGGCCTGGAGCGGGTGTTTGACGTCCTGCGGGCGCCGTACACCGAGGAGCCGACCAACTGGTCTCGGCGCTACAAGGCCAACCTCGAGAAGCTTGCTTCCGGTGATGTCATCAAGGTGGCTGAGGTCGTACGTGACCTGTGGCGCCGGGACAAGGACCGCGGGCTCTCGGCAGGCGAGAAGCGAATGCTGTCCAAGGCGCGCCAGATCCTCGTCTCCGAGTTGGCGCTCGCCGAGAAGACCGACGAGATCAAGGCCGAGTCGATCCTCGATGAGGTTCTTGCTTCCTGAACGTCCCGGCCAGACCTGACATGACGACCTCGACCCGCCCCCCTGGGGCTCGGGTTGGGGTCGTCGTCGTTGCGGCCGGACGTGGCACTCGCCTCGGGGCGGGTGTGCCCAAGGCGTTCGTCCGCCTTCGCGGTCGACCCCTCCTTGCGTATGCCGCGGACACCCTCGCGCGCCTGTCGCACCAAACGTCGGTGGTGTTTGTCGTGCCGGGCGACCGAGTCGACCGCACCCACCCGGACTGGGCCGCGGACTGGATGGAGCCACCGGTGACCTGGCTGCCCGACTGGGTCACGCTGGTGGCGGGAGGCGCCGAACGCACTGACTCGGTGGCGGCCGGACTCAGAGCATTGCCCCCAGAGTGCGACATTGTGCTCGTCCACGATGCGGCGCGCTGCCTGACACCTGTGGACGTCTTCGCGCGAGTGATTGCCGCGGTGGCCGCGGGATCGTCGGCCGTGGTCCCGGGGATTGCGGTCGTCGACACGATCAAGGTCATTGACGACCACGGATTTGTGGTCTCAACCCCCGAGCGGGCCACCCTGCGCGCGGTCCAAACCCCGCAGGGGTTTGCGCGCGGGGCCCTGGACGCCGCCCACGCGACCGGCCGGGCCGCAACCGATGACGCAGCACTCGCCGAGCTGATCGGCATACCGGTGCGTGTGGTTGCGGGCGACCCGCTGGCTGCCAAGGTGACAACCTCGGACGACCTCGTCGCCGCCCAACGGCTGCTTGCCTAGCTGAGCCGAACTGGGTAGACGAGGGCGGTGGCGATCGCGGCCATACCGTCGCCGCGGCCGGTGAGCCCGAGCCCGTCCGTGGTTGTCGCCGAGAGCGAGACGGGGGCCCCGGTTGCGTCGGTCATGACTGCCTCGGCCGTTTCCCGTCGCGTCCCGATCTTGGGTGCGTTTCCGATGACCTGGATGGCGATATTGCCGATCTCGAAGCCGGCGACACGCACCAACCGGGCGGCCTCGGCCAACAGGGTTGGCCCGCTGGCCCCGGCGTATTCCGGTCGGCCGGTGCCGAAATGGGCGCCGAGATCCCCGATCCCGGCGGCGCCGAAGAGCGCGTCGCACGCCGCGTGACAGGCGACATCGGCATCGGAATGGCCGTCGAGGCCGCGCTCGCCTGGCCACAACAACCCGGCGACGTGCAGCGGCCGATCGCTCCCCGGTGCAGCGAATGCATGCACGTCGACGCCGATCCCGACCCTCGGCAACACGCTGGGTTCCATGGCGTCATCCAACCAGGCGCGCTCTCTTGGCGTCCGCCCGCCAGGGGTCGCATCTCGAGCGGCCGCCACCCGAGCGAATCCCGCAGATGCTCACGAGGGGGAGCAGAGCCTCCAAGGTAGCCAGCTCATATCCGGCCGCGCGGATCGCGTCGGCGCTCACGAGGGGGGAGCAGAGAATCGCGCCGATGCTCACGAGGCGGGGAGCACAGCCTCCAAGGTGACCAGCTCATATCCGGCCGCGCGGATCGCGTCGATGCTCACGAGGCGGGGAGCAAAGCCTCCAAGGTGACCAGCTCATATCCGGCCGCGCGGATCGCGTCGATGAGGCCGGGCAGAGCATCGGC
>CAZACX010000020.1:37278-45044 GCA_964483685.1 uncultured Intrasporangiaceae bacterium
GTGGGGCTAGGCGTCGTGGAGGTGAACGTCGGTCGGGTGGTCGTACTCGTCGTCGACGTGGACGTCGAACTGGTCGCGAGCGGTGCCCCATCGCCCCCGCATGCGGCCAGGGGCCCTATCAGGAGGGCGCCCGCGAGGGCGGCCGCGGCAGACCGGCGTGGCGTTCTCACTGCCCCATCCTTCGTCGTCCCATTCTGGAAACATCCCTTCAGTCGTTCCATGAGGGAGACGGGCGAGGCGGCCACGTGGTTGACCTTGCCAAGAACCGCACCCACCGGCCAAGGTGGGGGGCCGCACCCACGACCACAGGAGTAGGACATGCCGCAGACCGTTCAAGGGGTCATCGCCCGCGCAAAGGGGGCGCCCGTCGAAGTTGTTGACATCGTCATCCCTGATCCGGGACCAGGCGAAGCCGTCGTGGCGATCGCCGCCTGCGGGGTGTGCCACACCGATTTGCACTATCGCGAGGGTGGCATCAACGACGACTTCCCCTTCCTTCTCGGCCACGAAGCGGCGGGGGTTGTCGAGGCTGTTGGTGAGGGCGTCACCGAGGTGGCCCCGGGCGACTTCGTCGTTCTCAACTGGCGGGCGGTGTGTGGTCAGTGCCGCGCGTGCCATCGGGGGCGGCCGCAGTACTGCTTCAACACCCACAACGCGCGCCAAAAGATGACCCTCACCGACGGCACCGAGTTGAGCCCGGCCTTGGGAATTGGCGCGTTCGCCGACAAGACCCTCGTCGCCGCGGGGCAATGCACCAAAGTCGCGGAGACCGACCCGGCGGTGGTCGGGCTGCTCGGCTGCGGCGTCATGGCGGGCTTCGGCGCGGCCGTCAACACCGGTGGCGTGAAACTGGGCGATTCGGTGGCGGTCATCGGCTGCGGTGGGGTCGGTAACGCGGCGATCGCTGGCGCATCCGTTGTCGGAGCCACGACGATCATCGCGGTGGATGTCGACGACCGAAAGTTGGAGTGGGCCAGGCACTTTGGCGCGACCCACACCGTCAACTCTCGGACCGAGGATCCTGTCGAACGCATCCGTGCACTCACCGGCTCCTTCGGCGCGGACGTCGTCATTGAGGCGGTGGGTCGGCCCGAGACCTACGAGCAAGCGTTCTTTGCCCGTGACCTCGCCGGGACGGTCGTTCTTGTCGGCGTGCCCACTCCCGACCTGCGGCTCGAGCTGCCCCTCATCGAGATCTTCGGTCGCGGTGGTGCGCTCAAATCAAGCTGGTATGGCGACTGCCTGCCGTCCCGGGACTTCCCGGCACTCGTGGCCCTCTACCAACAGGGCCGTTTTGCCCTCCAGGATTTCGTCTCCGAGCGAATAGGCCTGGGCGACATCGAAGACGCCTTCGCGAAGATGCACCGCGGCGAGGTTCTGCGCTCGGTGGTGGAACTGTGAGCGACCCCGCTGCCGTGCCCGCGTCCCTGCCCACGACCGCCGCCGGAGTGCGGGTTGAGCGCGTCGTGACGAGTGGCGTCTTTGAGCTGGATGGCGGCTCCTGGGAAGTGGAGAACAACGTCTGGATCGTCGGCGACGACCGCGAGTGCGTGGTCATCGACTGCGCTCACGACGCCGCGGCGATTCTCGCGGCGGTCGGCGCACGGACCGTGCTGGCTCTGCTCTGCACGCATGCGCACAACGACCACGTCAACGCTGCCCCGGCCGTGCGCGAGGCGACCGGGGCGCCGACGATGCTCCATCCCGCCGACCGAGTTCTGTGGGACGCCACCCTCTCGTTCCCGCCGGACCTCGACTTGGCCGACGGCGCCAGCATCGTCGTGGGCGACCTGAGCCTGAGCGTGCTGCACACCCCGGGGCATGCGCCGGGGGCGTGTTGCTTCTTTGCGCCGAGTCTCGGGGTGCTCTTTAGCGGCGACACCCTCTTCAACGGCGGACCGGGTGCCACCGGCCGGTCGTGGAGCGACTACCCGACGATCATCAACTCCATCCGGGCCTCCCTGTTGACCCTGCCGCCCGAGACCGTCGTGCTCACCGGTCACGGCGACGCGACCACGATCGGGGCCGAGGCTGCGAACTTCCCGACGAGCCCGGAGTCAACGCCCCGGTAAACTCGCCCGGTGAGCCTGCACCTGTTCGACTCTGCCACGCGTGAGCCGCGCGCCTTCGTTCCCGTTCAACCGGGCAAGGTCGGCATCTACATCTGTGGGCTCACCACCCAGTCGCCACCGCACATCGGGCACGTCCGCTTCGCCGTCGCCTTCGACGTGCTACGCCGTTGGCTGACCATCGGCCACGGCTATGACGTCACCTTGGTCCGCAATGTCACCGACATCGACGACAAGATCCTCGCGAAGTCAGCGCAAGCCGGCGAGGACTGGTTCGCCCTGTCCTATCGCAACGAGCGCGCCACGAACGAGGCGCTCGACTTGCTCGGGGTGCTCCCCGCGACGTACGAGCCGCGGGCAACAGGGCACGTTCCGGAAATGGTCGAGCTCATGGGTGCCCTCCTCGAGAGGGGGCACGGATACCCGGCCGAGGACGGCAGCGGCGACGTCTACTTCGACGTCCGCTCGTGGGCGGCATACGGCGAACTGACCAAACAGAAGATCGACGACATGGCCGCCGCCGAGGACGCCGATCCGCGGGGCAAGCACGACCCGCGCGACTTTGCCCTCTGGAAGGGTGCCAAGAGCGACGAACCGGCATCGGCGTCGTGGCCAACCCCGTGGGGGCGCGGGCGGCCAGGTTGGCACCTCGAGTGCTCGGCCATGGCGCGCAAGTACCTCGGTGACACGTTCGACATCCACGGTGGCGGGGTTGACCTGCGCTTTCCGCACCACGAGAACGAAATGGCCCAGTCGCGTGCGGCCGGTCTCGGGTTCGCGAACTATTGGCTCCACAACGCGTGGGTCACCACCGGCGGCGAAAAGATGAGCAAGTCCCTCGGCAACTCCCTGCTCATCGCCGAAGTCACCAAGGTGGCGAGGCCACTCGCCGTGCGCTACTACCTCACCGCCGCGCACTACCGCTCGACGATCGAGTATCACGAGGGCTCCCTGCAAGAGGCCGAAGCGGCCATCGACCGGATCGAGGGGTTCCTGCGGCGCGCACTGCCCAAGTCGGTCGCGGTCGTGCCCGCTGGTGGCGAGGTGCTGCCCACCGAGTTCATTGCATCGATGGATGACGACCTTGGTGTGTCCGGAGCCCTTGCCGTGATTCACGAGCAGGTCCGCAAGGGCAACACCCTGCTGGACGAGGACGAAGTAGAGGCCGCGCTGGAGGTTGCCCGACTCGTCGTCGCAATGACGGACATCCTCGGGATCAACCCCCTCGCCCCCAACTGGGCCAGTGACGACGCCGGTGCTCGCGGGGATGCCGGGGCAGCGCTTGACGCCCTGGTTCAGGCCCAGGTCGTGGCCCGGGCCGCCGCCCGAGGGGCCCGCGACTTCGTGACCGCCGACGCCATCCGGGACCAACTCAGCGCCGTCGGCATTCATCTCGAGGACACCGCGGCAGGCGCCCGCTGGTCACTCGGCAAACGAGGAGATTCCTAATGGCCGGCAACAGTTCTCGCCGCGGTGCCGTGCGCACCGCCGGATCAAAGAAGGGCCCGCTCGTCGGGTCCGGTGGTCAACGTCGACGGGGCCTCGAAGGCAAAGGCCCGACGCCAAAGGCCGCCGATCGACCGAACCACAAGGCGTACCAGCAGAGCGGCAAGGGCTCCAGTGGGGGCGGTCAGTCCGGCGGCGGGTTCCGTCGGGGCCCGGGGTCCGCAAGCCCCCGGAAGAAGAAGGCCTCCAGCGAGATGGTCGCTGGGCGCAACTCCGTGCTCGAGGCGCTGCGGGCCGACGTCCCGGCAAACACCCTTTATGTCGCGAGCCGGATCGACGCCGACGACCGCGTCCGCGAGGCGATCAAACTCGCTGGCGAACGCGGCATACCGATGCTGGAGACACCGCGCGCCGAGCTTGACCGACTCACCGACGGCGCTGTTCACCAGGGGCTCGCGGTCCAAGTGCCGCCGTACACGTATGCGCACCCGGCCGATCTCATCGACCCGCCGACCCCCGGCGTGCCCCTCCTCGTCGCCCTCGACGGGATCACCGACCCGCGCAACCTCGGGGCCATCGTGCGCTCGGTCGCGGCCTTCGGCGGGCATGGCGTCATCGTGCCTGCGCGACGCTCCGTGGGCATGACCGCCTCGGCGTGGAAGACCTCGGCAGGCGCCGCGGCACGCATTCCAGTCGCGCAGGCGGCCAACCTCACCAGGGCGCTCCTCGACTATCAGAAGGCCGGGTTCTTCGTCCTCGGGCTCGACATGGAGGGCGACGTCGAGCTGCCCGCACTCGCACTCGCGAAGGAACCGATCGTCATCGTCGTCGGCTCCGAGGGCAAGGGCCTGTCCCGACTCGTGCGTGGAACGTGCGATCAGATCGTCTCGATCCCGATGAGTAGTGCCGTCGAGTCGCTCAACGCCGGCCTTGCCACTGGGGTTGCGCTCTATGAGGTTGCCCGCCAGCGCGCGGGTCGCTGAGACCCTCGGCTCGCGGCCGCCTTATCGTCTTCGGCGGGCCGCGCAATCGGGGTCGCAGGGGTGACCCGAATCTGGCCCGGCTGGACCTGGTTTGTCCCATCTTTTGGGGGCCAAGTTGGTTACGATCAGACCATGTCAGCTCAGGACCGGGACGAAGTCAATGGGAATCAACCCCCGCCGCCGCCCTCGGGAAGCCCCTATCCGCCGGCCCCACCGTCGGGCTTCGGGCCGAGCGCGTATGGCAGCGTGGGTCCGATGCCCGGCGGGGGCGAGGCTACGGCGGCGCCGCCAGTGCGACCCGCCTCGATGAGCACCGCGGTCAAACTCATGCAGGCCGGAGCGGCGATCAGCCTCGTCAGTGGGGTGTCGACGCTCTTCATGAAAGACCAGATTCGGGATGCCGTGACGAAGGCGGCGCAAGAGAAGGCAGCGACGTCCGGCGAAACCGTCACCGCAGCGAATATTGATGCCCTGGTCAACGTCGGGCTGATCACCGGGGTCCTCATGGGATTGCTCGGGGCGCTGCTGTGGCTCTGGATGGCCGCCGCCAACGGCAAGGGCAGATCATGGGCGCGAACGGTGTCCACGGTGTTCTTCGTGCTGTCGATCCTCAGCTTCCTCGCGAGCTTCGCGCAAGCGAGCGCCATGTGGTCACAAGCGCTCTCCCTCGTCAGTCTCGCGGTCGGTGCGGGCGCGATCTTCATGATGTACAAGAAGGAGTCCTCGGCCTTCTACGTGGCCAGTCGTATGCCGCGCGGCTAGTTGGGCTGCACTGCACACGCCGCACGGCACACGCAGCGCGGCTCGTTGGGCTGCAGTGCACACGCGGCACGGCTCGTTGGGCTGCACCGCGCGCACGCGGCGAATTGTCGGGGGCGGCGCCTTCGCGTTAGTCAAGGTCGCGGCCGAGGGCGTCGTGGACCGGCAGCGCGACCGTGGGGTCGTCGGCACGGGGGAGCGTGGGCGCTCGGTGCGGGCTGAGGCCGAAAGCTGTCCAAATACGAGCGATTGTCGTCCTCGCTAGCGTCGTCCGTTCCGCCATCGACGCCCGCGTCCAGTGCTTCGCCTGGTGCGGTTTCGACTCCAGGGTGGTGAAAACAACGTCCTCGATTTGGGCGACGGTGATGGTCGGTGGACGTCCTATGCGGGCCTCATCCATCAGCCCGTGCAGCCGGTCGGTGACGAAGCGACGGCGCCATTTTCCGACTGTCGCGGCCGCGCAATTCAGTTGTGCCGCAACTGTTTTGTTGTCGAGGCCTTCGGCGCACGCCATGATGATCCGCGATCGCAAAGCCAGTGTTTGTGAGGAGTTCAACCCACCAGCCCAGCTCATCAACTGCGCCCGCTCCTCCCCGGTGAGGGTCAACTCAGCCTTCGGTCGACCCATCCTCGCCTTTGGTTGACCCGCTCTCGTCATGCTGGATTCTATGAGTTAGGTAGCGAACTTTTGGGCCCTTGCGGGTGAGGAAAACCGTGGTAGCTTTCGCGCGCACTCCCCTCCCACCTCGTACAGCGCCGTCGAGTGATTCCACTGGACGACCTCTCCTGAATGGAGCCGTTCTTGTCTGCAAACACCCACAGTGGATCCGGCCCGCGCCGCCGCACCATCGCCACCGGGGCCGCCTGGGCCGCGCCCGTCGTGATGCTCGGTGCCCCTGGCGTTCTGCTGGCCGCGAGCCTGCCTTGCACGGTGACCTTCACCAACACCCCGTACTCGGTTCCGCAGGGCGGCACCATCACCATCACCGGCACCTTGTCCAACACGGCGGTGACCACCCTCGCGGTGACGGTCCCGGCCGGATGGACTGCAGGGACCGTCACGGTGACCGGGGGGACGTTCTCGTTCACCGTGACCGCACCGGCCAACGCGACGTCGGCGACCATCTCCGTGTTGGGTGGAACCTGCGCGGGGTCGGTGCCGGTCACCGTTCCCGTCCCGATTGGCGCCGTTTGGGGGGAGAACCTCGACAACACGCTCTTCCGATCGGGCGGCGGCAATGTCCTTTACGCCTCACCGGTGAATTACGTCGATGGGACCGTTGTTCCGCCCGACGGGATGACGATCTCGGGTGGCTACCGAGGAGCAAACTCCTACTCGATCATCAACGGGGAGGTGTGGAGCCACGGCGACGGCAGCAACGCCACGTCGCCCGCGACGACCGCAACGAACGCTGGCAAGTTCGCCACCCCAGCCGGGGCGACCTTTGTTGATGTCGTTGGCTTCACCGGCGGTGGCTACGCACTGACGTCCGCTGGCGAGGTGTACTCGTGGGGTTTCAACAGCGGGACTGGTTCGCTCGGAAATGGCACGCTTGGACCCGACACCGACGTCATGAAGAAGGTGACGTTCCCGGCAGGAACCGTGATCACCCAGATCTCGGCGTCCTACACCGGTGGCATCGCGTTGACGAGCACCGGGGAGGTCTATGCCTGGGGCATCAACGATCAGTTTGACACCGGCACCAATGGTCCGTCCAGCACCAGCACTGCTGGGGTTTCCACGCCGAAGCCGGTCCTCGACAGCAGCGGCAATCCGATCACAGGGATCACCGAAGTTCGGGGCCGCTTCAAGGGTGGTCTTGCCCTGACAAGTTCGGGCCAGGTTCTCAGCTGGGGCGTCAACTCCGGCGGGCAGTTGGGCGCTGGCAGCCTGACTTCGCCCACGCGGCGCGGCTATGCGGACTACGTGCTCACCGCGCCCGGTACCCCGCTCACAGGGGTCACGCTGCTGCCGAAGTTCTACCACGAGGCCTATCACAGCGGCGCCGTCGTTGGCGACCAGCTCTACACCTGGGGTTATGGCTCGTACTTCGTGCATAGCCCGACCAGTCAGGCCAACCTGGCCTATGCCACTCCGACGGCGTACGACCTCGCCGCCGCCGGTGTCAATGGCATCGCGGATGTCTCAATGAGCTATTACGGCATCCACGTTCTCGACAACAGCGGATCGGTCTGGAACTGGGGTTATGGCGGTTACGGTCAGGCTGGAAATGGGACCGCGCCCACGGCCTACATTCAGACACCGACTCAGACGCTGACGGGACCCGGCACCCCGTTGGTCGCCAGTGGCCTCGGCAACAACAGCCATGGCGGCATCATCGCTTACTTGTGAGCGGCGGATCTCGGTCAGCGGCCTGAGGTGAGCTGACGTCGCCGGCGTGGGGGGTGGGGGGGGGGGCGGGGGGCCCCCCCCCCCCCCACGGGGGGGGGGGGGGGGGGAGCCGGGGGGGGGGGGGGGCGCACCGGGGCGCACGGCGGGGGGGGGGCC
>CAZACX010000021.1:0-34393 GCA_964483685.1 uncultured Intrasporangiaceae bacterium
GAACACCCCACATCTTTCGATGTCGCGTGTTCCCGTAAGACACTTTGGGTGGAGCTGAGGGGATTCGAACCCCTGGCCTTCTCATTGCGAACGAGACGCGCTACCAACTGCGCC
Organism: uncultured Intrasporangiaceae bacterium; assembly: GCA_964483685.1. GTDB lineage: Bacteria > Actinomycetota > Actinomycetes > Actinomycetales > Dermatophilaceae > Nostocoides_A. Next base: position 115 of record CAZACX010000021.1, read on the forward strand.
ACAGCCCCAAAGTGCGAAGTGAACGATAACACCGCCAGGAGGTGGGCCGAAACCGGCCACCCGGCATACGCTCTCGTATGACGACCCGGTCCACTGGGGTCGCGCCACCCGCCCGCCGACCCGAGGACCTCCACCGTGCCGAATGAGCCCAGCGAACCCACGCGAGCCCCCGGCATCAAGCCCACACCGACGATCCCCAACGGGATCAAGGTGGCCAGTGAGTGGTCCTGGCGGCTGCTCCTGATTGCCTTGGCGATCAGCGTCACCGCCCTGGGGATCAGCCACCTGTCGGAGATCGTGATTCCGGTCATCGTCGCCCTGCTGCTCGCGGCCTTGCTGCAGCCGATCTTCCAGCGGATGCTGCGGGTGATGCCGCGTGGCCTCGCCTCCGCCGTCACCGTGATCGGGACGCTCGCCGTGATTGTCGGCCTGCTCACGTTCGTCGGCAATCAGTTCAGCGGGCAGTTCGGCGACATCGTCAATGACGTCGCCACAGGCATCGACAAGATCCGGCTATGGATTCGGGACAACCTGCACGTCACCGACACCCAGTTCAGCGACTACTACGACCGAGCCCGCGAGGCCCTGTCCAACGCCAATCTCGGTGAGAGCGCAGCCAAGGCCGGGCTGACGGCCACCCATGCGGTCGCGGGCTTCTTCATCACAATGTTCACCTTGTTCTTCTTCCTCTTCGACGGGCCGCGGATCTGGGCGTGGATCGTTCGGCTCTTCCCCCGCTCGGCCCGGGCCAAGGTCGCCTCGTCGGGCGTGATCGCCTGGCTCCAACTGCAAGCCTTCACCAAGGCGACAATTCTCGTCGCGGCGGTTGACGCCACCGGCATCGGCCTCGGCGCCCTGATCCTCGGGGTTCCGTTTGCGAGCGGGGTCGCCCTGCTCGTCTTCTTTGGTGCCTTTATCCCGGTCGTCGGAGCGGCCATGAGCGGCGCCGTCGCGGTCCTGCTTGCCCTGGTCGCCAAGGGGCCGATCACCGCGCTGATCATGCTCGGCGTCGTCATCGCCGTGCAGCAACTGGAATCACACCTGCTGCAACCCGTGCTGCTCGGTCGGGCGGTGCGCATCCATCCCCTCGCGATCATCTTGGCGATCGCCTCGGGAGTCGTGTTGTGGGGCATCGTCGGCGCTCTCATCGCGGTCCCCGTGGCCGCGGTCGTCAATGCCGTCGGCAACCACCTCTTGGTGGACCCCGAGTCTGACCCGGAGCCCGACCCAGGGCTCGAGGAGGCCGACAGCCCGGTCGCCTCGGCCGCACCGGCCCCGACGGACTCCTAAAGCCGCCGGAGGGACCGGGGCGAAGTCCGCCGCGCCCCCGACGACCCAACCCAAGCGGGTCCACGAACAGGTCCGACCCACGCTGGTCGACCCAAGCGTCCCCTCCCGAATGGGGGGCGAGCCCACCAGCAGGTCGGACTTGAAGCAGGTCGGCCCAAGCGGGGGACTCAGTCCAAGCAGGGGGGCCGTAGCCCAAGCAGGTCGACCTCAGCAGGTCGGACTTAAACAGGTCGACCCAAGCGGGGGTACTCAGTCCAAGCGGGGGCCCGTAGCCCCAGCAGGTCGACCCCAGCAGGTCGACCCACGTGTCCCCTCCCGAATGGAGGGCGAGCCCACCAACAGGTCGGACCCAAAACAGGGTGCTCAGCCCAAGCAAGGTCGACCCCAGCAGGTCGGACCCAAGCAGGGGGCTTAGCCCAAGGCGCGACGACTGAGGTAGGACACGGCATACGGGTCCACGACGTCGTCGACCTCCTCGACAACCTCGGTGACTTCAACGGGGGTGGGCCGCGCCTGGACGGCCATGGCCTTCATCGTGTACGTCGGGCGGGGGACGGGCACGGGCTCCCACGTTCCATCGAGGGCCGGGGGCCGGACCCGGTGCGCCTTCTCCGGAGCGGGCTCGTACAGGGCCGCGGACACATCGAAGACCTCATCACGGTCCACCGCAGCGGCAAACTGCTCCGGTGCGGTCTCTGCCGCGCGAAGACTCGGGGACTGTGAGCTGGCCGAGCGGCGGTTCTTCACCGCACCTCGAGGGGCCCCCACACCGCGGCGAGCCGCCGATCGAGTGGCGAGCTCCGCGGCGACGGCGCGGCGCAGATAGACAAACGTCGCAAGGAGGGCGATCACGCTGACGGAGATGGTCTTGGCCCCGACGACACCGAGCAGGCCAAGCCCAACCGAGGCCACGGTGAAGACAAGCGCCGCCACAAAAAGAACGGTGCGCACCGCGCGACCCGAACCCAACTCCTCGGCCCTGGCGCGCGCGCTCGTGCTGTACGAGGCGAAGTTGCGCGAAAGTCGGCTGCTCGCTGACCCGACACCGGGGGTCGACAACACGGGCGCCGTCGGAGCGGAAGCCCGCTTGACCAGGACCTGCGGCCGGGCCGGCGCAATCGGCGACGCGGCATACGCCCTGGTCGTCTCCTCGCGTCGAATCGACGTGGGCGCGGCCTGACCGCGGTCGAGGACCCGCATCGCCTCGGAGAACCGGTCAACGGACCTCGCGGTGGCGAGGTGCTCGCGACGCCTGAGCCAATGCTGCAGCAAATAGGCAGCCCAGATCGCGATGACAACAAGGAAGATCAGGGAACTCGGCGGCACGAGGTACAGGTTAGACAACCATCACATCGAAGATGAACATCGGGGTCGGTGTGTCGCAAATGTCACCCAAATTGGTGACCCGCGAGCCGCCCCAGGAGCCCCTCCGGCTCCAACTCTTCCTGTGTCACCGCAAACGCCCGATGATCGCGCCACGCGCCGGCGATGTGGAGGTAGCGCACCAGCACCCCCTCCTCCCGCAACCCGAGCTTGCGAACGACAGCAAGCGAGGCGGCGTTCTCCGGCCGGATGAACACCGCAAGCCGGTGCAGCCCAAGCTCGCCAAGCGCGAAGTCACCGGCAAGTGCCAACGCGTGCGGCGCGACCCCTCGCCCGGCGACGTGCTGCGCCACCCAATAGCCCGCGACGCAGGACCGGAACGCGCGTCGCTCGATGCTCATCAGGTTGAGCTGACCCGCGATCTCCCCGTCGACGGTCACGAGCCATGAGCGCAGCGTCCCCGCCCTGATCTCGCGCCGTTGCTGGCGCAGCAGCGTCTCGAACGGCAACGTGAGCGGGGGCCCGTCCGGATTGGTCGGGTCCCAGGGGCCCAGCCAGTCCTGGTTGGCGCGGCGCACGGCGAGAAACTCCCGTTTGTCCCCGCGGCGCATCTCGCGCATCCCCAGGACACCACCATCGGGCAGGGTCGTTCCCAGGCGCACCGGCCAGCTCATTGCCGCGGCGCTCAGTGGTCGCCGCCGCGCACCTGGTCGAGCAGATGCGCGAGGATCGGGCCCAGAATGGCCAGTGCGTCGCCAACGCCTCCCGGCGACCCCGGCAAGTTGACGATGACGGTCGTCCCGGCGATGCCGGCCACCCCACGCGACAACATCGCGGACGGTATGCCGCCGGCCACGCCCGCCGCCCGAATCGCCTCGCCGATACCTGGCACGACGCGATCGACAACGGCCATGGTCGCCTCGGGTGTGCCGTCGGTCGGTGCGCACCCGGTCCCGCCGGTCGTCAGGACGAGCTCGATTCCCGTGCGCACCGCGTCCGCTAGCGCCGCGCGCACCGGTTCGCCGTCCGGGACGACGAGGGGGCCGGAAACGTCCGCGCCAGCGGCTCGCAGGAAGTCAACGAGAATCGGTCCGCCACGGTCGGGGTAGACCCCGGCTGCGGCCCGCGTTGAGCAGGTCACAACGACCGCCCGCACGTCGGCCAGTTCCCTGGTCACGACTCCACCCAGTCGCCCGAGCGACCGCCCGATTTCGCCGTCACCCGGATGTCGGTGATCCGGCCATGCTTGTCGACCGCCTTGACCATGTCGATCACCGTGAGGGCCGCCACGGCGACCGCCGTCAGCGCCTCCATCTCGATCCCCGTGCGGTCCGCGGTCCGCACGGTGGCCCCGATCTCGACCCCATCCTCGGTGATGGCCAGGTCGACCTCGACACCATGGACGGCGATCGGATGGGCCAACGGGATCAGCTCGGGCGTCCGCTTCACCGCCGAGATCCCGGCGATCCGGGCCACGGCGAGCGCGTCGCCCTTGCGCAGGGCACCGGCCCGCAGGGCGGCAACGGCATCCGCGGAGAGTCGCACGCGTCCCGCTGCGCTGGCCGAACGCGCGGTGACAGCCTTTGCAGAGACGTCCACCATGTGCGCAGACCCGTCCGCCCGGACGTGGGTGAGCTGGGGCGCACGCACCCGCTCAGGCGCACTCATCCGCTCGTTACTCACCCGCTCGGGGTCACTCACCCGCTCGTCACTCATCCGCGTCCCGTTCCCTCAAGAAGCCATACCTCGACGGCATCCCCGGCGGCCAGCGCCGTGACGTCCGCCGGAACGAGCACGAGGGAGTTGGCCCGCACCAGGTCGTGGAGGAAATGTGATCCCTGCCCGATCACTGGGTCAACCACCCAGTGTCCGTCGACGTGGTCGGTCACCGCCCGCGCGACCTGGGTGCGCCCCGGCGGCGACGTCAACGCGTGGCCGAGCACGCCCGGCACGATCCGGCGCTCATCGACGACGCCCATCATGTGATCGAGCGCCGGGGCGACGAACATCTCAAAGGAGACGAACGACGAGACGGGGTTGCCCGGCAACGCAAAAATGGGGACGCCACTGCCGGCCAACATCCCAAAGCCCTGCGGCTTCCCCGGCTGCATGGCGACCTGCACAAACTCCACCCCGTATGCCGCGAGCGCGGCCTTGACGACGTCGTAGGCCCCCATACTCACGCCCCCACTCGTGACGATGGCGTCGCACGAGGCGGCCAACTCGTTCAGGGTCGCCAGCAGGGCGTCCGGGTCGTCGTCGACACACAGTTGCGCCACGACCTCGGCGCCGCGCTGACGCACCGAGGCGGCGAGCATGGGCGCGTTGGATTCGTGGATTTGCCCGGGGAGCAACGGTGTGCCCGGCGGAATCAATTCGGCCCCCGTCGACACCACCGCCACCCGGGGCCGCGGCCGGACGGAGAGCAGGGCGTTCCCGGTCGATGCGGCGAGGGCGATAGTGCGCGGGTTGACCCGAGTCCCGGCGGGGATGACCACGGTGCCGCGGCGAACGTCCTCGCCGAACCGGCGAAGCGACGTCCCGGCCGTCACCGGCGCAGAGACGGCGACCGCGTCGAGGCCCCCGTCGGTGCGCTCGACCATGACGACCGCATCGGCCCCCGCCGGCATCATCGCGCCGGTCATGATGCGGACCGCCTGGCCCGCCGTGACCGCCAGGCCCGAGGCGTCGTCACCGGCCGCGACCTCGCCAATCACCGCAAGCGTCACCGGTCGGTCGGCGGTGGCAGCGGCAGTGTCGGCGCCGCGCACGGCATACCCGTCCATCGCGGAGTTGTCGAAACCGGGAAGGTCAACCTGGGCAACGACGTCCGCGCAGGTGACCAATCCGAGGCAGTCACCGATCGGCAGCGGCCTCGGCGCGAGCGGGGCGATGTGCCCAAGGATTGTCGAGCGGTGCTCTGCGACCGTGCGCATCAGCATGCTCCGGTGAGGATCGCGCCGGCCGGGATCTGCATCGGGTCGTTGGTGACGATCTCGACGTCACCGAGGCAGCGAACGCCTTCCCCGAAGACGACATCGCCGGACACGCGCAGGCTCGTGCATTCCCGCAGCGACGGAACCCCTTCCGGGAAGCGGCGAGCGAAGTCGGGAACGAAGGTGAACTGTGGCCCGAGCCTGATCGTGGGCTCCGGGTGCGTGATCGTCGTCCCGAGTCGCGTGTCGGCATCCAACTCAAAAATGTCCGACTGCACGAGGAGCAATTCGTTGGTCGACTTCACCGGCCGGAATCGGCTGCGCGGCACGGCAATGGCCCGCGAGCCCGCGAAGACCTCGATCGCGGCACCCATGGCCGATTCGATCTGGATCACCGACGTGGACCCCGAATCCGTCGGATCGACCGTCTTGTGGTTGACGATGATCGGCAGTCCGAGAACGCCGTTGCGTTCGGTCATCAGCGCATCGAGCGCGTCGAGGTCAACCCACAGATTGTTGGCGTGGAAGGTGCCATGGCGCTCAATATCCTGGAAATACTCCTCCTCGCCCGGCACCACCATGGCGCTGTCACGCAGGATGAGTTGCCCATCGGAGCGTCGCACCACCAGATGCCCACCCTTGCGGTCGTTCGCGGTCCGCTCACACACCTCCGCGGCATACGGCACCTCGTTGGCGAGCAGCCACGCGGCGATATCGGGATCACAGGTCGCCCCGAGATTGTCCGAGTTGGAGATAAAGACGTAGCGAATCCCCCTGCCCCGCAAGGTCGCCAGCAGACCCGACGACCTCAGGGAGACGTAGACATCGCCGTGGCCCACGGGACACCAGGCCAGGGACGGGTCGCGGGGCCACGACACCGGTTCGAGGGTCGCCGCGTTGAGCTTGGGCTCGGCGTTCTGCACGAAGTCGAGCGGGATGCCGTCGAGGGCAAGGTCCGGGTATCGCGCGAGAATCGCGAGCGACTCGGCCTGGGTGCGGAAGGAATTCATGAAGATCACCGGCAGCGGCACGTCATACCGGCGCCGCAAGGCGAGCGTTTGGCGGGCGATGATGTCGAGGAAGGTGAGGTCGCCTCGGACGGCCAGGGCCGACTTTGCACCAGCCAACCCCATGCTCGTCCCGAGGCCCCCGTTGAGCTTGATGACGGCGACCTTCGCGAGGGCCTCCCGGCGCTCACGATCCGTGCTCTGGCCTGGGGCGAGCGCGGCCACCTCGGTCAGTGGGGTGATCGACGATTCGGGGATGTACCCCTGCGCTCCGGACTCCAGTTGCCGGTAGTAGTCAGCGAACACCCGGATGGCGTCTGCGGCCACACCGTGCGCCTGCATCGCCGCCTGCGCCGCCGCCAAACCCGACACACTCATGGCGCCAGCCTACGATGAGGCATGGCGCCCTCGCCCAAACAGCACCTTCGGGCGCACCGCCGCACCACCCGGCGGACCCTCATCGCGGGACGGGACCTTGCTGCCGATGCCGCCGCCCTTGCCGCTCACCTCCGGCCCCTCCTTGCGGACCTCGGCGTCGGCCCAGGGGACGACGTTGCCGCCTACGAGTCCCTCCCCCACGAGCCACCGATGACGGCCGTATGTGGCCTCCTCACCGACCGTGGCGCCCGCGTGCTCGCGCCCATCACGTTGGCCAGCTACGACCTCGACTGGTTTGATGTCGCCGATCCGATGAGGGCCCCACTGGGCGTCGAGGCGCTCAGCGCCTGCCGGCTGGTCCTCGTTCCGGGGCTTGCCTGCGACGACGCCGGGAATCGGCTCGGTCAGGCGGGCGGATGCTACGACCGTGCCCTGCCGCGGACTCGGCCCGGTGCCCGCACCATCGTCGTGCTCCATCCGGGCGAGATCCTCGCCGAACCCCTGCCCATCGACCCGTGGGACCGCGCCGTCGACGGGGCGTTGACCGCCGACGGCCTCGTGTGGTTCCGGCCGGTCACGGGGCGAGCGTGACGGCTCTACCTCACCTCGAACGCGGCATCTCGGTGGAGTCGATGACCCCCGCGTTGCTCATCGGCGCCCTCATCCTCATCGTCTGCATCGCCGCTGTCCGGCTCTCGACGACTACGGGGCTTCCGTCGCTCCTGCTCTACCTCGGCGTCGGGTTGCTCGTCGGCGAAGGCGGCCTCGGCATCCAATTCGAGGACCAGCACCTCACCCAGGTCCTCGGGTATGCCGCCCTCATCCTGATCCTCACCGAGGGCGGCTTCACCACCCGGTGGGCGTCGATGCGTCGTGCGGTGGCCCCCGCGCTCGTGCTCTCGACGCTTGGGGTGGTCATTTCGGTGCTCGTCGTCGGATCGGTCACGCATGTGGTGCTCCACCTCGACTGGACCACGGCGATGCTCGTCGGCGCCATCGTCTCCTCAACGGACGCCGCCGCGGTCTTCTCGGTGCTGCGCAACGTCCCCCTGCCCCGACGCCTCAGCGGTCTGCTCGAGGCGGAATCGGGGTTCAATGACGCACCGGTCGTCCTCCTCGTCGTCGCGTTGTCCGTGCGCGCCGCCGATCCGGCAACCGCCGACTCGATGCTGATCGTCGCGCTGCTGACCATCCTCGAACTCGCGGGCGGCGCGGCTGTCGGGCTCGTCACCGGAGCCCTCGGCGGGCGCTTCCTGCGCGGTGCGGCGGCCGGCAGCTCCGGCCTCTTTTCGATCGGCGTCGTCGCCGTGCCAGTCCTTGCGTATGCCGCGGCAGCGACGATCCATACGTCCGGGTTCCTCGCGTGCTATCTCGCGGCCCTTGTCCTCGGCAACATGGCCCTCCCCCACCGCACCTCCGCTCAGGCGTTTGTCACGGGTGTCGGCTGGCTGGCCCAGATTGGGCTGTTCGTCCTCCTCGGCCTCCTTGCCACGCCGAGTGGTTTCGCTCGTCAGATCCTGCCCGCAATCGTTGTCGGTCTCACGTTGCTTCTCCTCGCACGGCCGTTGTCCGTGGTCGCCTCAGTGTCGTGGTTCGGGGTGGGTTGGCGTGATCAGGCCTTCTTGTCCTGGGCCGGTCTGCGCGGCGCGGTGCCGATCGTGCTCGCCACCGTGCCCGTGACCGCGGCGGCGCCCCACGTCTCCTGGATCTTCGACCTGGTCTTCGTCCTCGTCGTCCTGTTCACCCTCGTCCAAGCGCCCTTGATCCCGGTCGTCGCCCGGCGACTCGGGGTCGCCGAGGGGTATCGCTCGCGCGGAACCTCGGTGGAGTCGACGTCGCTGGACGAGCTGCGGGCGAGCCTGCTCCAGGTCGACGTCGGTGCCACCTCCAGACTGCACGGCGTCGCGATCTTCGAGTTGCGGCTGCCCGAGGGCGCCAACGTCACCCTCATCGTTCGGGACCATCGCGCGTTCGTTCCCAGGAGTCGCACCACATTGCGTCACAACGACCAACTCCTCATCGTCGCCACGGATGCCGCCCGGGAACGAACCGAGAAGCTCATTCACGAGGTGAGCGCCGGCGGACGCCTCGCGGCCTGGCGGGCGCGTAGCTGAGCGCTGCGTGGCGGGCGCTCGCGGGATGGTCGAGCGGAATGCCCGGCCCGAGAGCCGACTTATACTCGGCGCCACTGCCCATCTTTCCCGGAGGAACCATGCCCACGTATGCCTACGCCTGCGCGGACTGCGACCACCGCTTCGACATCGTCCAGTCCTTTAGCGACGACTCCCTGACGGTCTGCCCCAGTTGCGACGGTCGGCTGCGCAAGATTTTCAACGCGGTGGGCGTCGTCTTCAAGGGCAGCGGGTTCTATCGCACCGATTCGCGGTCGGCGAGCTCCGCGACCACCCCGGCCGCTAACAGCGGGAGCAAGTCGGCCAGTTCCGCCGCCGCATCCTCGTCATCGTCGTCGCCCGACTCCTCGTCGTCGTCTTCCGCGCCTGCTACGTCGTCTTCTAAGTCGTCTTCTACGTCGTCGTCGTCCTCAACAGGCAAAAGCGCGCCCACGCCTGCATCCACAGCGAAGTCCTGACGCGACGACGCCGGACGCCGCGGCCCTCTAGGGTCGTGAGCCATGGCGAACTCCCCCCTCCCTCGCGCTGACATTGGTGTCATCGGCGGCTCCGGCTTCTATTCGTTCTTCGCCGACGCGATCCGCGTTCGTGTGCCGACACCCTTCGGTGAGCCCAGCGATGAGATCGTCGTCGGTGACGTGTCCGGCCGCGCGGTGGCCTTCGTCGCTCGACACGGCCAGGGGCACCGATTCCCGCCGCACCGAGTCAACTACCGCGCCAACCTCTGGGCGTTGCGGATGCTCGGGGTTCGCCAGGTTCTGGCCCCGTGTGCGGTCGGCTCGTTGCGACCGGAGCTGACTCCGGGAACGATCGTCGTGCCCGACCAAGTCGTTGACCGCACCTGGGGTCGGGCGCACACGGTGTATGACGAGCCGGGCCCGGTCGTCCACGTTTCGTTCGCGGACCCGTTTTGTCCGCGTGGCCGGGCGGCAGCCCTTGACCCTGGCGCGGCCCAAGCCCCGGGCGAGACACCCTCTCCGGGGGCGGCAGCCCTTGCGGGGGCGGCCGCCCTTGACCCCGGCGCGGCCCAGGCCCCGGGGACGACACCCGCCTCCCCTGTCGTCGATGGAGGGACACTCGTTGTCATCAACGGCCCGCGCTTCTCCACGGCGGCGGAGGCGCGCTGGCATCAGAGCGCAGGCTGGAGCCTCGTCGGGATGACGACGATGCCCGAGGCGGCGATCGCCCGCGAGCTCGCCATGTGCTTCACGACGATCGCGTTGGTAACCGACCATGACGCCGGGATCGATGGCGCGAACCAGGTCACTCATGCCGATGTGCTCGCCGTCTTTGCCGAAAACATGCGCGCGTTCAAGGAGCGGCTGCGCGCGACGGTCGCGGCCCTGCCTGATCCGCAGGACGACGCGGGTGCCACGTGTGGGTGCCGCCGCGCCCTCGACGGCCTGACCTTGCCGTTCACGCTGCCGTAGGCGTCCATGCTCGACCTTGGGGGAAACGATGTCCACGACAACCAGGAACGCCATCGCCGACGCGGGCGCTTCGCTCGCGAACCGCGCCGGACCGCTTCGTGCCCTCGCCGGCCGGAGCCGACGCGCCGCGTGGTGGCGACGAATCGCCCGCCGAAGCCTGTCAATCGCCCTCGTGGCCTTATGCCTGGGCTTGCTCCTTTCCCAACGCAACACGAGCAACGGCGTCAGTCAACCAGCCAACGGATCCCCAGGCGGGGACACAACCGAGCCCAACGAGTCCGCACAGGTGTCGGCGGCGCCCGATGGTGTCGACGCGTCACCAGGCGGCGCCGCCGGGGGTGCGCGCCTGGTGCCCACCGGGTTCGTTGGCTTGTCGGTTCCGGCCCTTGACGCGCAGGCAGTTGCCACCTTGCGGCCCGGAGATCACGTGGACGTCTACGCAACCGGGAACCGCAAGCCGGTCGCCCGGGACGCGCGCATCCTGGCCGTGACCACGGGGTCGCTGGGGTCGGGGGATCACCTCTCGGATGTACCCCTCCCCACCGCGTCGGCCGAGCCGAGCGTCTTCCTCGCGGTGGACCCGGCGGAGGTGGGCGGCATCACCGCGAGCCTGCCCGCGCAGGCGCCACCGCAAGGATTCTGGTTTGCGGTCCACCCCAATTGAGACCGAGGTCGAATCCGCTAAACTGCCGGAGCTTCCAAAGCAAGAGCGTCACCCCACCTGGGCCGTGGCGCTACTCCACACCAGATAAAAAGGGACATCATCACCCATGAAGGGTTTCAAAGACTTCATCATGCGCGGCAATCTCGTTGAGCTTGCCATCGCGTTCGTCATCGGCAGCGCGTTTGCCACCGTCGTGACCGCCTTCACCAAGATCATCATCGAAGTTGTTGCCAAAGCCGGCGGCGCCCAAGACTTCGACGGGTGGAAGCCACTGGGCCTCACCTCAGTCGGCCCGTTCCTCACCGCCTTCTTTGCCTTCCTCCTCATCGCGTTCGTCGTCTACTTCTTCGTCGTCAAGCCCTACGAGGCCGCCAAGGAGCGTTTCGCCAAGGTCGAAGAAGCCCCCTCGGACGAGGTCGCCCTGCTCACCGAGATCCGGGACGCGCTCAACCGCCGCTGACCAGGCTCACTCCCAGTGGGGCGGACGGTTCTCCTCAAGCCAGCGATCATGCGCTGACTCCTCGGTCCGCTCGCCCCAACCCTCATCGGTGTCGTCTCGGCTCTGCTCGGGCCGACTCACTGGTGAAGGCACCCGTACGCCCGCCCCGGACTCCGTCCCGGGCGGGCGTACCTCGTCCGGGGCCGGATCGCTCGTCGCGGGAAGTGGGGACGCGGGCACCGCGGGCACCGCGGGCTGGCGTTCCAGGCGCTCAACGGTCGCCACCACCCGAGCAACTTCGCGGGCCGGGTCTCGGAACAACTCGACCGACGACACCCGCAGGTGTTCCCAGCCTCGGCGTCGCAGCTCGTCGCCGCGCAACCGCTCCCGAGATCGAGTGCCGACGGTGGCCGCCCACGATGGGCCGTCGATTTCCACGGCAAGCGTCGCTGCCCGCTTCTCGATTGGATCGGACACGGCGAGGTCGACCACGTCGCCCCAGCCCGCCGTCACCGTGAGGCCCCGTTCCCGCAGCCGGCGGGCGAGCTCGCCAAGGAGGGCACTATTTGGCTCGGCGCCGACGACATTGGGCGGACTCTTGGCCGACGCGGCCACGGCGTTGAGCAGGCGCGAAACCTCATCGGTGCTCTCGCCGGTGTCCACGTCGAAATCGGTGAGGACCGTCATCGCCGCGCGCGCGCGGGTCAATGCCGTCGTCAAACGCGGCAACGTCCGCAGAGCGGCCGACTCGCCACCTTCCGCTGGCACGCCACTAATCGCGACGACCATCCGATCGCGCACCTGGCCGACCACCCGCGAGCCGTCCCTCACGAAGAACGGCTCGGGGCCGCCTTCGTCGAGCAAAGGGCCAAGGTCCGCCGCTGAGTCGGCGAGAGTGCGCAGCGCGTGTTCGACCGCTTCGGCCAACCCCGGGCCCAGGGTGACGACGCCCACAGATTGCGCGGGGTTCGCCCGCACCTGGGCCACGACCGCGGTGGCCACGGCCACGGCCAGTTGCTCGGATTCGACGCGCTGCCAGGTGAGCGCCGACGCCAACTCGGGGGCGGGGAAGGTGCGGAGCTGACCGGCATACACCGTGGTGTTGACGGGCGTGATGAGCCGGGGGTCGAGGCAGCGATAGTGGGTCGTGAACGTGTGGACGGGCCACCGCTGCGACGCCAATTCGAGCAGGGACGGGACCAGCGGACTGTCATGTCCGGCCGACCCCGGTTGGAAACTCATCGGCACTGGTCCCAAACCACGCGAGTCGCCCACAATGACCGCGCGTCCGGCGCGCGCGAGGGCCGAGGCGGTCGAGGCGACCGTCAAAGTCTGCGCATCGTCGACGACGACAAGGTCGAAGATCCGCTGCGCCGACGGCGTGTTCGCGACCGCCAACGGGCTCAGCACGGTGACGGGTGGATCGCCGCGCCGTACTCGCCGAGTCGCCAAGTCGTGGGAGGCGCGACGCTGGAGGGCTCTGTCCGCTTCACCGTAGGCCACACCTGCCGCACGCAGCGCAGTCCCATCGAACGCGGCATACCCGTGGTCCTTGCGGGTGACGGCGACCAACACCGACGCCCACCAGGCGAACTCGACCTCCCGGTGGACCTGGGACGCCGGGACTCCGCGGGTCGCCAGGTCGGTGACCAGGCCACCCAAGCCGGCGGCCCGGGCCTCGTCGAGTTCCGCGTTCACCATCGGGAGAACGGCAAGCCGCGAACGCGCGCCGTTGAGCATGTCCACGAGGTTGCCGAGTTCGGCAAGCGGAAGGTCCTCGAGCCGAGGTGCGTCCGCGGGCCGGTTCAACCGATCCGTCAAGACCATGAGCCCACCGTCAACCCGAGCGTATGCCGCCCGCGCCTCCTCGAGGCCCTCGACCTCCGTGGGCAGGAGCTCGGACTGGCGGACGACGCCCCACAGGGGTCGGACCCGATGGGCCCGCTCGGCGAGTGCTGCGAGATTTGTCGTGGGCGCGCCAGGGCGCACATGGCCGCGCACCCGCAGCGCCCGCTGCACGCGAGCCACCGCGCCATCGGGCGAGTTCGACGGCGGCTCGCTATCAAAGATTCCGACGCGGAAGACTTCAAGAACGGCTTTGATTTCGGCGAACTCCGCGATGAAGTCGCGGTAATGGCCAAGTGTCGGCAACTCAGGGAGCGCCACCCCACGCAGGGCCGCACCGAACGTCGCCTGCAACTGACCGATTCCCTCGGCCGACACGGCGCCGAGCGCGTCCTCGACCTCCTTGACATCGTCAGTCGAGGAAACCCGTGCGCCGAACCAGGGATCACCCACGGAGCCGGTGTCCTGCCAGGCTCCGGCGTCGGCGACTGCGGCCAGCCGCGATCCCCACTCGGACATCGCGGCACGATCGAGGGTTGCCAATGTTGCAGACTCAAACCGCACCTTTGTGCGCGGCGTCTTAGGGCCTGCGGTGAGCTCGACCAGCCGGTTTTGTACCTCCGCCAGCGACACCGCCCACGGGGCCCGGGAGTCATACAGGCAGGCGACGTGGGCGTCGAGCTCCCTGCCAGCGGCAGCACGGCCCGCGGCCCAATCGATGTCGTCGTCCTCCTCGGCATCGTCGAACGCCGCGACGACCGGGCGACCCGTCATCCCCGGCTCCTCAACGAGGTGGGCGAGGCCATGTTCGTCCAGGTGGCGGATCACCTCGCGGCGCGCGCCGCCGGTCTCCGCGACGACGAGCACCCGCTCCCCCCGGTCGATCGCGTCAGCGACGACGTTGGCGACGGTCTGAGACTTGCCGGTCCCCGGACCCGCATCGACGACGACGGTCTCGCCGCGACGAACGGCCTCAAGCAGAGCGACCTGCTCGGCGTCGGCGTCCAGGAGGAAGACCTCATCCGGGTCGACCACGTCCCCTGCTGGCGGCACTGCACTGGGAGGTGGTGCTGCGAGGGAGCGGAGCACCGGGTGGGAGCCGACCCGTTCGGCGATACGCCGCAGATCCGCAACGGCGGCGGCCTTCGCGAACGGGTAGGTCCCCAGGGCGAGGGTGTTGCGCACTCGCCAACCTGCGACGCCCTCCGCGAGGCGCGCGAGGGCGGCATACGCCGGGCTTGGGTCAAAGGCCTCGCCCGAAAGACACAGCCGAACGAGCTCGCTTTGTGGCACCCGCACGCCCCGCACGGCCGCGAGGTAGTCGGCGAGCGCGCCATTGAAGGTGAGGTCGCCGCGGGGCTCGATCGTGAAGTCGCTCAAGGTGGCGTCGGTGGGGCGTAGCGCAGCGGCGCGGAGAAAGACCGGTGCGTTCGGCAGCCGCGATGAGGGCTCGGTCCACGACGCCGCCCCAATACCGAGGTGGGCGCCGGCCAGCCCTCGCTCGGTGCGCAACTCCCGATCCTTGGCGACGATCGCCGCCGCCCTCGTGAGCGCCGCCGCTTGTGCGGACGGTTCCCGGATGAGTTCCCGGATGCGGGTGTCGTTGCCCGACAACAGTTTCGTCAAGCCCGCCGGATGCGCCTGGGTGAGGTCGAGCGCGCCCTCGTCCGCGCCCGCTGCCCAAAGGAGCGTGTTGGGCCCTCCGAGCGCAGCAAGTTCGCTGATCCAGTCAGCCACGGTCGGAGCGAAGTCGATCACCCCCTGAGATTAGTCACTCCCGGGGAGGTCCCGCAGACGCATCGGCCGCGCGGCCGCCAGAGCGGCAAGGATGACCAGTACGGCGAACCCCGCCGAGATGCGCGCGAGGGCGGCATACCCGAGTTGGTCAACGACGACACCGGCGACCGCTCCCCCGCTCGCGGCGGCCAAACCCATGAGCAAATCCGAGCTGCCCTGGGCGGACGCGCGCTCGGCCAGCGGGATCGAACCGACCAGGAGTGTGGACCCGCTGACCAAGGTGGCCGACCAGCCAAGGCCCAGGAAGAACAGGCCGACCGTGAGGAGCGCCGAGTGACCGGCCGGGGCCCGCGCGGCGGATAGGCAGGCCACGATGAGGACAACGCCGCCACCCGCGGCAACGATGGGGGCGCCAACCCGGTCGACGGCGAGCCCCATCAGCGGCGAGAACGCGAACATGCCGAGGATGTGGCCGCTGATGACCAACCCAACCACGGTGAGCGCGGCGTGTCCGTGGACCATGTGCAAGGGGGTCATCACCATGACGGCGACCATGACGGCATGCCCGATGGCGATGACGATGACGGCAGCCAATGCCCGCGGCGTTGTCATGACGAGCCGTATGCCGCGCCCCAGGGCCCCCTTGGGCGCCCGAGCTGCGCTACCCGCCAGTTCACGGGCCAAGACCAGGGGGTCGGGTCGCAGGCGGGTGAAGATCAGCAGCGCGCCGAGGGTCAAAGCGATCGCGCTGATGACGAATGGCCCGGCGAGGACGTCGACCCCGAGGGCACGCGCGAGCGGCTCCGCCGGACCGGCGAGGTTGGGCCCGAGGACGGAGCCGATCGTCGTGACCCACACGACGAGGCTCAGGTCGCGGCCGCGGTGCTCGGGCAGCGCGAGGTCGACCGCGGCATACCGCGCTGCGCTGTTGGTGGCCGTCGCTCCGCCAAGGAGGAGGGAGCCGAGCAGGAACATCGAGAACGACCCGATCGCGGCCGCGCTCACCATGAGGACCGCCCCGACGATGGCCATGAGGTAGCCGGTTGTCAGGCTGTGGCGCCGTCCGGAACGGTTCGCGAGTTGGGCCATCGGGATGGCGATAAGGGCGGACCCGAGGACTTGGAAGGTGCCGCCGAGGCCGGCCAGTTCGGTGCGGCCGCTGATCTTCTCGGCAAGGAGTGACCCGACTGTTGCCCCGGCCGCCAGCCCGACGCCGCCGAGGACCTGCGACCCCATCAACGTTGCAACGGTCCGTCGTTGGGCCTGCTCGCGAGTGATCACGACGACGCAGCCTAGGCGGTCACCGACCGGCCAGTTGCGCCCCGGGGCGACGTGCCGTTGTGCCCCCGGCGCGAATTGAACGCGCGACACCCGCTTTAGGAGAGCGGTGCTCTATCCCCTGAGCTACGAGGGCGGGGAACCGGCCGCAGATGCGGTCCGGCGGGCTCGATTGTAGAAGGCGTCAGGGTCGCCTGGGGAACGGCTCGCGTCCCGGAGCGTCTGCGGAACCCGCTCGGGTCACGGCCGCCTGGGGAACCGCTCGAACTCGGGTCGCCGCTTGGCCTTGTAGGCCTCCCGCCCCTCCTGCGCCTCTTCGGTGCCGTAGAAGAGCAAGTTGGCGTCGTGGGCAAGTTGCTGAATCCCCGACAAACCGTCTTCCGCGGCGTTGAAGCTCGCCTTCATCAAGCGCAACGCGAACGGGGACATCGTCAGCATCCGACGGCACCACGCGACGGTGACCTCCTCGAGATCGGCGAGCGGGACAACCTTGTTGACCATGCCCATCTCGCGGGCTTCTTCCGCCGAATATTGCTCACAGAGGAACCAGATCTCCTTCGCCTTCTTCACGCCCACCATTTCGGCGAGCAGGCCGGCGCCGAAGCCGCCGTCGAAGGAGCCCACCTTTGGGCCCACTTGGCCAAACTTCGCATTGTCCGCAGCCACCGTCAGGTCGCACACGAGGTGGAGCACATGGCCGCCTCCGATGGCGTACCCGGCCACCATGGCAACGATCGGTTTGGGCATTCGGCGCATCTGGATATGCAGATCGGTGACGTGGAAGCGGCCGACTGAGCCCGCCCGGCCCGGCTCGGTGAGGTAGCCGGAGTCGCCGCGCACCCGCTGGTCGCCCCCGGAACAGAACGCGTCGGGGCCCTCGCCGGTGAGGATGATCACCCCGACCGACGTGTCCTCGCGGGCATCAACGAGCGCCTCGGAGATCTCCATCAGGGTCTGGGGCCGGAAGGCGTTGCGCACTTCCGGCCGGTTGATCGTGATCTTGGCGATCCCGTCACCGCTGTGCTCGTAACGGATGTCGGTGTAGTCGCGGATCGAGGTCCACTCGATGGAGGTGTTCGCCATGGCCACGACCCTAGCCCGCGACGGCGATGCGGCGCCGAATCCGCCCGCCAATCAGGCCCGCCCGCGAATCAGGTGTGGGTGATGTAGTGGACGATCACGTCGTGGGTGTGCTTGGCCTTGTCCGCCCCGCGCAACACCACCTCATACGTCGCGCCCGACACCGCAATGACGATTGTCGCCTCCT
Source organism: uncultured Intrasporangiaceae bacterium (assembly GCA_964483685.1). Classification (GTDB taxonomy): domain Bacteria; phylum Actinomycetota; class Actinomycetes; order Actinomycetales; family Dermatophilaceae; genus Nostocoides_A. Next base: position 17,841 of record CAZACX010000021.1, read on the forward strand.
CGGTGAACCTCCCAAACACTGACGCATTCGACAGGTACGACACCGACATAATCCGGCCATACGGCAGCGAGGTCACCGCGACGCGCCCCCCGGCGAACGAATTATCCTGCAAAATGACGCGCTTATCCGTGAGCCCGATGAACCCCGTTCCCACGTCCTTGCCGTCGTACACCGCAAAGACCTGCTCGTCCGGGAGCAGGCCCGCCTGCACGGTGGCAAGCTGTTCCTTCTTGTCGTAATACGGCTCGTTTTCGGCCACCGACCGACCCCTTTCGTATGCCGCGAGCTCGCCTTCGCGCGAGACGCTGTCCCAAGCCAACCATGCGGACGGGACCCCACGGCCGCACGTTGGTCGACATCGGACCCATCGACCTCGTCAAGGGCGACAGCGCCGCCGGCGTAGGGCGCCGAAACCGCGACTCAGGGGCCGCCCGTAACCGCGACTCAGCGGGCGCCCGTACCCGCGACTCAGGGGCGCCCCAGCCACGGATCAGGGGCGCCCGTAACCGGAGACACCTGAGAACACCGCGCGCAGGCTCGACGAGAGTCCGGTGCGCGGCGAGTCGTACATCATGCCGTTGCCCGCATAAATGCCGACGTGGTAGGCCGGGGAGCCGAAGAAGATCAAGTCCCCGGGCTGCGGGGAACTGACCCTCGTGGCGGCAGCCTGCTGGCTCGCGGCGGTGCGGGGCAACGCGATCCCGACCTTGCCGAAGACGTACTGGGTGAACCCCGAGCAGTCGAATCCGGCCGGGGTTGACCCGCCGTAGACGTAGGGGATCCCAACGAGGCCGGCGGCGACAGCGAGAACCCCGCCCTGTGCCGGACTGGTCGAGGTGGTCGACGGAGCGGAAGGGGTCGACGGGGTGGATGTCGTCGGCCGGCTCTGTTGGGCGGCAGGCTGACTCGTCGTCGGCGCACCCAGGCGGCTCCCCGAACGGCTCGCTGCGGCCAGCGTCGCCGTCCGGGATGCGGCCGGGGCTACAACGACGACCTTCGGCTTCGGCTTGGGCTTGGGCTTGGCGACGGCCTTGACGTTGAGCACGCCATACGTGGCGGCCACCGGGCCAGCAGCCGGCGCGACGACCGCGGGCGCCAAGGGCCGCAAGGACGGGGCCGCGGCCGCGACTCGGGTGGCGCTCGCGATGTCGGGGCCAGCCTGGGCCGGGAGGGCGAAAGCGGCGACGAGGCCCCCCGTGGCGACCAAGACAGCCGAGGTGCGCATCGCGGGCTCGGAAGCCCCGGCGACGACCTGCGAAATCTCGGCCAGCGGATTGTGACGACCAGGAGCGCGGTGGCGCCCGGGAGCGGATTTGGCCATGGATGTGCTACCTCTCGGTGCGCCTACGAGGTCAGCTGTCGGGTTCGGGCTGGAGGTACTCCCGGCCCAGGCGACCGACCGGCACAGTTTCACCGGAAGGCCGAGTGGGCTTCACCCCAAGGAGCGCGAACGCCCCGAATTTGGGTCCCCCGCTCCTACCAAGCGGTGGTGTCGTGACCATGAATCGGCGGTAGGACTCGGCGAGCCGACTCACGGGCTCCACCAGGAGGTGGCGGAACGCGGCAAAGCTAGCAGGGGTGCCGACGAAATGTCACATTCCGATCACGGCGCCTGTGGATGCCGCGGATTCGCTACTCGTGATCGACGCGCGCGCCAAACACGTGGTCTGCGACGTCATCGGGCAGGGAGACCCCGTCCGCCTCGGGGCGCCCCTCCCCAACGGCAATGACGCGGCCCTCAAAGCGGCGGACCGTGACACGCCCGCCGGGGATCACGCCAGCCGCCGTGAGCAGAGCCAGCGCCTCCGGGTCGGCCTGAACCGGCTCACCGATCCGACGCACCTCGAAGTCACGACTGTCAACCCCCGAAGCCCGTGCCATCGACACAACGTCGGCGCCCGTCCCGCCGGGGCCTTCCGATTCGCCGAACTCGCCCAACCCCGGAATCGCGTTCCCGTACGGCGAGGTGTGATCGCCCTTGAGCAGCGTGTAGATCTTGCGTTCCACCCGCTCGGACATCACGTGTTCCCAACGGCAGGCTTCGTCGTGGACGTACTCCCACTCCAACCCGATGATGTCGAGGAGGAGCCGCTCGGCGAGACGGTGCTTGCGCATCACCCGGGTGGCGCGCCCCCGCCCTTCGTCGGTGAACTCGAGATGCCGGTCACCGCTGAGCACCACGAGCCCGTCGCGCTCCATCCGGGCGATGGTCTGGGACACGGTCGGCCCCGAATGGCCAAGGCGGTCGGCGATGCGCGCCCGCAGCGGGACGATGCCATCTTCTTCGAGTTCGAAGATGGTCTTGAGATACATCTCCGTGGTGTCGATCAGGTCACTCACCCGAGCATTGTGTCATCGCAGGTGAGCCTCACCTTCCTCCACCCCTTGGCGAACCTCGTCCAGGTGCCCAACCCAGCTGATCCAGGTGCCCAACCCAGCTGACGATCACGCCCGGGGCCCTCCGTGCGGGATACTGGGAAGGTGACTGCCGGGACCCCAATCATGCGAAGCACGGCCGAATTGATGGGCTTCCTGCCCTCTTTGGATGCCGCCCCGACCGACGTCGGCACCGTGGAGATGGTGTTGGCTCGTCCCGCCGAGGGCGAACGGCTCATGCTCACGAAAGCCGACCTTGACCTCACGACTGGCCTTGTCGGGGACCGGTGGGCTCAGACTGAAGCGTGTGCCAGTGGCGACACCACCGAGCAGCTCAACGTGATGAGTGCGCGGATGGTCCGGTTCCTCGCCGACGAGCCTGATCGCCAGGCGCTCGCGGGGGACCAGCTGTATCTCGACCTTGACCTGTCCCACGACAACCTGCCGGCGGGAACGCGTATCCACTTCGGCGACCCGGGTGCCGGTGGCGCGGTCATCGAGGTCACCCCCGAACCCCACACCGGCTGCTCAAAGTTCATCGCCCGCTTCGGGGTGGACGCGATGCGGTTCGTCAACGGTCGCGAGGGGCGGCCCCGGCGTCTGCGGGGGTTGAACGCCCGCGTCGTCGTCCCAGGTCAGGTCCGCCTTGGCGACCAGGTCACCGTGGAACGACTGGGCTGACGAGCAGGTCACGGTGGAACGCACGGGCTGAAGAGCAGGTCACCGTCGAACGAGCTGGCTGACGAGCAGGTCACCGTGGAACGAGCTGGCTGAAGATCATTGGGCCCAACCGGGTAGGGCGATCAACAGCGCGCAGCCGCAAGGCCGCCCCCAGCCCGCTCACGGCTGGCGCCGGAACACCTGCCAGGCCTGCGCCACGTCGAGGCCGCCAGCGCCCACGCGGGTGAAGACCAGCCGGTCATGCAAGCGACTGGCTCGGCCCGCCCAAAACTCCACCTCGTCGGGGATGAGCCGGTACCCACCCCAGGTGGGCGGGATCGGTACGTCGTCCGGGCCGCCGCGATCGGGCCAGCGCTCGGCGTAGGCCGCGAACGTCGCCTCGAGTTCGTTGCGGTCTGCCACGGGCGCCGACTGATGGGAGGCCCAGGCCGAGATGCGCGACCCCCAGGGACGGGTGCGGAAGTAGTCGTCCAATTGCCCCTGCGGCATCGCCTCGGCCGTCCCGCGAAACCTGATGGCCCGGAACAGGGCGCTCCAGGTCAACGCGGCGGCCATGCCCCCGCCCGCGGAGATTTCGGAGGCCTTGATCGAGGCCGTGTCCGTGACGAAGCCAGGACCGAGGGCGTCGAGGAAACGCATGAGGACGACCCGCACATTGGGCCGACCCGCACCGTCCACGGTGGCCACGGCGAGCTCGCTCGGCTCGACGAGGCCGAGTTCCACACGGCGGTTGACCGCCTCCGCGAGCCACCGTTGCGCCTGCTCCAGCGGCGTCGCCGCGAGATCTGCCTCGGTCAACCCTTCCCCGGTGTAGTCGAGCCGGGGCACCTGCGGCTGCGCACTGTCCATACGTCCAATGTATTGCGCTGGGCCGGCGCCAGGCTCAGCGATCGCGGGCGGCCCAGTTGACGCTGACCTGGCCCAGGATCCAGTTCCAGAGCATCGGGGTGAACTCGGGCGAGAAGTGCAGGTTGTCGTTGAAGACGGCGGCCCCGTTGCGCTCGCGCGGGAAGTTGTTTGCGCAGATCATGGTGTCCAAATCAATGACCTTGATCCCGGGGGTGTCCTTCGCCCACGCGCGCAGCAGTGCGTTCGTCTTCACCGGCGTTTGGAACTCGGCGATGAGCTTGGCCTGTTCCCTGAAGGCATCCTGGTAGTCCTCGCGCAGGGATCCGGCGTTGAAGTCGCGGCAGGGCACGGTGAGCAGTTGGAGTTGCTCGGCGCCCGCCTTCTGCGCGCGGGCCCAAATCAGGTCCAAGCGGCGGCGGATCACCGCGGGGTAGCGGGGGTCGTCGTACCAGATGCGATCCCCGTCCACCATGTGCGGGATCGTGAGCAAGACGGTGGAAAAGACGAGGAGGACTTGGGTGTCCGATGCTTTGAGCCGCTGCGGCCAGGTCTTCTTGAGCTCAATACAGGCCGGATCGTTGGTCTGCTCGGTGTCGGGCAACCAGCTCATCGGTTCGTCGAGGAAGTCGCACCCCTCGTGCGCGAGGTTCGTCACGCGCGTGTTTGGCCAATTCGGCTGCGGGAACCGTTGGGCCATGAAGAGCGCCACCGAGTCCCCGTACGCGCCGAGCCGGGCCGGTTCCCCCGCGACGTAAGTCGGCTGGCCCGGAACGAGTTCGGGGGTGGCAACAACCGTCTGCGGGATGACGACCGGCGGGGGCGGCGTCGACTGGAGGAAGAGGACGCCGACCAACGCCAAGGCAAGCGCGGGGGTCGCTGCCACGATGGCCGGGTGTTGGGTCCGGGGCAACAACCCCCGGATCCCATTCTTGATGACCCGCCGTTCCACGAGCTCGTAACTCGCCGCAGCGAACACGAAGGTGAGCACGAAGCTCCATGCCCCAGCGATCACCGGCCGCTCCGGCAACAGTTCGACCGCGGCGAGGTGGATCGGCCAATGCCACAGATAGAGGCCGTATGAAAGGCGACCAGCGTAGGCAAAAGGCCGCCACCCCAACACCGTCCGCACAACACTCGGGCGGCTGTCGGCGCAGGCGAGCGTGAGCGCCGCGGAGCCCAGCGTGAAGAGCAGAATGCCCCCGCTGTTGAACATCCACTTGGTCAGCTCATCAATCCAGAACATCGAGATGACCGTGGCGCCGACCCCAACGACTCCCGCGACCCGCACGACGCTCTGCGGCAGGGCCCGGCGCAACCGACCGCGCGGGGTGACCGAGCGCCAGAGCCCTAGGGCCGCGCCGACGAACAGCGACTGGGCCCGAGCATCCGTGCCGTAGTAGACCCGGGCGTGGTCGGCCACATCGTGGAGACCCAGGTGGGCCCCCCACAGGGCCCCGATCCCCGCCAACGCCAGCACGATCATGGCCTGGCTGCGCCGCCGCCGAGCGAGGAGGACGACTGCCCCAATGAGGAACGGAACGAGGACGTAGAACTGCTCCTCGATCGACAACGTCCAGGCGTGCCGCAGCGGCGAGGGGCCACCAGCGGTGCCGAAGTACTCGTCCGCGCGGGCGATCAGACGCCAGTTGATGACATAGCCCAACGTCGCCAGGATGTCCCCGCCGAGGACGCGCCGGGCGCTCTCGGGGGCGACGAAGGCGGCATACCCGGCAATTGTCGTGAGCAAGAGGAACAGCGCGGGCAGGAGCCGTCGAGCACGGCGTTTGTAGAATTCCCAGACCCGAATGCGGCCGGTCCGGGCGTGTTCCTCGACGAGCAACCGGGTGATCAGGAAGCCGGAGAGGACGAAAAAGGTGTTGATCGAGACCCAGGCCCCGGAGAAGACCCCGACACCGAAGTGGTAAAGCATGAAGAAGACCATGAGCACGCCACGCATCCCGTCGAGGGGTGCGTTGTAGCGGAATTGCGTGCGATTCACGGGATCCCCTTCTCGGGCACAGCTGACGTCGGGCATGGGCCCCGGCCTGCCATGTTGGCAGCAGCGGAATGCTAGTGGAGTCCTCCGTGGACGCGGCCCCGGGTCAATGGATGGGCAGGTCTCGGGCAGAATAGACCCGCGTCCGACCGGCGCATCGTGAACCAAGGATGGGAATCGCCGATGAGTGACAGCGAGGTCAAGCACGGGCTAGAGGGCGTCATCGCCTTCGAGTCGGAGATCGCCGAGCCGGACAAAGAAGGTGGCGCGCTGCGCTACCGCGGGGTCGATCTGAAGGACCTCGTCGGTCGGGTCAGCTTCGGCCAGGTGTGGGGGCTCCTCGTCGACAACGAGTTCGATCCCGGTCTGCCGCCCGCAGAGCCGTTCCCGCTGCCTGTCCACACCGGCGACATCCGGGTCGACGTCCAATCGGCGCTCGCGCAGCTTGCCCCGGTGTGGGGATTTCGCCCATTGCTCGACATCACCGCCGAGCAGGCCCGCGACGACCTCGCCCGCGCCTCGGTCATGGCGCTGTCGTTCATTGCCCAGGATGCCCACGGCCAGGGGTCGCCGATGGTGCCGCAGTCACGGGTCGACGAAGGCAAGACGATCGTCGAACGCTTCATGATCCGCTGGCGGGGAGAGCCGGACCCCAAGCACGTGGAAGCGATCGACGCCTACTGGGTGTCGGCGGCCGAGCACGGAATGAACGCCTCGACCTTCACCGCCCGCGTGATCGCCTCGACCGGGGCGGACGTCGCCGCGTGCCTTTCCGGTGCCGTGGGTGCCATCTCCGGGCCGTTGCACGGTGGGGCACCCTCGCGCGCCCAGCACATGATCGAAGGCGTCGAGGCGATGGGCGACGCCCGCAAGTACGTCAAGGCCGTCATGGACCGCAAGGAGCGGCTCATGGGGTTCGGCCACCGGGTTTACCGGGCCTACGACCCGCGCGCTGCCGTGCTCCGCGACACCTGCAAGAACCTGCAGGCACCGCGGTATGACGTCGCCCTGGAACTCGAAAAGGCCGCCATCGCGGAGCTCGCCGAGCGCTATCCAGACCGCAAGATGGAAACGAACGTCGATTTCTGGGCAGCGGTACTCCTCGACTTCGCCGACGTGCCCTCCGCCATGTTCACCCCACTGTTCGTTTGCGCCCGCACCGCGGGATGGTCCGCGCACATCCTGGAGCAGAAGCGCACCGGCCGCCTCATTCGGCCGTCGGCGACGTACATCGGACCCGGGCCGCGCTCAATCGAGGACGTGACCGGCTTCCGCGGCTAGCGGCACCGACTCGGCGCCCTTGAGCGAAAGCGGCGAGCGCCGGGCGCCCTCGGCTAGCGGCGCCGACTCGGCGCCCTCGAGCGAAAGCGCGGGCGCGCCGGGCGCCGCTCCTTCGAGCCGTCCCGCAGATCGGACCGTGATCAGCGTCGCATCGGCCCACTGCCACACTCCTGCATGTGACTGACCCGAGCGCGAACGCCCCGATCACCCTGCCCGATGCCCTCAAGCCGGTCGATGGCCGCTTTGGTTGCGGACCGTCGAAGGTTCGCCCGGCCCAAGTGGAGAGCCTCGTCGGGCTCGGCCGAACGATCCTTGGCACCTCCCACCGTCAGGCCCCGGTCAAGAACCTCGTCAAGGAGGTCCGCGCCGGTTTGACCGAACTTTTCGGCTCCCCCGCGGGCTATGAGGTCATCCTCGGCAACGGTGGCTCGACGGCCTTTTGGGATATCGCCGCCTTTGGTCTCGTCCGCGACCGCGCCCAACACCTCGCATTCGGCGAGTTCTCCAACAAATTCGCCACCGTCACCAAGAATGCTCCCTTCCTCGGCGAACCCACGGTGATCAAGGCAGACCCGGGCACGCTTGCCGCTCCTCGGGCCGAGTCCGGCGTCGACGTTTACGCCTGGCCCCACAACGAAACGTCGACGGGCGTCATGGCCCCGGTATGCCGCGTGCAGGGCGCCGACGAGGACGCTCTCGTCCTCGTCGACGCGACGTCCGGGGCGGGCGGCATCCCCGTGGATATCACCCAAGCCGACGTCTATTACTTCGCCCCGCAGAAGTGCTTCGCCTCCGACGGCGGCCTCTGGCTCGCGCTCTTCTCCCCCGCCGCCCTGGCCCGGGTCGAGGAGATCGCCGCCTCCGGACGCTGGGTGCCCGACTTCTTCAGCCTGCCGACGGCGATCGACAACTCGCGCAAGGACCAGACCTACAACACGCCCGCCGTGGCTACCCTCGCGATGATGGCCAACCAGCTCGCCTGGATGAACGACAACGGCGGTATGCCGTTCACCACGGGGCGCACGGCCGACAGTTCTGGCCGGATCTACTCGTGGGCTGAGCAGTCGCAGTTCGCCACCCCCTTCGTCACCGACCCGGCAGCGCGCTCCCAGGTCGTCGCCACGATTGACTTCACCCCCGAGGTGGATGCGGCGGCGATTGCCAAGGTACTGCGCGCCAACGGCATCGTCGATGTCGAGCCCTACCGCAAGCTAGGCCGCAACCAGCTGCGGATTGCCACGTTCCCGGCGGTGGAACCGGAGGATGTCAGCCGCTTGCTCGCGAGCATTGACTACGTCGCGGAACGGCTTTAACCCACCGAAATCGCCTTTAGAACATCGCGCCGGACAGGGCCGAGAAGATCACCATGACGACGACCATGAGCAGCACGAGCAAGGTCATCGCTCTGCGAAAGCGTGGCGTCATCGGGCGGCCTGCGGCTTCGTGAGCAAGGTGGGGTCGGGAGCGGGGCTCGTGCCCACCTGCCCTCGGGGACGCCGCTGCGACTCGTAGCTCACCCGGACATTCTCGACCCGCGCGAGCCAGATGGCGACCACGACGAGCGCACACTCAAGGCGAACCACAAGAATCCTCGAATCAGACGGCGAACTACTTGGGCCAACTCACTAGGTTGGCTAAGTAGTTCGCCGTCCGACGAGGGCCACCCAGCGGGGGCCACCCAGCGGGGGCCACCCAGCGGGGGCTACCCAGCGAGGGCTACCCAGCGAGGCCATCTGGCGAGGGCCGATCAGCGCGAGCCGATCAGGCGCCGAGGGCCCCCCTGATGGGATCCATCGCGAAGTAGACAACGAACAGGCCGGCCACGAGCCACAGCAACGGGTGGACCTGACCCGCCTTGCCACGCACCGCCTTGATCAGCGCGAACGCGACGAACCCGGCCCCGATGCCCACGGTGATCGAGTAGGTGAACGGCATCAACACGATTGTGAGGAACGCCGGAATGGCAATCTCCAGGTCATCCCAGTCGATCCCCTTGACCTGCTGCATCATGAGGAAGCCCACGACAACGAGAGCGGGTGTGGCCGCCTCGTAGGGGACCATCTCCACGAGCGGGGCAAAGAAGGTGGCCAGCAGGAAGAGCAAGCCGGTGACGACTGAGGCGAGACCAGTGCGCGCCCCCTCGCCGACACCCGAAGCGGACTCGATGTAGGAGGTGTTCGACGAGACACTTGCCGCGCCGCCGGCCATGGCCGCGACCGAGTCGACCAAGAGGATGCGCTCGGAGTGGGGCGGGTTGCCCTCCTCGTCGAGCAGGTCACCCTCGGCACCGACCGCGACCATCGTTCCCATCGTGTCGAAGAAGTCGGCGAGCATGAGGGTGAAGACCAGCAGGGCCGCCGACACGAACCCGATCGCCGAGAACGAGCCGAGCAGGCTGAACTGGCCGAGGAGGCCAAAGTCGGGGACTCGCGCGAGCGCGTCGGGGAAGGCCGGGACGTTCAGGCCCCACCCGGTGGCGTTGACCAGCGTGCCGGTCGCATCCTTCTGCGGCCCGATCTTGGCTATCGCCTCAATGAGAACCGCGAAGGCGGTCGCCCCGATGATGCCGTAGAGAATCGCGCCCTTCACGTGGCGCACCATCATCGTGATGATCGCGAACAGCCCGACGACGAAGACGAGCAACGGCCACCCGGCCAGGAATCCCCCGACGCCAAGCTCGCCGAGCGGTCCGCCAAACGACTTGCGCACGAACCCGGCGTCAACGAACCCGATGATCGCGATGAAGAGCCCGATTCCCACGGAGATCGCGACCTTGAGTTGGGCGGGCACCGCGTGCAAGACCGCTTGTCGGAATCCGGTGAGCACCAAAATGGTGATGATGATCCCCTCAAGGACCACCAGGCCCATCGCGTCTGCCCACGTCATGCCGGGCAACTTGGCGATGCCGAACGTGACGAACGCGTTGAGTCCGAGCCCGGCGGCAAGCGCCAACGGATAGTTGGCAACGATCCCCATGGCGAGCGTCATCACGCCGGCGACGAGCGCGGTCGTCGCCGCCACCATCTTGAGGTTTGGCGCGTCGCCACCGCCGAGGAAAGCACCGGTCGAGTCGGGCTGGGTGCCGATGATGAGCGGATTGAGCACAACGATGTAAGCCATCGTGAAGAAGGTCGCGAAACCACCGCGAACCTCCCGAGCAAGCGTCGAGCCGCGGGCGGTGATCTGAAAGAAGCCGTCCAGGGGGCCGCCCGCGGGCGGTGCCGAGGCGGGACGTCGAGGGGCGGTGGAGTGGGTTTTCGCCATGGTCGGCAACCCTAGCGGCCCGGGCGATGATGTCGGTATGCCGCTCCGCCCGCCGATACGCCGCTGCTGAGTCCCGCACCCGCCGGTTTGCCGTGGCCCTCCCCGTTAGCCGTGGCCCTCCCGGTTAGCCGGGCCCTGCGGGTTAGTAGTTGGCCTGCGGGTTCGCGTCCGGCTCCTGGCGAGCGGAGGCGGCGTTGCCGCGGCCTCGTCGGACGTAGACGAGCCCGAACGCCCCAAGGGCAAGGCCGGCGACACACGCCCACTTCCACCACGAGCGGTTGCCCTCAGAGAGCGCCGGGATGACGAGGGTGAGCACGAGCCCGAGCGCCCACAGGGCCAGGCCCGCGAGGATCACCGACTCCACCTTGAGGTTGATCGGCTCCGGCGTCCGGGCCGGGATCCCGTTGTCTCGGCGCAGCGTGCTCATCGCACCAGGCTAACCCGTTGTTCAGGACCGATCGGCGAGGTCGAGCTCATATTCGTCGATAATCGGCGGCCGCACGCGCTCCGGTTCCGGGCGCTCCATGTCGATCTCGCTGTGCGCGCCACACCCGTGGTCGCGGCTGACGACCGCCCCATCCGAGGGTGACCATTCGCTCGCGCAGACCCCAAAGACGGTGCGCAACGCACCCGCCATCGGGACGTAGTAGCCACATGACGCGCACACGCTGGGTGCCTTGACCGCCTCCGGGGCATTCGGCCCGCGCGGACCGTCATACCACCGTTGCGCGGCGTGCTCGCGGCCCTCGGGCGAGAGCACCCGGGTCCGACCGAGACCGAGCTCCCATAGCGCGAGCGCATCGACTTCCTCGTCCCCGGTGGCCTCAAAGCCGGCCTCGAGCAGCGGGTCGTCCTCAAGGTAGGGCGTGACGTCGCCCGGGCCGATGTCCCCGGGGGCCAGGCGCCGTGCATAGGGCAACCACTCTGGGGCCAGCAACGCGCCCTCGCCCGGGATGAGCGCAGACTCGCAGACCGTCACCGTCTTTGCGCGGGGGGCGCGGGCCACCGAGACCGCCCACTGCCAGCCCGGGTAGGCCGAGCTGGTGCAGGCGAAGAAGTGGGTGGCGAGCCGCTCGGCGACCATCACCGTGGCGAGGTGGCCGCCGATGGAACCCGGCTCGGCAACCTCGGCAAGGGTCTGCGCGGCGTGATCGACACTGCCGATCAACGTCGCATCCAGCTTGACCGCTGCCCCCATCGCGCTCAGGCCTCGAGGTCGTGCGCGACCGCGCGCAGCACGTTGGCCAGGCTCGTCGCCTTGGCCTTGTCGGGGTAGTGCCCGCGGCGCAGCGTGTTGGACGAGTCGTCGAGCAACTTGATGACGTCCTCGATGATGACGATCATCTGCTCGGCCGGCTTCCGGTCGCGCTCGCGACGGTTGGCCGTCACCGACGGGGCCGGCTCAAGAACGTGGACGGCGAGGGCCTGCGCCCCGCGACGGCCGGCGACGATGCTGAACTCGACCCGAGTGCCGCCCTTGAGTGCAGTGATGCCATCCTGGAGCGCGCTGCCGGGAAGGAAGACGTCCTCGCCCTCGTCGCTGGCGATGAACCCGAAACCCTTCTCGGCGTCGAAGAACTTGATCTTGCCTGTCGGCACCGTGCACCTCTGTTGTTCATTGGGGGTCGAATCGAGCGCCGCAGCGGTGCCCACTGGCTAAGGCTAACGCGCCCAGGCCCAACGGGGCGCACAGATTCCCGCCATGACGCGCGCTAGCGAACCCGGATACCCCAATCCGCTGACCACCGCTCCCCCGGCGCGAGCCAGAGCAGGTCCGTCCCGGAGTTGAGAGCATCGGGCGGGCAGCTCATCGGTTCGACGGCGATGCCGGGGACGTCGGGCCCGTCGACCGGTAGCCACGCCTTCTGCGAGAACACCTGCAACCACCCCAGCCGCGCATCCCCCCAGACGTCAACTGTCCCCGCCGCGACGCCGCCCACCGTGACGGTCCAGCGCCGTCGTCGCCTCGCTCGAGATCGGTGTACGCCGTGTCCAAGGCCAGATCGCCCAGGCGTGGCCCGGCCCGCAAGTCCTCGGGCGTGCCACCGACGGCCGCCACCCGTTGCGGCAGGAGGCGTTCCCCGTCGACGACGAGGTAGGTCCGGGCCGGGATCGTCACGCTGATCTGCGCCGGGTCCACGCCCCCGGTCGCGACGTACGGGTGCCCGCCGAAACCGAAGGGCACCCGTTCGCCCCCTGGGTTGATCGCCGATGCGGTGACCACCAACCCATCGTCGGTGAGGTGGTAGACGAGCCCGAGATCAAGGTGCCATGGCCAGCCTGGCTGCGGATGGAGCCGGTAGCGCACCTCGACGAGATCGGGTTCGTGGCGCACGAGTTCCCACAACGCCCACCGCACGAGCCCGTGACTCGCGTTGGCCCGTTCCACCTCGGTCAACGGGAGCTGGTATGCCGTCCCCCGCACGGTGTAACGCCCGTCCCGGACGCGGTTCGGCCAGGGCATGAGCACCTGCCCTCGCCCGTGCAGGCACGGCTGATCGGGCCGGAAGCCCGCGACGACGTCGCGGCCGGACACGGCATACGACCGCAGTCCCCCACCGACCTGGACGACGCAGGCGCTCTGCTCGCCCCGGGCCAGGTGCCATTGCTCACCCGTGGGGCTTCGGCGCATCAGGACTCCTGCGAGGTGAGGGCGCGGACGACGGTCGAGGGTGCGGGCCGGCCGAGGTGGCCTGCGAGCCAGGCGCTCGTGTCGGCGAGGGCCGCCAGGTTGACACCGGTGTCGACGCCGAGACCGTGGAGGGCCCAGACGAGGTCTTCGGTGGCGAGGTTGCCCGTCGCGCTCTTTGCGTAGGGGCAACCGCCGAGCCCACCCGCCGCGGCGTCCAGCGTTGTCACGCCGTGCCGGACCGCGGCGAGGGTGTTCGCGAGCGCCTGCCCGTATGTGTCATGAAAGTGAACGGCGATGCGGTCGTCCCCGATGCCGTTGGCGTTCAAGGCGGTGAGGAGTTGCTCGACATGACCGACTGTGGCGACCCCGATCGTGTCGCCGAGGGAAAGCTCGTCGGCGCCCAGATCCATGAGCGCTCGCGCCGCGGTAACAACCTGCGCCACCGGCACCGCGCCCTCCCACGGGTCGCCGAAACACATCGACAGGTACGCGCGCACCCACAAGCCCTCGCCGCGGGCCCGCTCGACGACCGGCGCGAACATCGCCATCGAGTCGGCAATGGACCGGCCGAGGTTCTTGTGGGCAAAGGTCTCGGTGGCGCTACCAAAGATCGCGACGGCGCGAACCCCACTCGCGAGGGCGCGGTCAAGGCCGCGAAGGTTCGGCACGAGGACGGGCCGGTTGCGTCCGACCCCGTCCTCCCCCAACAAAGTGAGGACCTCGGCGGCATCGGCAAGCTGCGGCACCCAGGCAGGGTTGACAAAGGACGTGGTCTCGATGATGGGCAATCCACTCGCGGCCAGCCGGCGGATGAACTCCGCCTTGACGGTCGCCGGAACGCTCCGGGCCTCGTTTTGGAGGCCGTCGCGGGCACCAACCTCATAGATCGTCACTCGGCTCGGGTAGCCGTCACCGGGGTGGGGATCGGGCGTGCGCGTGATCACCCCCCGATCGTGCCAGCTTCACGGAGGTCGAGCGCCAGTTGCGAGGCGGACGGAACCGAACCGACACACCCAGATCGCATCCAGCAAACTCCCAGGTTTGGCCTCCACCCTGGGAGCATGAGCGCCACCGAACCCGAGGCCCGCCTACTCGTCGTCGAGGACGAGCCGAACATTCGGGAGTTGCTCGCGACCTCCCTCCAGTTCGCCGGGTTCGCCGTGACCACCGCCGCAGACGGCCACTCCGCTATCAAGGCGGCGACGATCGAAGAGCCGGATCTCATCGTCCTCGACGTCATGTTGCCCGACATGGACGGCTTCGCGGTGACGCGCAAGCTGCGCGAGGCGGGCCGCCGGGCACCGATCGTCTTTGTCACCGCTCGCGACTCCCTCGATGACAAAGTCAAGGGACTGACGGTCGGGGGCGACGACTACGTCACCAAGCCGTTCAGCCTTGAGGAGGTCGTCGCACGCATTCGGGCGGTGCTGCGCCGCAGCCGTGGCGAGGTCGACGAGAGCGCATTGCTGCGTTTCGAGGATCTCGTGCTCGATGAGGATTCCCACGAGGTCCGCCGGGATGGCCGCTCGATCGACACGTCCCCTACCGAGTTCAAGTTGCTCCGTTACCTCATGCTCAACCCCAACCGGGTGCTGTCGAAGGCGCAGATCCTCGACCATGTTTGGGACTACGACTTCCGGGGCGAGTCCGGAATCGTTGAGTCCTACATTTCCTACTTGCGGCGCAAGATCGACACCGAGGGCCTCGTCCCGCTCATCCACACCAAGCGTGGCGTCGGGTATGTCCTGCGCCGACCGCCCGCCTGATCCGCGGATGACGCTCCCGCCACTGACCGTGCCGCCTTCGGCCACGGTCGCGTCGATCCCCGACCGGGCCGTGGCTGCCATCCAGGGCCTGTCCCTGCGGACTCGCCTCATCGGCATACTCCTCGGGCTCCTCCTCGTGGCACTGACCCTCACCAGCGCAGCGACCGCCGCGTTGATGAGTCGGGACCTGCTCGCCCGCACCGACGCCAACCTGCGCAAGAGTGCGGCCCCAGTCGCCCAGCAAGCCTTCGACCACATCGTCAACCGGCAAAACGTGCGCCTGCCCAGCGGGTATGCCGTGATCTTCCTCCCCGTGGTTGGCTCGCCGGTGCGGTTGCTCCCCACTGACGAGGACTCCGAACCCGCCCTCACCTCCCTCGCGCAGTCCGACGACCGGGTCCAAAACCCGGAGCCTTTCACGCTGCCGTCGGTGTCCGGCAACGTCTCCTGGCGCGCCATCGCCGGAACGATGGACGACCACACCGCGACCTTCGTCGTTGCCGTCCCGTTGCGGAGCCTGCACGCCACCGTCGCGAGACTGGTCTTGACGACGTCGCTCATCGGGCTCGGGGTGCTGGCGGCCTGCGTCCTGCTCGGCTGGTTCGCCACCCGCCGCGCCTTCCGCCCGCTGACCCAGATCGAGGACACCGCCGCGGCCATCGCTTCCGGCGACCTGAGCCGGCGGATCCCCGCCCGGGTGGCGCCCACCGAGGTCGCGTCCCTGTCCACGTCGCTCAACGCGATGCTCGCGCAGATCGAGCGTTCCTTCACCGTCCGGGAAGCCTCCGAGGTTCGGATGCGCCAGTTCGTCGCCGACGCCTCCCACGAGTTGCGCACACCGCTCGCCACCGTCCGCGGGTATGCCGAGTTGTACCGGCAAGGAGCCGTGCGTGACGAAGCTGCGGTCGCCGGGGCGATGCAGCGGATCGAGACCGAGGCCGCCCGGATGAGTAGCCTCGTCGAGGACTTGTTGCTCCTGGCTCGACTCGATGAGCAACGCCCGCTGACCCGCTCCCCTGTCGATGTCACGGTGGTCGCCGCCGACGAGGTCCAGGCGGCCCTTGTCCGTGACCCGGGGCGTCGAATCCTGTTGCAGGGCAGGGATGCCCCCTTGGGTGAGGTACTCATCGAGGGCGACGAAGAAGGCCTCCACCAGGTCCTTGGCAATCTCCTCACGAACGCGATCCGGCATACGCCGCCGGGCACCCCGATCGAAGTGACCGTGGGGACGATCGACGACGGCGCGACCGCCGTCGTCGAGGTCATCGATCACGGATTGGGGATCGATGAGGCGTCCTCCGTGCGGGTCTTTGAGCGGTTCTTCCGGGCTGACGCGGCCCGGTCACGGGCAAACGGGGGCACCGGATTGGGGCTGGCCATCGTCGCGGCCATCGTCAACCGGCACGGGGGCCGCGTCGGTTTGAGCAACACCCCCGGCAATGGAGCGACCTTTGTCGTCCACTTCCCCACAGCAAAGACCCAGGAAGCGTCCAGCCTTGATTGAGGTCGCCGGGATTCACTGGACCCATCACCGACTAAGGAGCACATCGCGATGACCGAGCCCGGTAACCAGGCGGGAATCCCTCCGCAGCAACCCCCGCTGCCGCACGGGTTCGGGACGAATTCGCCGACCTCGCCGAATGAGCCGGGTTTGTCGGGTTCGGCGGGTCCGTCTTCGGGTCCGTCTTTGTCGGGTTCGTCGGGTCCG
>CAZACX010000021.1:34493-37737 GCA_964483685.1 uncultured Intrasporangiaceae bacterium
GTCGGGTTCGGCGGGTCCGTCTTCGGGTCCGTCTTTGTCGGGTTCGTCGGGTCCGGCGGGTCCGTCCGGTTCGTCGGGTCCGTCGGGTGAGCCGACCGCGCCGCTTTGGTTCGGCGACCGGTCCAGTGAGCGTTACCCACAGCCTGCCCCGGTGTTGCCGGAGTGGGCAACGCCGGCAGCCGTGGCACCCCCGATGGCGTCCTCCCCGCCACGGGCGCGACGGCAATGGCCGGCGGTGGTGGCGGCAGCGTCTCTCGCGGCAGTTCTCGCGAGCGGCGGCACGTATGCCGCGCTGCAGTTGGACGACGCCGGGGCCAGCGGGTCCACGGCCTCGGCGTCGTCCGTTAGCACCTCGTCCTCAGCCGGGAACACGGCGACCGGGATCGTCCAGGTCGACCCAACAAACCCCAACTGGAGCGCGACAGCGAGCACGGTCTCGCCGAGTGTCGTCGCGATCTCCTTGGATGTCCAGGGCGGCTCCGCCCAGGGGTCGGGCGTCGTCATCGACACCGCCGGGCACATCCTCACCAACAATCACGTCGTCGACGGAGCGCAGGCCGGAACGATTGATGTGACCCTCTCCGACGGGCGAATCTTCCCCGCCACCGTCGCCGGGACCGATCCCTCGACTGACCTCGCCGTCATCACCTTGGATAAGCCCCCGACTGACTTGGCGCCCATTGCGATGGGCGATTCCGACGCCCTCACGGTCGGCGATCCCGTCATGGCCGTCGGCAACCCGCTCGGCCTCGCCGGCACCGTGACGACCGGCATCGTCAGCGCCCTTAACCGACCCGTGACCACGAGCAACGAAGACTCCCAGTTCGGCCAGGCCGGCGAAAGGGTCGTCACGAACGCCATTCAGACCTCGGCGGCCATCAACCCGGGCAACTCCGGTGGCGCGCTCGTCAACGCCAACGGCCAGCTCATCGGGATCAACTCGGCGATCGCCAGCACGAGCAGCAGCAGCGGAAACATCGGCATCGGGTTCGCGATCCCGGTCAACGAGGCGACCTACATCGCCCAGCAACTGATCGCCACGGGTGCCGCCGAGCATGCCTACCTCGGGGTGTACCCGGTTGACGGGCAGGCGAGCGATGGTGACGCCACTCGGGCGGGCGCCCAACTCCAGCGTGTCGACGCGGGCACCCCCGCCGCCACAGCGGGGCTCGAGGCGGGGGACGTAATTATCGCCGTCGATGGACGGAACATCGAGTCGGCGCTATCGCTCGTTGGCAAGATCCGCGAGCAAAAGATCGGGGACGCCGTGAAGCTGACGCTCGTGCGTGACGGCCAACGTCTCGAGATCTCGGTAACGCTCGCGGCGAAGCCCGTCGGCTAGCGCGCAGATCGCGCCGGTTAGCGCGCAGATCGCACCCGTCGGCGAGCCCGGCGCTGAGCCCCGTCGGAGATTCGGCGGGGCTCAGGACGGCAGCACCGCCGGGGCTCAGGACGGCAGCACCGCCGGGGCTCAGGACGGCAGCACCGCCGGGGCTCAGGACGGCAGCACCGCGTCGAGCTCGACCTCCACCACCCAGCGGGGGTCGAGCAGCGCGGCAACGACGACCATCGTGCTCGCTGGGCGGATCTCGCTGAACACCTCACCGTGTGCCTGCGAGACCTCCTCGGTCACCTCAATCGAGGTGATGTAGTGGCGCGTGCGCACGACGTCCTGTGGCGAGCCGCCGGCCTCGGCGAGCGCGGCGAGCGCGATCTCCCAGCAACGGCGAGCCTGTGAGAGCGCAGCGGGGTGGACCGACCCGTCGGGCCAGATCGGCGCCGTCCCCGACACCGCGACATACGAACCGACCCGAACCGCGCGGCTGAAGCCGACGCTGCCTTCATACGGCGAACCCGACGAAACCCGTTGACGTTCCATGATCCGACCTTAACGAGTCCGGCTCAGGCTTGGCCGAGGGAGCTGAGAAGTTCCTGGAACCACGGGGTCGTCGGGTCGAACTTTTTGTGTCCCTTGATCCGCGGGAACTCGATGGCCCGCAGGACGTCACCCTGCTCCTCGTCCTGACCGACGACTCCGGAGACACCGGCGAGCGCCGAATCGACGGCGAGGTCGGTGCACTGCTTGATCAATGCGAGGTCCTCGTCATTCGCGGCGGCCGACCGTGCGAAGTAACCCGACTTTTGCACCATCGTCTTCTCGGCGGAGAGCTTCGCGCCGAATTGCTTGGCGAACCAGGCACCCGGGTTGACCTTGTCGAGTTGGACATGGCCGAACGGGTCGATCGGCACCTCTTGCCCGGAGGCGCGCAACTCTTCGACGACCTCGGCAACGCCGGCCCCCTCGGACAGGAAGATATTGACACACCCAATTTCGTCCATGATCGCGCGCAGCCGGGTGGCCTCGGCGGCAATGTCGATGTGCTGTTCCGGCACAAACACCGCGTGAACGTCCCAGCAGCGCGGGTCGTTGCCGAAGCCGGCCAGGACATCTTGCTCGCCGACCCAGGCGTGATAGCGGCGCGCGGTCTCGGCAGTGAGCCAGCCACAGTTGCGGCCCATGACCTCGTGGATGATGAGCATCCGCGGGTTGGAGGAGTGCTCGGCGAGGACGTTGCGGGCATAGACCGCGCCCTGCTCGGCCGCCGTCCAGGCGCCCAGCGATTGCCGGATCGGGATGACGTCGTTGTCAATCGTTTTGGGGAGACCGACGACGGTCAGCTCGTAGTCGTGCGCGTGGAGATATGCGGCAAGGTCGGCCGCGGTGGTGTTGGTGTCGTCGCCGCCGATGGTGTGCAGGACATCGACCCCATCCTTTGTCAGTTGCTCGGCCGCCACTTGCAGGGGGTCCTGGCCCTCGGCGACAAGCCCCCGCTTGACGCAATCGGCGACGTTCGTCAGCTTGACGCGCGAGTTCCCCAGCGGGCTACCCCCACGCTCATACAGCAGGTGCGCACCCGCGCGGGCGGTCGCCGTCACCGGCACGGAGCGGCCGGTGAGGAGGCCGGCATACCCATCGAGGTAGCCGATGATCTCGATATCCGGCGCGACCTGGGTGTAGCGCTCGATGAGGCCACCGACGGCGGCGGACAGGCAGGGCGCGAGCCCGCCGGCGGTGAGCATGGCAACTTTGCGAACAGGCATGGGGTTCCTCCACGAAGCGATCGATGGTGGTGCGCTCGCGATTCTTCCAGTGCGGCCCGCATTGGTGCTAACGAGCCAGACCTACCTTGCGTATGTCGCGCGGGCTCGCCGCACGCGCAGGGCCGGGTGGCCATTGCGTGGG
>CAZACX010000021.1:37837-44694 GCA_964483685.1 uncultured Intrasporangiaceae bacterium
GCAGGGCCGCGCGACCATCTCCGGCGGAACCTTGACGACCTTGGGGGCAGGCGGCAGGTCGGCGACATCGAGGAGGGCGGTGTAGCCGTTGCCGAGGAGGAGGACCAGGGCACTGCCCGCACGCTCATCCTGCTGGAGCCGAGCTCCGGGCAGGTGTTGTTGGAGCACCTTGGCCTGCTCGAGGCCGTCAGGACCAAACCGGATCACGGCCACGTCATCGGGGAGGAAGGCCCCACTCGGGTCGTTACCGACCTCGCCGACCTGGAACTTGCGGGCGGCAAGGTCGGCCGCGGACGCGCTGGCAAGCTCGGCCCGCCAGGTCGTGTTGTAGACGTCGACAGTGATTTCTTCAGGCAGGGGCGGTGGCGGGGGTGGCGCCTCAATGAGCCCGGTGAAGCCATAGCCGAGGACGACTTCGACGCCCGGTCCCGCGCGACCGTCGTCCCACGCCCGGGCATCAGGAATCTGCTTCGCGACGAGCAGCGCTTCGTCGAGCCCGTCCGGGCCGTGGTAAACCAGTGCGGACCGCTTGACGTAGATGCTCTCCGAGGCGTTAGACACGGCTCCGATGGTGAAACCCCGTTTGGCCAGGTCGCGGGCGACCGTGTTCCCCTGACCGGCGGTCTCGTTGGAGTTCTGCACACTGACAACGAAGGAGTCCCGCGGCGGCGCGGTGACGAGCTCGGGGACGCACGAAGGTGTCGATGGGCCACTAAAGAGGCCGACACCGATGGCCGCCGCCACCCCCGCCGAGCCAAGCAGGACCCCCGGGAGGGTGATGAAGAGGACGAACTGGCGTAGGGCGCCCCAGCGCCCACCGTTCGCGCCATTCCTGCTGTTGCGCGTGGCGCTCACTCGTGCCTTCCCAACTGACTGCTCCCCATTATCTTGACCTGTCCGCGTCCTCATTCACCCGCGAACCGCACGGACCAGATCAGCAACACGCGTCCCTAATGGTACGGGTTTCGCCCCCGCCGGTCGCTCAGCGTCCGGTGCCGCCGTAGACGACTGCTTCCCCCGACTCGGTGTCGAGGCCGAACGCCGAATGCACGACCCGGACCGCGTCATCGAGCCGGTCAACCCGGGTGATCACCGAGATCCGGATCTCCGACGTCGAGATCATCTCAATGTTGACGTCCGCCTGCGCGAGCGCGGCGAAGAACGTCGCCGACACCCCCGGGTTGGACCGCATTCCGGCCCCGACCAGGGACAACTTCCCGATCTCGTCGTCATAGAGCAGTCCGGCGAAACCGACCTGCTGCTGAATCTCGGTGAGCACCGCGAGGGCGTTCTCACCGTCGGAGTTCGGGAGGGTGAACGAGATGTCGGTCAGACCGGTCTCGGTCGCCGAGACATTCTGGACGATCATGTCGATGTTGATCTCGGCCCGCGCGATGGCCTCAAAGATCGCCGCAGCCATCCCGGTCCGGTCGGGGACGCCAACGACGGTGATCTTGGCTTCGCTGCGATCGTGTGCGACTCCGGCGATGATCGGGGCTTCCACGGGATCTCCTTCTGGGCGCGGTTGGTCGGTGACGTAGGTGCCCTCCTTCTGGGAGAAGGAGGCGCGGACGTGGATCGGTATCCCGGAGCGGCGGGCGTATTCGACGCTGCGCAGGTGGAGAATCTTCGAACCGCACGCGGCGAGCTCGAGCATCTCCTCGTTGCTGATCCGGTCGAGTTTGCGGGCACTGGAGACGACCCGGGGGTCGGCCGTGAACACGCCGTCGACGTCGGTGTAGATCTCGCATACCTCGGCGGCGAGCGCAGCGGCGAGCGCCACCGCGGTCGTGTCCGACCCGCCACGTCCCAGAGTCGTGATCTCCTTCGTCGTTTGGCTGACCCCCTGGAAGCCCGCAACGATGACGACATGGCCCTTGCCAATGGCGTCGGTGATCCGACCTGGGGTGACGTCGATGATCTTCGCCTTGCCGTGGACGGCGTCGGTGATGACCCCCGCCTGTGACCCGGTGAACGAGCGGACACTCTGCCCGAGGTCGGCAATCGCCATTGCCACGAGAGCCATCGAGATCCGCTCGCCCGCCGTGAGCAGCATGTCCATCTCCCGCGGTGGCGGCTGCGGACTCACCTCGTTGGCGAGGTCGAGCAACTCGTCCGTCTTGTCGCCCATCGCGCTGACGACGACGCAGACGTCGTGGCCGGAGCGTTTCGTGTCGACGATCCGCCGGGCGACGCGTTTGATGCTCTCGGCATCGGCGAGTGATGACCCGCCGTACTTCTGGACGACCACACTCACGGTGACGCTCTCCTGAGGTGCTGGGGTGGAAGAACGATGGTAACGAGCCTGCCGGTGCCCTCCCGTCGTGCGGTCGTATGCCGGAACCGCGGGGGACGCTGTCGCACGCGCGGCGCACGCTGCCGCCCTCGGGGCGCACGCCGTTGTACCCGCGAAAGGCGGTGTCGCGCCGAGGGAGCCGTCGGGGGCCACGTAACGTCAGACCATGGTGAGTCACTCCGCAACCGCGCAATCGGGTATCGAAGTCGTCGGCGTGCGCCGGGCCTTCGACACCGTCTTGGCCGTCGATGAGATCTCCCTCGTCGCCCACCCGGGCGAGGTGACTGCTCTCGTCGGCCCCAACGGTTCCGGCAAGACAACGTTGCTGCTCATGCTCGCCACCTTGCTCGTGCCGGATCAGGGGTCAATCCGCATCGCTGGACTCGACCCCGTGACGGCTCCCCGTGCGGTTCGGGCCCAGGTCGGGTGGATGCCCGACGGGTTCGGCACTTGGGACGTGATGACCGTGCGCGAGGTCCTCCAGATCGTCGGGGCTGCGTTCAACCTCTCGACTCAGGACGCCAACCAGCGGATCGGCACACTCTTGGACCTCGTGCACCTCGATGATCTCGCGGACCGTCCCGCCCGGGTCCTTTCCCGTGGGCAAAAGCAGCGGCTCGGGTTGGCCCGGGCGTTGATTCACGACCCGAGCGTCCTGCTCCTCGACGAACCGGCATCCGGTCTTGATCCCCGCAGCCGCATCGAGTTGCGCGACATTTTGCGGTCACTCGCCGAGTCCGGCAAGACCGTTCTGGTCTCCAGCCACATCCTCACGGAGTTGCAGGAAGTGGCCGATCGGGCCGTGATCGTTGCCCGCGGCCGCACCGTCGCCACCCAGGACATGGCGACCGACACGATGCGGGCCGCCGCGGGCAGGTGGCGCATCGTCAGCCTCGACCCAGACCCCCTCTCGGCGTGGCTGGATGAGCATCAGGTGCCGATGATCCCGGGCGTGAACGGCACCGAGGTCGAGGTCGTCGGAGAGGAAGGCGCCGCCCGACTCCTCGGCGAGTTGGTTTCCGCAGGCCTGCGCATCACCACCTTTGCCCCCACCCAAGGGGCGCTTGAAACGGCATACCTCGCAGCGACGGAGGATCGGCGATGAGCTTGCATGGCATTCGCACCGTGGCCCGGCTCGAACTCACGCAACGGGTTCGCGCCTCGCGATGGCCCCTCGTGCTCGGCGTCTGGGTGGTCGTGATCGGCGGGATCACCTGGCTGACCTGGGCCGCCGTCAACGACGAGGACTTCAACCAGGGCCCGATCCTCTATGACGTCGTCACGTTTTGCGTGCTCGGGCTCGGCATGCTCATCGTCCCTTCCCTGACGGCCACCTCGATAAACGGCGACCGCGAGCACGGGGTCCTCGCGACGCTGCAAACGACGCTGCTCACGGCCGCCGACATCGTCGTCGGGAAGCTGGTTGCGGCGTGGGCGGTGGCGATGGTCTTCCTCGCAACGGCGCTGCCGTTTCTCGCCTTCGCCTGGTTGGCCGGCGGGCTCAACGCCGGGCGAATCGCCGCCTCACTGCTCGTTCTCGCCCTCGTCTTGGCCGTGGTCTGCGCGATCGGGTTGATGTTCTCGGCTCTCACGGCGCGGCCGGTTGCCTCGGCCGTTTTGACCTACCTCACGGTTGCCGCCTTCGTCTTCGGCAGCGTCATCAGCTTCGGGATGGCGTACTTTCTCGTCGCCGCCGACGAGACGGTCTCGGTGCGGTACGTCCGCGATGACTTCTGGACCGAGCAGGAACAGAGCTTCCCCAAACCCGAAACCGAGGCGGAAATGGAGGAGTGGAATCCGCCCCAGCCCACCGCGGCCGACTGTGTCGTCACCACCGAGGTGCGCGAGGTAGGTCACACCGAACGAATCTGGTGGCTGCTGCCCCTCAATCCGTTCGTTGTCGTCGCGGATGTCGCGCCGCCCACGCCCTCGACGTCCACCTACAACGCCTTCACTCCGATGACGTGGATCAGCCGGGGCGCCCGGCTCGCCAAGGCCGGCCCGCCCGAGATCTACGACGACTGCGCTGCCAACTTCTTGCCCACCGCGCAGGACGCCGAGGAGACCACCCCGACATCGCCGGTATGGCCGTTCGGGCTCGCCTTCCTGCTCGCGGCCGGTGTCGGCGCGGCGGCATTGACTCGCAAGCGGATTGAGACTCCGATCCGGCGCCTGCCGAAGGGAACGCGCATCGCCTAACCCGAGGCCGCCGCTTGCGTCGCCCGTCGAGGACGTTGCGCAACCGAAGCGGTTTGGGGATTGCCGCGCCTTTCGCTCAGACGCCGATGGTGAGGTTCACGACATAGCCTTCGTCGGCGCTGCCGGTGACCGTTGCCAACTGGTGGATGCCGCCGTCATCTCCGAACACGTTGTCGCTGGTCAGGGAGGTCCCGGCCAAGTTTCGCACGCTCGCCTCATAGCCACTCGTCGCATAGACCACCTTGCAGGCAGCTTCGGGAAGGGCGATCTGGCTGGTCTTGACAATCTGGCCGCTGCTCGTCGCGTCGTCCGTGCTCTTGTAGACCTCAAAATGGATGTGCGGCCAACGCCCGGAGTAAGCGGCTGGGAAAATGCTCGTGAAGGTCGCCGTGCCCGCGTCGTTCGTTGCCTGGACGCCTCGGAGGTAGTTCTCCTGCTCAACGCCTTGCGAATACATCGAATATTCGCCGGCGCGATTGCAATGCCAGAGGTAGACCGCAGCCCCCGATATCGCCGCATAGCCCTTGGTGCTGTCCGTGACCGTGAGGTTGACGGTCATGGGTATCCCTTCAGCAGTCGTCGTCGACGTGCCGAAGGACGAGCGGATGTCGCTGCGGATGATCCCCGAATCGTCGAGGACGTTCTTCCCGTTGGATCCATCGCCAGGATAGGGACCACCTGTCTCGTTGGGAACCACCGCGTTGACGGTGGACGCCGTCGCTGAAGCGGTGCTGGAACTCGACGCTGACGACGTGGCTGACGTAGTAGACGACGTGGTGGATGCGCTGGTTGTGCCTGTTGCGCCGGATTCGGTGCTCGTCCCACATGCCGCGAGGCCGAGAAGTCCGATGCCTCCCAGGAGTCCGAACGCAGCACTACGGCGATTGAGCAGGGTCGAGACGTCGTATTCCAGCCCACGATCGAGTTCGCTCGAGGGGTCGTAGTTGCCGTCGGCGAGCAAGGCTGCGGGGACGGGCTTGGCTTGGGTGGTCATGGGGGCGACCCTGTCGCTCGTTCCTAGGCGCCCCCTGGGGTTCTGCTGTGTGATTTCTGTGAACCTGGTCGAGGTTGGTCAGGGTGTGACCCAGCCTGTGTTGCTGCTGGCGTCGGTGGTTTTCCGGTAGATGATGCCGGTGAGGGCATCGGTGCTTGTTGACCCACGGGGGGCGAAGATCGCGCCTTGAGGGCTTGCCTTGGTCACGAAGGTGAGGACGGTGCCGACAGCGCCTGAGTTAATTCCGCTGCCGAATTGCCAATCCTTGACGTTCCCGTAGACGGCGACGTCTATCTTGTGGAAGCCGTAGCCGGTCATCCCGTTCGTGGGGGCCTTGTCCCCTTGTAGCGCGACCCCGGTGGCGTTGCCGGTGTAGGTGCCACCGTCGACGGTGACCCGATACCCGAGTATGGCCAGCCCCGAGTACCCGGTTGGCGCACCTGTTGCGGAGCAACCGACGACAGACACCTGCGAACACCCGTTGATGTAAATGCCGTGGTACTTATTGTTTCTTGCTTGGCATGCGCTGATTGTGCTGGCGACGGCGTGGGTTTGCCCGTCGCCGGCCGGGGCGGATAAAATCGGGTCGATCACGAACCCGTGCCATTCGCAATCCGTCGCGGTGTTGCCCACCCAGGTGGCACCTTGGAAGATGACTACACCTCCGTTGCCGCCGCCGCCAACGAACCCTGATTCGCCTGCCTCGGTGACGTGGCATCCGATGATCTGCTCGTCGAGGGTATAAGTGCCCACAATCCCGTCCATCCCCGGACGGTCAATGGTGACACCGGTCACTTTGTCCCCCCGGGTGAGGGTCCGGAGAATGCCGTTCGCTTCGGTGTTGCGGATGATTCCACCCTCGATCACGAGGCCGCGCCCACGGTCGCCGTGGATACCGTTGTACCCGCCGTCAATGTCGACGTTCCTGATGATGCACCTGGCCCAAGGCGAATTAGCTGCGTTCGCGCCTATGCCGTTGTTCTGCGCAGCTGCGCCAAGGTAGCGGATGTTGTTTCCGTGGAAGTTGCGGAAGCGAACGTTGTCGATAGTGACGGTCCCCGCCCATCCCGCAGCACCGAGACCGACCACGTAAATACCCATGTGCTGCACCAGCGGGTTGTATGGCGCCCCGTTGGCCGCGTCGTCAGCGCCTGGCTCCGGCACATTGGGAGAATTTCCGTCGAGAGTGACGTTCTTGATAACCCACGAGTATTCGCCCGAACCCGACATCGTGTTCGTCGAGAACAAGTTGAAGGGCAAAACCTTTGGCTCTGACCCGATCACCTTCGCATGCCGAATCGTCGACCCTTGCCCATCTAGTGGTGCGTGTTGTTAGTTGTTTTACGGTTGGTGTTTTGGGATGATGGG
>CAZACX010000022.1:0-28979 GCA_964483685.1 uncultured Intrasporangiaceae bacterium
CAGCAATCGACAGCTGGCACAGGCGTGCGGGGTGGCCGACAGCCTTGTGCGATCTGTCCTGCAGCGACTTGCAGGTGCGGGCATGATCCAAGAACACTCGCGTCGGGGTGGCGTTCGCGGCGAGCTCCTGTATCGGATTCGGGATCAGGAAGGGTGGGACCTACTGACGGTGCTTTGCCGCCACCTCCCGGAGTCTTGATCACTGACGGGAACCCCTCGGCGTCCGTTCGAGGCACCTCGTTGGGGAGTCTGCTTGCCCAGCGCGTAGCCTGAATCTAGGAGTCCGGGAGGTGCGCCACGCCGTCGCGGGTGCGGCCGTCAGCACGTGCGGCGATGCGTCAGGAATTGCCGCACGCTGCCGATGCTTGAGCCGGCCGCGCCGCCCGATCTCACAGTCGTCGCAAGCCGCCTCGGGTTGGGCTCGGCAGTTCTGTGGATGCGGTAGTGGCCCAGTCGATGTCGCCGCGGCTGGTGAGTTTGTGGCCGTCGCGCATGGAGGTGTGGCGCAGTTGTCTGCGTACGATCGGGTCGACCTGTGGGTGGTCTTGGTGGAGGCCATGCAGGGCTCGAACGGTGGCTTTGATCCTGGGGAGTAGCGGTGCCAGGGCGTCGGGGTGGGTGATGCCGTACACGGCCTCCAGGTGGGCCGCGACATGAACGTTCATGATGTCGCCCCAGTCTTCGGCCATGCTCAACGAGACGGCGGTGGCCAGCGCGGCCTGCTGGTCCTGCCGCGGCGCGCAGAGCGGCGGGAGTGCCTGGCGCTCGGGCGCGCTGCATGCGCCGCTGCTAAGGGCCTCCTTTCAAGGGGGTTTCCAGGTCAAGGGCTCGTTGTGGCCGTGGCCGGTGGCGTGGGCGAGGCAGTCGGCGGCGGCAGTTAGGAACCGCAGCAGGGCCGGGTCGGTCAACTTCCCGACGTGAATGCCTTCATCGTCGTGGTACAGGTTGGGGTTGAGCAGTGTGCCTTCGGTCGGGGCGGTCAGGCGCAGATCGCCGCCCGTGTAGATCGCCCAGAAGAGCTCGCTGAGCAGGTGGGTGCTGACCCAGCCGTGGACCGGGCCCAGGGTGTTGCGTGCGTGATTGACAGCTGCAACGAGCAGCGTGTGGTCCGCGGCGTGCCACCGTCGGGCCTGGTAGTCGATTGGTGGCGGGGCAGCCTCTAGGGCCGTCGCGACCTCGTCGAGGCGCTGTAGCACGGCCGGCCAGGCGTCGATGCGCTTGAGGTGGCGGATCAGGCTGGCTGGATGGGGCGCGAAGGCAGCGGGCAGGCCCAGGTCCACGGCGATCAGCCGCCAGGGTCGGGTGCTGCCGACCTTTGCCAAGAGCATGCTTGAGGCGGCGCGGTCGCGATGGTCGTTGTCGTCAACCCATGGGTCGAGCACCCCGGGCCAGATCTGCTGTGGGATCCACGCCAGTTGGGTCGCGTCAACGGCTGGAACGCCTTGATCCGGCCGGGACTGCGATGGGTAGCGGGGCCGACCGCTGCCGATGCGGAAGACCAACTGGCTGCTGGCCGGGAGGTGGTCGCTGATGGAGGCGAACTGGATCGCGGTGAGCAAGGGATTGTGAGGGCGTCGTGTCAGGAGGTGGTCCGGGGCGATCGGGGCGACTGTGCCTCCTGGGTTGAGAAGTTGATGCCGGGCCGCGACTTCCGTGGCGGCGCGGGCGTCGGGCTGGGCGAGTACTTCTCGTGCTGCGGCCAGCCTCCGGAGCAGATCCTGGGGTGCGCGGTCAGGCAGGTTCAAGTACTTGGTGCCGCCGACCCTCTCCGTGACCAGTTCGAGGACGGCATCGAACAGGTCACGAGCACTTGCTCGCAGCCCACACACCTCAGTCGTCTTCTCGGGGTCGGTGTGAGCGCGCAATGCCAGGTCGACGATCCAGTCCTGCAAACGCGAATTTCGCTCGTCGACCCTGCCGACAGGCACCTCCCGCAGATCCTGACCGCAGGTGACATACCGAGTGCGGGGGGTGTGCTCCTCAAGCACCCCCTCGGCGCACATCCAAGGTGGGGTGTCGTGGGTCATCCAAGCGGAGGTTATAAAGCGTGCACGCCGGCACACGTGGCAGCGGCGGCGCAGAAGTCGTCGGTGACTGGTGCAGGCCACCATCAGGGGCGCCGCCCATACCTGGAGCCAGACCCCGCCAGATTCGGCCACGCAGGATGGGCAGAAGCGCGAACGGGCCGGTCTGACACTCTTCCCGTCGTGGTAATCGGCCAGGTAGCGGGTCACCTGCGATGTCAACGCTTCGGCCACGCCGTCTCTGCCAGGCGGTAGGGGAAGCGCCTGGATTCCCGATGCTGCGATCAAGGTGTCGCTGTGCTCGACGAGGTGTCTTTCCGCGGGCGCCGCGGATGAGGCCACAACACCAGCTCCGAGTTCTGACAGGAAGCTTGAAACGGGCAGATGGTAGCGGTGCGCCCACCGGGCCAGCCACGACGCCAACTGTTCCCCGTCCTGGGGTGTGACGGCCAGTGGCAGCCGGTGAATGTCGTACCCGCCGGGGATCAGGCGTGCCCTCGCCTGCCCGCGTGGGGCGCGGCGAGCGGGGTCAGGCGCTGTAGGTGAGCTGCTCGGCGGCATTGTCGACCGGAACGGAGGTGAGCAGGTCGGCGTCGAGGACCTCGACGCCGGTGGAGATTGCGCGGGCGCAGGCGCGGTCGAGTAGGGCGGTCAGCGACCCAATCCGACCTTGGGTTCGCTGGTGGAGCATCTGAGCGTGTTGGGTCAGCATCCCCGGTCTTGCCCCTGCCAGCTTGTAGTGCGGTTCAAGGGTTGCCAGGAGCGTGCTCCAGGCGCGGGCTCCTGCGTCGGTGGAGGTCGCGAACGGGACGACCTGGCAGCGTGTGGCCCGGCGACTAGTCTGCGCCATCACGGTATCGGCGCCGAGAAGGCCCTCGTCGAAGAACCGTCGCTCCCGCAGGCCCACGCCGACGTAGATGAACGTCACGGGTAGCTCGTTGGCGAGGCCCTTCAGGTGGTTGGACACCTCGGTGCCGTGGCGCCCGGCGAAGTCAACGAAATGTAGTTCGTCGATCACGATCAGGCGGGTGTCGCAGCTGGCGACGCAGTCGATCGCCACTGTGGTCAGCTCGGTGCGAGATCCCCGCCTGGCTGCGGGGTGTCCGTAGAACTCGAGCAGCTTCTGGTTCAACCCTTTGAGGGTGATGCCGTCGGTGAGGGTGACGAACGCGACCGGCAGTCGCTGGTTGCCGTTGGCTGTTGTGGGTCCGTACCGACGGTAGATCCGCCGGTGGAAGTCGCGGGCGTAGCGCGTCGCAATGGTCGTCTTGCCCAGGTGAGGTTCCGCGTCGATGACAACGGATCCGCGCAGCTTGTCGGCGTCGCGGCGGCTGGAGGCCATCACATCGTCGATGATCTGGTACGCGGCCTGGAGTTGCTGGGTGCGTACGGTCGGCGGATTGGCATTCCAGACGTTGCGGGCCTCGGCGTAGTCCTCGCGTTCCTCTGGACTCAGGTAGGCCATCTCCGTCGCAGTCAGGGTCGGAAAGTCAGCCCGTGGAGCCGCGTTGACGAAGGCGTCCCACCCAGCCTTGCGAGACAGCTGGAACAGGGCGGTGTCATGCACTGTCAACCACTGACTCCATGGGTTGCTCACTCGTCGAACACCTCCAACACCTCAATGTCCGGGTGCTCGGCGTAGTACCGCTCGAACACGTCCAGATCGTCCGGGTGATCGGAGGCCGCGACGTCGCGCGCCTGACGGGCGGTGAGTAGATCGATCACGCCTGGCAGCGAGGCCCGCTCAATCACGTCTCCGGCCTCGTCGTCGCTGGTGCTGGGTTGGGTCGCGAGCCGGATCGCGAGGTTGCGTTCCCGCCGGCCAAGAACCTCCTCGCGGCCCCACCGCACCAGGAGGTCTTCGACGGCCTGCTGAGGGTCGACATGACGGTGCTCCGCGACGCTGATGCGACGGGTGTAGTTTGCGGCGTCCTTGCTGAACGGTGCGTTGATGCCCGCGGCCAGGCGCCACTCCAGCGGGTGCCAAGCCTTGCCGGCGGGGTCCTGGAAGTAGACATTGCGGACGTCATCGATGTCGACGAGGATCGGCCACTTCCCGGCGTGTGCGCCGCCCCGGTCGGACTTGTGGCCCCGGTACGGGTTCAGGCCGGCTCCGTCGTAGCGACGCCCGTCGATGTCTACTCCGTAGTGGTGGATCTGGCGCCACGCCACCTCCATGAGCTCGTACCGCAGCTCCTGCGCCGCGGGCAGGCGCAGGAGCCCGGACACGGCGATTCCTCGGCTGAACATCTCCTGCGGGGACAGGTCGACCTTGGGCAGCAGGGGGTCGCGCAGGCCTTTGTGCGCCCGCACGTGGTAGACGTCGCCGACCCATTCGCGGATCAGTTGCTCGAGCTCGGTGACGTAATAGAACGCGCCCTTCTCGACGTCCTTGCCGCGGGAGGCGATGTTCGGGCCCTTGTACCCGGACAGCTTGTCCAACAGGGACAAACGCAGCGTCTTGAAGAACCGCTCGAGGGCGGGCTTGTCCGTCGGCTTGTCCGGGATCGCGGGCTGCACCGAGATCCCGAGCCGACGGCACACCCCCATGGTGTGCTCGGAGACGTAAACCTTGCCGTGGTCGATCACAATCGTGTCCGGCAGCACCCCGACCGAGCCGAGGACCACGTGCTCAGGAACGCCGGCGTACGGACCCGTCGGGGAGTTCGGCCGCTGGCCCCACCGCTGCGGTGTCAGGCACTGCAGCAACACGCCCGCGACATCGGCCGACTTCGCCGCGACCGGGCGCAACCGGATGCCCTTGATGGACCGGTCGTACAGGTCCATCGCCACAGTCAACTCGGTGTTGACCCAGCGCATCGTCACCGGTTCCATCGCGAAGACGTCCAGCTTGTAGCCATCCATCAGCACGTACTCACCCGGCCGGGTCGGCCGCAGCTGGCCCAGCACCCCCTGCGGGCGCTTGGCCACCGACCGACGCCGCGGCGCATCTGAAAACGTGTACCGGCCGGCGTCCAGCTCATCGACGCGCCGGTAGGCCACGGGGCGAGATGGCGGCACCCCGTCGGGGACAGCGGACAAGAAGGCCTTCGTGGCTCGACGGATCACCGTCTGCTTTGACGGCGTCGATTGGTTGACAAATTCTTCAAGGACCGCCACACACGCCGCGTCCCAACGCGGGTCCACCGTCCGGCGCACGTCCTTCAGGAGTCGCTCGTCAATCAGGCCAGCTGGCCCCAACTCGTCGAACCGGCGCAGGCGTCGTCGGACAGTCCGCAACGACAGACCCAGTTCGTCGGCGGCGGCTTGCATATGTTGACCGGCGTTGTGGGCAGTACGTGCATCGAGCAGCGCAGCGAAGAGCT
Source organism: uncultured Intrasporangiaceae bacterium (assembly GCA_964483685.1). Classification (GTDB taxonomy): domain Bacteria; phylum Actinomycetota; class Actinomycetes; order Actinomycetales; family Dermatophilaceae; genus Nostocoides_A. The sequence goes on from CAZACX010000022.1 coordinate 5,351, forward strand.
TGACCTCTGCCTCGAGCCTCGACCGCTGCTTCGTCGTCAGCGAGGCGAGCCCGACCACGGACAGCAGACCACTCTGGTCCTCGTTGGAATCGACGCGGTCGAGCGCGGATGCCCCCGCGATGAGATCCGTAATCGCTGCCGTTCGATGGCGCCCTCCGGCTCCCAGCATGCGAACCGTCTCGCCGGTGATCTCACAAACGGTCCAGCCCTCGCCGTCGAACCACAACCGGGACCCAACCCGGGCCTCAAGCACCGACGCGGTCATCCCACACCTCCCTGACGTGATCGATCCGGGTGGCCGAGCCGAGCGGTTCATTCAGGCAGACTCCCCACGTTTGATGCCAGAGAAGGCACACCATCGCCGCGCGCAGCGCGTGCGTTGAGATGTCGGTGTCGCGAGAAGCGATCTCGAATGCCTCGCCCAGTGACCGACCCACGGCTCCGTGACGGTGCAGATGCCTAGCCGCCTCGGGATCGACCAAGAGGGCGTGACGCCCCTGCGCAAGAAACCGGACATTGGTCAGCCGTTGCGTGCCCGCCCCCGACCACACTGAATAGCGCCATCCCCGCTCGGCAAACACCCTGCCCGTCCATGTCAGGACCGCCGCGACGTCGGGCTTGTCCACCAGGCGCGCCGGCTTGACGTCGACCACTTCGACCGACCCGTCACAGTTCAACAACAGGTAGTCCGGGACATGACGGCGCGTCACCTCACCATCCCAACCGGTGATCCCGAACGGCTGGCTCGCCACCGCGACCACGTCACGGTCGAAATCGGCAAGCATCAACCGGTCCCGTTCCAGCAGGCTCTCGTACCCAACGAGGTCACCCATTGTGGTCGACCACCACCACCCCGGGTAGTGACCCATCCGCGCGTACGAGCCAAAACGTCGAACCGGCCGACCGTAGGCCAGATCCCGCGGGTGAGCCCCATCGATCGTGGTTACAGCGTCCACGCCTTCGTTGGACGTGTAACGCAACTCCACCTCACCTCGTGCTGACGCCGGCACGCATCAAGAGTCCCGCGCCGGACAAGAAAGCGAGACAGGGACACGCCGGGGACAAAAAAGTGAGACAAGGACAAGTTGCACGAGATCCCACAGAGTATCGGCAACGGCGGGCAGGAGGAAGCGGGAACAACGGCGTGCCGTCCAGAGTTGAGTCATGCGAACTCAAGTTTTCCGACCGGAAGTTGCGCAAGCGGCATACGGCTCAGTAACTTGAGCCGAGACAACTCAACCCCCATGCGCGGCGCTCAGCCCCGCGCAAAGCACAAGGAGCGAAACCATGGCACGTGCGGTCGGCATCGACCTCGGTACCACCAACTCGGCCGTTGCCGTCCTCGAGGGCGGCGAGCCGACGATCATCGCGAATGCCGAGGGTGGCCGAACCACCCCGAGCGTCGTCGCGTTCTCCAAGGGCGGCGAGGTCCTCGTCGGTGAGGTCGCCAAGCGGCAAGCCGTCACCAACGCCGACCGCACCATCCGCTCGGTCAAGCGCCACATGGGCACCGACTGGAAGTCGGAAGACATCGACGGCAAGAAGTACACCCCGCAGGAAATCAGTGCGCGCATCCTCCAGAAGCTCAAGCGCGACGCAGAGGCTTACCTCGGTGAAGCCGTCACCGACGCCGTCATCACGGTGCCCGCGTACTTCGACGACCACGAGCGTCAGGCGACAAAGGAAGCCGGTGAGATCGCCGGCCTCAACGTCCTGCGCATCATCAACGAGCCCACCGCCGCCGCACTCGCCTATGGCCTTGACCGCGGCAAGGAAGATGAGCTCATCCTCGTCTTCGACCTCGGCGGAGGCACCTTCGACGTCTCGCTCCTCGAGGTCGGCAAGGACCCCGAAGACGGCTTCTCCACCATCCAGGTGCGTGCGACGAGCGGTGACAACCAACTCGGTGGCGACGACTGGGACGACCGCGTCGTCAAGCACCTCCTCACCACGGTCAAGAACAACACCGGCATCGACCTCGCCAAAGACAAGATTGCGATGCAGCGCTTGCGCGACGCAGCGGAGCAGGCGAAGAAGGAACTCTCCTCCGCCAGCAGCACGAACATCTCGATGCAGTACCTGAGCATGAGCGAGAACGGCCCAATCCACCTCGACGAAACCCTCACCCGGGCGCAGTTCCAGGAGCTGACCAAGGACCTCCTCGACCGTTGCAAGCAGCCGTTCCTCACCGTGATCAAGGACGCCGGGATCTCCCTGTCGGAGATCGACCACGTGGTCCTCGTCGGTGGTTCGACCCGCATGCCGGCCGTTTCGGAGCTCGTCAAGGAACTCACCGGTGGCCGTGAGCCCAACAAGGGCGTCAACCCGGATGAGGTTGTCGCACTTGGCGCCTCCCTCCAGGCCGGTGTCCTCAAGGGCGAACGCAAGGACATCCTCCTCATCGACGTCACGCCGCTCTCCCTCGGCATCGAGACCAAGGGTGGCCTGTTCACCAAGCTGATCGAGCGCAACACGGCGATCCCGACGAAGCGGTCCGAGGTCTTCAGCACCGCGGAGGACAACCAGCCGAGTGTGCTCATCCAGGTCTTCCAGGGCGAGCGCGAGATGGCCCAGCTCAACAAGGCCCTCGGGACGTTCGAGTTGTCGGGCATTGCCCCGGCGCCGCGCGGGGTTCCGCAGGTCGAGGTCACCTTTGACATCGACGCCAACGGCATCGTCCACGTGACGGCCAAGGACCGCGGCACCGGGAAGGAGCAGAAGATCACCATCTCCGGTGGCTCCGCTCTCTCCAAGGACGAGATCGACCGCATGGTCAAGGACGCCGAGGCTCACGCCACCGAGGACGCCAAGCGTCGCGAGGAGACCGAGGCGCGCAACACGGCGGAACAGCTCGTCTATTCGACCGAGAAGTTCCTCGCCGACAGCGGCGACAAGGTCCCGGCCGAGTCACGCGAGCCCGTCGATGCCGCCCTCGCCGACCTCAAGGCCGCGATCAAGCCCGAAGCCGAGTCCTCGGTCGAGGAGATCAACGCCAAGGTCACCACGCTGAACGAAGAGTCCCAAAAAATGGGCGCGGCCCTGTATGCCGCGTCTGCCGCACAGGGCGAGTCGGGAGACGTCCCCGGTGGCGAACACGGCGACAAGGAGCACGGCTCCACCCCGAGTGAAGACTCCGATGTCGTCGACGCCGAGGTTGTCGAGGACGACGAGGAAACCAAGTGACCCAGTTCTCCGATTCCACTGCGCGCGAGGGTGATTCGCTCGCCGCTGCGGACCTGGTGAACGACGACGGCGTCCCGATGGTGGGGGGCGAGGAGTTCACTCCGACCATCCCCACCATGGACGTCGACCTCGCCGACGCGGCGGTTCCTTCGGGAACCGGCGCGTCGGCGGTGCAGCCGGACGCGGTTCACCTCGACGCGGTGCACCCGGAGGCGGTTCACCCGGACACGTTGCTCGCGATGGAGCGGCTCGACGACCTCCAGCGGCTCCAAGCCGAGTACGTCAACTACAAACGCCGGGTCGACCGGGATCGCGCCCTCATCCAGGAGCGAGCCGTCCACGACGTCATCGAGGCGATGCTGCCGGTGCTCGACGACATTCACGGTGCGCGCGAACATGGGGACCTCACGGGTCCGTTTGCCGCGATCGCCGAGAAACTCGAGACGACCCTCGGTCGGTTCGGCGCTGAACGTTTCGGCGAAGTCGGCATCGAGTTCGACCCCATGCAACACGAGGCGCTCATGCACATCGCCGCCGAGGTCCCCGAGGGCGCCGTCGCGACGACCGTCGTCCAAGTGCTGCAACCGGGTTACCGTGTCGGCGACCGGATCATTCGTCCGGCGCGGGTAGCCGTGGCCGACCCCGCCTAGGCGAGCGAATCGTCATACGCAACAGGGCTTTTCACGAAGTATCGGAAGGAGGACGCCGACATGGCGAGCCAAGACTGGTTTGAGAAGGACTTCTACGCGATCCTCGGCGTCCCCGCCGACGCGGACCAAGCAACCATCAAGAAGACCTACCGCAAGCTCGCCCGCAAGGAACACCCCGATCAGAACGCGGGCGACCTCAAGGCCGAGCAGCGTTTCAAGGAGATCGGCGAGGCGTATGCGGTGCTCTCCGACCCCGAGGAGCGCAAGCAGTACGACGGCGTTCGGGCGATGTCGCGCGGTGGTGCTCGCTTCACCGCGGGCGGACCGGGCGGCGCCGGTGCCGGCTTTGAAGACGTCTTCAGCCAGATGTTCAATGGCGGCGGCGGCGGTGGTGGCGGCCGGGTCCGGTTCAACACCGGCGGCGGTCAGTCCAACCTCGAGGACATCCTCGGCGGGCTCTTCACCCAACAAGGCAGTCCGTATGGCAGTCCCGGCGGCTTTGGTGGGTATGGTGCCCCGCGCGGACCACAGCGTGGCCAGGACGTGCAGGCGCGGACCACGCTGAGCTTTCGCAATGCGGTGACCGGATCGACGGTGACGTTGACTGGCGCCGACGGGCAACGGATCACGGCGAAGATCCCCGCCGGCGTCAAGGACGGGCAGAAGATCCGGCTCGCGGGCAAGGGTAGCCAAGGGGATCCGGGTGCCTCGAATGGTGACCTGATGTTGACGGTGGCCGTCACCGCGCATCCGCTCTTTGGTCGCGACGGCAACAACCTGACCGTCGACCTGCCGGTGACCTTTGCCGAGGCGGCGCTCGGGGCCACCGTCTCGGTGCCGACGCTCGATGGGACACCGGTCAAGGTGCGGATCGCTCCGGGAACCCCCGGCGGGCGCGTGCTGCGCGTTAAGGGCCGAGGTGTCGTCACGAAGGCGGGCCCAGGCGATCTGCTCGCGAAGGTGCAAGTCGTTGTCCCGCAGCGACTTTCGCAGGAAGCTCGGGCTGCAGTCGAGGCGCTGGCGGCCCAGGAGCACGACGTCGACCCGCGAGCGGAGCTGTTCGCCCGGGCAAGCCAGGAGTGACCATGAGGATTCATGGCCTAGCCCCCGACGACGACACGCCCCTGTTTGTCATCTCGGTGGCCGCGGAACTCGCCGGGATGCATGCCCAGACCCTGCGTCAGTACGACCGCCTCGGGCTAGTCACCCCGTCACGAACCCGCGGTGGCGGCCGCCGCTACTCGGCGCGTGACGTCGCACTGCTGCGGGAGGTGCAGCGCCTCTCCCAGGAGGAAGGCGTCAGCCTCGCCGGGATCCAGCGCATCCTCGAACTCGAAAACGAGGTGAGCGCGTTGCGCGCCCGGCTGCTCGACCTCACCGACCAGCTCGAACGCGTGAACATGGCCTCGGGATTCGGCGCGCGCTTCTTTGCGGTTGGCTCCGCCGGGGAAGCCGTTGCGCTCCGCCGTGGCGAGCGGCCGCGGCATACCCGCTCTCAGGCCCTCGTCGTCTGGCGACCCAACCGCTGACAGTTCGCCGTCAGGGGTGCGCCGCGAGTTAGAGGTACTGGCCGGTGCCTTCGGCGGGCCCGCCACCCGTGCGGTGGGGACCGCCCAAACTGGGCGGCATCGACTCCGCGCCGGGCATCCCCGAGGGCATCGACATCCCACCGTCCTCGTGTCCCGGGGGGAGCTGGCGGCGCATCTGTTGAAGCTGCGCCTGCGCGGCCATCTGCTGAGCGACCAACGCAGCCTGGATGCCGTGGAACAGCCCCTCAAGCCAGCCGACGAGCTGGGCCTGCGCGATCCGTAGCTCGGCATCCGAGGGGGCTTCCGACTTGAACGGCAACGCCAAACGGTCCAACTCGGCGACGAGTTCGGGGGCGAGGCCATCCTTGAGTTCGGCGATCGATTGGGCGTGAATCTCGGCGAGTCGAGCCCGCCCCGCCTCGTCCAACGGTGCGCCGCGGACCTCCTCGAGGAGCTGCTTGATCATCGAACCGATCCGCATGACCTTGGCCGGCTGCTCGACGAGGTCGGCGGGATTGCGGTTCTCGTCGCTGGACTCGGAAACTCCCATCCCTTCGGGGGTGAGGACGACGACCCGATCCACCCTGCCAGAATCGGTCTGCTCGGTGGACGTCTTTTGCGCGGTCGAGTCGGTGGGCGCGGTGGGCCCGGTCGAGTCGGTCGAGTCGGTGGGCGCGGTCGAGTCGGTGGGCGCCGCGGGCGCGGTCGAGTCCGGCTGGTCGGGCGTGTCGGGCTGCGAGGTCATGGCCTCATCCTCGCTCATCGCCTGGGCGCGCGCACCCACGGCGGGTCGGTCGGGAGCCGAGTCCCCAGGCGGCACCCAAGGACATCCTCAATCCCGTGGCTGACTCGCAGTGCGCTCTCGCGTCGTCGGCCGGGCGAGGGCGCGGAGGGGACCCCACCACCCATACCCAGCGCCAATAGCGGCGATCGAGACCATGATGAGCATGGCGGGGCGAAGGTCCACCCGGGCGGCCAGCAGTCCCGCACCGACCGCGCCAAGGGTCCAGCCGACTCCGAAGGAGAGCATCCGACCGGCGGTGTTAACCCGGCCCAACAGATGCTCCGGGGATTGCTCTTGGCGGTACGAAATGGAGTTGATGACGGCCGCCTGGTAGGCCACACCCCAGACGGCGATGAGGGCCGAGGCTAGCCACCAGGCGGACGCGAGGACGGTGGCGATCCCGGCGGCGGCGGAGATCGGCATTGCGGCCCGGGTCAGCCAGCCCGTCGAGTGGGTGCGCAGCAGTCGTGGGGTCAGCCAAGCGGCGACGATCCCGCCGAATCCCCACGTGGAGAACAACAATCCGAAACGCCACCCGCTCGTGCCGATGTGAAGGAGCCGATCGGCGTACGGGACGGAGAGCGCCATGAATCCGGCGCCCGCGCAGGACTGGAGGGTCCCGATGATCGTCATCGCGCGGACCCCAGCGTGGTTCCAGAGGAAGTCAAGGCCCTCCCGGACGTCGCCGAGAAGTTCGCGCGGGCGGAAATTCGCGTGGCCGGCCTGGCGCTCCCCGGTCATCGCGCGCCGGATCGCGCGAATGAAGAGCGCCGACCCCACGAAACTCAGGGCGTCAACGACGAGCAGATCCGCCGGATGGAAGATCGCGAGGGCGACGCCGACCCCCATCGGCACGCTGAGGTCGAGGACGCTCCCGAATCCCCAGACGACGGCGTTCGCTTCGCCGATGCGCTCGCGTCCGACGAGGGTGGGTAGGGCCCCGAACGCGGCGCCATCAAAGAAGACGAAGACAAATTGGGTGAGGAACGCGGCGGCGAGGAGGTGCGGGACGGTGAGCGCCGAGGCAAAGTAGGCAATGGGTACCGAGCCGATGGTCACCGCACAGGCCAGGTCCGCGGTGATCATCACCCGGCGCCGGTCCCACCGATCGGCGAGGGCGCCAGCAAAGAGCCCGATCATCAGGTAGGGCAGCCCCTCAAGCACCGTCGTGAGTGCGGTCAAGCTGGGGGAGTTGCTCACCCGATAGATGAGGACCGGCATGACGACGGCGGTCACGAGTGAACCCAACACCGAGATCTGGCGGGCCATCCAGTACCGGACGAAGTCGGGATCCGAGCGCAGGCTCGCCGACGTCGAAGGTGGCTCGGTCACCGGGGCGTGCGCAATCCGAAACGCGTGACGATGGGTTCGCGCTGACCTCCCGAATGGATGACGTCCGACCCGACCACGGTGACCTGGCTCGCGTGCCACCGCAACGCTGCGGCCGTTCGGTCGAGGAGCTGCGGCAGATCCCACCAGTCCACATCGGCGCCCGCTGCGTCGGCCTGGCCGACGTCTCCCGCTGCCTCGGCGGGGCCGACGTCCCCCTTGGCGGCGCCCGCTGCGTCGGCCAGGCCGGTGTCCCCCTTGGTGGCCCCCTCAACCAGAGACGCCGACACGAGGACGACCAGTGGGACCCCGGTCGCTGCGGTCGCCCGGGACACCGCCTCGTGAACACGGACGTGATCGGGATGCCCATACCCACCGGCTTCGTCATACGTGACGACGACATCCGGCGCCGTCGCCGTGAGGTAGGCGGCGATGTCCGCCGACACGTCAGCGACGTCAGCCCCGACCAGAGAGGCGGCGTCCTCCTCGTCGGCCGGTCCCGCCAAACCCGGTGCGACCCAACGCATCCCGGAGTCTCGATAGATCCGGTGAGGTGCGTGCGGAACGCGAGCGGGCGGCATACCCAGGTAGTCGTGGCGACGGACTGCGAGGGCTGCGAGGGCGCCGGCAAGTTCCCGTCCGCGCTCGACCTCGAGGGCAGCCGTGCCCGCGAGCGGGCTCAGCGGGCCGGGAACGACATCCCCACGTTCGCCGCGCGTCGCGGTGAGGACCCGAACCTCGACGCCCGCATCGGCGAGGGCGAGGATCAGGCCACCGGTCGCGAGGGTTTCGTCATCCGGGTGCGCATGAATGAAGACGACGGAGCGCGCAGCGTGCAGCAGCTCAACTGGCCGGGGCCTGCGCGGTAGGGGTGTGCGCGGTGGCGGTGGCGGTGGGGGTGAGGGTGGGGTCGTGCGCGGTGGGGGCGTCGGCGAGCTCGTCATCGCCGGGCCGACTGCGCGATGAGGTCGACATAGAGGTCGGCGAGGCGGCGACCAGCATCGGCCCAGCTGAAGCGGCGCGCGTGGATCCGCGAGACGAGCCCCATCTCGGCGAGGTGCTGCGGGTCGGCGAGCAGCCAGGTGAGGCAGCGGCCCCAATCGACCGGCTCACGGCTATCCATGAGCTGGCCGCTTTCGCCGTGGACGACCGCCTCACGCAGCCCACCGGCCGCCGCGGCGATGACGGGGGTTCCGCTCGCCGACGCCTCGAGTGCGATGAGGCCGAACGTCTCCGAGTGCGAGGGCACGAGGACGATTTGGGCGCTGCGCAGGGCCTCGCCGAGCTCATCGCGGCGCAATGCTCCGGAGAACGTCACCTCGCCGGTGAGTCCGAGCGAGGCGACGAGGGCGTGCAAATCTGCGGCATAGTCCGCGAAGTCAGCGGAGACATCGCCGGCGACGACAAGGTGTGGTCGCATGGCCGCCGGCACCCGGGCGAGGGCGCGAATCGCCAGCTCCGGGTCCTTCAGTGGTTGCAGGCGCGCGGCAAAGAAGACAAAACCCCTGGGGTATGCCGCGTCGCCGGCAGGTGCCCAGGCCTCCTCGCCCGGGTGCAGGGGGCGGAAGTGCTCGAGGTCGACGCCCGGGGAAACGATGGTGACGCGTTCGGGGTCGGCGCCGCACCGGGTGATCACGGTGCGTGCCTCGGCGGCGCTGATCGTCACGACGACGTCGGATTCGCGGGCGAGAAGTGCCTCCCCGGGGACGCGGCCGGGCGACTCGGCTGGTTCGCCCTGACCGAGCGGTGAGCCGGGAAGCGCGGCGACAGAGTGGTAACTCTGGACATGGGGGATGCCCCAGTCGCGGGCCAGCGGCAGCGCGGCGACGCCGGACATCCAGTGGTGGGAGTGGATCACGTCGTACGGACCCAGCTCCGACAGGCCCTGGCGGAACTGCTCGATGTGCGCGTCGATCGCGCTCTTGGCCAACGGAATTGGCGGCCCGGCACTCACGTGACGAAGGGTGACGCGGGGCGCGAGTTCGAGGAGTTCGGGGGCATCGGGCGAGGCGCGCCGCGTGATGAATTCGACGTGGTGCCCGAGGTCGGCGAGGGCGAAGGCGTGGTGGCGCTCGACGACGTTCATGCCGCCCGCGTCGCCCGCTCCGGGAAGCTCGGCGGGGGAGGTGTGCATGGAGACGAGCGCGATGCGCAAGGGCTTCATGGCGGCGGCCTTGTCTCGTGAGCGGGAAGAGTCCTGAGACGTCGAGCCTATGCGGGAGTGCTGCGCACTGGATTGGGGTGGTGCACCCCCTGCCTGCACCACCCCAACGAATCTCTGGCTCGAACCGCGCTACCCCGCCCGGTGGGTGACCTCGGGAGCCCGGCGGATCGCGGCCATGGCGATGAGGGCCGCGAGGAGCGGAACACCAACCAGGACAATCACCAGGGAAAGGGCCGGGTACCGGATTGTCGGAGCGATCCGCACACTGACCTCGGCGAGTTCATCCCAGCGGCTGGACGTCAGCCCAATGGCGATCGTGCGGCCGGCGATGGCGCCGATGAGGAGGCCGAGGACCGACCCGATGAGGGCGACCGTCGCCGCCTGGGCGCCGGCAAATCGGCGTCGCGTTCCCTTGGTCGCGCCGACGGCTGCCAGCGTTCCCATGTCGTTCTGCTGCTCGGCAAGAGCGAGCGACGTCGAGATGAGGGTGACGGTGGTGAGGAGGAAGACACCCAGCGCGAAGACACCGAACATGATCTTGCGGTCCTCGCGTTGAAAGCCGCGCTCGATGTACATCGCGTCGGGATCAGTTTGCCGGGCCGCGACGGCGTCACTCTGCGCGGCGCTGATGGGCCCAGCGGGGTCGAAGACGGCGAGCACGTCCATCGTCAAAGACCAACCCAGTTTTGTCGCGGTCTCGAGTGGGACGACAAGCCCAGCGTCGTGCCGCACAAGCCCCTTTGCGTATGCCGCTTCGCTCAGGGGCAGCACCGGGAGGCGGTCGCGGCGAGTGACCTCGACGGCGGTTGCGACGCCGCTGTCCTGATTGATCGTGCTCGTTCCGCTCGCCATCGTCACGGCCCCGTCAACGACGACCCCAGGCTTCGCCGTCGCGAGCGCGGTACCTGCCGCGACCTGGGCAGCCTCTTTCCCCTTCAGGTGGAGGCGGCGAATGATCTCGGCGCTTGGCATGACACTGATGGAGCCGCGCTGCCAGCTGCCGTCGGTGGTGAACGTCGCGCACCTTTTCGCCGTTTCCGCCGAAGATTGGCCGTAGTTGGGAAGCAGCTCGAGCGGCGTACACCCTTCCTTGAGGGCCAAAACGACGGGCGTCGCCTCCGGTGGCTCGGCCATCGTCGAGTCATACGTAACACCTGGGCTCTGGATGACGACACTTTCCCATTGGGGTGCGACCGCACGAATAGCCGCGCGCACCTCGTCGACGTTCTCGGGGCTCGCCCACATGAAGCCCTCCCCCATGGGGGCCTGCGGTTGGTAGTCGCGGGCCTGGAACGCGGTGTCACTGGCCAACGAGACCGCGAAGGTGGCCAACAATGCCGATCCGGCCATCACCGCGGCCACGGTGGGGACGGTGCGGTGCCGTTGCCGGGCGGAGTCCCGAGTGGCCATGCGGATAGCCGCGGGGAAACGCGCGGACAGATGCCCGGCGCCGACGAGCAGCAGGGGAATGAACATCAGCGCCCCGACGACGAGCGACAGCGTTCCCGCCATCCCGGCATACACGTTTTGGCGGTTGACCGCGATCGCTAAGCCGGCCGCGCCAAGGGCGACGAGGAGGGCGCCGACGATCGGAACCACCCGGGAGAGGCGCGGCGAGACGTTTTGACCCTTCATGACGCCCACGATGTCGAGGCGCCCCAACCTCAGTGAGGGGATCAGGGCCGCAGTGAGGGCCGCGAGGATCCCGCAGGCCGCGACGAGCATGATCGGGAGGACGGGGACGTTAAGCAAGCCGAGCGTCGTGGCCGGTCGATGCCATCGCCAGGCCGCCAAGCCGGCACCGACGCCCGCGGCGCCCACCACGACGCCGAGGACGACCCCGAGGACGCCGAGGAGCAGTGCTTGGGCAAGGACCGAACGGCGCAATTGGCGTGTTTCGGCGCCGTTGCTCGCGGCCAGGGCAAGTGCCCGCCGCTGACGACCTGCGCTGACCGCGAAGGCTGGCCCCACGAGCAGGGCGGTGATGACGAAGAGCGAGGTGCCTGCCACGGCCGCGATGGTCCGCAGACTGGCGGCTTGGGCGGCTTCCTCGTCGTACACGTCTTGGGGGAGGCCGAGGTCCGCCGGCGGGTCCGTGAGGACGGCGCGCGAGTCCACACCAAGGCCGTACGTGTTGAGGGCGCGAACCTCCGACCACGGAATCGGCGCCGCGCGCTTGACGATCCAGTTGGCGTCCCATGGGCCCGCTGGGTCCCACGGTTGACTCGAAACCACACTGGGCATCCCGAGGCTCGAGTAGTAGGCGTTTGCCTGGCCGACGATGGCCAACGTCCGGGTTGCTTCGCCGCCTTCGGAGAGGGTGACGCGGATGGACACCGTCCCGTCGGCAGGCATGCCGTCGGCGAGGCCCTGTGGCGTCACAACAACCTCGCTGTTGTTGGTCGGCCAGCGGCCAGAGCGCAGCTCGAACTTGGGACCCAAGGCCCCAGGGTCCGCGGTGAAGAGCGCGTAGCCACGTCGATTGACCTCGCCGTCGGTCCATCGGAAATCCCCGGTCGTGACCGGGATGACGGTGCCCTTGACGAGCTGCCCGATTGCCCGAGCCCGATCAGTCAGGGACGCGTCGAGGGAGTATCCAGGAATCGGTGTCGCGGCCCCGGGCTGGTCTTCGCCCCAGCCATAGTCGGCTTGCCCGTCAAGGCCTTGGGTTCGTTGGTAGTCCGCCGGGCCGTAGAGCACCGCGGCGCCGGAGCCCATGGTGTACGGGATGCGTGCCTTTGCCGACATGTTCCCGCTCGCCGCCCAGGTCAGGCCGGCGACGATCAAGGCGATCGGCAGGGTCACCATGACCAGCACGAGGATGCTGCGACCTCGGTAGCGGCGAACGTCTCGGCGCGCCATCCGCAACGAGACCCGCCAGCTCGACGCCCACCGGGCGAGCCGTGATCCGTGCGGTGTTTCCCCGCCGGAGGGGGGCCGCGACTGGGAGGTCGCCTTTCGATCGGTGAGGGTGGCGCTCATTGGCCGGGGCCACCCGTCGCGCCGACGAGTAACGCTTCCGCCTCGTCGCGGTCACCGGTCGTGTCGACGACGACGCCGTCGCGCAAGAAGATGACCCGGTCGGCCCAGGCCGCATGGCGAGCTTCGTGAGTGACGAGGAGCCCCGCGGCTCCCGCGTCGCACCGGTCATGCAGGACGCGCAAGACGCCCTCTCCCGTTTGGCTGTCGAGCGCGCCGGTGGGTTCGTCGGCAAGGACGAGGCGCCGATCACCGACAAGCGCACGGGCGATGGCCACGCGTTGTTGTTGACCGCCGGACATCTTGTCGGGATAGCGGTCGGCCAATTCCAGGACGCCGACGGTCCCCAAGACCTCGCGCGCGGCCCGGCGCGCCTTGCGCACCGACATGCCGTCGAGTTCGAGGGGCAACGAGACGTTTTCGCTCGCGGTCAACGACGGGATCAGGTTGAAGTCTTGAAAGATGAAGCCGACCCGTCGCCGCCGCAGGGCCGCGAGTTGAAGCGCGGAGAGGTCGCCGACGGACTCGCCCTCGATGAGGACGGTGCCGGTGGTGGCCTTGTCGAGGCCGCCCGCAAGGTTGAGCAAGGTGGACTTGCCCGATCCGCTGGGCCCCATGACAGCGACCAACTCCCCCGGATGGACCTGGAGACTGACGCCTCGCAGGGCTTGGACGGCGGTGTCCCCGGTGCCGTGGGTGCGGGTGACGTTCTCCACTCGAAGAATTGCGCTCATGATGTTCCCCCCAGAGATGTGACGGTGGCGTTGACCGGGCTGGCCAACGTAGAGGTGGTCCGATGGGCCGACGAGGCCCCACGGTCCGGTTGCGGGTCCTGCGGGTGCTGCGGGTGGGTGCGGGTCGCCTCGCGGGCGAGTCGGCTCTCCACGTGATCGAGCCAGCGGACCTCGCTCTCGGCCGTGAATATGAGGTTTTCGAGGACGAGCAGCCACGCGAGATCGTTGTCGTCGCCACCCGCGTCGAGGCGGTCACTGGCCTGAACCTTGAGGCGGGTCAAGTCCCGCAGGTGGCGCAACGTCGCGGTGCGCTGGGCCTGCACGACCCGTGGCACGTCCACCCCGCCGGTCGTGACGGCAAGTGCGAGCTTGATGACCAACTCGTCGCGGGGCGAATCGTCGCGGTCGACGGGCGTGGTCCACCAGTGGTCGACTTCGGCGAGCCCGATCGGCGTGAGCCGGTAGCGGATCCGCCCTTCCTCGTCGGCCTCGGCATCCTGCTCGACGAGTCCGTCGCGCTCGAGGCGCCCGAGCGTTGTGTAGACCTGGCCGACGTTGAGCGGCCAGGTGCCGCCGGTGCGAACTTCGAATTCGCCGCGCAACTGGGCGCCGTACATCGGCCCTTCGGCGAGGAGGGCCAACAGCCCCAGCTTGACCGACATGGCGGTCCTCTCCGGTCGTCGCGGCAGCGAGCGCCAAGCCCAAGCGGGCGAAGCGAAGCGCGACATACTGAGTATGTTGGCGCTGAGGCGAACATATACCCGGTATTGAAGGGTGGTCAAGTCCCGCGTCGGGCGTCGGTCCGGGCCGCCACGGGGCCACGCCGGCGGGGTTAGAGCGTGAGCAGGATCTTGCCGATGTGCCCGCTCGCCTCCAGCTCATGATGAGCCCGGGCCGCCTCGGCGACCGGGTAGCGCGCGTGGATGACCGGGCGCACGACACCCTGCGCAATGAGTGGCCACACCTGCGCGCGCACCGCCGCGACGATGGCCGCCTTCTCCTGCGCGGGGCGGGCGCGCAGGGAAGTCGCGATGACCCTGGCCCGCTTGGTCAGCAACGTCGCGAGGTTGAGTTCGGCCTTGGCGCCGCCTTGGAGACCGATCACCACCAACCGGCCGCCGACGGCGAGGGCATCAATATTACGGGCGAGATACGCCGCGCCCATGTTGTCGAGGATGACGTCGGCGCCTCCGCCCGCGGTGGCCTCCCGAATCTCGGCCACGAAATCTTGCTCGCGATAGTTGACGAGGATCTCCGCCCCCAGGCCGCGGCATACCTCAAGCTTGGCCGTTGACCCCGCGGTCACGGCAACCCGCGACCCCAAGGCATGGGCGAGCTGAATCGCCATCGTGCCGATTCCCGAGGAGCCGCCGTGGACGAGCAGGAGTTCCCCCGGCTGCAGGTTTGCGGTGTGGAACACGTTCGACCACACCGTCGAGGTGACCTCGGGCAGACCCGCCGCATCGATGAGTGAAACGCCGGCCGGGATGGGCAACACCTGGCGGGCATCGACGCAGACCTGCTCGGCGTAGCCGCCGCCACTAAGCAGCGCGCACACCTCCGCGCCAACCTGCCAGCCGGTCACCTCCGGCCCGAGCGCGTCGATGACGCCGCTCACCTCGAGCCCGAGGTAGCTCGGCGCACCAGCAGGTGGGGGGTAGAAGCCTTGGCGCTGAAGCACATCGGCCCGGTTGACTCCCGCGGCGGCGACCCGGATCCGGACCTCACCCGCGATCGGTTCCGGGTCGGGAACCTCCGTCAGGGTCAGGACCTCGGGACCGCCGGGCGTGGGACAAGTAATGGCGCGCACGAGATCAATCTACGGAAAGGGACCACACCGCAACGGAATCGGCGTTGCCCGCGCCAGTCCCCCGCGGACGTGTTCCAATGGCTCGGTGTACGACGACGACGACGTTCGACTTCCGTGGCCGCTGCCCGCCTGGGCGGCGCGATGACGGCCGCTGCGGGGCCGATCACCGTCGGGATCGGGCCCCTGTCGATCGAGGAGGTCGTCGCGGTCGCCCGGGACGGCGTGACCATCGAAATCAGCGCGCAGTCCTGGGCGGAAGTTGGCCGCAGCCGCACCCTCATCGAGGCGCTCGCTCACGAGGACGTTGCCCACTACGGCGTGTCCACCGGATTCGGCGCCCTCGCGACCAAACACATCCCGCCTCACCAGCGCACTCAGTTGCAGCGCTCCCTCGTGCGCAGTCACGCGGCCGGCGCCGGTCCCGAGGTCGAGCGCGAGGTGATCCGGGCGCTCATGCTCCTGCGCATCTCGACCCTCGCGACCGGTCGCACCGGAATCCGACCCGAGACGCTCGGGTGTTACGTGGCCGTCCTCAACGCCGGGATCACGCCGGTCGTCCACGAATATGGCTCCCTCGGGTGCTCGGGCGACCTCGCCCCGCTCGCGCATTGCGCCCTCGTCCTCATGGGGGAGGGGGTGGTCCGCGACGCCCACGGCGAGCTCCTCGGCGCCGCGCAGGCACTTGCCGCCGCCGGGGTCGAGCCGGTCGAATTCCAGGAAAAGGAGGGGCTTGCCCTCATCAACGGCACCGACGGGATGCTCGGGATGCTGTGCCTGGCGATCCACGACCTGCGCTCCCTTGTCACGACGGCCGATATCGCCGCGGCGATGAGCGTCGAGGGGCTCCTCGGGACCGACGACGTGTTCGCCGCCGATTTGCAGGCGCTCCGGCCGCAACCGGGTCAGGCCGTCTCCGCCGCGAATCTGCGCAAGATCCTCGCCGACAGCCCCATTCGGGACAGCCATCGCGACCCGGACGCCTGCACCCGCGTCCAGGATGCCTATTCGTTGCGGTGTGCCCCGCAAGTGGCCGGGGCGGTGCGAGACACCCTTGGGTATGCCGCGACCGTCGCCGAGGCGGAACTCGCCAGTGCCGTGGACAACCCGGTCGTCACCCTCGATGGGCGGGTGCGCTCCAACGGGAACTTCCACGGCGCCCCGGTCGCCTATGTCCTCGACTTCCTCGCGATCGTTGCCGCGGACCTCGCGAGCATGAGCGAGCGCCGCACCGACCGGTTCCTCGACGTGTCCCGCAGCCACGGCCTGCCCGCGTTCCTCGCGCACGACCCCGGCGTCGACTCGGGCCACATGATCGCGCAATACACGGCGGCCGGGCTGGTCTCGGAGATGAAACGCCTCGCCGCCCCCGCCTCCGTCGACTCGATCCCCAGCTCCGCCATGCAAGAAGACCACGTGTCGATGGGGTGGGCGGGTGGCCGCAAATTGCGACGATCCGTCGACGCGCTCGCGCAGGTCCTTGGCATCGAGATCCTCACCGCCGCACGGGGGTTGGCGTTGCGGGCGCCCCTGCAACCGGGGCCGGCGACGGGCGCGGTCGTCGCCACGCTGCATACGGCGGGGGCGGCGATCCCTGGACCCGATCGCTTCCTCGCCCCCGAATTGGCGATCGCCAAGGACCTCGTCACTAGCGGCACGGTGCGCGCGGTCGTCGAGGCGTCAATAGGCCCACTGGGATGAGCCGATGAGGCGAGCCATCCCCGAATCGAAGGGAGCACCCGATGGACGGAGCTAGGCCAGTTCGCGCGGCGCGCGGAACCACGCTGACGGCCCGATCGTGGGCCACCGAGGCACCGCTGCGGATGTTGATGAACAACCTCGATCCGGAGGTCGCCGAGCGACCCGACGACCTCGTCGTCTATGGCGGCACCGGTCGAGCGGCGCGCGATTGGCGCAGCTTTGACGCGATGGTGCGGACCCTGACGACGTTGGGTCCGGACGAAACGATGCTCGTCCAGTCCGGGCGCCCGGTGGGGGTCTTCCGGACCCACGAGTGGGCGCCGCGGGTGTTGATCGCCAACTCCAACCTGGTGCCCGACTGGGCGAATTGGCCCGAGTTCCGCCGCCTCGAACATCTCGGATTGACGATGTATGGGCAGATGACCGCCGGATCGTGGATCTACATCGGCACCCAGGGCATCATCCAGGGGACGTACGAGACGTTCGCGGCGATCGCCGAGAAGCGCTTCGGAGGCACTCTCGCCGGCACCCTGACGCTGACGGGCGGCTGCGGCGGGATGGGGGGCGCCCAACCGCTCGCGGTGACGCTCAACGACGGGGTCTGCCTCATCGTCGATGTCGACCCGGCCCGCCTCCATCGTCGCGTCGAGCATCGTTACCTCGACGAGGTGGCGCCGGACCTCGATGCGGCGGTTGCCACGGCCCTCACCGCAAAGGCAAACCGCCGCCCCTGGTCGGTGGGCGTCGTCGGCAACGCGGCCGAGGTCTTCCCGGAGTTGCGCCGTCGCGGGGTGCCGATCGATATCGTCACCGACCAGACGAGCGCGCACGACCCGCTGTCCTATCTGCCCGTCGGGATCAGCGTGTCCGACTGGGCGGAATACGCGCAGAAGAAGCCGGAGGAGTTCACCGACCGCGCCCGCGAGTCGATGGCCCGTCAGGTTGAGTCGATGGTCGAGTTCCAAGATGGCGGGGCCGAGGTATTCGACTACGGCAACTCGATCCGGGACGAGGCCCGCCTCGGTGGTTATGACCGGGCGTTCGCGTTCCCCGGCTTCGTTCCGGCCTACATTCGGCCGCTCTTCTGCGAGGGGAAGGGGCCCTTCCGCTGGGTGGCGCTCTCGGGTGACCCGAAGGACATCGCCGTCACCGACCGGGCCGTCCTCGACCTGTTTCCCGACAACGATCGCCTGCAGAAGTGGATGCGGGGCGCCGCGGAAAAGATTGCCTTCCAGGGACTTCCCGCGCGCATCTGCTGGCTCGGCTACGGCGAACGAGACCGGGCCGGCCTCGCCTTCAACGACCTCGTCGCCAGCGGCGCAGTCAGCGCACCCATCGTCATCGGGCGCGACCACCTCGATTGTGGCTCGGTCGCCTCGCCCTACCGCGAGACCGAGTCGATGCTCGACGGCTCCGACGCCATCGCCGACTGGCCGCTCCTGAACGCTCTGCTCAACACCGCCTCCGGTGCTTCCTGGGTCTCGCTTCACCATGGCGGCGGCGTCGGCATCGGTCGATCCATCCATGCCGGTCAGGTGTCGGTAGCTGACGGCACGGCGCTCGCCGCGGAGAAGCTCGCCCGGGTGTTGACGAACGATCCCGGGATGGGCGTGATTCGCCACGTCGACGCCGGCTATGACGAGGCCGACGTTGTGGCCGAGGCCCGCGGTGTGCGGGTCCCGATGCGTGAATAGGAGGCAACGATGGGTATGCCGTCGAGCATGTCGAGCGGCGGGCTCACCGAAGTTGGTTTTCGTCGAATGTGGGCGGACCTGCACCCGATTGGGCGCGAGGGCCGCACCGGCGGATACCGACGGTTTGCCTGGTCGGCGCAGGACGCGATGCTGCGGGAGTGGTTTGGCGCCGAAGCGACCCGTCGCGGCCTTGACCTGACGGTCGACCGGATGGGCAACCAGTGGGCCTGGTGGGGGAACCCCGACGCCGACGGCGGCAACCCGGGTCTCGTCATCGGGTCCCATCTCGACAGCGTCCCCGACGGCGGTGCCTTCGACGGCCCGCTCGGCATTGTCTGCGCGTTCGCGGCGCTAGATGTGGTGCGGGCCAGGGGTTTTGTGCCCAGTCGACCGATTGGCGTCGTCAACTTCGTTGATGAGGAGGGTGCCCGGTTCGGGGTGGCCTGCGCCGGATCCCGGGTCATCACCGGGGCGCTCGACCCGGATCGCGCCCGCGCCCTCACCGACGTCAACGGGGTCACCATGGCCGAGGCGATGCGGGCCGCCGGTCATGATCCGCAGGGGCTTGGCCGGGACGAGGACGCCCTCGGGCGGATCGCGGCATACGTCGAATTGCACATCGAGCAGGGCCGGCTGCTCGACGACCTTGACCGGGACACGCCCGTCGCCGTGGGCAGCGACATTTGGCCGCATGGCCGCTGGCGGATCGACCTGAGCGGGGAGGCCAACCATGCGGGGACAACCCGGCTCAGCGATCGCGATGACCCGATGCTCGGCTTCGCGGCGACCGTCATCGCCGCCCGCCGCTCGGCCGAGCGCCACGGTTCCTTGGCCACAATTGGCAAGGTGCGCGTGGCTCCCGGAGGCGTCAACGCGATCCCGAGTGCGGTGACCGGTTGGCTCGATGCGCGCGGCGCCGACGCCCGGGCCGTCCGCCAGGTGGTCGCTGAGGTCGAAGAGGTGACCGTCGAGTTCGGTGGCACCGTCACCGAGGAATCGTGGACGCCGGTTACCGCCTTCGACCCGGTGCTCGTGCGGCGGCTCGCGACCCGGCTCGGCGGCCTGCCGGTGATCGGCACCGGGGCCGGTCACGACGCCGGCATCCTCGCCAACGCCGGTGCCCCCACGGCGATGTTGTTCATTCGCAACCCGACTGGCGTTTCCCACTCCCCCGCGGAATGGGCAAACGAGGCAGACTGTTTGGCTGGCGTCGCCGCGTTGGCAGGCGCGGTCGAGGAACTAGCGGGGGCACATCGATGACGAGCTATTGGGCCGAGCAGGCGCACCTTCCCGGCGGGATCACCCCGCGGGTGCGCCTGAGCGTCGACGCCGGCGTCATCACCGGGGTCGAGGCCAAGGTCAACCCGCGGCCCGAGGATGTCCGCCTCGACGGCGTCGTCCTGCCGGGGTTCGCCAACGGCCACAGCCACGCCTTTCATCGCGCGTTGCGGGGACGCACCCATGGCAACGGTGGCAACTTCTGGAGCTGGCGCGAGCAGATGTATGCCGTGACGGCGCGACTAACGCCGGAGACCTATTTCGACCTCGCGTTCGCCGTGTTTGCCGAGATGGCGCTGGCCGGGTTCACCGTCGTTGGCGAGTTCCACTATCTCCACCACGCCCCCGGCGGGAAGCGATACGACGCGCCCAATGCGATGGGGGAGGCCCTGATCGCCGCCGCCGAGTTAGCCGGCGTCCGGTTGACCCTCCTGGACGGGTGCTACCTCGCCGGAGGACTCGCCGGGACGGGCCATCTCCCCCTGGACGAGGTGCAGCGAAGGTTCAGCGACGGGGACGTCGAGACCTGGGCAGCCAGGGTCTCCTGGATCGAGGACACCCCGATGATGCGCGTGGGTGCGGCGGCCCATTCGGTGCGCGCGGTTCCTCGCGAATCCCTGGGACTCTTCGCCGAAGCGGTCGGGGATCGGGTCGTTCATGCCCATGTCAGCGAGCAGTTCGGCGAACATGCGACCGCCGCGCTCTATTACGGGCGGACCCCCACCGAACTCCTCGACGACGCCGGACTGCTCAGTCCCCGGTTCACCGCGGTGCACTGCAACCAAGTCACCGCCACGGACGTCGCACGCCTCGGATCTGCTTCGACCAACGTCTGTGTGTGCCCGACAACAGAACGAGACCTCGCAGACGGGATTGGCCCGTCCCGGCCGCTGCATGACGCGGGCGTTCGGTTATGCATCGGGTCCGATCAGCACGCGATCATCGACCCCTTCGAGGAACTTCGCGGCCTGGAAATGCACGAACGGATCCTCACCGGCGAGCGCGGCCGCTTCACCCCCGATGAACTCCTCGAGGCCGGAACAGCCGCCGGGTATGCCGCCCTCGGCTGGCCCGAGGGAGGCACGATCGAGGTTGGGAAGTTGGCCGACTTCATCGCCGTTCGACCCGACAGCGTCCGCACGGCCGGGTGCCGACCCAACCAGCTCCTCTTCAGCGCCGCCGCCACCGATGTGCGCCATGTCGTGGTCCACGGTGAACACATCGTCGAGGACGGACTCCACCGCGCCGGAGATGTCGCCGCCCACCTCACCTCGGCCCTCAAGGTCCTGCGGGAAGCCCCAGCGTGAGCGCGACGCTCATCGCCGACATCGGTGAGTTGGTGACCTGCGACGGAACCGGGCCCGATGCCCTTGGCCGCCTCGCCGATGCCGCCCTCGTCGTCGAGGCCGGCCGGATCGCCTGGATCGGCCCCGCCGACCGTGCGCCCGGGTGCGATCGACGAGTGACCGTCGATGGCCGAGCGGTGATACCCGGTTTCGTCGATTCGCACACCCACCTCGCCTTTGCCGGTGACCGCGCGGCCGAATTCGCTGCCCGGATGGCCGGGGCGAGCTATGACGGCGGGGGGATCTCGGCAACGGTCGCCGCGACCCGAGCGGCGAGCGACGCACAGTTGCGGCAACACCTCACCGATCGGGTCGCGGAGATGGCCGCCCAAGGGACCACGACGATCGAGATCAAGTCCGGGTACGGACTAGACGTGGAGAGCGAGACTCGACTCCTGCGGCTGGCTCGCGAATTCACTTCCGAGACAACCTATCTCGGTGGACACGTGGTGCCCTCGAGCTACGCGTCCGATCGCGGCGCCTACGTCGAGCTGGTGTGTGGGCCGATGCTCGACGCGTGCGCCCCGCACGCCCGCTGGATCGACGTGTTCTGCGAACCGGCCTCGCCGCACGCCTTCGACGGCGCGGAAGCCCGGACAATCCTCAGCGCCGGTTTGGCGCGCGGCCTGCTCGCGCGCGTCCACGGCAACCAGTTGGGCCACGGACCCGGCGTCGCGCTTGCCGTCGAACTCGGGGCGGCGTCGGTTGACCACTGCACGTACCTGTCCCGCACCGATATCGAGGCCCTCGCCGGCGCCGCGCAGACGACCGTGGCAACGCTGCTGCCGGGGGTGGAGTTCTCGACACGCTCGCCCTATCCGGACGCGCGGCTCCTCCTCGATGCGGGTGTCACCATCGCGTTGGCGACGGACTGCAACCCGGGCACGTGCTACTCCTCGTCGATGCCCTTCGTCCTCGCGCTCGCGGTCCGTGAAATGCGCCTGACTCCGGCCGAGGCGCTGCTCGCGGCAACCGTCGGTGCCTCAAAAGCACTGCGGCGCAACGATATTGGTAGCCTCGCCGTCGGGAAGCGAGCCGACTTTGCGGTCCTCGAGGCACCGACATACCTGCACCTTGCCTATCGTCCAGGGGTCCCACTTGCGCGGGTTCTGAGCGTCTAGGACCGCTTAGACCTTCGCGGACTTCTTCTTCGTCGAGGGGCGAATCGCGGCGGGGAGTTGACCCGAGGACCGCTCGTAATAGGCGGCCGCCATCCGCGTCAGGACTGTCTGAGCCAACGCCGCGGCAACAGCCGAGACGATCGCCAGGGCCACCGCGTCACCCGCGGGGGTATGCGGGTTCTCAGGGTCGACCCTCGAGTCCTTGCCAGCGGTCCGCCAAATCTGGGTGACCGTCTTGTTGGCGACGATGCCCGCGACCACGCTCGCGCCCGTGCCGAGCACCCGCCAGGCCAAACCACCCATGTCTGCCATCACCTTCGCGTGAGTCGGTGCCGCCACCGTTGCGGCGTCGTGTCGTTGCCAACCTTGCCACACCGCGACCTGAGATAGCCTTACGAGGTCCGACAGGGGAGCGCCGCCCGGCGCTGAGAGTGTGGCTCGCCACAGACCCTTGAACCTGCTCCGGTTAGCACCGGCGAAGGGAGTCGATCGCGTTGAGCGCGACGTCACCGCATTCTGTTCCGCCCCCACCTGTTGCGCCGCCGCCGCGCCGAGTCGGCCTCGGGTACCTGCGCGCCAGTGCGCCCCTGCGACGTTGGCGCACTGTTGACCTGTTGACGGCGGCCTTCCTCGGGGCGGCCTTTGGGGTGCTCTATTGGATCTGGGGGCTCGCCTACACGGCACCCTCAGCGGCGCTCGAGGCGCTCTATCGGCCGTTGGGGTCCCTCACCTATGGGCCATGGCTTCTTGCCGGTGTCGTCGGCGGCCTCGTCGTCCGGCGCCCCGGTGCGGCGTTCTTGTGCGAGGTCGTCGCCGCCCTCGTCTCGATGCTCGCCGGAACCTCGTGGGGATGGGCCACCTTGTTGAGCGGGGCCTTGGAGGGCCTCGGTGCGGAACTCGCTTTCGCCATCTTCGGGTACGCAGCGTTCACGATGAGCAACGCGATCTTCGCCGGGGCGCTCGCGGCGCCACTCGAGGCCGTGTGGGAGCTCTCCTACTACTACGGGTGGGCCTGGCCGACGATTCATGAAGCGGTGTACGCCATCGCATTCATCGTGTCCGGCGCCGCGTGCGGGGCGGTGGCCTGGCTGGTCGTTCGCGCCCTCGCCTCATCGGGTGCTCTCAACGCGTTGCCTCCTGGACAAGAACTGCGAGAAGCCCACGCCCATTAGCCCGGCCTCGGGCGGCGCTCCCGCATCGGCCCCGGTTGTCGCTCCGGCCCCGGTTGTCGCTCCGGCTCCGGCATCCGCTCCCGCCCCGGCTCCGGTTGTCGCTCCGGCTCCGGTTGTCGCTCCGGCTCCGGTTGTCGCTCCGGCTCCGGTTGTCGCTC
>CAZACX010000022.1:29079-43841 GCA_964483685.1 uncultured Intrasporangiaceae bacterium
CGGCTCCGGCACCCGTGGCCGCTCCGGTTCCGCTTGTCGTGGCCGCCCCGGTTCCGGTTGTCGCTCCGGCTCCGGTTGTCGCTCCGGATCCCGTTGTCGGTCGTCACCACGCCACCGCGGGTCGGGTCTCGGTCCGCGATCTGACCTGGCGGCCATACGGCCGTCGCACCCCGGTGTTGGACGGGCTCAACCTCGACATCCCGCCGGGCCAGCGGGTGCTGCTCGTCGGGCCGAGCGGGAGCGGGAAATCCACCCTGCTGCGGGCCCTGGCCGGGCTCCTCGAGACGGCGGATTCCGGCGAACGTTCTGGGCACGTCCTCGTCGGTGGCCACGACCCCCAGTCGCGCGCCGGTCTGGTCGGCCTCGTGCTCCAGGAACCCGGCGCCGGGCTCGTCGCCTCGAGCCTCGCCCGGGACGTCGCCTTTGGCCCAGAAAACGTCCGTATGCCGCGCGCGGCGATGCACGCCCTCGTCCCGACTTTGCTCGCCGACCTCGGCCTGACGATGCCGCCCTCGACGCCGACCCTGGCACTCTCCGGCGGCGAGACCCAGCGACTCGCGTTGGCGGGTTCGCTGGCCTTATCCCCACAACTGTTGCTGCTCGACGAGGCCCTTGCCATGCTCGACGCCGAGACGGCCGACCAGGTGCGTGCCGTCGTGCTCGACGTCGTCGCCGCGCGGGGGCTGACTCTCGTTGTCGTCGAGCATCGACTCGGGCCGTGGGCGAGCCATCTCGATCGGTTGATTGCGTTGGATGCCCACGGGAGTCTCATCGCCGACGGGCCGCTCCCGCAGGTTCTCGATCGCCACGGTCAGGCCCTGGCCGACGCCGGTATTTGGGTTCCTGGGGCGCCGACGCCGACCCCGGTACGCGTTCCCGCGGGAGTCCTCGGTGCCCCCGGGAACGGTGGGAAAGGGCCGGCGGGCCACGATCGGAACAGCGGGACGGGGCCGGCGGGCCACGATCGGATCGGGACGCCGGCGGGCCATAACCGGAACAGCGGGACGGGGCCGGCGACCAACCGCGGCTGGCCGATGGTGCTCGAATCCCGCGGCCTGACGCTGAGCCGAACAACGACGGTCAACGGCCTCGGAATGTCATCGCGGGTCGTCGCCGAGATCCCGGCGATAACCGTAGCCGCCGGTGAATTCACCGCCCTCGTCGGCGCGAGCGGCTCGGGGAAGTCCACCGCCCTGCTCGCCCTCGGTGACCTCACCGAACCGGGCGACCGCATCGACATCCGCCGCCGCGGCGCCGTCGTTGGGGACCTCGTTCCCCTGGAACTGCACCGGGCGTGGGTGCCGCAATGGGCGGGGGCAGCGCTCGTCGCCGCCACCGTGTGGGACGAGATCACGCTCACCTCGCGGATGCTCGGCGCCTCCGCTGAAATGCACCCTCGGGCGCGCCTGATCCTTGAGGTCCTCGGCCTGAGCCACCTCGCTGACGTCGATCCGCGGCATCTGTCCGGGGGAGAGCAACGCCGGGTCGCCCTCGCGGCGGCGATCCTGCACCGACCCGACCTGCTCCTCCTCGACGAACCCACGGTCGGGCAGGACCGGCATACCTGGGCAGCAATTGTCGGTGTGGTCGACGCCGCCCAGCAGGCCGGATGCGCGGTCATTGCCGCGACCCACGACGAGGCCCTCGAGGGGCGGGCCGACAACGTGGTCACGCTCAGCGCGCCCCCTCGTGCGCAGGTCGCGCCCGGCGCTCGTCCGCTGGCGGCGCGCTGCGGGCCGCTGACTCTGATGGCGGCGAGTGCGAGCGGGGTCGCCCTCGGGGTGCTCGCCGAGGGCTGGCGCAATCAGCTCGCCGTCCTCCTCGCCGTGACCCTGACCGGACTAGTCCTGCAGTGGGCCCCCGGTGGGGGTCGAGCGCCGACGGGACGGGGGTCGATGGTGCTCACGCGGTTGCTTCCGGCCGCCCTGGGCGCCCTCATGGTCGGGTGGTCAATCTGGTTGCTGGCCGGTCACGACATGGGGCAGGCCGTCACCGCTGCCTTGCGCATCGCGGTGCTCGTTGTCCCCTCGGCGTTCTTGCTCGGCTATCTCGACCCCGACTCCCTCGGCGATCACCTCGCCCAACGGTTGCGGCTGCCCGCGCGCCCGGTCCTCGCCGTCGACGCGGCGCTGTTGCGAGTCGGCTCGTTCGGGGTGCTGCTTCGCGACATTCGCCGGGCTAGGCGGGTGCGGGGGCTTGACCAGGGCCGCGGCATTCGGGCGGGGTGGGCGTCGCTGACGGCGATCACGCTGACCCTCCTCGTGCGCATCCTCAACTCGGCAGCCACGCTCGCGCTGGCGATGGATGCCCGTGGCTTCGCGGGCGCCAAACGCCGGACCTGGTTCGAATTGGCGCCCTGGCGAGGGGCCGACTCGGCGCTCATGGCGGTCGTCGGCGGGTGGGTGGCGTTGGCCGCCTGGCTCAACCTGCCCTCCTGAGCGACGCGGCTACCGTGTTGGCTGTTGACCGGCGACGGTGAGGGCGTCTCGCACCCCGGATTCGGGGTCGCCGAGGACGGGATCTCGGCCCGTGGTCACGTCGATCACCGTCTTGATCGAGGCAAACCATTCACGTTGCGCCCCACTCGACCAGGCCGAACTGAACCGGCGCGAGGCGTCGTCGCCGATGCCATCCGTGTCGACACCGACCGACCGACACGTCGCCACGGCTCGGGGGATGTGGAAGCTTTGGCTGACGACGATGAGCCGGGTGACGCCAAAGATCCGCTTCGCGCGCGCGCATGAGTCATAGGTATCGCGGCCGGCGAAATCGCTCACGATGAGGTCCGCCGAAACCCCCTTGGCGACGAGGTAATCGCGCATCGCCGTGGGTTCGTCGTAGTTGACCGTCCGGTTGTCGCCGGAGACGAGAATGACCTTGACGCGGCCCGCGTCGAGCAGGGCCTTCGCAAGATTGAGCCGGTCGGCGAGGAACGGCGTCGGCTCCTGGGCCGGGGTGAGGCCCGCTCCGAGAACGAGGGCCACCGGGGCGGGCGGAACGTCGGCGACCTGCGCCGCGGCATACACATGGCCACGCGACGAGGCCCGCGCCCAGAGGTGTGGACCGACGATTCCGGCCACCACCGCGAGCGCGGCAACCACTGCCACCCCCGCAAGCCTGCGCCTGCGTGATGTCACGCTACGAGGTCGTGATGTCACCGTACGAGGCTATCGAAGGACCCTGATCGCCTGTATGCCGAGATGCCCGAGAGCGGTGTCGCGGTCACCGTCGGGCTCGCGCGCGTCTCTCCGCAGCGAGCAACCGAGATGATCGCCAAGAAGATGAAGGCGCTCCTCGGCCCCTGACCGTCCCTCAAGTTGCGGCGCCCGGCCCGCCGCTGCGTCAAAATTGGCGTCGCCGCGCCGCGGGGGCGCACGGGTCCATCGAGCGGGGCAGGTGTATAACAGGGGGACGCGGTTCCTTGTCGCCTTGATTGAGGTAACGAATGAGTACCTCACCTTGACGCGGGGCGCCGCGTTGCCCCCCAATGGTTCCGACCACGTTCTCTATGGTCCAGACCACTTTTCCTTGCGCGAGCTGGAAGGACGATCCATGGCGGATCCCAACGTCATCCTCGAGATGCGGGACATCACGAAGACCTTCCCTGGGGTGAAGGCCCTCTCCCACGTTAACTTCGCCGTCCGGCGTGGTGAGGTGCATGCGATCTGTGGGGAGAACGGCGCGGGCAAGTCGACGCTGATGAAGGTGCTCTCAGGATTGTGGCCTCACGGCACGTATGAGGGCGACATCTACTACAACGGCGAGCCCGTGACGTTTAAGGACATCCGCCAGTCCGAGCATGCCGGGATCGTCATCATCCATCAGGAGTTGGCGCTCATACCGGAGTTGTCGATTGCCGAGAACATGTTCCTCGGCAACGAGTTCACGAAGCATGGTGTCATCGACTGGGTGGCAACGAACAACAAGGCGACGGACCTGCTCGCGAGGGTCGGCCTGAATGAAGCGCCTGAGACGGCTATCAAGAACATCGGTGTCGGAAAGCAACAGCTTGTTGAGATCGCGAAAGCACTCAACAAGGATGTCAAACTCCTCATCCTCGACGAGCCGACGGCAGCCCTCAACGAAGAGGACTCGATGCATCTGCTCGACCTCATTCGCGGCCTGCAGGCCCGGGGAATCACGTGCATTATCATCAGCCACAAGCTCAACGAAATCGAGCAAATCGCCAATTCGATCACGATCATTCGTGATGGGCAGACCGTCGAGACACTCGATGTCGATGCGGGCGGCGTCAACGAGGACCGCATCATCAAGGGCATGGTCGGGAGGTCGCTGGAGAGTCGGTTCCCCGACCACACGCCGACCATCGGCGACACCTTCTTTGAGGTCAGGGACTGGACGGTCGGCCACCCGATGATCGCCGATCGGTTCGTCTGCAAGGGCTCGAACTTCTTTGTCCGCAGGGGTGAGATCGTCGGCTTCGCTGGCCTCATGGGCGCTGGCCGGACCGAGCTGATGCGCTCGATCTTTGGCAAGTCCTATGGCTCCTGGAAGTCGGGCACGATGTTGCTCGACGGGAAGGAAGTGCGCCTCAACTCGGTGCCTCAGGCCATCGACGCGGGGATCGGGTACGTCACCGAGGACCGCAAGGTTCTGGGCCTCAACTTGCTTGACGACATCAAGACAACCACGGTGTCCGCCAATCTCAAGAAGATTGCGCGCAACACGCTGCGCGTGGTGGACCGCGATGCGGAGTACGCGGCGGCGGAGGATTACCGCACGACGCTGCGGACCAAGACCCCGACCGTCAATGAGGGTGTCGGGAAGCTCTCTGGTGGCAACCAGCAGAAGGTCGTCCTCGCGAAGTGGCTCTTCACCGATCCCGAACTCCTCATTCTCGATGAACCTACTCGCGGTATAGATGTCGGCGCCAAGTTCGAGATCTACGGGATCATCCAACGCCTCGCCTCCGAAGGGAAGGGCGTCATCGTCGTCTCGTCGGAGCTTCCCGAGCTCCTCGGCCTCTCTGATCGCATCTACACGATCTGTGAAGGTGCGATAACCGGCTGCCTCACCAAGGAGGAAGCTAGCCAGGAGTCGCTGATGCGCCTCATGACGACGATGTCAACGAAGTCCTCGGAACGTTCAGAATAGCCGGTCCCTCCCGGGCCGCAATCGGGCGCTATCAAAAGAATTAGATTCCCTACCCCAGTCCAGCACCACCGGCAGGAAGTGCATCGCTAACAATGGAGAAGTTGAAGAAGATTTTTGGTGGAGACACCCGACAGTTCGGGATGATCTTTGCCCTCGTCGCTCTCATCATCCTGTTTCAGTTCACCACAGACGGTGTAATGCTGAAACCGGACAACGTGATCAACATCTTCCAGGGCAACGCATATATTCTCGTTCTCGCGGTTGGTATGGTCCTGGTAATCATTGCAGGACACATTGACCTTTCGGTCGGGTCAGTCGCCGCTTTCGCCGGAATTGTCGTGGCGATAGCCATTCGTGACTGGGGAATCCACTGGACCTTGGGGGTGCTTCTTGGGCTTGTGGTTGGGGCCCTGATCGGAGCCTGGCAAGGATTCTGGGTCGCCTATGTCGGCATACCTGCCTTTATTGTCACACTGGCGGGAATGCTGCTCTTCCGTGGCGCCAATCAGTTTGTGGGCGATTCGAGCACCATTCCCGTTCCCGAAGGGTTCCAGAAGATCGGCGCCGGTTTCCTCCGTGAGATGGGACCCAACACCGGTTACAACAACCTGACGATCCTCCTTGGCGTGGCCATCGTCGCGGCCATCGTCTTGGGTGCCCTGCGCACCCGTGCGAATCAGGCCAAGATTGGCGCCGAGCTTGAACCCCTCGCCATCCTCGTGATTCGCCTCGTACTCATTTCGGCGGCGATCCTGGGCGTCATGATGCTCATGGCCTCCGGCCGCCCGGGGACCTCGCTGCCGAACTCCGCACTGATCCTCGGCGTCCTCGTCCTCGTTTACGGCTTCGTCTCGACGCGCACGGTCATCGGCCGCCACGTCTATGCCGTTGGCGGCAACCGCCAAGCGGCCGAGTTGTCGGGTGTGAAGAGCAAGCAGGTCAACTTCCTCGTCATGATGAACATGTCGATCCTCGCGGCACTCGCGGGGATGATGTTTGTGGCTCGGTCGACCAGCTCCGGCCCGTCGGACGGGAGCGATTGGGAGCTTGACGCTATTGCGGCCGTCTTCATCGGTGGCGCCGCGGTCACCGGGGGTGTCGGCACTGTCGTCGGCGCCATGGTCGGTGGTCTCGTCATGGCGGTGCTTAACAACGGCCTGCAGCTGATGAACGTCGGATCGGACATGCAGTCGATCATCAAGGGGCTTGTGCTCCTCACTGCAGTGGCGTTCGATGTCTACAACAAGAGCCAAGGGAAGCGTTCGATCCTGGGGCTCATGATGCGCAGCAAGGCAGCAACCGAGAAGGCTTGACCCCCGCCCAATGGGCACAAACAGAAAGAAGAACTATCTGATGCGAACCTTCGCCAAGGTGCTGGCCGTTTCGTCGGCTGCAGCACTCGTACTCACCGGTTGTGGCCGGTCGGAGACTGCTGACTCAACCAGCAGCTCATCCAGCGGCACCGGAACGGGGTCGAGTTCGATGGCCGGCGGCTTCGCCGCCGACTCGCTCATCGGGATTGCCCTGCCACAGAAGACGTCCGAGAACTGGGTGCTCGCCGAGAAGCTCTTCAACGAGGGACTGGCCGCAGCCGGGTTCAAGGGCGACGTGCAATTCGCCAATGGCGGCGTCCCCGAGCAGCAGAACCAGATCTCCTCGATGGTCACCAAGGGCGCCAAGGTTATCGTCGTCGGAGCGATCGACGGTTCGCAGCTAGGCACCCAGCTCAAGGCCGCCAAAGAGTCGGGCGCAACCGTGCTCGCGTACGACCGGCTCCTTAAGAACACGGACGCGGTCGACTACTACGTCGCCTACGACAACTTCAAGGTCGGCGTGCTTCAGGGAAACGCGCTGCTTGAGGGAATGGCCGCCAAGAAGCCCGCTGGTCCGTACAACATCGAGCTGTTCGCTGGCTCACCTGACGACGCGAACGCCAAGGTCTTCTTCGACGGGGCAATGAGCGTCCTCCAGCCGAAGATCGACGACGGCACCCTCAAGGTCGTCTCGGGCCAGGTGAAATTCGAGAACGCGGTGACCCAGGGTTGGAAAGCCGAGAACGCCCAGAAGCGGATGGACACGCTCCTTTCGGCGAACTACTCCACGGCGACGATCGATGGCGTGTTGTCCCCGAACGACACCTTGGCGCGCGCCATCATCACCTCGTGCAAGAGTGCGGGCAAGCCGCTCCCGGTCGTGACCGGTCAAGACTCCGAGGTCGAGTCGGTCAAGTCGATCATGGCGGGCGAGCAGTACTCCACGATCAACAAGGACACTCGCAACCTTGTCAAGGCGACGATCGAGATGGTTCAAGCCCTGCAAAAGGGTGGCACCCCGACCGTCAACGACCCGACCTCGTACAACAACGGTGTCAAGGTCGTGCCGGCGAACCTGCTGGAGCCCCAGATCGTCACCAAAGCGAACGCGGCCGAGGCCTATGCCAACGACCCGACGCTGAGCGTGTTGACGAAGTGAGTTAGGGCGGCCCCGCCGCCTCTCGAAGCCGGTGGGTGTCCGATGGCACCCACCGGCTTCGCCGTCCCCCCGACCAACTAGCGTCGTCCTTGTCCACCCTTTGTGCCGACTGGCACCCTACGGAAAGGTGAGGGACCATGAGCCGTCCCGCCGAAGCCATCCCGACGCCCACCGCGCCTGGCCAGATTCGCAATGTCGTGCTCGTGGGCCCGACGGGGTCGGGAAAGACGACCCTGTTCGAACGGTTGGCCGGGAGCGATCAGGGGGGTCGTCGCGGCAAGGACGCGGACGCGGCGCCGTCGACGGCTCTGACCGTGACCGCGGTCGCCTATGACGGGCTGACCATCAACCTGATCGATACCCCCGGGCAACCTGACTTCGTCGGCGAGGTGCGGGCGGGGTTGCGCGCTGGGGATGCCGCGCTGTTCGTCATTGCCGCCGGTGGCGGTGTGGACGAGGCGACCCGAATGTTGTGGCGCGAGTGCGCGGCTGCCGGTGTCCCTCGGGCGATCGCCATCACCAAGATCGAGCAGGCGCGCGGGGACTACGACGCGGTGATCGCCGAGTGCCAACGCATCTTCGGGGACGCCCAGCCACTGTTGTTGCCGATTCGAGACGTGGAGCAGGTCGTCGGACTTATCGACTTGCTCCGCCGAGAGGTACACCGCGTCGCCGGTGGGGCGTTCGTCGTCGGTGCGGCCAATGACGCCGAAGCAGCGATCATCGAGGAGCGGCGCCCGGCGGTGCTCGAGTCGGTCATCGAGGAGTCCGAAGATGAGACGCTCCTCGATCGCTACCTTTCCGGCGACGAGATCGACGCCGACGAAGTGGTCGAAGACTTGCGGGCCGCCATTTGCACGGCGAAGTTCTTCCCGATCGTCCCCACCCATTGGGCCACGGGCATCGGTGTTGCCGAGTTGTTCACCCTCTTTGCCAAGGGCTTCCCGTCACCGGACCAGGCGTGGTTCCCGGCCGTGACCACCCCGGCTGGAGACGACTTCGGTGACGTCTCGTGCGACCCGAGCGGTCCGCTGGTCGCCGAGGTGATTCGCACGACGAGCGACCCGTATGTCGGTCGGCTCTCGCTCGTGCGGGTCTTTAGCGGGACGCTAAGCCCCGATCAGCCGCTGCACGTCTCGGGCCATCTCGAGCACTTTGCCGGTCGGCCGGTCGCCGGACATCCTGACCATGATTCGGATGCCGACCACGTCGGGCACCTGTCGACGCCCTTGGGCGAGGAGAGCGCGCCGCGCACCCATGCCGTCGCAGGTGACCTCGTGCTCGTGACGAAGGTTGCGCACGCGGAGACGTCCGATACTCTCTCGGCGCCGGAGCGTCCCGCCCTCATCCAGCCGTGGTTGTTGCCTGAGCCGCTGCTGCCGATGGCGATCAAGGCGGCGACGAAGAACGACGAAGACAAGCTCGCCGTCGCGCTGGCGCGCATCGTCGCGGAAGACGTGACGATGCGTTTGGAACACAACGCGGAGACCCACCAGGTCGTCTTGTGGGCCCTTGGGCCGGCCCACGTCGAGGATCTGCTCGCGCGGCTCGAGGGGCGCTCCAGCGTCCACGTCGAGGCGGTGCCGATGAAGACCTCCCTGCGGGAAACGTTCGTCAAGTCGTGCGACATTCAGGGCCGCTTGGTCAAGCAGTCGGGCGGCCACGGGCAGTATGCCGTCGTCAAGATGAGGATTGAGCCGCTCGAGCGCGGGGCCGGGTTCGAGTTCGTCGACAAGGTTGTTGGTGGCGCGGTGCCGCGGCAGTTCATCCCCTCGGTGGAAAAGGGCATCCGCAACCAGCTCGACAAGGGTGTCCTTGCGGGTTACCCACTCGTGGACCTGCGCGTCACGCTGTATGACGGCAAGGCGCACTCTGTGGACTCCTCCGACATGGCGTTCCAGACGGCCGCAGCCGTCGGGCTGCGCGAAGCCGCCAACGAGTCGACGGTCACGCTGCTCGAACCTGTCGATGCGGTGACGGTGACCGTCGCAGACGACTCGGTGGGCGCGGTCATGGCCGACCTGCGGGGCCGTCGCGGCCAGGTTCATGGCACCGAACCGGTCGGCACCGAGGGCCACACCCTCATCCGCGCTGAGGTCCCGCAGCACGAGTTGTCGCGTTATCCGATCGACCTTCGGTCCGTCTCGCATGGGTCGGCCTCGTTCACGCGCGAGTTCGTGCGCTACGACTTCATGCCCGCAGCCCAGGCCCGTGAGGTCATCGCCGCGGCCCATCCGTGAGGTTCGGGGAAGTGCAGCGGCCTCCCCGGGAGGCCGTTGCACTTCCCCGGTTGCGCTTCCCCGCAGTGGCGCCCATACATTGACATGTCTCGATTTACCTGGTTGAGTGAGACATAGACAACTATCGATAGGACCTGGTATGCGCGTTCAACTCGCCCTCAATGTCGCGGACCTCGAGGCGTCGGTCGCGTTCTACAGCGCGCTCTTCGGGGTGGAGCCCCACAAGCGTCGGCCTGGCTACGCCAACTTCGCCATCACCGAGCCACCTCTCAAACTCGTCCTCATCGAGACGAGCGCGGCCGCGCGCGGCGAGGGGGCGGCATACGCGTTGAATCACCTCGGGGTTGAGGTGGAAAGCACCGGTGAGGTGAGCGAGGCGGCGGCGCGATTCCAGGCAGCCGGGCTGATGACCGTCGATGAGAACGACACGACCTGCTGCTATGCCCTCCAAGACAAGGTGTGGGTGCACGACCCGGCCGGGGCGCCATGGGAGATTTACACGATCAAGGACGACAATCCCGCCGACGGTCGGCCAGCGGCCGCGAGCCTGGAAATCGTCGGGACGCCTTGCTGCACTTCGGCAGCAGCGCCGACCACTGAGTCGGTCGCCTGCGCCAGCGCATGACGGCCGGCGCCGAGGTCCACGTCGCCGATCGGCTCTCGACGCTCGATCGGTTCCTGCCGGTGTGGATTGGTCTCGCCATGGCCGCCGGATTGCTGCTCGGGCGGCTTGTGCCGGGCCTCGACGACGCGCTCGGAACCGTTGCCGTGGACGGGGTTTCGCTGCCGATCGCGCTTGGACTGCTCGTGATGATGTACCCCGTCCTTGCCAAGGTGCGCTACGACCGGCTCGAGACGGTGACCGGTGACCGACCGATGATCATCGCCTCGCTGGTGCTCAACTGGGTGGTCGGTCCGGCGCTGATGTTCGCCCTGGCCTGGCTGCTCCTGCCCGATCTGCCGGCCTACCGGACCGGATTGATCATCGTCGGTCTCGCGCGATGCATTGCGATGGTCATCATCTGGAACGACCTTGCCTGCGGTGACCGCGAGGCGGCTGCCGTGCTCGTGGCCCTCAACTCGGTCTTCCAAGTGTTCGCCTTCGCCGGACTCGGCTGGTTCTATCTCACCGTCCTGCCCGGGTGGCTCGGCCTTGACCAAGCGGAACTCGATGTCTCCGCCTTTCAGATCGCCAAGTCGGTGCTCATCTTCCTCGGGATCCCGCTCGTCGCCGGCTATCTGAGCCGAGTTCTCGGCGAACGTTCCCGTGGTCGGTCCTGGTACGAGGATCGGTTCCTGCCGTGGATTGGACCGTTCGCGCTCTACGGCCTGCTCTTCACGATCGTCGTGCTCTTTGCGCTGCAAGGCGACCAGATCACCTCAAGGCCCTGGGACGTGGCCAGGATCGCCCTCCCGTTGCTCGCCTACTTCGCGATTATGTGGAGCGGCGCTCATCTGCTGGGACGCTCACTGGGCCTGCCGTATGACCGGACGACGACCCTCGCCTTCACCGCGGCGGGGAACAACTTCGAGCTTGCTATTGCCGTTGCTATCGCCACCTTTGGCGTCACCTCCGGGCAGGCACTCGCCGGTGTCGTTGGGCC
This sequence comes from uncultured Intrasporangiaceae bacterium, assembly GCA_964483685.1. Lineage (GTDB taxonomy): Bacteria > Actinomycetota > Actinomycetes > Actinomycetales > Dermatophilaceae > Nostocoides_A. Next base: position 40,511 of record CAZACX010000022.1, read on the forward strand.
GCTCATCGAGGTTCCCGTTCTCGTGGGCCTTGTTTATGTCTCGTTGTGGACGCGACGCTTCTTTACTGACGCTGGGCAGACCCCGGCCAACGAGGGCCACGGAACGCCGAACCAAAGGAGTGCGCAATGACGACGATCCCCGAGTCCACAGAGTCCACCGAGTCCACCGGGGCCGTCGACGCCACCGGGCCCATCGACTCCACCGAGGCGGCCCTGCACGCCTCGGTGCGGCCGTCGGTGCTCTTCGTCTGCGTCCACAATGCCGGTCGGTCCCAGATGGCGGCAGCGTTCCTTACCCACTTGTCGGGCGGCCAGGTGGAGGTGCGGTCTGCGGGTTCGGCCCCGGCCGATGCGGTGAACCCCTCCGCGCTCGCCGCCATGGCCGAGGAAGGCATCGACATCTCCGCGGAGAGCCCCAAGGTGTTGACGGTGGCCGCAGTCGCAGATTCTGACGTCGTCATCACGATGGGGTGCGGCGACACGTGCCCGATCTTCCCGGGCAAACGCTACGAGGACTGGGCACTGGAGGACCCGGCCGGCCAGGGCATCGAGGCGGTACGCCCCATTCGGGATGACATCAAAGCCCGGGTGCTGACTCTGCTCGCCCAGCTCGGTCAGCCCGTCGTCAACGTCGGCGCCCCGCTGGCGCAGGAGCCGTAGACCTCGGACTCGTCGCCGTCGTTCCCCTGGGAGAATTTCACCTCGAACCCCTCGTCGTCGACCTCCATCGACCAGCCGTCGAGGGGGGTGGCCCACTCGAGATGGGGCCGTCCGTCGACGCAGGACATCCCGACGCTGCCCCCCGGCACAGTGAGTGACCGAATGACGCTCGCCGGCGGGCGAGCGGACGTCGTGCCTCCCGAGGTCGGCCCCGCTCCGGTGGACGTCCCGGTGGACGTCCCGCTCGAGGTTGCCGTGGACGTCCCACCGGAGGATCCAGCTGAGGTAGCAGGCCCCGCCGACGTTGGGCTCCGAGGCGACACCGCGGTGGTCGTGGGGGCGGAGCTGGCGCGGACGGATGCGGTGGCACCGCTGAGCAGGTTGGACCCGGTCCGGTCAATGACGAGCCAGACCGTGCTCGAGGCCACTGCGACGACGGCGATCCACGCGAGGACCCAGACGATCGGGCGTCCCGGGCTGGTCATGACGGGTCCTTTCGTTGCGGGCGTCGCGTCTGTCCTTGCCCAGTGTGGCGAAGGTGTCGGTTGGTTTGGCTAGGGTGACGCCTATGACGACCATTCTCGTCATCGAAGATGATCCCGACATCCGTTCGGCGCTCACCCGCGGCCTCACCTCGCGCGGGCACGCGGTGGCAAATGTGTCGACCGGCATGGACGGCCTGCGGTATGCCGTGGACCACCAGCCGGATCTTGTCCTCCTTGACCTTGGCTTGCCCGACGTTGACGGGTGGCAGGTGCTGACGATGCTGCGCGCGGTCAGCGCGGTTCCCATCATCGTCGCGACCGCCCGCGACGCCGAGGAATCCACGATCCAGGCCCTCAATTCCGGCGCCGATGACTACGTGGTCAAGCCATTCGGCATTTCGCAGCTCGACGCGCGCGTCCGCGCGGTCCTGCGTCGAACCTCGGGTCAAGGAAGCGCGGCCCCGATCACGGTCCCCGGGCTGACCATCAACCCAAGCAGCCGAGTAGTCACCCGCAACGGGGCGGTGGTTGACCTGTCTCGCAAGGAGTTTGACCTTCTCTGGCTCCTTGCTCAACGCGCCGGGGAGGTCGTGAGCAAGCAAGAAATTCTTGCCGACATCTGGCGTCAGGCGTATGGCGGCTCGGAGCGCACGGTCGACGTCCACCTGTCGTGGCTGCGCCGCAAATTGGGCGAGACGGCCGCGGAGCCTCGGTACCTGCACAGCGTGCGGGGCGTTGGCGTGCGGTTCGCCACGCCGGAGGCGTAGCTCGTCGTGCGTCGCCAAATTGGGTGGCTCGTCGCCGCGACAACGTCGGCGATCATCTTGGCGTTCGTCATTCCGCTCTGCCTGCTCGTTCGCACCCTTGCGGAGGACCGGGCGCTGAGCAACGGTCAGCAAGAAGCGCAAAGCGTCGCTGCGGTGGTTTCGAGCCTCCCTGCTGAGCGAATCGATCAAGCCGTCGATCTGCTTGCGGACCCCGCCCAACGCACGACCAGCGTGCTCCTCCCCGGCGGCCAGGTTGCCGGTGCGCCGGATGCGGCCATGCGCACTGATGGCGACGTTGCCCGCAGCACAACCTCGGGCGCTGCCTTCACCGTCCGTGATGAAGACGGACTGCACATTTTGGTCCCAGTCGCCGTTGCCGACGGGGTCGCGGTTATCCGCACGTCGGTGACGAACGCGCAGCTGCACTCGGGGGTGGGTGCCGCCTGGGTGGGGATTACTGGCGCCGGCGGGGCCCTGCTCGCCTTGGCGATTGGGGTGGCGGTGACATTGTCGAGCCGGATCAGCGCGCCCGTCACTGATCTTGCGACGGTCGCCGACCGGTTGCGCCAGGGCGAGTTCGCGGTGCGAGCTCAGGTAGCTGGCCCCCGCGAAGTCGCCGATCTCGGCAAGGCTTTCAACCAGTTGGCTGACCGAATCGGCGGCTTGCTTGTCGCCGAGCGGGAGGTCGCCGCCGACCTTTCGCACCGGCTGCGCACCCCGATCACTGCACTTCAACTCGACGCGGACGCCATCAGGGAACCGGAGCTCAGCGACCGAATGAGCGGTCACATCGACCACCTGCGTCGGACCGTGGACGCGGTCGTCGCGGAGGCTCGGCGCCCGGCCCAACAACCCCTCGGCGGCTCGTGCAACGCGAATCCCATTGTCGCGGAACGGGTTGCCTTCTGGGGCCCCCTTGCCGAGGACCAGCAGCGTCGGCTCGACTTCGCCACCGTGCCGGGCGCGTTGCCGGTGGCAATGGGCGACAACGACCTGCGGGATCTGCTCGACAACCTGCTCGACAACGTGTTCGCGCATACGCCAGAGGGGGTCGCCTTCTCCGTTTCCCTGGCACGCCGCGACGGGGGCGGGGCCGTACTCGAGGTGCGTGACGAAGGCCCCGGGCTGGCCTTGCCGGATCCCACGCAACGTGGTGCGAGCGGTAGTGGCTCTAGCGGTCTCGGCCTTGACATCGTGCGGCGCATCGCCCGCCAGGCGGGCGGCGATGTCCAGCTCGGTCCGCCGGGGCGGGGCGGTCACGTCAGGGTCACCCTCGGGGCACCGCCGACATAGCCGGGCCGCTCAGTCGCCCCCATGGCTGTCGTCATCCTCGTCGTCGCCCTCGTCCTCGTCGTGGTCGCCGCCCTCGTCGTCGCCCTCGTCCTCGTCGTGGTGGTCGCCTTCGTCCTCGTCGTCCGC
>CAZACX010000023.1:0-9233 GCA_964483685.1 uncultured Intrasporangiaceae bacterium
TATCCGGTCGGCGATCGCGCTGACGGTGCGCACGCCCTCGCTCGGGGCGAACCACGCTCTCGCGCGAGCACGCCAGCTGCGTGATTCGCCGACGGCCGCCAACACCCGGTGGACGTCCTGCCGGGGGTCGCCGAGGTCAACTGAGGGCGGGGCGTAGCGGGCCAGCTCGACGACGTGGACGACCCGGCCCAGGGCCTGGGTCGGACCGGGACCGAGGGCACCGCGTTCTTGGACGAAGTCCCGCGTCTGCCGTGGAGTGAGGCTGGGGGGGACCGGAATACCGAGGTCCCCGATCCGGTGCACGAGATCGAACCACTGGGCCTCAACTCGCGCCGCGTCATCCGTGGCGCCCCGATAGCGCCTTCGTCGCTGGCGGGCGGCGATGACCGGGAGGAGGAGGCTGGCGCCGAGCCCGACCCCCGCCGCCAGCAAACCCCACAGCCAGGCAGGGAGGCTACCCACGCGTTGCCACACCGGGCGGTCGAGGGTTGTCGGAGCCGCCCCGAGGTCCTCGGCTCCCGGTTGACGCCCGGCCGCTGTCGTCGACGAGGTCGAGGTGGAGGGGGAAGTCGAGGGAGCCTGCGGGGACGCCTCGTCCGTGATCCGCGCATGAAGTGGGACCGCACCCGCGCGACTCGCCGGGGTGGGCTCAAAGCGCAACCAGCCGACGTTCGGGAAGAAGAGCTCGGGCCAGGCGTGGGCATCTCGCCCGCGGACGACGCGTTCGCCGGCCTGCAAATCGCCAGGGAGGAACCCGATCACCATGCGGGCGGGGATGCCTCGTAGTCGCGCCATCATGATCATCGCGGTGGCAAACTGCTGGCAATACCCTCGTTTTGAGGCCAAGAAGGAGCTGATCGGATCGAGGGTCATGCCGGAACTGTCCGTCGGCGGCTGGGCGAGCGTGAGGCTGTAGGTGAACTCGGGCCCGCGCAGGTAGTCCTGGATCGCGACGGCGGCTTCTAGGTCAGTGGCATCGTCCGGGATGACCTGGGCCATGAGCTGATCGAGCATGGCGAACGCCCGGTTTTCGACGAAGAAGTCCTCGGAAGTGACGATGTCCGTACCCGGTCCATCGATGGCGTCGTCGGAACGTTGGAACAACTCCTGCGGCGGGGAGTAGCGGGTGAAACCAAGGTCATACCGCTGCACCCGTTTGTTGACCGTGACGACCCGGTCGGCGAACTCGGTGCCGATAACCCCGTCGGGGAGGTCGAGCGTGTCGACGCCCATCGGTAAGGGGAGTTGGGGATTGCGGATCTGGCTCTTGAGGATGCTCATCGTGTACCGGCGAACGTCGGCCGGCTTCACCTCGGCGGGGATCGGGGTGACACCCGCTAGGGGGCGACCGTTGATGACGGGGTAGCTCGGTACCGAGGTCTGCAGATGAAACTGGCCGGCGTCGTCATACCGGCGCAACACGGCCAGGCGGAGCGGTTCCGGGGCGGGATCGCTCGTGCGGTAGCGCAAGACCACCTGGTCGGACTGGCCCACTAGGTCGCGCGTGAGGTCGAGGGTGCTGCTCAGCTCGTAAGACCCGCTGCTCCCGCCGGAGCCAGTTCGGCCGAGGCCTTCGCCGAGGAAGCGGGTCGGCAGATGCGGAATGGTCATGGGCACCAAGAGCGCGACCGCGATGACGACGACGCCGAATTTGACCGCCCCGGCGCCGAAGGAATCGGCCGGATCCCGCGGCCGCCCTCGCCGCGCCCCGCCCGAGACGAGCGGGACTGCGGTGGCCCACCGGCGCAGGCCACCGATGGCACTGCGTGAAAGCAGCACGAGCCAAAGGCCCGCGGGAAGCGCAAACGTCAACCATGGCAGCGGTTCGCCGGAATTGGTTGCCGTGACGAGGTAGGCCGCCAGCAGGGGGAGCCCGGCGGCGGCCGGTGCTTTGCGCGTCACGGCGATGACGTCGACGAGGAGCACGACGACGGCGACGAGGATCGTTGTCGCGAGGAGGAGGCCGCGATTCATCGGGGCGGGGGCCGCATACGCCATGACCGTCAGGCGGGCCTGGAAGAGGATGTTGTTGAACGCAAAGATCGTGTCCACGGTCGGGAGGCCGTGCCAGAGGTGGCCACGCCCATGGATGAGGGCGATGGCTTCTACGGCGGCCAACGTCTGGAAGGCGGCGACAGCCGCGGCGGAGCGCACCAGGATGCGGGCCAGGACACCGACGAGGACGACGACCACGGCAACCACCAGGGCGGGGCGCACCCAGGAAGACCCCGCGAGGAGTCGCGACATTGACGCGAGCGCGGCAAGCGAGGCCAGTAGTGCCAGACCCGCGTCTAACGGATTGGCGGCGCGCACATTCATCGGCGATTTACCGGCATCGACGTCGTCGCGAGCCCCCAGGCCTGTGGAACTGAGAGACCGTTGCCGACCACAATGCTCGACCAGCCCCGATCCCGCAACGCCTTCGCCGTTTCGAGTGCGCTCGGGCCCCCGGCCACCAGCGGGGCTCCGACATCGAGGACGAGGGCGACAGCGCGTGATCCAGGGGCCCGGACCCTCGCGACCTGACCGAGGACGTCGCCGCCGAGCGGGGCGATGATCGCCGCAACAAAGGCGCCGTTTGAGGCGATGTCGCTCGCCTCCTCGACGCTGCGCGAGAAGACCTCTGGTGCGTGGCGCTCAGCCAGCGCCAACGCCTCGAGGGTGTCCTCCAATGCCGTCTCGGGGGCGTCGGGCGAGCTGAGCCGCTCACCTGCGTGAACGAGGTGGGTGGTCAGCCCCTGCGCGAGGAAGTGGTTCGCGAGCGAGGCCGCCGCGCTGACTGCCCATTCGAATGACCCGGCGGATCTCGGACCGGCCGTGGTCGCGTTGCGGTCGTCCAGCAGGATGACGGCCCGCCGCCGGGCGGGTCGATCCTCCTGCCGGACCATCAAGTCCCCCGTGCGGGCGGTCGCGGGCCAATGAATACGCCGTAAGTCGTCGCCGTCCCGGTACTGCCGAACCGAGACGTCGTCCTCCCCGTGGAGGGCGATCATCTGGGCCACATTGCCTTCGTGACCGGTGCCGCCGGAGGCATCGCCATCGTGCAGCGTGACGACCCGCGGCAACACGATGAGTTCGCCTGGGCCGGGGACGCTCCGGTGGCGGGTGGTCAAGTCGAAGGGGTCCTTGACGCGCAGCGCAAGCGGGCCAAGGTAGTGACGACCTCGGACGGTGGACCGCAGCCGGTAGCGAAGCTGATGACGCACCCCAGCCCCCATCGCAGGGATGACGAACCGGGGGCGGTCACCGAGGGCGTAGTCGAGTTCCTCCTCGGCCATGATCACCGGCGTCATGCGTCGCCCCGTGTTGGTGACGGTAAGGACGACGTCGCAGGTTTCGTCCACGTGAACACGCCCGGGGGTCACCGAGCGGGTCGCGCTGATCTGGAGACGCCGACTCGCGGTGAGGGTGCTTGCCAGCAGGGGCAGCGCGCCCACGAGCACGCCGATGCGGGTGATGTCCCGAAACCCCAACGCGATCCCACACAGCAGCAACGCGACCCCGGCGGTGAGAAGGCTGCGCCCACGCAAGGTCAGTGCGGACGACAACCGCGCCATGGTGCGCCCTATATACCCGGGGCCGGGACGCGAACCCGCTCGATGACGGTTCGTAGCACGTCGGCTGCTGGCCGGCGTGCATGGAGGGCCTCGCTGCCGAGGATGAGGCGGTGACTCCAGACCGGAATGGCGATGGCCTGGACGTCATCGGGGAGCACGAACTCCCGGCCCGCCAGGGCGGCGTGTGCCCTCGAGGCGCGCAGGAGATGCAAGGTCGCGCGAGGTGAAACGCCCAGTCGGATTGCGGAACTCTCACGGGTGGCGCCCGCAAGGTCGACGATGTACCGGCGGATGGCGTCGCTGGTGTGGATGAGACGAACGGCATGAATCAGTCGTGAGACGGTGGCGGCATCGGTGACTGGCTGCAACTGGGCAAGTGGGGCGCTGCCCCCGTGGGAGGCCAACATGTCGACCTCGCTGGCCGCCGAGGGGTAACCGAGCGAAACCCGGGCCATAAACCGGTCTCGCTGCGCCTCCGGAAGGGGGTACGTCCCCTCCATCTCGATGGGGTTTTGGGTGGCCATGACGATGAAGGGATGGGGGAGGGCGTACGTGCGTCCGTCAACGGTGACGTTTCCCTCCTCCATGCACTCGAGAAGCGCGGACTGGGTTTTGGGCGAGGCCCGATTGATCTCGTCACCGACGACGACGTTGGCGAAGATCGCTCCTGGGCGGAACTCGAACGCCCGCACATCCTGATTGAAGAAGCTGACCCCGGTGATGTCGCTCGGGAGGAGATCAGGGGTGAACTGGATCCGGCGAACGGTGCAATCGATCGCCTTCGCCAGAGTCTTGGCGAGCATCGTCTTGCCGACACCGGGGACGTCCTCAAGGAGCAGGTGCCCTTCGGCGAGCAGGGCGGTAAGCGCGGTCTGGATTACCTCAGGTTTGCCCTCGATGACCTGGCCCATCGCCGCGGCGAGGTGGGTGGCGACATCGAGGACTTCCTCGAGCGCAGCCGCTCGCGCGGACACGGCCGTGGCGGCGATGTGGTGCTCCTGCGGAAAGTTCAACCCAGTCCCCTTCGTGCGGCGCGCCACTCCGGGGCCCCGGCTACCGCGGTCGTCGCATCCTAAGCACGCGGCCTGAGATTGGGCGATGGCTCGCCCGCCCGCCTCGTCGTCCGCGCGCGCGGGGCAGCGCCATTGAGCAATATTCTCCCCACTTTGCTCCACCGCCGGTGAACTGCACATTTACCGTCAGGTCGCGAATTGGGTACCACTCAAGCGCCAGATTCCGGGAGATGAGTGGGGTAAGGTGGGGCGCGTTGGCGATCGATGGTTGAGCGTGGGAGGTGGGGAGCATGACGGAACTTGACGTGACGCCTGGCGGCGACGCGTTCATGAGCACGTTCACGCCCCGCCTCGATGACAAAGGTCGCCTCTTCCTCCCGGCGAAGTGGCGCGAGACGCTTGGTGAGCGAGTCGTCTTGACCAAGGGCGCCGACCGGTGCGTCACCGGCTACTCGGCTGCCGGCTTTAACGCCCACGTGAGCGCGCGCCTGCGCCGCGCCCCCACGTCGAGCCGTGCGGTGCGCGACCTGCGCCGCGCGCTCATGGGTGCCGCCGAGCCGAACAAGCCGGACGGCCAGGGCCGCATCACCATTCCGCTCCGGTTGCGGCAGTACGCCGGGCTCGACAAGGACTGCGTCGTTGTCGGCGCGGGGGACTATTTCGAGATCTGGGAGGCGGGGGCCTACGACGACATCGAACGCGCGGGCAACGACACCCTCAACCGCCTTGACGGGGATGAGGGGGTGGCGTTTTAGCTTGAACGAGACGGTGGTCCTTGGCCTCCAGCCGTACTCCCGACGCGACTTCCCCCGCGCCGGGCTCGCGGATGGGGACCAAGTCCCATCGACGAGACACCCCCAACCACGCACCGAAAGAACCCAGTGACCCAACCTCCCGCCGACTCGTCGGGGCCTCGGCACACGCCGGTGCTCCTCGAGCGGACCGTCGAGTTGCTAGCCCCGGCGCTCAGCGAGCCCGGGGCGGTCGTTGTCGACGGCACCTTGGGGATGGGCGGGCACGCCCAGGCGTTGCTCGATGCGTGCCCAACTGCTCGGCTCATTGGACTCGACCGCGATCCGGAGGCGATCGTGCGCGCCCGGACGCGGCTCGCGGCATACGCCGATCGGATCGAACTCGTCTCGGCCGTCTATGACGAGCTGCCGCAGGTCCTCGCCGATCGGGGAATCGGCGCCGTTGCCGGGGTGCTCTTCGACCTCGGGGTTTCCTCCCTGCAACTCGATGAAGCCGATCGCGGGTTCGCGTACCGCTTTGACGGTCCACTCGACATGCGGATGGACCAAACGCGCGGAATCAGTGCCGCCGAGGTGCTCAACACGTATGCCGAGAGCGACCTCGCGCGCATCTTGCGGGAGTACGGCGAGGAACGGTTCGCGCGCCGCGTCGCCGCGGCCATCGTCAGGTCCCGGGCCGAGCACCCCTTTGTTCGTTCTGCTCAGCTCGTCGAGGTCCTCACAGCGGCAATACCCGCCGCCTCCCAACGCACCGGGGGACACCCGGCAAAGCGGACCTTTCAGGCCCTGCGGATCGAAGTCAACGACGAACTTGCGACCTGGGCGCGGGCCCTCCCCGCGGCCGTCGACGCCCTTGCCGTGGGCGGGCGGATCGTCGTCCTGTCCTACCATTCGCTTGAAGATCGCCTGACCAAACAGGAACTCAGTCGCGGCGCCCGAAGCAGTGCTCCCGTGGGGTTGCCCGTTGAGTTGCCGGAGCACCATCCCTATTTGCGGCTCCTGACTCGGGGGGCGCAGGAGGCGGACGCGACCGAGCGGGCCCTTAACCCGCGATCGGCGTCGGTGCGGCTGCGTGCGGCTGAACGCACGCGCAACGTGAGAGGACGCGACCGATGAGCCAGGGCGCGCTGCGGCGGCGGTCGATTCCCGGCCCGTCCCCGTTGCGGACCCAGGCGAGGCCTCCCCTTCGGGTCGTCGCGGGCGGTTCGGCAACCCGGCGGGCGTGGCTCGCGATCGGTTCCGGCCTGACCCTCATCGTCGGACTCATTGCCGCCTTGATGATTAACACCGCACTCGCCGAAGGCAGCTACGAGCTGGCCGCGCTCGAACAGCGGGCCAACGAACTGGCCGTCCAGCAGGAAGGCCTGACCCATGACCTCGATGGGCTGCGGGCACCCGCGACGCTGGCCCGTCGAGCCATGGAGCTTGGCATGGTGCCGGCCGGGTCGCCGGCCTTCATCCGACTCGCCGACGGCAAGGTCCTCGGCGAGGCGAAGGCGGCCAACCGGACCAGTGGCTTTACGGTGGTGACCTCGCCCGCGGGCAACGAGCCATGAGCGGACCCCCTCGACCAGCCCCGTCACGCCAACCAAGAAGGAGGCTAACCGCCATCGCCACGCCGCGTCCCGGTCGGCCGCCCGCCGCCGCAGCTCGCCCTTCCCTTCGCCCCTCGGGGCCGACCTCAGGGGCAAACCCCCGGGGTCGAGCTCGCGCCCTGATGGTGGGCTTCCTCGTCGTCTTGAGTCTTTTTGGCGCCCAACTTGTCCGGATTCAGGGCTTCGATGCCACGGCGACGGCGGAGACGGCTCAGAAACTTCGTACCAAGACCGAGATGCTCCCGGCGCCACGAGGATCGATTACCGACGCCGACGGAACGGTTCTCGCGGCGAGCATTGAGCGCAGGATCGTCTCGGTCAATCAACAAGCAGTCGTGGAGTACAAGAAGAAGGTCAATGGGAAATTGACGACTGTCGGGATCGAAGGGGCAATTGCCGATCTGTCTCCGATGCTCAAAATGACTCCCGAAGTCTTGCGACCTTTACTTACGGGTGACAGCGTGTACACGGTCGTCGCCAACAATGTTTCCCCATTGACATGGCATGCCATTAGCGAATTGGGAATCCCCGGATTCTTCAGCGAGCGCAGTTCTGTGCGGACCTATCCACAATCGACGTCGGCTGCCAGTCTCGTTGGGTTCGTCATGGAAAGCCAAGTCGGTGGCGGCGGGGTGGAACTTCTGTTCGACAAGGTGCTGCGGGGAACGGCAGGCGACCTGGCGTACGAGGTTGGCCAAGATGGTGTGCGCCTCCCGTATGGCTATACCGCAGAGAAGAGCGCCGTGCCCGGGCGTGACGTCCGCCTGACGATTCGCAATGATCTTCAGTGGTACGCCCAGAATGTGCTTGCCCAGAAGGTTCGCGAGGTGGGCGCTCAGTCTGGAACGGTGGTGGTCGAGAGCGTGAAGACGGGGGAGATCCTCGCTCTCGCGTCCTACCCGACGTTCGACCCTGCACGGTTGTCTTCGGCGACGGGTTCCCTGACTAACCTCGCGTTCACCGAGGTCTTCGAGCCGGGGTCGACCGCCAAGGTGGTCACCGCGGCGGCGGCGCTGGAGGAGGGGAAGGTCGCGGCGACGACCCCGATGATCGTGCCCTATTCACTGCGTCGCGCCGGGACGACGTTCACCGACAGCCACGTGCATGGCGCCGAGTACCTCACCTTCGCTGGCGCTCTCGCCGAATCGAGCAACACCGGCATCATTCTTGCGGGCGAGACGATGTCGCCGGCCACCCTGGACAAGTACTTTCGCAAATTTGGTCTCGGCGAGAAATCAGGAACGGGATTCCCCGGAGAATCCGCAGGGCTCTTTGCTGCCCACGAAGATTGGGACGGCTCTAAGCGATACACAGTAATGTATGGCCAGGGTATTGCCATCACTGCGATTCAGGCAGCATCGGTTTATCAGGCGATCGCCAATAAGGGTGTGCGTCTAGCGCCGGTGTTGGTCGACGCCGTCACAGATACTGGTGGCGCCTTCGTCAAGGAGCCCCGGGCTCCCGGCAAGCGAGTGATCTCAGAGAAGTCGGCGACCGCACTGAATGAAATGCTCGAGGGGGTCGTCAGTGAAAACGGGACGGCGCCCGCCGCCCAGATCGCCGGTTACCGGGTCGCCGGGAAGACCGGTACTGCCTACGCCATCAAGGAGGGCGGCGGGTACTCCGGATACACGGCGAGCTTCCTCGGATTCGCACCGGCCGACGACCCGGAGCTCGTTGTCTCGGTCATCATCCAGCGGCCCGTCAAGAGCCACTTTGGTGGAACCGTCGCGGCGCCGGTGTTCCGCGACGTCATGACCTACGCCTTACAGAATCGGCAGGTCCCGCCGACCCCAGAGGACACCAACCGCCCCCAACTCGCCCTGAAGCTGGCGACGGTCCCCAACCCGTATGACCCGGCCGTCCTACGCGACCGCGGTCGTAGCGCGGCTGGCTAGGCTCGATGACCGTGGCTCTTCCTCGACCCCGGCATTGCCGGCCGCGTTCCCTCAGCGACGTCGCCGCATTGCTTGATCTCGTCACGCCCGTTGATCTCGGCGCGCCCACTCGGGACGTCACCGGGGTGACCTTGGACTCGCGCGCGGTGCGCCCGGGCGACGTGTACGCCGCGCTGCCCGGTGCCAACGTGCACGGTGCTACGTTCGCGCGCGACGCACTTCGGGCCGGAGCCGTTGCCGTTGTCACCGACTCGGACGGGGCGAGTCGAATCGCGGCCGCCGCAGCGGCGGAACCCGGTGCGGAAGGCCAGGGCGAGGACGGGCAGGGCGAGGACAGCCGGCCCGACGGGGGACCGACTGACGCTGGCCCGGTTGCCGGGGGCCAGGTTGATGGCGGACCGACCGGCGCTGGCCCGGT
>CAZACX010000023.1:9333-11791 GCA_964483685.1 uncultured Intrasporangiaceae bacterium
CGCGCGCACCTCGGGGCGCTTGCGGCATACGTCTATGACAACCAACCGCCACGAGTGACGATGGTGGGGATCACCGGCACGAACGGCAAGACGACGACGGCGTATGTGCTGGACAGTGCGCTGCGGGCGCTGGCGCACGTCGTCGGCCTGATCGGCACCGTCGAGACCCGGATCGGGGAGGTGCGCTTCCCGAGCGCCCGCACCACCCCGGAGGCACCCGATGTGCACGCCCTTGTGGCCTGTATGCGAGAGGCGAACGTCGACACCTGTGTCATGGAAGTGAGCAGTCACGCGCTGACCTTGAACCGCGTCGACGGCCTGCTCTTCGACGTGGCGATCTTCACCAACCTCAGCCAAGACCACCTCGACCTGCACAAGACGATGGGTGAGTACTTCGCCGCGAAGGCGTCGCTGTTCACGCCGCAGCGCTGCCGACGGGCCATCATCTGCGTCGACGACGAGTGGGGACGGCGACTCGCCGCGCAGGCCTCGGTGCCGGTGGTGACGGTCGGATCACGGGCCGAGACGAGCCCCGACTACCTCGTGATCGGCGACCCCCACGATGATGGGGCCTTCGACCTGATCACTCCGGACGGAAAGGTGGATCTGCGGACAGCCCTGCCCGGCGCGTTCAACCAGGTCAACACTGCCGTCGCCTATGTGGCCCTGCGCGAGCTGGGGATCGACCCCGAGGCCGCGCGGGCGGCCGTCCTCACCGACCCGCACGTTCCGGGTCGGATGGAGCGGGTCTGTGCCGAGCCGTATGCCGTTGTCGACTTCGCCCACACCCCCGACGCGATCGCCGCCGCGCTGAGCGCCCTGCGCGCGCGTGCCCGCGGCCGATTGATTGCCGTGCTCGGCGCCGGTGGAGACCGCGACCCACTCAAGCGGGCCGCCATGGGCGCCGCCGCTGCCCTGACTGCTGATGTCGTCGTCGTCACGGACGACAACCCGCGCTGGGAGGACCCCAGCGAGATCCGCGGCGCAGTCCTCGCGGGAACCCGGGTGGTCGCGACCTCCGCGGAAATCGTCGAGATCGCCGATCGTCGAGCCGCCATTCGGTATGCCGCGGACGCGGCCCGCGCCGCGGGACCGGACAGCGTGCTCGCCGTGCTGGGCAAGGGCCATGAGACGGGCCAGGACATCGCGGGGGTGGTTCACCCGTTCGATGATCGCGCGGAACTCGCCGCGGCCCTCGAGGTGGCGGGCGCAACCCAGGGGCGGACGCAATGATTGCGCTGACGCTCAACGAAATTGCCGCGATCACCGGGGGTGCCCTGTGCGGGGTGACTCCGACCGCGGGCGACACGACAATCATTGATGGCCCCGTCGTCACCGACAGTCGGGAGGCGTCTCGGGGGAGCCTGTATGTGGCTCGCATCGGGGAGACCCAAGATGGGCATGCGTTTGTTGGTGCCGCACGCGAGCGCGGAGCCGTCGCCGCCCTCGTGTCCCGCCCGGTGACGGAGTTGCCGGCCATCGTCGTCCCCGACGTCCAAGACGCCTTCGCGGCGCTCGCCGGGGCGCTGATCGATCGCTCGCCGCGATTGACCGTTATCGGGGTCACGGGTTCGTCTGGAAAGACGTCGACGAAGGACCTGCTCGGTCAGGTTCTCGGTGACCTCGGCGAAACGATTGCCCCCTTCGGATCGCTCAACTCCGAGGTGGGCGTCCCCTTGACGATCTGCCGCCTCACCGTCAGTACCCGGTTCCTCGTCGTCGAGCTCGGCGCACGCGCCATCGGCCACGTGGACTATTTGACGAGCATTGCGAAGCCGCGGATCGGTGTCGTCCTCAACGTGGGCTCGGCGCACCTGGGCGAATTCGGTTCCGTCGAGGCCATCGCTGCCGCCAAGGCCGAACTTGTCGAGGCGCTACCCCCCGATGGACTTGCCGTCCTCAACGCCGACGATGACGCGGTCCGGGGGATGGCGGTCAAGACGTCGGCGCGGGTCGTTCTCGTCGGGGAGGGTGCCCACGCCGAGATCAGGGCCAGTGGCGTGACCCTCGACTCGACAGGCCGGGCCTCATTCCAGGTGACAACTCCCGTGGGCTCCACCTCGGTGACGCTTTCCCTCGTCGGTCGCCATCAGGTCGGCAACGCCCTCGCCGCGCTCGCAATCGCCCTCGAGGTCGGTATGCCGCTCGAACGCGCCGCGGCCGCCCTCGCTGCGGCCGGCCCGGTCAGCCGGTACCGGATGGAGGTGGGGCACCGCAGTGATGGGGTGACCATCGTCAACGATGCGTATAACGCCAACCCCGAATCGATGCGGGCTGCCCTCGAATCGGTGGGCGTGATGAAGGGCACCCGCCGGTTGTGGGCGCTCCTTGGGCCGATGCTTGAGCTCGGCCCGGGCGCCGACGCCGCGCATGCGGAGATCGGTGCCTTAGCGAACGCCCGGGGGGTCGATCGACTCGTCGTAGTCGGTGCGTCGGCCTCGGGAATCGCCGAGGGTGC
>CAZACX010000023.1:11891-18464 GCA_964483685.1 uncultured Intrasporangiaceae bacterium
TTGCATCCGAACACCTTGCATCCGAACAAAAGGAGGCGCTTTCGTGAAGGCCGTCCTGATTGCCGCCGTGATCTCGTTGACCGTGGGATTGCTCGGCACCCCGGCGTTCATCAAGTACCTCGTCCGCAAGAAGTATGGGCAGTTCATCCGTGATGACGGTCCGACGTCGCACCACACCAAGCGGGGCACCCCGACGATGGGTGGCGCGATCATCATCGCCGCCACGGTCCTCGGCTACGTCGCTGCGCACGCATTGACCTGGACGCCACCGACCGTAAGCGGCCTCCTCGTCCTGTTCCTCATGGTCGGCCTCGGCATCGTCGGGTTCCTCGACGACTACATCAAGATCAGTCGCCAGCGCAGCCTGGGCCTCAGCAGCAAACAGAAGCTCGCGGGACAGGCTTTCGTTGCCGTCGTCTTCGCGATCCTCGCGCTGCGCTTCCCCCTGAATGGCCGCACCCCGGCCTCGACGCATTTGTCGTTCGTCCGGGACCTGTCGTTTGACCTCGCCTTCGCCGGACCTTTGGTGGGGATGGCGCTCTTTGTCATCTGGGCGAACCTGATGATCTCCGGCACCTCGAATGGGGTCAACCTCACCGACGGCCTCGACGGCCTCGCAACCGGTGCCTCAACGATGGTGTTCGCCGCGTACGTGCTGATCGGGATCTGGCAGAGCAATCAGAACTGTCAGGTGTTGCCGGGCCCCAAATGCTACGACGTACGTGATCCGCTGGACCTTGCCGTCGTCGCCGCTTCCGGCATGGCGGCGTGCTTCGGATTCCTGTGGTGGAACGCGTCGCCCGCCAAGATCTTCATGGGGGACACCGGGTCGCTCGCCCTCGGCGGGGCCCTCGCGGGGCTCGCGATCACGACCCGCACCGAGTTGCTCATCGTCATCCTCGGTGGACTCTTCGTGACGATCACCCTGTCCGTCATCATTCAGATCGGCTTCTTCAAGGCCACCAAACGGCGGGTGTTCCGGATGGCCCCCCTCCAACACCACTTCGAGTTGTTGGGGTGGCAAGAAGTGACGATCGTCATCCGGTTCTGGATCATCGCTGGCCTCTTTGTCGCGTTCGGATTGGGCCTCTTCTATGCCGAATGGGTCGTGGGGGCACTGTGACCACGCCGGACTTCGGCGCCTTGACCCACCGGGACGCCCCCTGGGGTGATTTGCGGGTGCTCGTCGCCGGCATTGGGGTCAGCGGGTTCGCGGCCGCGGACGCCCTGGCCCAACGCGGTGCTCGGGTCCTTGTCGTCGACGCCGCAACGCCGGCCCCCGGGACAACCCCCTATGAGCGGGCCCGCATCCTTGAGATTCTCGACGTCGAGGTGCGCACCGGAGCGGAGGCGGTCGCGCGGCTCCCCCGTGAATGGGCCGTCGACCTCGTTGTCACCTCGCCGGGTTGGCGCCCCACTGCGCCACTGCTCGTCGAGGCGGCCGAACGCGGCATACCGGTGTGGGGCGAGGTTGAGCTGGCGTGGCGGATGCGCACCCAGGTGGGGGCGGCGCCGTGGCTGACGATCACGGGGACGAACGGGAAGACGACGACTGTCCAGATGCTCGCGTCCATCTTGCGGGCCGCCGGGTTGCGCGCCTGCAGCGCGGGGAACGTCGGCACCCCCATCCTCGAGGCGGTGTTAGACCCGCAGCCCTACGACGTCATCGCCGTCGAGTTGTCGAGCTTCCAGCTCCATTGGTCCGAGTCGATCTCGCCGCTCGCGTCGGTGTGCCTCAACGTTGCGCCGGATCACCTCGACTGGCATGGCTCCCAGGCGGCGTACGAACTGGCCAAAGGCAAGGTCTATGCCCGGACCCAAGTCGCCTGCATCTACAACGTCGATGACCCGGTGACCGAGCGGCTCGTCGAGGCCGCCGACGTGCTGGCGGGCGCGCGGGCGGTCGGGTTCACCTTGGGCATCCCGGCGCCGTCGATGCTCGGCCTCGTCGATGACGCCCTCGCGGATCGGGCCTTTGTCGAGGCCCGGGCGCACAACGCCGCCGAGTTGGCGACCGTTGCCGATCTGTCCGGCGCGCGGGCAAGCGTGCCGCCCCATGTCCTCGCCAACGCGCTCGCTGCCGCCGCCCTCGCGCGCGCGTATGGCGTCGCGCCGCGGGCCGTGCGCGAGGGGTTGCGGTCCTTCGTGCCCGAGCCCCACCGTGCCACGGAGGTCGATCCCGTCGACGGGGTGCGCTTCGTCGATGACTCGAAGGCGACCAACCCGCACGCGGCGGGGGCCGCGCTGGCGGCATACGAGCCGGTCGTTTGGGTAGCCGGGGGTCTGCTCAAGGGTGCCGACATCGATCCGTTGGTCGCGCAGGTCGCGTCGCGGCTGCGTGGCGTCGTCTTGCTCGGCGCAGACCGGGCGATCATCGCGCAATCGCTCGCCCGACACGCCCCAAATGTCCCTGTTGTCGACGTACCCGACACCGACACTGGTGCGATGGACCGCGCGGTCCGGGCCGCCGTCGATCTCGCCAGCCCTGGCGACGTGGTACTGCTCGCACCGGCCGCCGCGTCCATGGATATGTTCGCCAATTACGGGGCCCGGGGAGATGCGTTCGTCGCTGCCGTCAACCGCCTCCGCGTCGCCAACGAGCAGCCCAAGGAGCAGCCCAATGACTAGCTCGTCGGCCGCAGCCCGCCCTGTTCGGGTCCCGCGATTTCAGGGGCGCACCCGGGGGTTGCTCAATTCACCGGTCGCGACGTACTACCTCTTGGCGACGGTGACGGCCCTGCTCATCGGCATTGGTCTCGTCATGGTTTTGTCCGCCTCGATGATCGTTTCCATCAACTCCACGAGCGGGTCGCCCTACACGGTCTTCATCTCGCAGTTGATCTTCGCCGTGATCGGCCTCATCGCCCTGGTCGCGGCGGCCCGCACACCGCTCGCCGTGTGGGCCCGGCTCGGTGGTGTCGCCCTCGTTGTCACCGTCGTGCTCCAACTTCTCGTGTTCACCCCGCTGGGCACCGGCGTCCAGGGCAACCGCAACTGGCTCGACCTCAAGGTCCTCACCATCCAGCCCTCCGAGCTCGGCAAGATCGCCCTGGTCCTCTTCGGGGCGCGGGTGCTGACCCAAAAGCGCCGCGTCTTGGGGGTCTTCAAGGAAGCGATCGTGCCCTTTGTCTTCCCCGCGGCGACGCTCGTCCTGCTGCTCGTCATGTTGGGCCGCGACCTCGGCACCGCCATCGTCCTCGCCGCGCTTGTCGCCGGGATGATTTTTGCCGCCGGGGTTCGGCTGCGCTGGTTTGGCGCCGCCGGACTCGGGGGATTGGTCCTGCTCACCGCGGCCACCATGAGCAGCGGCAACCGTCTCGCTCGAATCGGCATCTGGCTCAACCCCGACCAATGCGTGCCAGCGAACGAGCGCCTCTACTACGACATCTGCCGACAGCCGGTGCACGCGAAGTTCGCCCTGGCCGACGGGGGTTGGACGGGGACCGGCCTGGGCGCCGGCAAGGAAAAGTGGCAGTGGCTGTCCGAGCCCCATAACGACTTCATCTTCGCCGTCATCGGTGAGGAGATCGGCCTCATTGGCACCCTGGTGATCCTCGCGCTCTTCGCCGCCTTTGCGTA
Source organism: uncultured Intrasporangiaceae bacterium (assembly GCA_964483685.1). Classification (GTDB taxonomy): domain Bacteria; phylum Actinomycetota; class Actinomycetes; order Actinomycetales; family Dermatophilaceae; genus Nostocoides_A. The sequence goes on from CAZACX010000023.1 coordinate 15,471, forward strand.
TGCCGCCTACCGCCTCGTCGTGCGCAGCGACGACTTCTTCGTCCGGATCGCCGCGACCGGCGTGATGACCTGGATCGTCGTGCAAGCGATCATCAACATCGGTGCGGTCATTGGCACATTGCCGATCATCGGGGTGCCGCTGCCGTTCGTGTCCTCGGGTGGGTCGTCCCTGATCACCTCGATGGCCGCCGCCGGGATGCTCCTTGCCTTCGCGCGAGCCGAGCCAGGGTGCGCCGAGCAGTTGGCCGCCCGGCCTCGGATGGTGCGTGGCGCGAGCACCGTCCTCGCTCCCTGGCGGCGGCGACGCGGATGAGCGGATCGCCACCCGCGACCTGGCCCGACTCGGTGCTGTTGGCTGGCGGGGGATCGGCCGGGCACGTGTCCCCGTTGCTGGCGCTCGCCGATTGTTTGCGCTCCCACCGACCCGACATGGCCATCGCCGCGCTCGGCACGGCCACTGGCCTCGAAGCACGGCTGGTGCCCGCTCGGGGGTACCCCCTGCACGTCGTCCCCAAGGTGCCACTCCCACGTCGGCTGAATGCCGACTTGGTCCGGCTCCCGTCGACCCTGCGGGCCGCTGTTGCCGCCGCCGACCGAGCGATCGAGGACACGGGGGCTGCGGTGGTCGTCGGGTTTGGTGGTTACGTGTCGACTCCGGCCTATCTCGCTGCCCGACGCCGACACCTGCCGATCGTCATCCATGAGCAGAATGCCCGACCCGGGCTCGCGAACCGGCTCGGCGCCCGGCTCACCCCCTTTGTGGGGGTGACGTTCCCCTCGACCACCTTGGCGCACCGCCGGGTCGTCGGCATGCCACTGCGCGCCGAGATTGCCCGCCTGGATCGGTCCGCCTCCCGGGCTGCCGCGCTCGAGCATTTTGCCCTCGCCGACGGCTACCCGACGCTCCTGGTCACGGGAGGTTCGCTCGGCGCCCAACGTCTCAATGGCGCCCTCGCGGGGAGCGTCGAGGCGTTGCGCGCCGCCGGGATTCAGGTGCTGCATCTGACTGGGGCCGGCAAGACGTTCGAGGTCGCGCCGGGGGAGGGTCCGCCCTACGTCGTGCGTCCCTACTCGGACCGGATGGACCTTGCGTATGCCGTGGCCGACCTCGTCCTTGCCCGGTCCGGGGCCAACACGGTGTGCGAGTTGACGGCCGTGGGGCTGCCTGGGGTTTATGTGCCGCTGCCAGTCGGCAACGGCGAGCAACGACTCAATGCGGCGGATGTTGTCGCCGCCGGGGGCGGTCTGCTCGTCGAGGATGCTGCGGTCTCAGCCTCGTGGGTCTCCTCTACACTGATTCCGTTGTTACGCAACGAAGCTCGGCTCGCAGAGCTGGCCGCCGCGGCCGCGTCGGTCGGGGAGCGAGATGGTGACGAGCAATTGGCCGAGCTCGTTGCGCTCGCGTTTGCCGCACCGCGGCCGGGTCGGAGCTGATTGTCGTGAACGGCCTCAACACGCGCTTTGATTTCACCGCGCCCGCGATGGAGATCGCCCAGCTTGGCCGGGTTCACTTCCTTGCCGTCGGTGGCTCGGGGATGTCTGGGGTCGCGGCGTTGCTGGCCGACGCAGGCCTGCGCGTCGACGGCTGCGATGCCGCGGCCAGCGGACAGGTGGCCAGGCTGCGGGCATCGGGTATTGCCGTCGACATCGGGCACTCGGCGGCGCATCTTGCTGGCGTCGACACCCTCGTCGTGAGCTCCGCGATTGCGGAGCACAACGAGGAGCTTGCGGCGGCGCGCGCCGGGGGAGCGCGGGTGCTCCACCGGGCCCAGGCCCTGGCGGCGGTGATGGGGACCCGGGTGGGGGTTGCCGTGGCCGGGGCCAACGGCAAGACGACGACGTCCGCCATGATCGTTGCCGCGCTGCGTCACGCCGGAATGGACCCCTCGTTTGCCATCGGCTCGGAACTCGTCGACACCGGGACCAACGCTCGCCTCGGGACAGGCGACGCCTTCGTCGTGGAGGCAGACGAGTCGGATGGGTCATTCCTCACCTATCACCCCACGGTGGGCGTCGTCACCAACGTGCAGCCCGACCACCTCGAGTTCTACGGCGACGTCGCGCACGTCGAGGCCGCGTATGCCGCCTTCGCCGACACGATTGCGCAGACGGGTGTGCTCGTCGCGATGATCGACGATCCGGGTGCGCGCCGCCTTGCGGCGCATGCCGCGGAGCGCGGTCTGCGGGTGGTCCAAGTTGGCGAATCGGCCGATGCCGACCTGCGGCTCTCCGAGATCGAGTCGTCGGGATTGATCGGTTCCGTTCGGGTCTCCCATCGGGAGTCGGGACGTTCGTTCACGGTGGCGGTCAACGCGCCCGGACGACACAACATTGAGAATGCCGCGGTGGCCTTCGCGGCCGCGTGGTTGGGCGTGGGTGCGCCGCCGGAGGTGCTCCTCGAGGGTTTGGCGGCCTTCCCGGGGACTCGGCGCCGCTTTGAGCGGCGTGGCGAAGCGGGGGGCGTTGTCGTCGTCGATGACTACGCGCACAACGGGCCCAAGGTGGCGGCCGTCGTGGCGGGGGCTCGTTCCCTGGTCGGCGATGGCGGGCGCCTCCTTGTTGCCTTCCAGCCGCATCTGTTCTCCCGTACCCGCGACTTTGCGGCCGACTTTGCTGCCGGGCTCGCCCCGGCAGACCTCGTCGTGCTCTTGCCCATCTATGGGGCGCGGGAGGCGCCGATTCCCGGGATTTCCGTTGAGCTGATTGCGACGCCGCTGCGTGAGCGCGGCGCCCGTGTTGTCGTCGCACCGGACGCGGCGCGGGCGGTAACGACCCTCGTCGACGCGGCCCAACCTGGGGATCTGCTCCTCACCGTCGGCGCCGGCGATGTGACCCTCCTTGGCCCGCAACTCCTTGCGGCCCTCGACGCGAAATCGGTGCCGCGATGACGCGGGCCGGGAGACCTGGAGCCGGGCGACCTGGAGCCGGGCGACCTGCAGCCAGGAGACCTGGAGCCGGGAGCCCTGGAGCTGGGCGACCTACACCGGGGAGCCC
>CAZACX010000023.1:18564-25091 GCA_964483685.1 uncultured Intrasporangiaceae bacterium
GAAGCCGGGAGCCCTGAAGCTGGGCGACCTGAAGCCGGGAGACCTGAAACGGGGAGACCTGCCCGGGGGGGCACGGTGGCCGGGGGGGCGCAGCGGTTCGCGGCCCGGGCCCTGGCGGCTCGTCGACGCCCCTGGCGGCGGCTGACCTTCGGGGCGATCGTGTTGACAATTGTCGCGGTCGTTTCCTGGCTTGTTTTGGGTTCGCCGCTTCTTGCGGTCGGGCGCATCCTTGTCGTCGGGGCCAATACGTCGGTCGAAGCCGGCGTTCAGAAGGCGGCGTCCTCGTCCCTGGGGACCTCCATGCTTCGGGTTGATCTTGCGGGCCTCGAGGCAACGATCGAGAAGGACTCCCGGATCTCCGACGCCACGGTGAACCGGCGCTTTCCGCGGTCACTCGTCGTCACAGTGGTGCCCAGGGTCGCGGTCCTCGTTATCACAGACTCTAAAGGTCAACTAGAGCTTGTAGATGCTGATGGTGTGGCGTTCCGGTCAGTTGACAAGGCGCCGAAGGGGCTTGCCGTGGTGCGGAAAGCGGCGAGCGGCGAACTGACAAAGGAGGGTGTTGCCGCCGCCCTTCAGGTCGTTACCGCACTGCCGAAGGCATTGCGCGAGCGAGTCAAAGATGTCCGACTGACGGAGTCGGACTCGGTGACCTTCCGCATCGGCACGGTTGCCGTTGTGTGGGGAGACGCCGAGCAGCCCGAACGCAAGGCGAGGCTCATCGAAATCCTGCTGCGCGAAAAGCCCAAGGTCATCGATGTGAGCGCGCCGGAAACGCCGGTCACGACCTGACCCGCAGCAGCCCCCTAGTGCCTGCGTGGGCGGACGTGAGGTCGTCGGCGCGCTGGGGGCAAATAGGGCAGATCGAGGGGACTCGGCAACCGACACGCCGATGCGGGGTTACAACTGGGCAAAGTTCCGCTAGCGTCCCTCCTAACACGGTGGAACCAGTCGTAACCGTCAAGTCGAGAGTTAGACTTTTGGGTCGGGTCCGCCGCATCAGGGCACAGCAGTTATGCTCGGATATCCGCCGATACCACCTGAATTGAGAGAGGCTCCACCAGTGGCCGCACCACAGAACTACCTCGCCGTCATCAAGGTTGTCGGGATTGGCGGCGGAGGTGTCAATGCCATCAACCGAATGATCGAAGCCGGCCTCAAGGGCGTCGAGTTCATCGCCATCAACACCGACGCGCAGGCGCTGCTGATGAGCGACGCGGACGTCAAGCTCGACGTCGGCCGCGACCTGACCCGTGGGCTCGGCGCCGGAGCCGATCCCGAGGTGGGCCGTCGCGCTGCCGAGGACCACGCCGAGGAAATCGAGGAAGTCCTCAAGGGCGCCGACATGGTGTTCGTCACCGCCGGCGAAGGCGGCGGCACCGGCACCGGGGGCGCGCCCGTGGTGGCAAAGATCGCCCGCGGGCTGGGCGCATTGACCATTGGTGTCGTGACCCGGCCGTTCACCTTCGAAGGGCGTCGTCGGGCCACTCAGGCGGAGACCGGGATCGGGTCTATGCGCGAAGAGGTCGACACCCTCATCATCATTCCTAACGATCGCCTGCTCTCCATCAGCGACCGCGCCGTCAGCATGATGGACGCGTTCCGTAGCGCCGACCAGGTGCTCCTGTCTGGCGTGCAAGGGATCACCGACCTCATCACGACCCCGGGCCTGATCAACCTCGACTTCGCGGACGTCAAGTCGATCATGCAAGGCGCCGGTTCGGCCCTCATGGGAATTGGCTCAGCACGCGGCGAAGACCGCGCCGTCCAGGCCGCCGAGCTCGCCATCTCCTCGCCCCTTCTCGAGGCAAGCGTGGATGGTGCTCACGGTGTGCTGCTGTCGATTCAAGGTGGCAGCGATCTGGGACTCTTCGAGATCAACGAAGCAGCCCGGCTGGTCCAGGAAGCCGCCCACCCGGACGCCAACATCATCTTTGGCGCGGTTATCGACGACGCGCTCGGCGACGAGGTGCGGGTCACCGTCATTGCGGCCGGCTTTGACGGCGGCGCCCCGTTGCGACGCAACGACGAGCGCGCCCTGGGCACGATCAGCGGATCGAAGCGTCCGAAGCCGACCCGAGCGCCGGTCGTCCCGGTGCCGCCGAGTGAGCCCGAGGTCGAGGTTGAGGTTGAGGTTGCGGAAGAAGAGCAGCCGGTGCGCCCCCCCAATCAGGTCGTCTTCGACGAGGCCGATGACCTCGACGTGCCCGACTGGCTGAAGTAGTCCGCGGGGCGGCATACCCGTGTTTGCCTGGACCCAGCGCAGCCCTGGGCTGACGCTGGCGGTGTCCGACCGCTTCGGGGGGGTGAGTGCTGGCGAATTCGCCGAGCTCAATCTCGGTCCCCATGTCGGCGATGCGGTCGACGCCGTCGAGGCCAACCGGGTCCGCCTCGCCCAGGGGCTCGGGCTCGCCCGACCCCAGTTGGCCTTCATGCGCCAAGTCCACGGGCGGGCTGTCGCCGAGGTCACCGCCGAAAACACCCTCAACGAGCCCATCGCGGATGCCCTCGTCACGACCGCGTCAGGGATCGGACTGGCCGTCATGGTCGCCGATTGTTTGCCGCTCCTGCTCGCCGACGAGGGCGCCGGAGTCATCGCGGTCGCGCACGTGGGGCGCGCGGGACTTGTGGCCGGCGTCGTCGGGGCGACGCTCTCGGCGATGCGCGACCTCGGAGCCAAGGAGATCGTCGCGACGGTGGGTCCGTCGATTTGTCTCTCCTGCTACGAGGTCCCGGCCGCACTCCACGCTGAGGTCACCCGCATGGTCCCGCAAGCTGGCGGGGTATCGGCCGCGGGCACCCCTGGCCTCGATATTGCCGCGGGCGTCACCGCGCAGCTGCGCCACGACGCCAAACTCATCCGGCGCGATCCGCGATGCCCGCGCGAATCACCGGACCTCTTCTCCTTCCGTCGGGACGGGAGTACCGGTCGATTCGCCGGGATCATCGTGCGGCACAGCGAATGACGGACCTCGACGAGAGCGTCCGGCGAAACGAGCTTCGCGTGGCCCTCGCCGCCGTGGAGGAGCGGATCACCCGAGCTTGCGGCGAGAGCGGTCGGGCGCGCGACGACGTGACGCTTATCGCCGTGACGAAACGGTTCCCCGCCTCCGACGTCCGCCTTCTCGCCCGACTTGGGGTCGACGACGTCGGCGAGAACAACGTCCAAGAACTCGTCGCCAAGAGTGAGGTCCACGCGTATGCCGGGTTGCGCCTGCACGTCGTCGGTCGCCTGCAATCCAACAAGGCCGCGGTCGCCGCGAGCCTGGCCGAGCTCATCCACTCACTCGATCGGCGCGCCCTGATCGGACCACTCGCCAGGGGGGCTGCGCGGGGCCCGCGCCGGCTGAGCGTCCTCATTCAGGTCAGTCTCGATGGGGACCCTGCTCGCGGAGGCGTTCGGGAGGAGGACGTCGTCGACCTTGCCCAGGCAACCCTTGACTCGCCGCTTCGCCTGAAGGGCGTCATGGCGGTCCCCCCTGTAGGCGCGGACCCGGTTGCGGCCTTTACCCGCCTGCGGGAAATCTCAAAACAGGTGCGCGAGCTGTGTCCGGACGCAGAGATCATCTCCGCCGGTATGAGCGCGGACCTCGAAGCAGCCGTAGTATCGGGCGCGACACATCTGCGTGTCGGGTCGGCAATCCTCGGTTCTCGAAGGCTCCTTGGATAGCTTCATCCACGGACCTTGCGTCGCTCGACCGGACGAGGCGCGCGGACGGCATACGAGATTGAAGGAGTGGGCATGGCTGGCGCGTTGAAGAAGACGATGGTCTATCTGGGGTTTGCGGAGGACGACCGTTACGACGACTACTACGGCGCCGAGGCCTACGAGGAGCACGTCGAGCCGGTAGCCCCTCCACGCAGCCGTGTCTCCGCCGAGGTGGCCCACATGCCGCGCCGAACCCTGACTGAGGTGGTCCGCGAGGAGGAGGTGGGGACGTTGAACCGGATCCACACGATCCACCCACGCACGTACAACGATGCGCGGAACATTGGCGAGAGCTTCCGCGAGGGTGTTCCCGTCATCATGAACCTCTCGGATATGTCCGATCCCGACGCCAAACGGCTCGTGGATTTTGCCGCCGGGCTCGTCTTCGGACTGCATGGCGCCATCGAGCGGGTGACCGCGAAGGTCTTCCTGCTTTCTCCCTCGCACGTGGAAGTCGCCACCGAGGATGCCTCGCTCGAGGCCCCCCATGGGTTGTTCAATCAGAGCTAGCCGACCACTGCAGTCGGGCGCCGGCCGGGCGCCCAAGGTCGGATGAGGCATGACCCTCATCCGCGGAGTGCTGCAGACCGGGCTCTTCTTCTTCTTTCTCCTGCTCATCGGGCGACTCATCTTTGAGTGGGTCCAAGTCTTCTCGAGAGATTGGCGCCCGCGCGGCGTCGTCCTCGTCATTGCCGAAGCCGTTTACAGTGCAACGGATCCGCCCGTGCGCGCACTTCGACGGCTCATTCCGCCTGTGCGCCTCGGCTCGGTCTCGATTGACCTTTCCTTCCTCATCCTCATGGTCTCGATCTCATTGCTGATGTCGATCCTCTAGGGTGGGCTCGATGCCCTACTCATGGGCACCCTGATGGCCTGCACGAATACAGAGGAGATGACATGGCGCTGACGCCCGAAGACGTCCTCAACAAGACCTTTGGGACCACCCAGTTCCGCCGTGGTTACGACGAGCGAGAGGTCGACGATTTCCTCGACGAGATCGTTGCCACGCTGCGACGGGTGAACAAGGATCTTGAGGACTGCCGAGCCGGAGCCCCTTCCGGCCCCTCCGACGTGGCGAGCGTTGCCCCGCTGGTCGACACGTCGCAGTGGCAGGAGCGCATTGACCGCGAGGTCGCGGCCCGCGTCGCCGCTGAAAAGGCGCTGGTGGACCAGGAAGAACGTCACCGGGTAGCCACCCAGGAGCGGGTCGCAGCGGCGGCATCTGTCGGCGACGCCGAGATCGCGGGGAACAACCAGCGCCGTGCCGACCTGGACCTGTCCGCGCAAGAAGCCGAGCAGGCCACCCAGGCGCGTGCGGAGGCGGCGGCTGCCTCGGCGGCTGAGGCTGAGAGCGCCGCCCAAGAGCGGATCGACGCCGCGATGGCTCGGGCCGAGAGCATCGAAAAGGCTGCCCAAGAACGGATCGAGGCAGCAACCGCTGCGGCGGACGAGGCCGAGAACGGCGCCCAGCAGCGGGTCGACGCCGCAGCGGCAGCGGCCGCCGAGGCCGAAGCCACGGCGCAGGAGCGGCTTGAGGCGGCGACGGCCGCGGCTGAGCAGGCTGAAGCATTGGCGCAGGAGCGGCGTGAGGCCGCAGCGGACGCCGGGGCCGAAGCGACGACGCCGGAGCGGGTCGCGACGTTCGTGGACCAGGGTGACTCGGTCCAATCGGATCAGGCCACGGTTGCCCCCCTCGCGATGAATGCCGGCGCTGCCGATGCTTCCGGACTGATCGCCTTGGCTCAGCGTCTTCACGATGAGCACGTCGCCGAGGGCCAGAACACCCGCGAGCGCCTCATCAGCGAGGGCCAAACCAAGCACGATGAGTTGGTCGGCTACGCGCAATCGCGCCATGACGAGCTGCTCTCGATCGGGCAGGCCCGTCACGACGAGTTGATCTCGAGCGCGCAGGCCCGTCACGACGAGTTGATCGCCACTGGAGAGGCGACGCACAACTCGCTGCTCGAAGACGCAACGACTCGACGCGATCAAATGCTCGCCGAGGCCACCGAAGCCAGCGAGACGATGCTGCGCGAGGGGACGACGACGCGCGACACGATGCTCGCGGAGGCCACCGAGGCGCGTGACACGATGCTCGCCGAGGCCACGACCTCACGCGACACGATGCTGCTCGAGGCGACGACGTCCCGCGACACGATGCTGGCCGAGGCCACGACGTCCCGCGACACGATGCTGGCCGAGGCCACCACAACGCATGACACCATGCTTGCCGAAGCCACGACTGCGCGTGACACGATGTTGACTGAGGCCCGGGAGCGGGCGGTTGAGATGGTCACCGAGGCCACCGACAAGCGAACGACGATCCTGACCGACCTGGAGAGTCAGCGCGACTCGCTGACTGCCCGGATCGAGGAACTGCGCGGATTCGAGGGCGACTACCGTTCCGGGTTGCGCAGCCACTTGGAGAGTCAACTGGCGACGCTCGAGGCGACCGGCATCAGCGGGAAACTCGTTGACGTCGACCTGGAGCCGGCGGCTCTCGTCGAGGGGTCCTGACCTCAGGCATCGCCCAGTGCTGCTGCTGCCCCGTCCCGGATCCCGGGACGGGGCAGCAGCAGTTTCGGGCCATCCGCCTCGCCCGGCCTCGGTCCAATGTGGGCGCCGTGTCGCGCAATGGCATATCCTCAGCCGACGATTGACTTGCGCCTCCGCGCTGGTTGCGATTTCAACGAGGGGACACTGATGTCGCCGACGAAGGCCCGAGCCGCTGCGCTCGCCTCGCGGACTTTTGCGGCCGCGGCCGCGGTTGCCAAGCTCGTGACGGGCGAGTCGCCGCAGCCCACCGAATTGCCCGACG
>CAZACX010000023.1:25191-36478 GCA_964483685.1 uncultured Intrasporangiaceae bacterium
GCGGTTGCCAAGCTCGTGACGGGCGAGTCGCCGCAGCCCACCGAATTGCCCGACGTGCCCGCTGCGGCTCCGGCAGCGAAGCAGGCTAAGGCCCCGGCCAAGAAGGTGACCCCAGCCGCGAAGGTGGCCGTCACTGCGGCCAAGAAGGTGACCCCGGCCGCGAAGAAGGCCGTCACTGCGGCCAAAAAGGCAACTCCGACCGCGAAGAAGGCCGCCACTGCGGCAGCGAAGGTGGCCCCGGCCGCGAAGGTAACCCCGGCCGCGACGAAGGCCGTCACTGCGGCCAAGAAGGTAACTCCGACCGCGAAGAAGGCCGCCACTGCGGCCAAGAAGGTGACTGCGGCCGCGAAGAAGGCCGCCACTGCGGCCAAGAAGGTGCCCCCGGCCAAAACGGTGGCCCCGGCCGCGAAGCAGGCCGTCACCCGACCCGCCGCTGCCACCCGCGGTCGCGGCGCGACCACCGCCGCTGCCACCAGGCGCTCAGCCAAGGCAACCGCAGTCCTCCCTAAGCGGCTGGAAAGCCCGTGGACCGCCGCGGAATTGCAGGGCTTCCGCGATTCGCTCGAGACCGACATCGCCTCCTTCAAAGAGGAGATCCAAATCGCGGAGCACGAGATCGTCGCGCTCATGCGGCACTCGGGCGACGGCGCCGGTGACGATCAAGCCGACGCCGGGGCCAAGACGTTCGAGCGGGAGCAGGAGATGAGCTTGGCGAACAACGCCCGCGAGATGCTCATCCAGAGCCTGCACGCGATCGAACTGCTCGACCTCGGGAACTACGGCATCTGCGAGTCGTGTGGCGAACCGATCGGCAAGCCTCGCCTCGAAGCCGCGCCGCGTGCGACCCTATGTCTGTCATGCAAGAGCAAACAGGAACGTCGCTGAGCGTCGACCCGCATCCCACCACTCCTCCGTCGGCCCGCGGTCAATACGGGCGGCTCGTCTGGGGCATTGCCCTCGTCGTCCTCGTCGTGGATCAAGGCACCAAGGCGTGGGCCCTGAGCCGGCTCGACCCGGGGGTGGCCCGACCGTTCATCGGCGACCTCATCACGCTGCAGTTGGTCCGCAACCCCGGCGCCGCCTTCTCGTTGTTCGAGGGCATGACCTATCTCGTGACGGCCCTCGCGGTCGGCGTCGTCGGTTGGATCTTCGTCCTCGCCCACGGAAGGCTTGCGTCACGGGCATACGGCTGGTGCCTTGGGGCAGTGGCAGGCGGTGCCCTCGGCAATCTCGGGGACCGGTTCTTCCGTGACCCTGGGCCGGGGCGTGGGCACGTCGTCGACTTCCTCGACTATTTTGGCTTCTTCGTCGGGAATGTCGCCGACATCGCGATAGTCCTCGCCGCGCTCGGGATCCTCCCGCTGGTCCACCGTGGCATTCACCTCGATGGAACGCGGGATACGCATGAGTGAGCAGCGCACGGTCTTGATCCCCGAGGGGCTCGCGGGCGAGCGCGTGGACGCCGCGATGGCCCGTCTCTTTGGGCTTAGTCGCGGCAACGCCGCCGATCTCGCGGCCGCGGGTCTCGTCCTCGTCAACACGAAGGCGGTCGGCAAATCCCAGCGGGTCGAGGCCGGTGACGTCCTGGAGGTGGAGTTGCCCTCGGCCGGCGACCGAGTGGGCCCGGCCGTCATCGCGATGCCCGTGCCCGGGTTGGGCATCATCCACGACGACGAAGACATCATCGTCGTCGACAAACCCGCCGGAGTCGCCGCCCACCCGAGCGTCGGTTGGAGCGGCCCCGATGTCCTTGGTGGGCTCGCGGCCGCGGGTCACCAGATTGCGACGAGCGGGGCCAGCGAGCGCCAGGGGATCGTCTCCCGGCTCGATGTCGGCACGAGCGGCCTGATGGTCCTCGCGAAGAGCGAACGCGCCTACAGCCGCCTCAAACATGCCTTCCGGTCCCGGGAGGTCGACAAGACCTACCACGCCCTCGTGCAGGGCCTGCCGGATCCCCTGGCCGGCACGATTGACGCGCCGATCGGGCGCCACCCCGGCCATGATTACAAATTCGCCGTGCTCGACTCCGGTCGCCACAGCATCACGCATTACACGCTGATCGAAGCGTTCCGGTCGGCCTCCCTGCTGGACATCACGCTCGAAACCGGGCGCACCCATCAGATTCGCGTCCACTTCTCCGCCCTTCGACACCCGTGCGTCGGCGACCTCACCTACGGCGCCGACCCCACCTTGGCCAAGCGGCTGGGTCTCCAACGGCAGTGGCTCCACGCGGTCGGACTCGGCTTCCAACACCCCGGAACCGGCGCCTACGTCACGTTCACCAGCGCGTATGCCGCGGACCTCCAGTCCGCGTTGGACCGGCTTTAGCGACCGTCGCCTGGGCGACCTACAATCCCAGGACGATGCCAGATTCGCCCACTCCGCCGTTGCCGCGCTCAGACAACTTCGTGCACCTGCACGTCCATACCGAGTACTCGATGCTCGACGGCGCCGCCCGGATCGACGAATTGATGATCAACGCGCGCGCCCAGGGGATGACCGCGCTCGCGACGACCGACCATGGCTACCTGTACGGCGCATACGAGTTCTGGTCCAAGGCACGCAAACACGGCATCAAACCGATCATCGGCGTCGAGGCGTACGTCACCCCTGGCACCCATCGCAGCGACAAGTCGCGGATCAAATGGGGTGACGGGGGCCGCGATGACATCGGGGGCAACGGCGCCTACACCCACATGACGCTGCTGGCTCGCACGACGGCGGGCATGCACAACCTCTTCCGGCTCAGCTCGCTCGCCTCTTTGGAGGGGCACTACTACAAACCGCGGGCCGACCGCGACCTCCTCTCCCGCCACGGCGAGGGACTCATCGGCACGACCGGCTGCGTCGGCGGCGAGGTTCAGACCCGTCTCCGGTTCGGGCAGTATGCCGAAGCGAAGCAAGCTGCGAGCGATCTGCAAGACATCTTCGGGAAGGGCCACTACTTCGCCGAGGTGATGGACCACGGCATCGCGATCGAGCGCCAAACCCAGCGGGAGTTGCTGCGCCTCGCGAAGGACCTGGACTTACCGCTGCTCGCGACGAACGATCTGCACTACACAAACAAGGGCGACGCCAAGGCTCACGCAGCATTGCTCTGCGTCCAGTCAGCCTCGACCCTCAACGACCCGAACCGGTTCAAGTTCGACGGCGACACCTTCTACCTTCGCCCTCCCGCCGAAATGCGGAGCCTGTTCAAGGAACTCCCGCAGGCGTGCGACAACACGCTGCTCGTCGCCGACATGTGCGAGGTCTCCTTCGTCGAGCAGGAGGGGCAATACATGCCCCGCTTCCCCTGCCCTCCCGGGGAGGACGAAACGTCCTGGTTCGTCAAAGAGGTCGAGACGGGCCTGCAGCGGCGCTACCCGGCGGGGGTGCCGGACGAGGCCCGCAAGCAGGCGGCATACGAAACGGACGTCATCGTCGCCAAGGGCTATCCGGGCTACTTCCTCGTCGTCGCGGACTTCATCAACTGGGCCAAGGCAAATGGGATCCGGGTCGGCCCGGGGCGTGGCTCGGGTCCCGGGTCGCTCTGCGCGTACGCCATGCGGATCACCGACATCGATCCGCTGCGGCACGGTCTGATCTTTGAGCGCTTCCTCAACCCGGAGCGCCCCTCGATGCCCGACTTCGACGTGGACTTTGACGAGCGGCGCCGCGGCGAGGTGATCAAGTACGTCACCGACAAGTATGGCGAGGATCGGGTCGCGCAGATCGTTACCTACGGGACGATTAAGGCCAAGCAGGCCATCAAGGACGCCTCCCGGGTCCTCGGGCACCCGTTCGCGATGGGTGATCGCCTGACGAAGGCGATGCCCGCGGACGTTATGGGCAAGGGCGTTGCCCTCAAGGAGATCTTCGACCGGTCCCACAAGCGGTACGGCGACGGCGCGGACTTCCGGGCCATGCACGAAGGCGACCCGATCGTCCAGGAGGTCGTTGAGACGGCCCTCGGCCTTGAGGGGCTCAAGCGGCAGGCAGGGGTGCATGCGGCGGGTGTCATCATGAGCAGCGACCCGCTCAGCGACCTCATCCCGATCATGCGCCGGGAGCAGGACGGCCAGATCATCACCCAGTTCGACTACCCGAGCTGTGAAGCCCTCGGCCTGGTGAAGATGGACTTCCTCGGCTTGCGGAACCTCACCATCCTCGATGATGCGATGGACAACATCCGCGACAACCGCGGCGAAACCATCGACCTCGACGCGCTTTCCGAAACCCTCGACGACCCCGAGACCTACAAACTCCTCTCCCGCGGCGACACCCTCGGGGTGTTCCAACTCGACGGCGGCGGGATGCGGACGCTGCTCAAGTTGATGCAGCCGGACAACTTCGAGGACATCTCGGCCGCGCTGGCGCTTTATCGTCCGGGGCCGATGGGCGTCGACGCGCACACGAACTTCGCGTTGCGCAAGGTCGGCCGCCAGGAGATGGTGCCGCTCTCACCCGACCTCAAGGGCAAGCTGGAGCCCGCGCTGATCACCGCCCTCGAGCCCATCCTCGGGACCACATACGGTCTTGTCGTCTACCAAGAGCAGGTCATGGAGCTCGCCCAACAGTTGGCGGGATACACCCTTGGCTCGGCCGACTTGTTGCGGCGGGCCATGGGCAAGAAGAAGAAGGAAGTCCTCGAAAAGGAGTACGCCACCTTTAGCGCCGGAATGGCGGCCCAGGGGTTCTCCGCCGGGTCCGTCAAGGCCCTTTGGGACGTTCTTGTGCCCTTCTCGGACTACGCGTTCAACAAGGCCCACACCGCGGCATACGGGCTGGTTTCGTATTGGACGGCCTATCTCAAGGCGAACTATCCGCCCGAGTACATGGCGGCCCTGCTCACGAGTGTGCGCGACGACAAGGACAAGTCAGCGCTCTACCTCAACGAAGTGCGGCACATGGGGATGACGGTGTTGCCGCCGAGCGTCAACGAGTCCGTCGCCAACTTCGCTGCGGTCGGCGACGACATTCGCTTTGGCCTGGAGGCGATCCGCAACGTCGGGCGCAATGTCGTCGAGGCGATCTGTCAGGCCCGTCTCGAGAAGGGGCCGTTCACCTCGTTCACGGACTTCCTCGACAAGGTGCCCGCGTCGGTGTGCAACAAGCGGACCATCGAGTCGTTGATCAAGGGCGGCGCCTTCGATGACCTCAACCACCCGCGGGCCGGGCTCGTGCGGATCCATGAGGACTACGTCGAGGCGTTCGTCGACACCAAACGGCAGGAGGCGATGGGCCAAGACTCGCTCTTTGGCAGTTTCGGCGACGATCAGAACTTCGCCACCGATCTCGCCGGTCTCCCGCCCATCCCCGCCCTTGAATGGGACAAGCACACCAAACTCGTTCATGAACGCGAGATGCTCGGACTCTATGTTTCCGACCACCCGCTTTTTGGGATCGAGCACGTGCTCTCCCGCAACAGCGACACCGGGATCGGGGCATTGTTGGAGGAGGGCAGTGCCTTCGAGGATGGCGACACGGTCACCATTGCCGGACTCATCACCTCGATGACGGTCAAACGCAACAAGGCGGGCGAGGCTTACGCCACCGTGATGATCGAGGATCTTGGCGGCGCCGTTGAGTGCATGTTCTTCCCCCGAACGTATCTTGTGGTCGCGCAACTGCTCGCCATGGACTCGGTGTGCTCGGTCAAGGCGCGGATTCGTCGGCGCGAGGACGGGGTGCAACTTAACGCCATCGAAATGACGCTGCCGGAGATCTCCGAGGGGCCACGCGGCCCGGTCCTCATCCAGCTTGAGGCAACCCAGGCGACCACCCCCCGGATCGAGGCACTGAAGTCGGTGCTCGCGACGTATCCGGGGTCGACCGAGGTTCACCTCAAATTGACGCAACCCGGGCGATCGGTGTTGCTGCGCCTCGATGATGAGTTTCGGGTGGACGCGAATGCCGCGTTGATGGGGGACCTCAAGGTGCTCCTCGGGGCCCGAAGCGTCACCTGAGCGGGCCGGGAGCGTCCCCACTGGCCCGGCTTGGCGCCACATCAGGACTCCCTTCTCCTCCACTCCGTTTCGCGGCGGCTCTACGGCTGCGCCGGAGGATGCTCCCGATCACGAGCCCGAATGCGGCTCCCATCGTTGCTGCGATGACATCGGGAAGCGAAGGAGTTCGACCCAGCCAGCTAGCCCCCCATTGCGCCACCTCTAACAGTCCCGAGATCCCCAGGACCGCCGCGCTCGCTGCGAGCCGGTGGCGATGGGCCAAGGCCCCGACGAGTACGCCGAGCGGCACCATCATCCAAAAGTTGACCGACGTGTCGCTCACGACAAACAACTCGCCCAGAGATGGCACGTGGACTGACCAGTCCGCCGCGGTCCTCATGCCCGGATTCAGCACCGGGCCAGGGTTGTGGCTAGGTAGCCACGACCCTGAACCCGAGCGAGTCAGCGACGCCACCACGGGAACCGCCAGAGCGACCAAGAGCCCCGTCGCCGCGGGCCAGCTCAGACCCAGACGCGACCCGACCCGCTTCCCGAGCACGACCGCCAGGACGATGAAGCCGACCATGGTCGCGATGAAGTCACCGGAGTCGAGCATCGCCTTCAGCATCGAACTCGCCCCCCTTGGCGGCCTTCCTCAACAGATCGTGTGTGTGACATCGGTGCTGCGCCCAACGATGAGAAGCCCCTGAAGGCACGGAGTATTTACGGTGTCGACATTACAGACGGCTCCAGGTGTCGACGGCATCTGGACGTGTCGACGGCCCAACCGGGCAGAGCGATCGCACACCTGAGCGGGCCGCGCGGGATCGAGTCTCGGCCGGGCTGCGCCGTGCGCCCACCGAATAGGGTGAGTCGGTGACCGACCTTCCTGCGCCCCCGGTGGCCGCAACCCGGCCCTCGCCACGCACTCATCACGCGATCACCGTCAACGATCCGTACGCGTGGATGGCCAACCGGGAGGACCCCGCGCTCCTCGACTACCTCGCGGCGGAAAACGACTACGCGCAGGACCGCACGGCCCACCTCGAACCGCTGCGCACGGCCCTCTTTGACGAGATCAAGTCCCGCGTCCAGGAGAGCGACCTGTCGGTTCCGATCGGTGACGGGCCGTGGTGGTACTACTCCAAGACGATCGCGGGGGAGCAGTATGCCGTCCACGCCCGCAGTCCGCGGGTCAAGGGTCAGGCGCGACCTGACATTGAGGTCGGGGCCGCACCCGCGGGGGAACAGATCCTCCTCGACGGCAACGCCGCGGCCGCTGGACACGACTTCTTTGCCGTGGGGGCCCTGTCGGTATCGGTCGATCACCGCCTCATCGCCATCGGCTTGGATACCCGCGGTGACGAGCGGTTCGACGTGACTGTGCGCGTGATCGGGACCGAGGAGGTCCTCGACGAGGAGATTCGTGGAGTGGGCTACGGCGCCGAGTTCGATAACTCGGGCCGCTACCTCTTCTATTGCGCCCTCGATGAGTCCTGGCGGCCCTATCAGGTGTGGCGGCACGAGATCGGAACCTCGCGGTCGGGCGACGTCCTGGTCTTCCAGGAGGACGACGAGCGGTTTTGGACGGGTCTCGGCGGCACCCGGGATGACCGGTTCCTCACTATCTCGGTGGGGTCGAAGACGACGTCCGAGATCTGGTTGCTGCCCGCGCACGACCCGACTGGTGCCTGGCGCTGTGTCGCTCCCCGAGTGGAGGGCGTCGAATACGACCTCGACGTCGACGGTGACCGCCTCCTGATTGTCCACGACCGCGACAACCAGGACTCCGACCTCGCCTGGGCGCCATTGGCGGCAAGCGCCGAGGGCGAGTGGCACCCGATCCTCACGTCGGCTCCGGGGGAGCGGTTCCTCGGCGTCGACGCGTTCGCGGACTTCGCCGTTCTCAGTCTGCGCGCCGAAGGCCTCCCGACGCTGCGGATTCTGCCGAGGGACGAGACGAGCCCGACCGGGTTTGGGGACCCGATCCGGTGGCAGCCCGTGGGGGACGTCACGAGTGTCGCGCTCGGCGACAACCCCGAACTCGACACGACCACCCTCGTGGCGGTGGAGGAGTCCTACATTCAGCCGCGCGCGGCCTTCGATGTGGACCCCCGCACCGGGGCACATACCCTCATCAAACGCCAACCAGTGCTCGGCGACTTTGACCCGGCGCACTACGCCGAGAGCCGGGAATGGGTCACTGCGGCCGATGGCACGTCCGTGCCGATGTCGGTGGTCCGGCGCGCGGATGTGCAGCCGGATGGCTGCGCGCCTGGCCTCTTAACGGCATACGGGGCTTATGAAATTGCGAGCGATCCCTATTTCTCGGTTGCGCGACTGAGCCTGCTCGATCGCGGGGTCGTGTATGCCGTTGCGCATGTGCGTGGGGGTGGCGAGCTGGGTCGCGGGTGGTACGAAGCGGGTCGGCTCGAACGCAAGATGACGACCTTCACCGACACCGTGGCCGTCGCGGACGCTCTGCGCGGACGGTGGGTGGACCCCGATCGGCTTGCCCTCGAAGGCGGATCGGCCGGGGGTTTGTTGGTGGGCGCGGTGACCAACTTGGCCCCCGATCGGTTCCGGATCGTCCATGCCCAGGTGCCCTTTGTCGACCCGCTCACCTCGATGCTCGACCCGTCGCTGCCGTTGACGGTGGGGGAGTGGGAGGAATGGGGAAACCCGCTGGCCGACCCGGAGGCGTACGCGGCGATGGCCGCCTACGCCCCGTACGACAACATTCGAGCGACCGACTACCCGGCGATCCTCGCGACGACCTCGTTGCACGACACCCGGGTCCTTGTCACCGAACCAGCCAAATGGGTGGCGCGGCTGCGGGCGCAGGCGACGAACGACCCGTCCACGAGGCCGATCCTGTTGCGCACCGAGATGGCGGCGGGGCATGGCGGTCGCAGCGGCCGGTATGACGCGTGGCGCGAGATCGCGTGGGAATGGGCCGTGATTCTCGACCAGCTTGGGGCCGCGGAACGAACTCCTGGCGCACCCTGAGCAAACTCGACGGATTGATGGCCTCGCACCGGCACGTCGGGGCCACTGGTGGCGATAGCGTCGCCCTCGCGAGCCGTAGGACCCGCCGCGGCCGATCAGGGAGGTTTGCATGTTGAGGAAGAAGTCAGGCGTGCTGGCGCTGAGCGCGGTCGCCGGATTGGTCGCCACCGGAATGGCGGTGCCGCAGGCGAGCGCCGAGTCCGGGTCGAATGCGCGGGCGATCCCCGTGCAACTGCTGTCGTTCAACGACTACCACGGGCACCTGGAGGCCACGGACCGACCGATTGCCTCCGACCCGTCCGCGACTCCCGCCGGTGGTGCCGAGTACCTCTCCAGCAAGCTCGCGCAGTTACGGGCCAAGGTCGGCGACGCCAACAGTTTGACGGTGGCGGCCGGTGACCTCGTCGGTGGATCGACATTCCTCTCCGGGATGTTCCACGACGAGCCGTCGGTCGAGTCGCTCAACGCGATGGGCCTGGACGTGAGCAGCGTCGGGAACCACGAGTTCGATGAAGGCACCGCCGAGCTGCTGCGCATGCAAAACGGTGGCTGTCACCCCGTGGACGGCTGCTACTTCCCCTCCAAGCCGTATGCGGGTGCGAGCTATCGTTACCTCGCCGCGAACGTGTTCAAGAAGGCCGACAACAAGCCGCTCCTCCCCGGCACGACGGTGCGGTGGGTCGGTGGAAAGCGGATCGGCTTCATCGGGATGACGTTGCGGGCGACCCCGACCCTCGTTGACCCGGCCGGCGTGAAGTCCGTCCGTTTCGCCGACGAGGTTTCGACCGCGAATCAGCAAGCTGCGGCCCTCAACCGGCGCGGCGTCAAGGCGATCGTGCTGCTCATCCACGAGGGCGGCTACCAGGAACCGACCACGGAGAACTACAACGGTTGCGTCGGCTTCAACGGTCCGATCGCGGAGATGGCGACGAAGTTCACGTCCCTCATCGACGTCGTGGTCAGTGGACACACTCACCAGCCGTATGTCTGCACCGTTCCCGACCCGCAGGGGCGCCCGCGCCTGGTGACGAGCGCCTCGTCCTACGGGCAGGTCGTCACGGAGACGTACTTCAACGTCAACTCGGTCACGGGCGAGATCAACCGCAACTCGTTCGACGCCAAGAACGTCCTCGTTGACCGGACGACGGCCGACCCCGCCCAAACGGCGGTTCTCGACAAGTGGCGCACTCTCGCCGGGCCCCTCGCGGGCAGGGTTGTTGGGACCGTCGCGACGGACGTCACGGGTGACTCGGGCGGCGACCGCGGCATCGAGACCCCGATGACCGATTTGATGGCCGATGTCATCAAGTGGGGCACGAGCAGTGGTGGTGCCCAGATCGGCCTCATGAACGTCGGCGGGGTGCGCGCCAGCTTCCTGGCTGACCAGATCAGCAATGGGGAGGCCCGCGGGGAGATCACCTACACCGAGGCCTACAACACCAGCCCGTTCGGCAACCTCTTGGTCAGCTTGGACATGACTGGTGCGCAGTTGAAGACCGTGTTGGAACAGCAGTACCAGCCGGTTCCCGACCGCGGCTCCCGGCCGATGCTGGCTCTCGGTGTCTCGGCGGGCTTCACCTACACCTGGGACGCGACGCAGCCGCAGGGCTCGCGGGTCGTCGCCGGGTCGATGAAGCTCGATGGTGTGGCCATCAACCCGGCCATGACCTATCGGGTCGGCACCCTCAACTTCCTCGCCAATGGTGGTGACCTCTTCACCGAGTTCACGAAGGGCACCAACCTGCTCGGCGGCAAGGAAGACCTCGACAACCTCGTCGACTACCTGGGCTCCCACCCGGGCCTGACCCCGCCCGGGGACCGGATCGCCGGCCTGTAACGACCGACGCGCACACCGGGCATCTGCCGCCCGGCGCCCACGGTGGCCCCATCGACCTTCGTCGGTGGGGCCACCGTTGCGGTCTGCACCGGTTCGCGCCGGTTCGCACGGTGGCGAGTGCCGCCAAGGCGCCCGCCGCGGCGCGGCGCGGCGGCCCGGTCTCGGGTTCGGCCACGTCCCTACGATGGGGTCGTGCGTTGGTTTGCCTGCAGCGAGCAGACCATCCCGCCCGGGGTGGCCTGGCTCACCACGCATGAACAAGCCAGGTTGGCGCGGATGCGGTTCACGAAGCGGCGCACCGAATACCTCCTGCGTCGCTGGGTCGGCAAGCAGGCTGCGGCCGCCGCCATCGGCCTGCCGTCCCTCCTCGAGGACCCTGAGGCGCCGAGGTCCGGGCGCTCGATGGGGTCCGACCTTGCGCGGGCGTCCGACCCGACGTGGGCCTCCCGGATCGCGGTGCTCAACCACCCCAGCGGGGCACCCTACGTTGAGGTGGATGGTCGGGCGGTCGATC
>CAZACX010000023.1:36578-40899 GCA_964483685.1 uncultured Intrasporangiaceae bacterium
CTCAACCACCCCAGCGGGGCACCCTACGTTGAGGTGGATGGTCGGGCGGTCGATCTCGACATCTCCCTCACCGACCGGGCGGGCCATGCCGTTGCCCTCGTCGGCCCGGCCGGGTCAATGGGGTGGGGAACCCTCGGGGTGGACCTCGAAATCGTCGAGCCAAGGTCGGCGGGCTTCGTCACCGACTTCTGCACCGCGGCCGAGGCGACGTGGGTGCGCGGGGAGCGGGCGGCATACGGACCGGAGGGGTGGGATGCCGCCGCGAACTTGCTGTGGTCGGCGAAGGAAGCCGCCCTCAAGGTGCTCGGCGTGGGATTGCGCGCCGACACCCGCACGGTCGAGGTGGTGATCCACGGCTCACCGAGCACCGTTGACGCGCGCAACCTCCTGCCCCTTGTCCCCGACCATTCGGGATGGCCCGTTGCGCAGGCGGGTTGGGCGCCGCTGCGCGTTCACCATGAAGGCGGCGTCCTGCCGGGCTGGTGGCGGCGCGAGGGGCACTTCCTTCTCACCCTCGCCTCCCGCGAGGAGACGTCGCCGCCGAACGTGATTCCCGGCTCGCTCGACCTGGCCAACGCGATTCCCGTGCATAGCTGGGTGGCGAATCCCCTCGCCGATCCCGAGGGCCGAAGCGGGCCCTAACCGGCGGTGGCCTTGGCGATGCCGCGCTCGAGGGCATCGATGAGGTAGGGCCGCAACGTGGCCGCTGGGATGATCCGGTCGACCGACCCGACCCGTTGGGCTCGCTCGATGGTGTGGATCGCATCGAACTCGTCGGCGACCTCGCGCAGACGCTCCGATCGGGCCTGGGCGGTCGCCCGTGTGACCGCGAGGCGCAGGCTCGCGGCTTCGCTGCCGCTCGCGCTCGCGGCGGCGGCCTTGGCGGCGACGACCCGGGCGTCCTTGTCGGTGCGCAGCTTGACGTCCCGGGCAAACACGGTCGCCGCTGCTGGAGCACCGCCGATGACTGAGGCATACGAGCCCTCGACGGCAGCAATTTCCATCGAGTCCGTGAGGGCCTTGGAGAAGACGACAAACGCTCCGCCGTGATAGCGCGAGACGACGACAAAGACGATGGGACCGTCAAAGTTCGTCACCGCTCGGCCAATTTCGGCGCCATACTCCAGCTGCCAATTGCGCAACGATTCCGGCGACCCGTCGAACCCTGAAAGATTCGCAAGCACGACAAGGGGCCGATTCCCGCTCACCGCGTTGATGGCCCGAGCCGTCTTGCGTGACGATTGCGGAAACAGGGTCCCGGAGGTCCACGACGGAGGCCCATAGGAGGGCACAAAACCGCGCCGAGGCAACGTGTGTGACTCGAGGCCGAGCAGGCAAACCGGGAAACCTCCGATGGTCGCATCCCACACGATGGAGGTATCCGCGTCCTGCCAGGCCTGCCAGCGCTCCAACGGTTGGCAATCGGTGTCGGTCACGGCCCGCATCACCGAGCGCATGTCGAATGGCTGTTTGCGGTCGGGGTTCGTCGCCGCATCAAACACATCCCCGACCCGCGTGAACGTCGAGTTCGCGATCTTCGTGTGGGCAGCCGTGCGAACGTCGCGATCCAGGGCGTCCTGAGTCGGGCGGCGGCGCGGGAAGCGTTCCCCTGGAACGACATAGGTGAAGTCATAGTGCGCGAGCAGCAGCGCGCACGCGTCGGGGAAGCTCGGGGCCCAGTACTGCGCCTGCCCGTTGAGGCCCATCACTCGGTCATAACCGCCAATACCGGCGTTGTCTTCTGCCGAGACGGCGCCGGAAAAGTCGAGGGCCTGTTTCCCCGTTAACACCATCGCACTGGCTGGGGTCATAATCAAAATACCCTTGGTATGCATGAGCATGGTCGCTTCGGCATTCCAATAGGGTTGGCCGCCCACGTTGATTCCGGTGACAATGATGTTGATCTCTCCGCCGGATTGGGTGAACTCGATGATTCGGCGCAGCGTGAGGGCAATCCAGTCCATGTTCTCCGTGCCCGAATCCAACGCGATCAGCGCACCGGACGACACGGCATACCACTCCACCGGTATCCGATGGGCCCGCGCATATGCGAGGGCCGCGTTAATGCGGCGGCACTCGGGTTCGGCGAGGTTGCCGAGGCCCTGCGTCGGGTCTGACAGCAGGGCGACCCGGGTGATCCCGTCGGGGTGAACGTGGGTGAACGTCGTCAGCAGCCCAACAACGAGGTGGGCCGTGTTCTGGGCCGGCGGCCGGTCGACCGGCACGAGCTCATCGGTGGCCTCGTCGAGGTCGAGTTCTTGGAAGGTCCCGGGCGGGAACGGCGACGAATCCCCCACTTGTGGGGTGAGCATGCGGACGATCTCATAGGGATAAGGGACGCCGAATCGGGCCGAGGTCAGGACCTTTTGGGCGTATGCCGTGAGCGCCCGGACCGGGTTCGGGCCGGGTTCGTCGATCCGGATCGACAGTCCCGAGCCGCCGAGGCCCTCGATGACGAGGATCTTGTTGTGCAGGGTTTCGTGCCCGTCGGCGGCCCGTTCGGGGGCGGAGACGTGGAGCACGACCTTCTCGAGGCCGGCGCCCCGGGCCAGGCCCTCGTAGGTGCGGGCGAGGGGGTACCAATCGGTCGCGGGAATGGTCCAGGTGGGGCGAATTGAGAGGACGAGGCGATTGGCGACGGGGCGTTCCCGGGTCGGGTAGCTCGCGAGTGCGGCCCGCATGGCGGCCAGGGCGGCAAGCCCCATTCGACCCAGGCGCGGATAGGTGGTTTCGTTCGCGGCCTCAATGCGTACCGGGGTCAAATCTCGTACCTCTGCGAGCGCGAAGAGGCGGTGATCCTTGGGGTTTTCCTTGGCCACACCGTCGAACAGATAGATGTCCTCGGGTGAGGGCAGGCGGCGCAAGACGAAGTTGGCGAAGCGCCACAAGTCGAGTCGTTTGCCGAGCATCGGGTGCAGGTTGCGGTGGAGCAGGTCCTCGACGAACCCGCCATCGAGGCCCTGGCGGAACGTGAGGTGCTGAGTGCGCAATCTGTCGTCGCCGCCACCCGAGAGGCTCGTGATCGTCAAGTCGAGCCGGTGCAGGCTCCGACCGAAGTTGCTCTCGGCGAGAAGTTCGCCCGCGTCGGCTGCCAGGTCCTCGATTTCGGGACACTCCTCGGCGCGCCAGGTGACGAGGTCGACGACCGCCTCCCGTTGGAAGGCGGCGCTCGCCAAGTGGGTGGCGAGGGCCCGGGAGAGGGCGGGCACCTCGTCAAAGGGGTGGTAGCCGACGACGAGGTGGTGGTCTCGGCCCTCGTGTTCATAGTTGGCGAAGGCAATTTCCACGCCGTCGATCGTCGCGAAGTCCAGCCCGTGCAGGGCCCGCATCCGATAGAAGCGTCGGGCATAGGTTTCCAGGATGGCCCGACGAAAGGCGGCGCCATCGAGGTGGTTGGGGTCGGTAAGGCTTGAGCGCCAGGCGGCAAGGAGCAGAGAGCGCATCGGGTGCGGCGACCACACCAGTCGGCCGATCCGATCCGATCGGTCGGCGCGGGTCGGGTCGTCGGCGAGGGCGACCAGGTGGCCACGCATCTCGGCCTGGGTCTGCTCGATGACATCACCGAGGATCGGCTCGTCAAAGAGGTGGAAGAGGAGGTCCCGGGCCAGGTCGGTGACCGCATGCTGGCGGCCCGCGGTGGCCGCGGCGAGTCGTTCGAGGCGCTCTCGTGTCTGGCTTGTCGCGAGGAAGTGCAGCGCCTCTGTTTGGGCGAGATGGCGCTCGAGGATGGCGACGACGACGGCGGCAACGTCCGGTACCCGGGTGAAGGAGCGGAACATCCACATCGTCGCCCGTTCGAGGCCCGCCCGGTCCGCCAGGGTGGCCACACCGTAGCGGCGCAGGGCCCGCTCGAGGCGCCGCCGATACCCGTCGGGGAGCCCGGCCCGGTCGGCGTCGAGCCATTGGAGGAAGGCGAGGAAGTACTCCTGAGTGTTGAGCTGATCCGCGACGTCGGCCTCGGGCCCCGACTCCTCCTCGACGCGGGGTCGGTAAAGGGAACCGATCTCCGCGAACAGGTCGAGGAAGGCGCCTTCCTCGGCGAGGAGGGTCGGATCATCGGGCGCGCTCGTCGCTGCGAGGCGCTGGTAGCCGTTGATGGCGGCGGTGCGCCCGGCCGGGTCGAGATCGAACCCGAGGAGGTAGTCGCGCAGGGGCCCAAACACGCCGACTTGGGCGTGGCGGAGATCCCCCGCGTCGGTGAGTAGGTCTCGAAGGCCAACCGTTGTCGTGGCGTCGCCCTCGGCGTCCGAGCCGTCCGAGCATCCCGAGCCATACGTGCCGTTTGAGCCGGCCGCGCCGGCCGCGCCATTGGAGCCATACG
>CAZACX010000024.1:0-21372 GCA_964483685.1 uncultured Intrasporangiaceae bacterium
CGCAAGGCACTCTCGATCACCCGCGCCTGGAGCCGGTGGATCTCCGCGAGCTCCTGCCAGGTCGAATCGCCGCGACTCAGGGCGTCCGCAAGGACAACTGTTTCACGAAGAAATGTGACGAGGGCTGCCTCGCCGGGGATGGGGCTGCGGGTCGGGATCCCAGGAAGTGCGGGGGCGTCGTCCTCCAGCCGAATTCCGCACCCCGCGAGGCTGGCGAGTCCGAGCAGCCCCATGCCGCCGAGCACGGTCCGACGCGCCGCCCCGGCGCCTCCATCAAACCCGCGTGACATGGCCCGATGATGGCACGGCCCGGAGGTCAAGCCCGGCACTCGCCCATGGCGTCGTCCGTTAGCGCTTAAAGTGGTTGTTCATCACAACATCTAAAGAGGGGACGACGCCAATGAGCGCCAACGAACGATTGACCGCCGTGGTCGATCCCGTGGTCTCCGAATGCGGCTTCGTCCTCGATGGCGTCGCGGTGTCGATGGCGGGCAAACGCCGACTCGTGCGCATCACGCTCGATCGGCTCCCGGAAGTAGGCGCCGACGGCTGGACGACGTCGCTCACGACCCCGTTGTCCCTGGACGAGGTGGCCGACGTCAGTCGTGAGATCAATGGCGCCCTCGAACTGGCCGATGTCTTCGGCGCCGCCCCCTACGTCCTCGAAGTCAGCTCGCCCGGAGTCGGCAAGCCGCTGCGCGAACCGCGGCACTTCCGCCGCAATGTCGGGCGACTCCTCGAGGTGACGACGACGGACGGCCCGGCCCCGGTCAGCGGTCGCGTTGTGCGGGCGAACGAGACCGTGGTCGCCCTCACCCTGATTGATCCGGACACCACCGAGACGGTCAGCCTGAGCCTGCCGTATGCCGAAATCACCCGCGCGGTCGTCACGATCGAGTTCACCGACCCCACCGAAAGAAACTGACCATGGACATTGACCCCGCATCCCTGCGCGCCCTCGAACACGAGCGGGGCATCTCCTTGGACATTCTCGTGCCCGCCCTCGAAAAGGCGCTCCTGAGCGCGTATGAACGCACCGAGGGTCACTACCGGCACGCGCGCGCCGAACTCGACCGCAAGAGCGGCCATGTGACGATCTGGGCCCGCGAAGAGTTTGAGGTGCCGGCACAGGAGCCCGATGCGCCGGTGGCGACAAGCGAAGACCTGGAAACGCCCGCCGGGGGAGCGCCCGGCGAGGGAACGTCCGCGCCGGAAGCTTCCGTCGAGGGATCGCCCGTCGAGGGATCGTCCGCCGAGGGAGCGCCCGCGCCGGAAGCTTCCGTGGAGGGAGCGCTCGCCGACGGAACGCCCATCGAGGGAAGCGCCGACGGAAGCGCCGACGCCGGGGCTGCGGCGAGCACCGAGCCCGCTCCGGAGTTGCCGCGTCGCCCCCGGATTGAGCTCGGCCCCGAGTTCGACCACACGCCAAGCGACTTCGGCCGAGTGGCCGCCTCGACGGCTCGCCACGTGATCCTCTCCAGGCTTCGGGAGGTCGAAGACGAGGCGATCCTCGGTGAGTTCAAGGGCCGTGAAGGCGACATCGTCGCCGGAATCATTCAGCAGAGCCCGACGCAACGCCATGTGACGGTCAGCTTCGGCTCGGTCGAGGGGATTCTGACGCTCGCGGAGCAGGTCCCGGGGGAGACGTATAAGCACGGCGACCGCATCCGCTGCTACGTCGTCACCGCGAAGCGGGGGATGCGCGGCCCACAAATCGAGCTCTCGCGTAGCCACCCCGGCCTCGTCAAGAAGCTCTTCGCCCTCGAGGTCCCCGAAGTGGCCAGTGGCGCCGTCGAGATCGCCTCGCTGGCCCGTGAGGCAGGGCACCGAACCAAGATGGCCGTTCATACGAAGGTCCCGGGGCTCAACGCCAAGGGCGCGTGCATCGGACCGATGGGTGCGCGGGTTCGGGCGGTCATGGCCGAGTTGCACGGGGAAAAGATCGACATTGTCGACTTCTCCGAGGACCCCCAGACGTATGTTGCTGCGGCCCTGTCTCCGGCGCGGGTCCAGTCGGTGACCATCGTCAACGCGGCCGACCGAAGTGCCCGGGTCGTCGTCCCCGATTATCAGCTCAGCCTGGCGATCGGGCGTGAAGGTCAGAACGCGCGACTAGCCGCGAAGTTGACCGGCTGGCGGATCGACATTCGTCCGGACATTGAGAGCGCCGCCGCGGGCGGAACGACCGGACCTACCGCCCCACCCGCCGGCACGAGTTATGGATCAGGTTCCGGTGCCCGACCCGGATCTGGCGAGCGTTCCGGTTTCGGCGGGCGGCCAGGGGCCGGGGAGCGTCCGGGATCCGGCGCGCGGCCAGGGGCCGGGGAGCGTCCCGGTTCCGGCGCGCGGCCCGGCTGGTAACCGCTAGAATGGCCCGGACCGACCGGACTGGACTCCGGCAACGGCAACACATGTGGATCGCGGGCCCCGTCCGCACCTGCGTGGGATGCCGTCGTTCGGATAGCTGGTCGGTTCTCCTGCGAGTGGTGGTGGGTACCGGGACGCAGGGCCTCACCGCCCTTGCCCCCGATCCTCGCCACCGTGCGCCCGGTCGCGGCTGTTGGCTGCACCCGACGCGCACGTGTCTCGATCTTGCCCTTCGCCGTCGGGCGTTCCCGCGGGCGCTGAAGTTCAGCGCCCCGTTGGACCCGGCGCCGATCACCGCATACGTCGAGGCCTTGCTCGCTGGAACCGCATTGATATCTGCACCACCCACCATGACCGGAAGCGGGTTTGACGCTGATGAGCGCCCGATGAGTACTCAGCAATGAGCTCCCCCCAGCTTTAACCGCGGTCCGCGCCTGTCCGGCACGGACCAGACAGGAGAAACGTGTCCAAAGTTCGTGTCAGCGCGCTCGCTAAAGAGGTAGGAGTGACCAGCAAGGTCCTCCTCGAGCGCCTTAACGAGATGGGCGAGTACGTCAAGAGCGCCAGCTCGACCGTCGAGTTGCCCGTTGTTCGCCGCTACCGGGAACGATTCCCACAAGCGGCCCCCTCCGCAGCGCCCTCGGAATCGGCCACTCCCGGTCCGGCAGCGGCAAGCGCCGCCACGCCAGGACCCCGACCTGCGGCCGCGGCGACCCCAGGGCCACAGCAGGCAGCCAGTGTTCCGGCCACCTCTTCGGCGCCAGCCGGGGTCCCGGCCGCTCCCGGAGCGACGCCGAGCGTCACGCCCGGAGCCACCCCTGGAGCCACGCCCGGAGCCACGCCCGGAGCCACCCCCGCGGCGACGCCCTCGGGCGCCCCCGCGACAGCCGCACCCACCGCCCCCGCAACGGGAGCAGCAGCCCCCGCAACGGGAGCAGCGGCCAGCGCCGCCACGGCACCCGGCGGCCCAACCCCCGGTCCCGCCCGGCCCGCCCCGGCAGCGCCCGCTCCGGCAACGCCGGCTCCCGCAACGCCGGCTCCGCAAGCACCTGCTGCGCCCGCGGCCCGCGAGGGCGGCAACTCCCCGCGACCAGGAGCCCCGCGTCCGGGAAACAACCCCTTCACTCCCAAAGAGAGTGTCGCGCGACCCCCCCGAGACGGCGCCCCGGCACGTCCGGGCCGCGAGGGCAGCGCTCCGCGTCCGGGCAACAACCCGTTCGCCCCAAGCCAAGGTATGCCGCGGCCCCAGAGCCGTCCCGGGGCTCGTCCCGGGGCTCCTGGTGCAGGTACCGGCATACCGCGTCCGGGTGGCACCGGCGCAACGCCGGGCAACATGCCCGGTCGCAGCGCTGTCCCCCGTCCCGGTGAGCGGCCGACCCGCGGCGCTCCTGGGCGCCCCGGCGCAGGCGGTCCCGGTCGTCCCGGTGGTGGTGGCTTCGGCGCTCGCCCCGGTGGCGGCACTGGCGGTCCCGGCGGTGGCGGCGGCTTCGGCGGACGTCCCGGTGGTGGACCCGGCGGCCGTGGCGGCACCCAGGGCGCGTTCGGTCGCGGCGGTGGCCGCAACAAGCAGCGCAAGTCCAAGCGTGCGAAGCGCCAAGAGTTCGAGCAAATGGCGGCGCCGACCATTGGCGGCGTGAGCGTCCCTCGCGGCGACGGCTCGATGGTCATCCGGATCCGTCAAGGCTCGTCGTTGACCGACTTCGCGGAAAAGATCGACGCCAACCCGGCATCGCTCGTCACCGTCCTCTTCCACCTCGGTGGGATGGCAACGGCCACGCAGTCGCTCGATGAGGACACGTTCCGACTCCTCGGCGCCGAGCTGGGCTACAACATCTCGATCGTGTCGCCCGAAGACGAGGAGCGCGAGCTCTTCGACTCGTTCAACATCGACATCGAGACCGGTCTCGCGGGCGAAAACGAAGAAGATCTGCGGGCCCGGCCCCCGGTGGTCACGGTCATGGGTCACGTCGACCATGGCAAGACCAAGCTTCTCGACGCGATCCGCAGCGCCAACGTCGTCGCCGCTGAGGCGGGTGGGATCACCCAGCACATCGGTGCCTACCAGGTGCGCAAGGAGCACGAGGGCCGCGAACGCGCCATCACCTTCATCGACACCCCGGGTCACGAGGCGTTCACCGCCATGCGTGCTCGAGGCGCCAAGGTGACCGACATCGCGATCCTCGTCGTCGCTGCCGACGATGGGGTGATGCCGCAAACCGTTGAGGCACTCAACCACGCGCAGGCGGCCGATGTCCCGATCGTCGTCGCGGTGAACAAGGTGGACGTCGAAGGCGCGAACCCGGCCAAGGTGCGTCAGCAGCTCACCGAGTTCAACCTCGTCGCCGAGGAGTATGGCGGCGACACGATGTTCGTTGATGTCTCCGCGAAGCAGCACCTCAACATCGAGGAGTTGCTCGAAGCGGTGCTGTTGACCGCGGACGCGGCGCTCGATCTGCGGGCCAACCCCGACAAGGACGCCCGCGGCGTCGCGATCGAAGCCAACCTCGACCGTGGCCGAGGCGCCACGGCGACCGTCTTGGTCCAATCGGGAACCTTGCGCGTCGGCGATGCGATCGTCACTGGGAGCGCCCACGGCCGAGTGCGCGCCTTGCTCGATGAGCATGGCAACAACCTCGTCGAGGCGGGCCCGTCCCGTCCCGTTCAGGTGCTCGGCCTCTCCTCGGTCCCACGGGCTGGCGACACCTTCGTCGTCGCCCCCGACGACCGCACCGCGCGCCAGATTGCCGAGAAGCGGGAAGCTGCCGACCGGCAGGCCTCGCTGGCCAAGGCCCGCAAGCGGATCTCCCTCGAAGACCTCAACGCGGCGCTCGCTGCGGGCAAGGTCGACACCCTCAACCTCATCCTCAAGGGCGATGTGTCGGGTTCGGTGGAAGCGCTGGAAGACGCCTTGCTCCAGATCGACGTGGGCAAGGAAGTCGACCTGCGGATCATCGACCGCGGCGTCGGTGCGATCACGATGAACAACATCAACCTCGCGATGGCGTCCAACGCGATCATCATCGGGTTCAACGTGCGCGCGGAAGGTCAGAACGCGGACTACGCCGACCGTGAGGGCGTCGAAATCCGCTACTACTCGGTCATCTACCAGGCGATCGAGGAAGTCGAGGCCGCTCTCAAGGGCATGCTCAAGCCGGAGTTCGAGGAGGTTGAGCTCGGCACCGCCGAGATTCGCGAGATCTTCCGCTCGAGCAAGTTCGGCAACATTGCCGGGTCGCTCGTGCGCTCAGGTGAGATCAAGCGCGGCACTCGCGCACGGATCACCCGACAGGGTGTCGTCGTCGCCGAGAACATCGAAATCGCCGGACTGCGACGGTTCAAGGATGACGTCACCGAGGTTCGCGACGGCTACGAGTGCGGCATCAACCTCGGCAGCTTCAACGACCTGCAGATCGAGGACCTCATCGCCACCTACGAAATGCGCGAGAAGCCCCGCGCCTGATCGCCGTGGTGTACCAAGCAGTCGTGCACTAAGCAGTGGTGCAACAAACGGTATGCCGCCCGCTCACGTGAGCGGGCGGCATACCGTTTAGTGCGGGTGGCGCCGGATGCCATCCCGGTTGCGAGGTCAGCCGAGCAGGGCCTTGCCGAGGTATTCCTCCGTGCCGATGCCGGGCAGGATCGCGAACACGGCCGACCCGATTGGCGTCGTCCAGATGTTGAGGAGATCAACCTCCGCGAGCCGCCGTTGGACCGGATCGAACTGACGCAACGGGTCGCCCTGGAAGGCGACGAAGATCAAACCCGCCTCGACCCCATCCGGGCCCGAATCGTCATACGAATAGGGCCGTCGCAGGAACCGCTCGTGGGGCTGGACCGGCCGCGCCCTGCGCACGTGGGCGCCGTCGTCAATGACCGGGAAGCCCAGCGCGGTGACGGCGTCGAAGTCCGGCGTGTCCGTCTCGGCGCCGCCGGTCAGTGGCGTCCCGTCGGTCAGCCGCCGTCCGATGGAGTTCTCCCGGTCGAGGCGTCCCACTTTGTCCCACGTGGCGAGGTCCATGGCGACGCGCCGGATGACCATCGAGGTGCCGTCCTTGAGCCACGGCACCGCCGGGTGATCTGGCCAGACCACGCCCGCGTCCGCACCGGAGACGTCGGGGTTGATCGACCCGTCGACTTGGCCAAAGAGGTTGCGCATACCTACCCGGTTTTCGGCTACCGGCAACGGCTCGCGGAATCCGCGCTGGACCCAGCGCACGGCAGCAAGATCGGCCACATCGACGCTCAGCCGCCGCTGCGCGTGCGCCAACGTCACTGGCGAATCCGCACACACCTGGAGGATCAGGTCGCCTCCCGACCACCGGTCCTCAAGCTTGTCGATTGAGTAGGCCGGTAGCGGCGCCAACCACCGCGGTGCCGGTGCCCCGACAAGCGCTGGAATGGCCGGCCCGACGCCGACGGTGACGGTCAGCCCGGCCGGGTGCGCAGCGAGTTCGGGCTCCTGGTCGGTCAGGGGGGCCCGACCGCCCATGAGCCGTTCGATGTCATCGCTCCAGACCCGCAGGAGCCGCCGCACCGTGTCGGCGTCGGCGTCGGCGACCAGATCGAACGCGACGAACGCCGCATAGGCCTGGACGTGTCCCGCGATGCCCGGCTGCCTGGCGGCGCGAAAAGGCACGGGCTCCCCGGTCGCGAGTGGCGCCGCCGAGGCGGCGCCACTGCGGGACGCGTCTGCGACGTCCCCGGCCGTGCAGCCGGCGGCGCCGGTCAACAGGGCCGGGCCGCTGAGGGCCGCCGCATGCAGCAACCGGCGCCGGCCGGTCCCCGTGAAGGCGGGGGTCCTCGGCCCCGACGTCATCCGTGGCGGCACCTCAGCGTCCAAGGTCATGACGAGGACGAAGACATCGACGATGACCCGCTGTGGTAGGGCTCGGCGCCACCGGTGAACGTGCGGATCGGGACGCTCAGGGGGACGCTGCCGCCGTCGGTCGTCAGGGTCAGGTCGAGCGTTTCACCATTGACGACCGGTGCGGTCAACCCCATCAACATGATGTGGTTGGCGCCGGGCTCGAGCTTCTTCGACCCCTTTGCTGGCACGACGAGGCCACCGTCAATCGGCTGCATGACCATGACACCTTTCGCGTCCATCACCATCTCGTGCATTTCGACCTTTGTCGACTTCGCACACGTTCCCGTCGTGACCGTGACGGCCTTGTCGGTGTTGTTGACGAGGGTGCCGAACACCGCGGTCATGCCGGTTTCGGCTGCCTTTGCCCACCCGTCGGTAAGGGTTAGCGGGGCTGGCGCGGAGCCACCTGCCGTGGTCGTGCCCGTGCTTGTGGTGGATGATTTCGAGGTGCTGGAGCCTGAGCTCGAGGTCCCGCAGGCGGCCAGGGTGGCTAGCGCGCCGGCGCCGACGATGGCGCGGCGGGAGTAGCGCAGTGCGCTCATGGGTGTTTCCAATCTCATGGGGAGAAACGTCAGGGGAAAGTGCTGCCCGGACCGGCGGTTCGCCGGTCGCGGGGCATGGTTCGCCAGCCCTGGGAAGGGACGCCGTGCGGCATGGCGAGGGTCTGGGGGCCGAGTGTCGGCCGACCGAGATGGCGTCAGGCGAACGCCCGCCGCGGTGGTGCCCGCCCCTGGGCGGGCCCGCGGACCACTCGGGCCAGGGACGGGCAAACCAGCACGATCCGCTCGCGGAGCCCCACGACAACGAGGACGGCATCCGCGACGGGAAGGTGCCACAGGCGGCATACGGCCCAGAGCACGTGCTCACCCCACGCGAGCAGCACCACGCCCAGGAAGACCATGAGCAGATGGGCGCCAACCATGCCGGGGGTCGCGGCCATCGCCGCCCCGTCCATGGGCATCGTCGAGGGCGCGAGGGGGTGGCCGCTGTGACCGAGCGACGCGGGCACGATGGCGGCGTGCGGGGCTACTGGTCCGATCGTGGCGCCGATCTGAGCAGTGATGACAAAGGCGAGGTGAGTGACGGCCTGGCCGACGCTCAGGGATCCCGTCAAGGTGATCCAGCCAAGTCGGCGGCCGGCTAACGCCCACGCGAAGGGGATGAGCACCACCCAAGCGAGGGCGAGGCCACCGGGGGTGACCGACATGCCGACCATCGAGGCATGGGCGAGGAATCCCTGACCCACGGCCAGCCCCGAGACCGCAAGGGCGCGCACTCCCCGCACCCAGCCCACGGTGGCCCGGCCATTCATGTGGCGATCCTACCGGTGGCGCGTCGCTTAGGCTTGACCGGTTTCCCCATCCGCACCGGTTTCCCCATCCGCGAAGGAGTACCGCCATGGCCGACACTGCCCGCGCCCGCAAGGTTGCCGAGCGGATCAAGGATGTTGTCGCCGCCAACCTCGTGCAGGTCGTCAAGAACCCCGACCTCGGCTTCGTGACGATCACCGACGTGCGCGTCACCGGTGACCTCCAACAGGCCAGCGTCTTCTACACCGTCCTCGGTGAGGAAGCGCAGCGCGCCGACACCGCCCGACTCCTCAAGGCCAACACTGGCCGCCTGCGCAGCCTCGTCGGGAAGCAGCTGGGAATCCGGCTGACCCCGACGCTCGAGTTCATCCTCGACGCCCTTCCGGACTCGGCGGCGCACATGGCGCAGTTGCTTCGTGAAACCCGGGAGCGCGACGCCGAGGTTGCTGCCCGCGCCGCCGCCGCAGTCCATGCGGGGGACGCCGACCCCTATAAGCACCCCGAGACCGAC
The DNA here is from genome assembly GCA_964483685.1 of uncultured Intrasporangiaceae bacterium. Lineage (GTDB taxonomy): Bacteria > Actinomycetota > Actinomycetes > Actinomycetales > Dermatophilaceae > Nostocoides_A. The sequence goes on from CAZACX010000024.1 coordinate 9,056, forward strand.
GGCCCACGGGTCGCTGACGGCACGGACGATGCCGAGATCCCCGACGCCGACGGCACGGACGAAGCCGACGGCACGGACGAAGCCGAGGTCACCGACCGTGGTGAACCCCGCTAGTCCGGCGTCGGCGCCCCAGCCGGCGCGGACGCCGGACGGGTTGCTGCTCGTGGACAAGCCCAAGGGGTGGACCAGCCACGATGTCGTCGCCAAGGGCCGACGGCTCGCCGGGACTCGCAAGGTCGGGCACGCGGGCACCCTCGACCCGATGGCGACCGGGGTCCTCGTGCTGGGCATCGGCAAAGCCACCCGGCTGCTCACCTTCCTCGTCGGGTGTGACAAGGCGTATGCCGCGACCGTGCGCCTCGGTGCGGCGACCGTCACCGACGATGCCGAGGGCGAAATCACCGCGCGCACCCCGGTGCTGCTCACCGAGGCCGCGCCGCTCGACGGGACCGTTCTTCTCGACGGGTCTGTGCGGCAACCTGAGGGACTCGAAGGGGCGGGCCCGGTGCTGCTCGACGAGGCCGCGCTGAGGTCGGCCGTCGACGCGTTGACCGGCGCGATCGCCCAGGTTCCGAGCGCGGTCAGCGCGATCAAGATCGACGGGCAGCGGGCCTACGCCAGGGTTCGCTCCGGTGAAGCCGTGGAACTCCAGGCGCGGCCAGTCACGGTTTCACGGTTCGAGGTCGTTGCTCGACGTCAAGTGAACGTTGAGGGACTGCCGATGGTTGACCTCGACATTGAGGTCGACGTCTCCTCGGGAACGTACGTGCGGGCCCTCGCCCGTGACCTCGGCGCCGCACTGGGTGTCGGTGGCCACCTGACGGCGCTGCGGCGCACCCGGGTTGGTCGCTTCGACCTTGCCGACGCCACCCCACTGGACGTCCTCGTCACGGGGCACGAACAGGGTCGGGAGCTGCCGGTCCTCGCGCTGAATGAGGCCGCGGCGGCTTTCGCGCAGCGCCACCTCACCGCGCAGGAGGCGACGGCGTTGTCGTTCGGGCAGCGGATCGCCTCACAGCCGCCCGGCCGCGCCGAACCGGTTGCAGCCCTCTCCCCGGCGGGGGAGCTGATCGCCATGCTCGACGAAACGCGTCCGCTCGCCAAGCCCCACGTCGTCTTTGCTCCCGCAAGTTCGTAGAGTTGCGCCGTGGACCGCTGGACAACCGTCACTGACACCCCGCCGCACCTGCGGCCCTGCGTGGCGACGTTCGGCAACTTCGACGGGGTCCACCGCGGGCACCAAGGCGTCATCGCGAGACTTCGGGCCGAGGCCGACGCGCGGGGCCTGCCGGCGGTGGCCGTGACTTTCGATCCGCACCCGATCGAGATTTTCCATCCCGAGCGCGCCGCCGAACTCATCTCGCCGGGCTCGCTCCACGAGGACCTCCTCGCTCAGACGGGGATCGACGGCGTGCTCGTCATCGACTTCACGCCCGAATACGCGAGCCAATCGGCTCGGGACTTCATCGTCTCGACGTTCGTCGAGGGGCTCGCCGCCGTGGCCCTCGTCGTTGGCGAGGACACCAAGGGGTTCGGCGCCGGGTACACCGGTGACGTCACCCTGTTGCGCTCCCTTGGCGAAGAGTTCGGTTTTGAGGTGATCGCCCTGCCAGACATGGGGGACACCGAGCGCTGGTCGTCGACCGCGGTGCGCGCCCACTTGCGGGCCGGTGAGGTGAGCGAGGCCGCGGAGATCCTCGGCCGCCCGCACCGCGTCATCGGCGTCGTCGTCCACGGATTTCACCGCGGCCGCGAGCTTGGGTACCCCACGGCCAACCTCGCGCGTCGCTCCCGGGGCGTCGTCCCCGCCGACGGGGTGTATGCCGGTTGGCTCACCCGCCTCACCCTGCCCGAGGGCGCCCCCGACCGTCGCCTGCCTGCCGCCATCTCGATCGGGACCAACCCCACCTTCGACGGCACCGAACGCACCGTCGAGGCGTACTGCCTCGACCGCACCGATCTCGACTTGTATGACGAGCAGGTCGCCGTCGATTTCACCGCCCGAATCCGGCCGACCGTGAAATTCGATTCCATCGACGCACTTCTCTTGGCGATGGCTGCCGACGTCGCGTCATGTCGACGCCACCTTCCATCCGCGCCCTGAGGCGCGCGCTCCTGCGGGTCGACGTCGGCCTGCTGGTGGGGGCGTTTGGGCTGTCGCTCCTCGGCGCGATCCTCGTCTGGTCATCCACCCGAGCCGACTCCGGGACCCACTTCCTCATCCGGCACCTGTTCAACGCCGGCGTCGGGATTGGGCTCGCCGTGGCGGTCTCCTTCCTCCACTACCAAACGCTGCGGAACGTGGCCCCGGTCCTGTATGCCGCGGCGATCGGTGGTCTCATCGTCGTGCTTTCGCCGGTGGGGACGACGGTCAACGGGTCGCACTCGTGGATTCAGCTCCCGGGCGGTTTCTCGCTGCAACCGGCCGAATTTGCGAAGGTTGCCCTCTGCCTCGGGCTCGCGATTGTGCTGGGGGAGGCGCTCGACCGGCATCGGCGACCGAGCGACCTGCGGGTGTTGTTCGCCTGGGTGCTGATCGGCATACCCATCGCCTTGGTCATGCTGCAGCCTGACTTGGGGTCGGCGCTCGTGCTGCTCGCCCTTGGTTTGGGGACCATCGCCCTCGGGGGAGCGCGCCTGAGGTGGATCGTCGGCGCCGTGGCCGCCGGGGTGATCGCTGTTGTCGCCGCGATGACCACGCCGGTCCTCAGTGGCTACCAGCGGGACCGGATTGCGGTGTTCCTCAACCCCAGCCTCGACCCGGCGGGGATCGGCTATCAGGTGCGTCAGGTGCGGCTCGCCATCACCGCGGGCGGCTGGCAGGGTCAGGGCCTGTTCGCGGGGGCGCAGACCCAAGGGGGCCGAATTCCCTATCAAGAGACCGACTTTGTCTTCTCGGCAGCCGCGGAGGAGTTCGGCTTCCTCGGCGGCGCGCTCCTTCTTCTTGTGCTCGCGTTCGTTGTCTTCCGGATTCTCCTCGTCGGGGCCCGGGCGCCGGACGCCTTTGGGCGACTTCTCGCCGTGGGTGTCGCTGTGTGGTTAACGGTGCAGGCCTTCGAGAACGTCGGCATGAATCTGGGGATCTTGCCCGTGACGGGTTTGCCGCTGCCGTTTATCTCCTACGGCGGTTCTTCAATGTTTGCCTGCTGGCTCGCCATCGGGCTGGTCAACAACACACATATGGCGACGCGAGGGGCCAACCGGCGGGTGTGAGCCGAGCGAGGGCCCCGGTGTGCGCTATTTCGACGAGATCGCACGGCTCCGCTTGCCCCCCATTGGCGCTCGTTCATGGCAACATTCGGAGGAACCCTGCACCACGCGGGGACCGATCATGCCCGCCCCCGCACGAGAGTGGCCACAGATGCCCACGATGTTCCAGACCCCCGCCGAAGAAGACGTCAACACGGCTGCCCTGAAGTCCCAGGCGCGCAGCGTAGGACACCTGTTCCGGGATCGGGTCGATAAGACGCCCGACACGGTTGCGTATTGGTACGCGGAGGGGGACGGGTACGCCAAGGTCACCTGGGCCCAGGTCAAGGCGACGGTCTATCCGCTCGCGGCGGGCCTGATCGACCTCGGGATCGGCGGGCAAGACCGGGTCGCGATCGCCTCGGGCACGCGTTATGAGTGGTGCATCGCCGACCTCGCCAACATGTGTGCCGGCGCCGCGACGACGACGATCTACCCGACGACGATCGCCGACGACGTCGCGTTCATCCTCGCCGATAGCGAGACGAAGGTCGCGTTCGCTGAGAACGCCGAGCAGGTCGCCAAACTGCGTTCCATCCGTGAGCTCATCCCGGGTGTCGCCAAGGTCGTCGTCCTTGACGGCGAGGGCGACGGGGACTGGGTCATCTCGTTGGCGGACCTCGCGGCCCGCGGGTCGGCGGCCCTCGCCGCGGACTCGAGCATCGTCGACCAGCGCATTGACACGATCGAGCCCAAGTGGCTCGCGACGATCATCTACACCTCCGGGACCACGGGGCGCCCCAAGGGCGTGCGCCTGCTCCACGAGACCTGGACCTACCAGGGCGCGGCCGTCGACGCCATCAACATTCTCAGTTCGGCCGACTTGCAATACCTGTGGTTGCCGCTTGCGCACGTGTTCGGCAAGCAGTTGCTCACCATTCCGATGCAGATCGGGTTCCCGACGTGCATCGACGGCCGGATCGACAAGATCGTTGACAACCTCGCCGTCGTGAAGCCGACGTTCATGGGTGCGGCGCCGCGCATCTTCGAGAAGGCCTACGGCCGGATCAGCATGATGATGAAGGCCGAGGGTGGCGTCAAGGAGAAGCTCTTTGGCTGGGCTACCGGCGTCGGCTCTCAGGCCGCCACCCTGCGCGCCCAGGGCAAGGAGCCCAAGGGGGCGCTGGCGGCGAAGTACGCGCTCGCGGACAAGCTTGTCCTCGCCAAGGTCCGGGACCGGTTCGGCGGCAACATCCGCTTCTTCATCTCTGGTTCCGCCGCGCTCAACCCCGACATCGCCCGCTGGTTCGACTCCGTTGGCCTCCTCATCGCCGAGGGTTACGGTCTGACGGAGAGCAGCTCGGCGGCCTACGTCAACCGGTTGCGGGCCTACAAGTTGGGCACGGTGGGCTGGCCGTTGCCGGGCACCGAGTCGCAGATCGCCCCCGACGGTGAGGTCCTCCTGCGCGGCATGGGCATCATGGACGGCTACCACAACAACCCGGAAGCGACCGCTGAGGTCAAGGACGCCGAGGGCTGGTTCCACACCGGCGATATCGGGGAGATCGACGAGCGCGGCTTCCTCAAGATCACTGACCGCAAGAAGGACCTTTTCAAGACCTCGAACGGCAAGTACGTCGCGCCCTCGTTGATCGAGACGGCGTTCAAGGGCCTCAATCCCTACGTCAGCCAGGTCATCGTCCACGGCGCGGACCGTCACTTTGTCTCGGCGCTCGTCACCCTCGACCCCGAGGCAATTGTTGCCTGGTCGGCGGCCAACGGTCTTGGCGGCAAGCCCTATGAGGACATCGCCAACTCCAGCGAGGCTCGCGCCCTCGTGCAAGCGACCTTCGACGAGCTCAACCTGACGCTCAACCGGTGGGAGCAGGTCAAGAAGTTCACGATCCTCGGCAGCGACCTGAGCATCGAGAGCGGGGAGCTGACGCCGAGCCTCAAGGTCAAGCGGAAGGTCGTCACCGAGCGTTACAAGGCGGAGCTGGACTCGCACTACGCGGGTTAGCCCGCACACCGCATACGCTTGCCCGATGCCCGGTGAGTCGCTCTTCCCTGCCCTTGAGCCGTTGCTCGAACGTGTGACCCGACCGATCCAGTACGTCGGCGGTGAGGTCAACTCGACGCTCAAGGACTGGGATTGTGGCGGCCACGGGCCGGGCGGCGACGACCTCACCGTGCGGTGGGCGCTGATGTACCCGGACGCTTATGAGATCGGGCTGCCCAACCAGGGCGTCATGATTCTTTACGAAGTCCTCAACGAGCGCCCCGACGCCCTCGCGGAGCGCACGTATGCCGTGTGGTCCGATATGGAGCGCGAGCTGCGGTCCGCGGGGCTGCCGCAGTTCACCGTGGATGGCCACCGGGCCGTGCGGGATTTCGACGTCTTCGGGATTTCGTTCTCCACCGAACTCGGCTACACGAACCTGCTCAACGCGATCGACCTCGCCGGGATCCCGCTGCACGCGCGGGATCGCGGCGAGGGCGATCCGCTCGTGATCGCGGGTGGCCACGCGGCGTTCAACCCGGAACCGATTAGCGAGTTCATCGACGGGGCCATCGTCGGCGACGGCGAACAGGCTGTCCTCGTCGTCACCGACCTGCTCGCCCAGTGGAAGGCCGAGGGGCGACCGGGGGGCCGACGCGAGATCCTGCGGCGCCTTGCGATCCAGGGCGGCGTCTACGTGCCGGGGTTCTATGCGGTCAGCTACCTCGAGGATGGGCGCATCCAGCGGGTCGCGCCGACCGAGCCGGGCGTGCCCTGGCGGGTCGCGAAGCACACCGTCATGGACCTCGATGAGTGGCCCTATCCGAAGCAGCCGCTCGTTCCGCTCGCGGAGGCCGTCCACGAGCGGATGAGTGTTGAGATCTTCCGCGGTTGCACCCGCGGGTGCCGGTTCTGCCAGGCCGGGATGATCACCCGACCCGTGCGGGAGCGGTCGATCACGACCGTCGGGGACATGATCGAGCGGGGCCTCGCGGCAACGGGCTTCGAGGAAGTGGGGTTGCTTTCGCTGAGCAGCGCCGACCACTCCGAGATTGCGCCGATGACCAAGGGCCTCGCCGACCGGTATGAAGGCACCCAGACTGGGCTGTCGCTGCCAAGCACTCGGGTGGACGCCTTCAACATCGACCTGGCCAAAGAATTGACCCGGGGTGGGCGCCGTTCCGGGCTCACCTTCGCCCCCGAGGGTGGTTCCGAGCGCATCCGCAAGGTCATCAACAAGATGGTCTCGGAGGAGGACTTGATCGCGACCGTCGCCGCGGCATACGGGGCGGGCTGGCGGCAGGTGAAGTTGTATTTCATGTGCGGGCTGCCGACGGAAACCGACGAGGACGTGCTGCAGATCGCCGATCTCGCCAAGCGGGTCATCGACACCGGTCGGGAGGTCAGTGGGCAGCGCGATATCCGGTGCACCGTCTCGATCGGGGGCTTTGTCCCCAAGGCGCACACCCCCTTTCAGTGGGCCGCGCAACTGGGGGTCGAGGAGACGGACGCCCGCCTGGCCAAGCTCCGGGAGGCGATCCGCAGCGATCGGCGGTATGCCCGGGCGATCGGGTTCCGCTATCACGATGGGCAGCCCGGCATCGTTGAGGGTCTGCTCTCGCGGGGGGATCGGCGGGTCGGGCCAGTGATCGAGCGGGTTTGGCGTGAGGGAGGGCGCTTCGACGGCTGGCGGGAGCACTTCTCGTTTCCGCGGTGGGTGGCGGCGGCTGCGGCGGAGCTGACCCCGCTCGGCGTGGACCTCGACTGGTATACGACCCGCGAGCGTGGGGAGCTCGAGGTGTTGCCCTGGGATCACATCGACGCCGGGTTGGACAAGGACTGGTTGTGGGCCGACTGGCAGGACGCCCTCGCGGAGCAAGAGGTCGACGATTGCCGGTGGACGCCGTGCTTTGACTGCGGGGTCTGTCCGCAACTCGGCACCGAAATCCAGGTCGGGCCAACGGGCAAGGCGCTGCTGCCGGTGACCGTGGTCGGGACCGGCAGAATGTAGTCGTGAGGCCCAGCGAGAGCTACCGGCGGCGGTCGTTGCTCTCCGGCGTTCCGCTTGGCCAGGACGCCATTCGACGCCTCGGCATCGCGATGGCCGGGCTGGTCGGCGTCACCGTGATCGGGACCGTCGGCTACATGATGCTTGGGCTCCCACTGCTTGAAGCGGTCTACCAGACGGTGTTCACCGTGGCGACCGTCGGCTATAGCGAGCTCTATGACCGCACCCCCGCGGCGATGGGCTTCACCATCGTCTTGATCATCCTCGGCGTCGGCACGGTCCTCTACAACCTCGGTGTCCTGGTCGAGGGGATCACTGAAGGTCAGCTGCGCGAATTCTTTGGGAGGCGTCGGATGGACAAAACGATCGCGAATCTGCGCGGACACGTCATCATCTGCGGGAACGGGCGGGTCGGTCGCTCGGCCGCCGCGCATTTGCTCGACACGGGCCATCAGGTCGTCATCGTCGAGCGGGAGGAGGATCGGCTCGAGGGGCTCACCGTCCCCTTCGTCCGTGGCGACGCGGCCCGTGACGAAACGCTCCTCGAGGCCGGGGTGCGGCAGGCCCGGGCGCTGATCTGTTGCCTCGACACCGACGCCGACACCGTGTACGCGACCCTGTCCGCGCGGGCGCTCTGCCCTGATCTCGTGATCATCTCGCGCGCCCGGACCCTCGGTTCGAAGGAGAAGTTGGTCCTGGCGGGGGCCACTCGCGCGGTCAACCCCCAACTCATCGGGGGCCGCCGGATGGCGTCCTTTGCGTTGTATGCCGACGTCGCCGAGTTTCTTGATGAGGTCATGCACGACGACGATCTCGACTTCAGGATCGAGCAGGTCCGGGTCGTCGACCGCTCACCCCTGGTCGGTCAAAGTGTCGGCGCCCTCGATGTCAGTGGGCGCACCGGGGCGCAACTGCTCGCCGTCCGGGCGCCTCGCAAGGGACCATTCCTCGCCAACCCGGCCGACGAGGTCACCCTCGAGGCGGGCTCGGTCCTCATCGTGTTCGGCACTCCCAACCAGGTGAACGCCCTGCGGGAGCTGGCCCGGGCCGCGTGAGGCCTGGCCGGGCGGCCGTCAGGGCGTGACGTCGGCGAGCAGGTGGTCGATGACGTCCCGGGCCCGATAGTGACCGTGACCTTGCAGGAGGTGACTCACGGACTCGAGGTCTGCCCCGGAGGTGACGAGAGCGGGTTCGCATCGGCCGCCGGGTCGACGCTGGGCGTACCCGGCGCTCGCGAAGAGGGCGTTGCACAGGCAGGCGCGACCTTCAATGTTGGCTTCACGTCCACCCTTGCGCAGGTACTGAGCGGGGGGTTCCGCGGGGCACCGGAAGTCGACGCTGCCGTCGTCCTTGCGATAGGCCGAGCGCAGGGCCCCCAAGTCGCAGACCGCCTGGCGGTCGGCCACGGTGTCCGGGTCGGTCCAGGTGCCGTCGAGTTCGGCCACCCGGAACGGGAACCCCGTGGGGGAGGAGCGCCAGTCGGCACGCACCGCGAGCGTCCCGTCGACGATCTTGGCGCGGACCTTGTCCTTGAGTGCGGGGTCGAAGCCGGATTCTTCGCAGTAGGCGAATGCCGTGCCCACCTGAACTCCGGTTGCGCCGCTGGCTAGCGCTTCGCGGTACCGCTGCGGCGAGCCGTAGGAACCGGCCAGCCAGACAGGCAATCCGAGCGCAAGGATCGTCGGCAGGTCGACCTCGTCGCGTTCCCCGTAGACGGGTTGACCGAGTTGGTCGACCTGGCGGGGCCCGCGTGGTGGCGCGTTATGCCCACCGGCGCTTGGGCCCTCGAGAACGAATCCGTCGGGGCGCAGCTGCGGAGTTTGCGCGAGTGCCGTTGCCAAGTCCGCTGAGGCGACAATAGCGAGCACCTTGGGCGCGACGACGGGGGTGTTCAACGTGGGGAAGAGCGCTTTGGGTGAGAAGACCATGTCGCCAAGACCGTCGCTCGATCTCGCTCCCTGGACGCGCACCGAGACGGTGACGTCATCGTGGGTCGCGAGCGCGCGAACGAGCCCGGGGATCTCGGCGGGGCTCCCCGCACCGACGAGCACATAGTCGACGCCGGCGAGCATCGCGCCATACAGGGCAGCCGGCAGTGGGAGCTCGATCTTGCGCAAGTAGTTGACCCCGACCACCCCGTCGTGTCCCTCCTTGGCGAGGAAGACTTCGACGAAGTTCGCCGCGGTGGTGAGCTCCAGCAGTCGCGCGGAGGAGGTCAACGTATGCCGCGGCACCTGCCGGTAGCGCTCGTCGGGGCCGATTCCGCCGTCGACGAAGTACGCCGCGAGAATCCAGTCGGCGACACCGGGGACGGGGAACGCGGCGAGGGCTCGCCGCATGGAGCCGTCGGTGTCACCGGACTGCAGGCGCCGGGTGCACAGCACATCGAGCGCGGTTCCGGAGACGACGCCGAGCTGGCCGGTCGTCGAGACCGCCCTGGCAAGGCGCCAGTCGGAGATGGCGACGCCCATCCCGCCTTGAATGATGGAGGGGAGTGGCATGGCCAGGCCTTTCACTGGTCGGAACCTACGTAACCGTAACCTACGATACCGTAAGTTACGGTCACGTAGGTAACTCGGAACGGAGCCCGCGATCCCGCTCGCCGAGGCTGGCGATAACGTGCCAAGGTGGCGACCACCGAATCCGACCGCGCGTCCATCACCTTGCGCTTCCTCGCCTCGCCCGGCGACGCCGGACATTCGGGGAGTGTGAGCGCCGGTCGCGTCCTGGAATGGATCGACAAGGCGGGGTATGCCGCGGCCGCCGGCTGGAGCGGGCGCTATTGCGTGACGGCATACGTCGGCAATGTGCGCTTCGCTCGTCCCGTCGAGGTGGGGGAGTTGGTCGAGGCCACCGCGACGCTCGTCTACACCGGCCGCACGAGCATGCACATCACCGTCACCGTGAGTTCGGGGCACCCGCGCACGCGGGAACTCACCGAAGCGACCCATTGCCTCATGGTGTTCGTCGCCGTCGACGACGATGGTCGCGCCACCCCGGTGCCGACCTGGACGCCCGCGTCAACGTCGCAGATCGAGAGCCGGGATTGGGCGGTGCGGCGGATTACCCTGCGCGAACAAATCGAGGCGGCGATGACATCGCAGCGCTACACCGACGCCGGGACCGCTCCCCGCCTCGTCATGCGGTTCCTGGCCGCGCCGACCGACGTCAACTGGGGAGGGAAGGTCCACGGGGGTGTGGTGATGCGCTGGATCGACGAAGCCGCGCACGTTCTCGTCACCCAATGGACGAAGAACGCCCGCAATGTCGCCATTTTCACCGGCGGGGTCCGGTTCTATCGGCCGCTGCGGATCGGCCACCTCGTCGAGGTGGAGGCGCGACTGCTCCATACGGGTGCGACGTCCATGCACGTCGGTGTCCACGTGCGCTCGGGCGACCCGGCCACCCGCGACCTGGCCCTGACGACCTATTGCCGCACCATTTTCGTCGGCCTTGACCAGGACGGTCAGGCGCTCCAATGCCCGCCCTGGGAGCCGCGCTCGCAGGAAGATCTCGACCTCGACGCCCACGCGATTGAACTCGCCGCAATCCGGCAGGCCTTTGGCGAGTAGCCGCCCGACCCGACCGCTCCTTCCGGCCGCGCAGGACGGGCTCGTCTTCGCCGCGCAGGGCGGGCTCGTCTTAGCTGAGCAGGACCGGCTCGCGTGAGCCGCGCAGGACGGCCTCGCGTTACCCGCGCAGGGCCCCGACCACCTGTCGGAAGACCTCGGTATGACGGTCGACATCCTCGTGCGCGGTGTCGGGGCACATCAGCGCCATGTTGTGAAACGGCGTCATGAGGATGCCCCGGTTGCACATGGACAAGTGGAGGTAGGCGTCGAGCTCGTCATCCGCGGCGGCGGCCGAGGCTTCACCTGAGGTGGGCGCCGGGGAGGTGAACCGGTACTCGGCCCGGGCCCCGATCTGGGTGATCGACCACGGCAGATCGAACTCCGCGATCGTCGCCCGGACGCCGTGGGTGAAGTCGGTCGCGAGCCGAATCATCCGGATAAACGCGGCCTCGGTGAGCACCTCGCCGAGGGTTGCCCGCATCGCCGCGAGCGAGAGCGCGTTCCCGGCCAAGGTCCCGCCGACGCCGCCGACATCCTCGATGTCGGCCTCGCCTGCTGCGGTATGCCGCGTCACTGCCGCCGCGACCTCGTTCGTCAATCCGTAGGCACCGGAGGGGATGCCACCGCCGATGGATTTGCCGATGATGAGGATGTCCGGCGTCAGGCCCCAGGCCTGGGTGGCGCCGCCGTGTCCTGCCGAGAAGGTGTGCGTCTCATCGATCATCAGCAGGGCCCCGTATGCCGTGGCCAACTCCCGCATGCCCTCAAGGAAGCCGGGTTCGGGCAAGACGATGCCGATGTTCGTCAACGCGGGCTCGGTCAGGATCGCCGCGACGTCACCATGGGCGAGTGCCGCCTCGAGTGCCGCGAGATCGTTCCAGGGGACGGCTCGGGTCGTCACGGCCGGGTCGACGGGCGGCGCGACGTTTCCGGGCCGCGACACCGTCGTGCCGTCCGGGCCCGGGATAGCAAACGTCTCGTCGACGGAGCCGTGATAGCTGTAGCCGAAAACGAGGATCTTGGGACGCCCGGTTGCCAGTCGCGCGAGCCGGATCGCCCACCGATTCGCATCCGTCGCCGACAGCGTGAAGCTCCACAGCGGCATACCGAAGCGGGCGGTTAGCTCCGCGGCCACCCATTGCGCGTCCGACGTCGGCAGCATCGTCGTGATGCCGCCGCTCACGCCGATCCGCCGGTGGACGGCCTCGACCGTGGCCGCGGGGGAGTGCCCGGCCATCGCCCCGGTGTCGCCGAGGGCGAAGTCGATGTACGTGCGCCCGTCGACATCGGTGACCCGGGCACCCTTCGCCGCGTCGAGATAGAGCGGAAATCCGCCCGACCACTTGGTCATCCACGTCATCGGTACCTGGCCAAAGAGATTGGTCGCGGACTCGAATAAGGCCCGACTGCGCGGGTGCAACCGCTCGTAGGTGGCCTGTTCGGTGGCCAGCAGACGGGTGAGACGGGCGCGGTCGACGGCGGTCATGATCGCAATCTAAGGGAAATCGGGCCCCACCGTCCCGCCGACGTGGGCCTTGCGGCCCGAACC
>CAZACX010000024.1:21472-30789 GCA_964483685.1 uncultured Intrasporangiaceae bacterium
AACCTGCCGGGAGATACTGCAGGCCTTATGTCTGCTCAACGCACCCCCGAGGGTCCGCCACCCGCCCCCGCCGTTCAACGCCTGCGCATCAGGTATGCCCGTCGCGGGCGGATGCGCTTCTCGTCCACCCGCGATTTTGGCCGCGCCCTCGAACGGGCCCTGCGCCGCACCGGGGTGCCGATGGCCTACTCGGCGGGCTTCCACCCGCACCCGCGGATCTCCTATGCCAATGGCGCGCCGACGGGGATGGCGAGTGAGGCCGAGTATTTCGAGATCGCCCTGACGAGAGTGTGCGACCCGGAGGTCATCAAGGCCGAGCTGGACGCGGCATTGCCGGTCGGTCTCGACCTTCTCGAGGTCGTTCCAGCCGTTCCAGGGCCCTCGCTCGGGGAATTGCTCCAGGCGAGCGTATGGCGGATCGCCTTCCCCGACGTCCCGCTCGCCGAGGTGGAAGGGGCCCTTAACGTCCTCCTCGCACGCTCCGAAGCAACGGTGTCGCGGGTGTTCAAGACGGGACCGCGCGAGTTCGATGTTCGGGTCGCCATTGAGCGGGCGGAAGCCCAAGAAGAGGCCGGATGTGCGATACTACGACTGGTCGTACGGCATACCACGCCTGCTGTTCGCCCCGACGACATACTTACCGCGCTTCGTGAATGGGCCCAGTTTTCGCCCCCGACACCCCCACGGGTGACCCGGATGGCGCAGGGTCCGTGGCATGGCGCGGACGCACGAGTGGCCGATCCGTTGGTCGCCCGGGCTGCCGTCGCCGTGAGTGAGTGACGCGCCCTCGCGCGAACTGATCCGCGGAACTCCATGACTTCCGCGTCGACCGCTTGTCGGCGCGAACGACAACCGTTGCTCCAGGTGGCGACGGCGGACCCTGTGGCCCGAGGCGTGGCCGTCTTACCGCTTGGCGCCGGAAGGTGCGCCACGCATGTCCGACCTTTCTGAACTTGATTCGAACCACGAATCCCTCGACTTCGGGGGCGCTGCTGACGCTGCGCCGGAGCCAGCCGTTGTGCGCGAGCCGGCCGGTGAGCCGCAGCCGACCGGTGAGCCGGAGCCAGCGTCGCCGCCAGTGCGCGCTCGGCGGGCGACCAAGAAGGCCGCGACCGCGAAGGTGACGGCGCCAAAGTCCGCGGCTAAGCCACGAACAGCGAAGTCCCGCACGGCCAAGGCAGCCGCGTCCGATGAGCTCGCCGAGCTGTTGTTCGGCGCCGATCAGCCGGCGGTCTCCGCCGACGAGACGCCCGACCCCTCGGTTGGCAGTGACGTTGCTCCCGAACCCCGGGTCGCCGCTGCAGAGCTGCCCGCCACCGAGGTCGCCGCCGCAGAGCGGCCCGCCGACGAGATTGCCGCGGACGAGCTGCCCGCCGACGAGGTCGCCGTGGACGAGCTGCCCGCGGGCGAGGTCGCCGCCGACGAACCCGCCGAGGCGGCCGCAGGCACCGCGGCCCCCGCGGCGTTCGGCATCCTCTTCCAGCCACCCGCCTCCCGACGAGCCACCCGACCGGCAGGCAGTGTCCGTCCCGCAGCCGCCCCGGCGTTCACCCCGCCGGCGGATTCCTCGGCGCCCGAGCCGTCGGAATCAGCCCAGTCAACCGACACCCCGGACGGCGAGTCGGCGCCCGAGGCCGCGCAGCAGCGCGCCGCCACCGGGCAAACCCGCTCACGGCGACGCGGCAAGGCCCAGCAGGCCGCCGTGGACGGCGCCGCTGACGAGGCCCCGACCGACGGGTCCACGGCGCCAGGGGCGAGCGCGTCCGGCGAGCCGGACGCCCCCAGCCAGGCATTGATCGACGAGGACGAGAGCGACGACGCGGGGAACGGCGCCCCAGGGCGTCGACGTCGGCGCGGTGGCCGTGGGCGCCGTCCGCGTGGGGGCGCCGATGGCGCGCAACTCGATGACGACCAGGAGACGGACGAGCAGGGCGGCACGGGGCCACAGGACCAGTCGGCGGCGGACGAGGACGAGGCGACGGCGAAACGTCGGCGTCGTCGTCGGCGGACCGGCGCTGGCGGGGGAGGCGACAGCGACGACCCGCCCGGGACCGTGACGAGGGTCCGCGAACCCCGTCGCGCGAGCGATGAACCGTCCGCCGTGCGCGGTTCGACGCGCCTCGAAGCGAAGAAGTTGCGCCGACGCGAGGGCCGTGAGGCCGGTCGTCGCCGCACGATCATTACCGAGAAGGAGTTCCTTGCCCGCCGCGAAAGCGTCGAGCGGGTCATGGTGGTGCGCCGCCGCGACGGCCGAACCCAAATCGGGGTTCTCGAGGATGGGGTCCTCGTCGAGCATTACGTCTCGCGCACGACCAACGCCTCGATGGCCGGCAACGTTCACCTCGGCCGGATCCAAAACGTGTTGCCCTCCATGGAGGCCGCCTTTGTCGACATCGGGCGGGGTCGCAACGCCGTGCTGTATGCCGGTGAAGTCAACTGGGACACGGCCGGCCTCGAAGGCGGTGGGGCGCGGCGGATCGAGAACGCCCTCACCTCCGGCGAGTCGGTCCTCGTTCAGGTCACCAAGGACCCGATGGGCCACAAGGGCGCCCGACTGACCTCACAGATCTCGCTGCCCGGGCGCTACCTCGTCTATGTCCCGCTGGGCAACATGACGGGGATCTCCCGCAAGCTGCCCGACACCGAACGCTCCCGACTCAAGTCGATCCTCAAGGAGATCGTTCCCCCGGATGCGGGCGTCATCGTGCGCACCGCGGCCGAGGGTGCAAGCGAGGAAGAGCTGCGTCGCGACGTCGAGCGTCTCGCCAAGACCTGGGAGAAGATCGCGTCGGCTGCCGCGGCCAAGGGCGGCAAGAAGGCCACCGCGGGCGGCGCCCCGGCGCTGCTGTATGCCGAGCCGGACCTCACCGTGCGTGTCATCCGTGACGTCTTCACCGAGGATTTCGCCTCCCTGATTGTCAGCGGCGACGAGGTGTGGGACGAAATCAGCGCGTATGTCGGTGACGTTGCCCCCGATCTCGCCAGTCGCATGTCGCGCTGGACCGGCGAAGGCGACGTGTTCGCGGCATACCGTGTCGATGAACAACTCGCGAAGGCGCTGGACCGCAAGGTCTGGCTCCCCTCGGGCGGGTCGTTGGTGATCGACCGGACCGAAGCCATGACCGTCGTCGACGTCAACACCGGCAAGTTCGTCGGTTCCGGCGGCAACCTCGAGGAAACCGTCACGAAGAACAACATCGAGGCCGCCGAGGAAATCGTCCGGCAGCTTCGGTTGCGTGACATCGGCGGGATCATCGTCATTGACTTCATCGACATGGTCCTTGAGTCGAACCGTGAACTCGTCGTCCGCCGGCTCCTCGAGTGCCTGGGGCGGGATCGCACGAAGCACCAGGTCGCTGAGGTCACGTCGCTCGGGCTCGTCCAGATGACGCGCAAGCGCGTCGGTTCGGGGCTCCTTGAGGTGTTCTCCGAATCGTGCGCGCACTGCGACGGTCGCGGCGTCATCGTTTCCTCGACGCCCGTTGAGCGCGGCAGCGATGTCGCGCCGATGCCCGAGCCGACCAATGGCACGAGCCGCAACTCGCGCCGTGGGCGCACCGCCGACGCTGGGCCGCCCAAGCGGGCGCTCGAGACGCCGCCGCGGCAGTCGGTCGGCCCGACGGCTGCGCAGATCGCCGCCGCGGCGCACGCGGCCGCGGTCAAGAGCGTGGAAGTGCCGGTCGAGCAGCCCGACACGCTGTTCGCGGACACCGCAGCGGAAACCGTCACGGACACTGTCACAGACCCCGTGACGGACCTCGCGACGGACACCGCCACGCACCCCGTGATGGACCCGGCGGACACCGCCGCGGACAACCTCACGGACCCGGCGACGACCGCCGTCACGGACCCAGTGATGGCCCTCGCGACGGACTCCACCGACGAGCTCGGTGACGCTCCCGACGGGCAGTCGCGGGCCCGCGGGCGCCGTCGCCGCGGCCGCGCCACATCCCCGGCCGGACCTCCCCGAGGCGTCAGCGAGGACGAGGACGGACCGGGTGGCGACCCATCGGTTTGATTCACCCCCTGCCCCCAGGTACGCTCGTCCTTCGGTGCGCCCACCGAGCTGATGTCCCGTGTCACGGGGTCGCTATCGGCCGGTTACCCCTGAGAGTGCGCTCCCCTTTGTAACGGAAAGTGAGTTCAACGTGTACGCGATCGTTCGCGCTGGTGGTCGCCAGGAGAAGGTCTCCGTCGGCGACGTATTGCTCATCGACAAGATTGCCGGTGAGGCGGGTCAGAGCATTGACCTCACGCCGCTGCTTCTTGTCGACGGCTCGTCGGTGACCTCGGATGCCGGGAAGCTGGCCACGGTCTCGGTTAAGGCCGAGGTTGTCGGTCCGGCCAAGGGCCCCAAGATCACCATCATGAAGTTCAAGAACAAGACCGGGTACCGCAAGCGTCAGGGGCACCGTCAGCACCTCACGCAGGTCAAGGTCACCGAGATCACGGCCTGAACCCCGCGACGAGACACGTAAGGACTATCGACAATGGCACATAAGAAGGGCGCGTCCTCGACTCGCAACGGTCGGGACTCCAACTCGCAGCGCCTCGGCGTCAAGCGGTTCGGTGGCCAACTGGTCAATAACGGCGAGATTATCGTCCGCCAGCGCGGCACCCACTTCCACCCGGGCAGCAACGTCGGTCGTGGCGGTGACGACACCCTGTTCGCGCTTGCCGCGGGGCACGTCGAGTTCGGCACCAAGGGCGGCCGTCGCGTCGTCAACATCGTTCCCGTGGCCGCGGCTGCGCAGTGACCTCACGATGACGTATGCCGCGCGGCCGGGCCCCGCGGCAAACGTCACGTCGGTAGGGGCGGGCCCATCGGGCTCCGCCCCTTCGCTGTTTTCGCAGCCACCTGTGCCATTTCCTGAATCGCCGTCGGCGCCGACGTCGCCGCTGGCGCCGACTCTGGCGCTGCCGACTTTGGCGCGGCCCACCAATTCCCGTTCGCTGACTGGCCTATCCCCGAGGAGCCACCCATGACGACCTTTGTCGATCGTGTCGTTGTGTTTGCTAAGGCGGGCGACGGCGGTCACGGGGTGGCGTCGATTCGCCGCGAGAAGTTCAAGCCGCTCGGGGGCCCAGACGGCGGCAACGGCGGCAACGGCGGCGATGTCGTGCTCGTCGTTGATCCCCAGTCCACGACGCTGCTCGACTACCACCGCAGCCCGCACCGCAAGGCCGGCAACGGTCGTCCCGGCGCGGGCGATGAGCGCGACGGGTCCAACGGGGAGATGCTCATCCTCGCCGTCCCCGAAGGCACGGTCGTCTCGACGCGCGACGGAAAGATCCTCGCCGACCTCGTCGGGCCGGGGGCCACCGTGACGATCGCCCGCGGTGGGCGAGGTGGCCTCGGCAACCGCGCGATCGCCTCACCGCGACGCAAGGCCCCGGGCTTCGCGCTGCTGGGTGAGCCCGGCGAGGAGATCGAAGTCGTCCTCGAACTCAAATCCCTTGCCGATGTCGCCCTGATCGGCTTCCCCTCGGCGGGGAAGTCGTCCCTCGTTTCCGTCGTCTCGGCCGCCCGACCCAAGATTGCGGACTACCCCTTCACGACGCTCGTGCCCAACCTTGGGGTGGTTACCGCGGGCGATGCGCGTTTCACGATCGCCGATGTTCCGGGGCTGATCCCCGGGGCCTCGCAGGGGCGCGGACTCGGGCTGGAATTCCTGCGCCACGTCGAACGGTGCTCGGTGCTCGTCCACATCATCGACTGCGCCACGTTGGAACCGGGCCGTGACCCGCTCACCGACCTCGACGTCATCGAGGCGGAGCTGGCGATGTACGTCCCCGACAACGACCTCGGTGGTCGTCCGCTCGCCGAGCGAGTCCGGATTGTCGTCCTTAACAAGGCGGATGTTCCCGAGGCCCGCGAACTCGCCGAAATGGTCGTCCCGGATCTCGAGGCGCGCGGACTTGCCGTCTTCATCGTCTCGGCGGTCGCGCATACCGGCTTGAAGGAATTGGTTTTTGCGATGGCGCGGGCCGTCCAGTCCGCCCGCGCGGAAACGGCGGCGACCCTCGTTCCGCCGCGCATCGTCATCCGCCCCAAGGCCGTCGACGACTCCGGGTTCTCGATCGTGCACGAGTCGCACGGCGAGGAACGGATCTTCCGGGTCGTCGGCGAGCGCACCACCCGATGGGTGCGCCAGACCGACTTCAGCAACGAGGAAGCGGTCGGCTACCTCGCGGACCGTCTCACCCGGGCCGGCGTCGAGGAGGCCCTCCTCAAGGCCGGTGCGGTAGCCGGGTCCACGGTGTTGATCGGCCCGGCCGACAACGCGGTGGTCTTCGACTGGGAGCCGACGATGATCGGTGGCGCCGAACTCCTCGGGGGTCGCGGCACGGACGCGCGGCTGGCGGCCGACCGGCAGCGACGCACAAACGCCGAGCGGCGCGAGGAGTTCCACACCCGCAAGGACGCCCAGAGCGCGGCCCGGGAGGAACTGGTCCAGGAGCGCCGAGCCGGACTTTGGGCCACGCCGGCGGACCCGGCGGACCCGGCGGACCCGGCTTCCGTGGACTCGGCGGACCCGGTCCCCGTGGACTCGGCTGGGGTCGTCCCAAGCAACTCCACAGCACCCGCCCCAGCGGACTCGGCGGACCCGGTGCCCGTGGACTCGGCTGAGGTCGCCTCGGGGCAGCCTGTGGAGAATCGCGATGAGTGAGGACGCGCGCAGCCCGCGGAAGCAGCGGCTGGGTGGCGCGGCGAGCCGACGATGACGGACGTCGTTCGTGCCCGCGCCGCCGTGGCGGGTGCTCGCCGGATCGTGGTCAAGATCGGCTCGTCGTCCCTGACGAGCGCCGGGGGCAAGCAACTCGACCTCACGAAGCTGGACGCGCTCGTGCGCGAATTGGCGACCCGCCGCCTGCGCGGTGACCAGGTTGTCCTCGTCTCCTCGGGGGCGATCGCTGCGGGAATTGGGCCGCTCGGGCTCGTCCGCCGCCCTCGGGACCTCGCGACCCAACAAGCGGCCGCAAGCGTGGGCCAAGGGGCGCTCGTGGCGGCCTACCAACGGGCGTTCGCGGCATACGGGCTGACCGTCGGGCAGGTGCTGCTCACCGCAGACGACGTCACCCGGCGCACCCATTACACGAACGCGACCCGCACCCTCGATCGCCTCTTGGAACTGGGCATCGTGCCGATCGTCAACGAAAACGACACCGTCGCCACCCACGAGATCCGGTTTGGCGACAACGACCGGCTCGCGGCGCTCGTGTCCCATCTCATCAAGGCCGACGCGCTGATCCTGCTCACCGACGTCGATGCGCTGTATGACGGCCCGCCCGCGGAGGCGGGTTCGACCCGGATCGCCGCGGTGCGTTCGAGGGCCGACCTCGCGGCCGTGCGGATTGGCGGGACGGGGTCGGAGATCGGCAGTGGCGGGATGTTCACCAAGGTGGAGGCCGGGGCGATCGCCAACTCCGCTGGGGTGATCGCGGTCCTGTGCGCGGCGCCCATGTTGGGGGCGGCCCTGGCCGGCGGCGACGTCGGGACGGTCTTCCTCCCGCAGCAGGCGGGGCGGCGCAGCCGCAAACTCTGGATCGCGCACGCGACGACCCCGCGTGGCACCCTGACGATCGATGCGGGCGCGGTGGCGGCGGTGATCGACCGGCGCAAGTCGCTCTTGCCCGCGGGGATTACCGAGGTGTCGGGACAGTTCACCGACGGCGACTCCGTCGACGTGGCGGGACCGGACGGGGTCGTCGTCGCGCGTGGGCTCGTCGGCTATTCATCGACCGAACTGCCGAAGCTGCTCGGCCGTTCGACCAAGGAACTCGCGCGCGACCTCGGTCCGGAGTTTTCCCACGAGGTCATCCACCGCGACAACCTTGTCGTCCTCAGCTGACCCGGGCGGGGACGAGCTCGAGGGTTGAGGCCACCAGCGGGTGCTGGCTTGGACGCGCTTCGCCCCCGACGCCGCGGCGCATACCCTGTCGTGCATGTCGACGATTTCTGTGGAGGCGACCACGCTGGTCGCGGACTTGGCCGGGCGGGCGCGGGTCGCGAGCCGGGCATTGGCCCTCGCATCTCGAGCGACCAAGGATGCCGCACTCCTGGGCCTTGGGGACGCCATCGAGGCGTCCAGCGGCCTGATCGCCGAGGCCAACGCGCAGGACGTCGCGCGGGAACGGGCCGCGGGGATGGGGGAGAGCCTGCTCGACCGGTTAACCCTGACGCCGGACCGGATCGGCGCGGTTGCCCAAGCGTTGCGCGACATCGCTGCGCTGCCCGACCCCGTCGGGGAGATCGTGCGGGGCAGCACGCTGGCCAATGGGCTGCAGATTCGCCAGATCCGGGTGCCGATGGGCGTCGTCGGGATGATCTATGAGGCGCGTCCCAATGTCACCGTCGATGCGGCCGGGCTCGGCCTCAAGTCGGGCAACGCCGTCATCTTGCGTGGCGGCTCGGCTGCGGCGGCGTCCAACCGTGTGCTCGTCGAGGTAATGCGCGATTCCCTTGCTGCGCAGGGGCTTCCGCCGGACGCGATCGGTCTGCTCGATGGCGGTGGGCATGACGCCGTGCGCGCGCTGATGACCGCCCGCGGACTCGTCGACCTCCTCATTCCTCGCGGGGGAGCGGAGCTGATCAACTCGATCGTCCTCAACTCGACCGTGCCTGTCATCGAGACCGGAATCGGCAACTGTCACGTCTACGTCGATGTCGCGGCTGACCTCGGGAAGGCTGCGGCCATCGTTGTCAACGCGAAGACCTCGAGGCCGAGCGTGTGCAACGCCGCCGAGTCCTTGCTCGTTCATCGCGACATCGCCGCGGACATCTTGCCCGGGGTCCTCGCCGATCTCGTCGCGCGGGGCGTCGTCCTGCACACCGACGCGCCGTCGTCTGCGTTCGCCGAAGCCGCCGGATTGCCCCACCTCGCGGCGACGACGGTGGATTTCGCTACCGAGTTCCATGGCCTGGAGATCAGTGTCGCCGTCGTCGATTCGATCGATGCCGCCCTCGATCATGTGCGCGCCTACGGATCGGGGCACACCGAGGCCATCGTCACCGAGGACCGGGCGGCGGCCCGCCGTTGGAGCGCGGAAGTCGATGCCGCCGTCGTCATGGTCAACGCCTCCACCCGGTTCACCGACGGGGGTGAGTTCGGCTTCGGCGCCGAAATCGGGATCTCCACGCAGAAGCTGCATGCCCGTGGCCCGATGGCTCTGCCCGAGTTGACGACCACAAAGTGGATTGTCGAAGGCGACGGGCACATTCGACCGTAGCGCGCACGTACGCCCACGCCCACGACGGCGGACCTGCCGGGCGAACCTGCGGCGGGCACCTGCCGGGCGAACCTGCCGCGGGAACC
>CAZACX010000024.1:30889-40754 GCA_964483685.1 uncultured Intrasporangiaceae bacterium
ACCTGCCGGGCGAACCTGCGGCGGGCACCTGCCGGGCGAACCTGCCGCGGGAACCTGACAGGATGACTCGTTGTGGAGGCAACCGAGGTACGCAAGCTCACCGAGCTCGAGGACGACCACTGGTGGTACCAGGAGCGGCGCCATCTGCTCGCCCAGGCAGCGCTCGGGTTGACCCCAGGTCGGGCCCTCGATGTCGGCGCGGCGGGCGGAGGGAACACTCGGGTGCTTGACGAGGCCGGGTGGGAGGTCGTTGCCTTCGAATATGGGGCCGAAGGGGCGCAGGTCGCGGCCGGACGGGATCTCGACGTTGTGCGCGGAGATGCGGCCGCGCTGCCGTTTGCGGACAACAGTTTCGACCTCGTCGTCGCCTTCGACGTGCTGGAACACCTGCGCGATCACGACGCTTGTGTCGCCGCGATCCATCGGGCGCTGACGCCAGAGGGCACCTTCCTCGTCGCGGTCCCGGCCGACCCACGGTTGTGGTCGGCGCACGACGAGGCCGTTGACCACGTCCGGCGCTACACCCGCCGATCCCTGACTGACCTCCTCGTGCGCGGCGGTTTCGACGTGCAGGAGATCTGGTCGTGGAACGTGTTGTTGCGCCCGGCGGTCGCGCTGCGACGGCGACAAACGTCCGGCAGCGACCTGGTGGCGCCCAATCGGGTCGTCAACACCGTGCTCCGCGGAATTGTCGCCGCCGAACGTCACCTTCCGGTGCGCCGCTTGCCAGGTGTCTCGCTCATGGTGACGGCACGCCCGCGCCCGTAGCGGCGCGCCCCCGGCGGAAGGCGCGGTAGCGGCGCGCCCCGGGGATGGCGCGGTGACGGCACGGCCGCGCCCCTAGCGGAGAGCCCACGGCGGGCCGCTTACTCCTCGAGGGAGTCGTAGGCCACGTGGTACGTCGGTCGCGCCTGCGCGGCGGCATACAGGCGTCCAACGTATTCACCGAGGATGCCGAGGGCGAGCAACTGGACGGCGCCCATCCCGGCGACGATGGCGACCGTTGACGTCCACCCGGGGACCACCCGATCGGTCGCCCAGGCCCACAGGACCAGCGCGAGCAGTGCGAGGGCGCTGAGGCCGCCGGCGAGGCCGAGGAAGGTCGCAAACCGCAGCGGCGCCAACGAGGACCCGGTCACGCTGTCAATCGAGAGGCGGATCATCTTGGCGAGCGGGTACTTAGACGTGCCCGCGGCCCGCTCCTCGCGGCGATAAGTCACCGACGCCGACGGGAACCCGAGCGCGGGCACCGCGAATCGGATCACCCGGCCGTACTCGGGAAGCGCGTTGATGGCGGCGACCGTCGCGCGCGACATCATCCGGAAATCCCCGGCATCGACGGGAGCCTTCGTTCCAGCCATCGCCCCCATCGACCGATAGAAGAGCCGCGCTGTGACCCGCTTGAACAGTGAGTCGCTCGACCGATCCCCGCGCACCCCGTAGACGACATCGACGCCCCCGCGCGCCGTGGCAAGCATCTCGGCGATGACCTCGGGAGGATCTTGAAGGTCGGCGTCGAGGGTGACGACATAGTCGCCGCGTGCGTGTGCCAGCCCGGCCGAGATGGCGGCCTGATGCCCGGCGTTCGCGCGCAACCGCAGCACCCGCAGTTGCGGCCACTCCCGACGCAGCCGCTGCAGCGCGATCGCGGTGGAATCGGTGCTGCCGTCGTCGATCGCGAGGACTTCGTATGCCGCGTCGAGCCCGTCCGCGACCGGCCGCAGCCGCGCGGCGAAGAGCGGCAGGACGGCTTCTTCGTTGAACATCGGGACGACGATGCTCAATGTCAAGGCGCTCATCCGGGGAGTCTCTGCGGCATGACGCACACTCTCGCAGACCCGCCTAAGGGCCGGCGCCAACGGGCCGAACACAACGAAATCCCGCCGATGGATGCCGAACATAACGAAAGCCCCCCGATGTATGAGGACCGGGGGGCCCGCGCGCCGTCAGGCCCGCTACCGCTAGGTGAAACCTGTCCAGTGCGGACATCCACGCGACGGTGGTTGCCGACTTCGGCCTTGACCCGCGGGGGTCGAAAACCAGTGGCGGCCTGCTGACAAAGCTTGGTCGTGGGGCCGCGAAGCCGCCCCCGTGGCGTCGCCCACGGGCCGTGAACTTGCGTTCCGGAGCCGACGATCACCGCTACCGGTGGCCGTTGGCCGCGTTTCGTTATCCTCCCGACCGCGCCAACCACATCTGATCCGGCCGAGACCGGGGATGCAGCGGGCGTCGGTCCCCATCTAAGGCATACCGGAGCCGCGGCGCAAGCCAGTCGCGCCTACTCCTTGCCGTCCACCGACTGAGCACAGGTTCGTCCACAGCCCGCTGACCGTGCCGGCGTCGTTGCCCACAGCCCTGTGGGTAAAACTGGTGGATGACGGCCCCACGTGAGAGTCGCGCGCAGTTCACGTGGCGGGGCATGCGCGGTCCGCTTGGGAGGCATGCGAGCGGGTCCTCGCTGAGGCCAGTGCGGCGGGCCCGGCGCGGTAAGGTAAGCACCATGTCGATAAACGTGGCTGGCCTGGTGCTCGAGGGCGAAGAGACCCTGCGCGAGTTGCCGATGCCCGCGATTCTCTTTGGCGTGATTGCCCTGGTGCTCCTTCTCGTCCTTTTGGGCGTCACGTGGATGTTCCGCGGAACGGCAGCCAAGCTCGGCGGCCCGCACCCGTCGGCGCACGCGCAGGCCCCGTCTGGGCCCGTGAACACTGGCGGGAGCGGCCACCACTGAGCCGCCGATTGGGGGTTATGGGCGGCACGTTCGATCCCATTCACCACGGTCACCTCGTCGCAGCGAGCGAAGTTCAAGCTCGCTATGCCCTCGATGAAGTGATCTTCGTTCCGACTGGTCACCCCTGGCAGAAGGAGGGGCGCAAGGTCGCCCCGGCTGAGCATCGCTACCTGATGGCAGTCATCGCGACCGCATCCAACCCGCGCTTCACCGTGAGCCGGGTCGATGTCGAGCGGTCTGGTCTGACGTACACCATCGACACGCTTCGGGATCTTGCCGCGAACTACCCCCACGATGAGTTGTTCTTCATCACCGGCGCCGATGCCCTAAGCCAGATCCTGTCGTGGAAGGACGCGCAGAAGCTGTGGGAGCTCGCCCACTTCATCGGCGTTACCCGCCCGGGTCACGTGCTCAGCGATGTCGGGCTTCCCGAGGAGCGCGTGACGCTTCAAGAGGTGCCCGCCATGGCCATCAGTTCGACCGACGTTCGCGAGCGGGTCGCCGCTAGCGAGCCGGTCTGGTACCTCGTCCCCGACG
Organism: uncultured Intrasporangiaceae bacterium; assembly: GCA_964483685.1. Lineage (GTDB taxonomy): Bacteria > Actinomycetota > Actinomycetes > Actinomycetales > Dermatophilaceae > Nostocoides_A. The sequence goes on from CAZACX010000024.1 coordinate 34,155, forward strand.
GGGTCGTTCAATACATCAACAAGCACCGGCTCTATCTGCCGGAGGCCTTCAAGGAGATTCGTGACCGCCACTGACCGTGCCCTGACCCTGGCTCGCGCCGCCGCAGCCGCGGCTGACGACAAGCTCGCAGCGACCATCGTCGGCCTCGACGTCAGCGGGCAACTGCCGCTGACCGACATTTTTGTCATCATCTCGGCCGGCAACGAACGCCAAGTCGGCGCGATCGTCGACGAGGTCGAGGAGCGGGTCCGTCTTGCCGGCGCCAAGGTGATCCGCCGGGAAGGCACTCGCGAAGCGCGTTGGGTGCTGCTCGACTTCGGCGACATCATCGTCCACGTTCAGCACGCCGACGAGCTCCACTTCTACGATCTTGAGCGGCTCTGGCGCGACTGTCCCGAGGTGGATCTCGGAACTCGGGGCCAGGACCCGGACCCCGACCCCCGCGCCCAGGACCCGGACTCGGACACGGACCTCGACACCCCCGGCCAGGACTTGGACTCGGACCCGGACTCGGACACCCCCGGGCTAGACCCGGAGGGCACGCCCGCGGCCGCCGATAACGACAAGGACTAGGCCGTATGGCGGCCCGCCCCCGGCGGCTGGTCCTGCTCCGGCACGGGGAGACGGCGCATAACGCCGACGGGATTTGGCAGGGGCAGCTGGATACCGAGTTGTCGGTGCGTGGGTTGGCGCAAGCCGCGGCTGCGGGGAACGCGCTGGCGCGGGTCGAGGCGGTCCGCATTGTGTCCTCCGACCTGGCCCGTGCGGCGCGGACGGCAGAGATCGTGGGCCAGGCACTCGGCATACCGCTGGCGTTGGACGAGCGGTTCCGTGAGGTTCATGCGGGGGCCTGGCAGGGCTTGACGGCGGCTCAGGTGAGCGAACGTGACCCCGAGTTGCGGGCGGCGATTCTGCGCGGCGAGGACGTCAAACGCGGTGGCGACGGCGAGTCGATGCGGGACGTTGTTGACCGGGTGGCCCTCGGTCTCGACGACCTCACCGCGGCGCTCGGCGCGGGGGAGTGCGCGATCATCTGCACGCATGGCGCCGCCGCCCGGGCCCTCGCCTCGGTGTTGTTGGGTCTCGAATCGTCCGAGGCGTGGCGGATCTTTGCCGAGTTCGGAAATTGCCACTGGGCCGAGTTCGTCGAGGGATCCTCAGGGTGGCGGCTCGCCGCGTGGAACATCTCCAGCGGCCACGACGCGCTCGTGGGGGAGAGCCCGCCCTGACGTCGGCTCGGCCTCGATTTGGGTGGCGCGGGTGGCCGTGGGTAAGATTCCGCAGTCCCCTTAACCACGCGAGATCGTTGACGAGGGGCGCCCGCAAGGGGCTGTAGCGCAGTTGGTAGCGCACCTCCATGGCATGGAGGGGGTCAGGGGTTCGAATCCCCTCAGCTCCACCAGGGGTCGTGCCGAATCCTCCCCAAAGAGGTGCCGGAACTAGAAGAAGAAGGCCGCCGTCCCGGACACGGGCACGGCGGCCCTTTTCTTGCGGGGGCCAGGATTCGTTGCGCGACGCGGTGGCGAGGTCGACGGGCGCTCACACGACGCTCGGGCCTCAGCTCACGGCTTCGGCGCGGAACTCGTCGTACGTGCTGGCCAGGAACCGCACATACGACACCTGGAACTGCGGGTTGCTGAAGAACAGGTCGAACAGCTTGTCGTTGGCCTCGTGCCGATCGACGAGGAGGTCCTTGATCTTCTGCTCGAGGATCAACTCGAACTGGCTGCGATCGTTGTGTTGCGCGACGGTGCGCAACTCGTCGTCGCCCATGACCACGGTCCACTGCTGCTGGAACCACACCCTGTCCGCATCGCCGAGGTCGGCCCCGAAGCGCTCGTTCATCGTCGCGATCAGCGCCGAGAGCCGGTCGAGTTCGGGCTCGGTGACCGGCCCGCGGCCCTCCCCAGGCAGTGCGACCCCTGGCTCGTCGGAGCCAACGAGCACAATCGCGGCGGCATCGGCGGTGACCGCGATCCGCAGGTGGGTCAGTTGCACGGTCTTGCTCACCTGCGGCATGGGGTCGCCCGCGCGGGCAGGCAAGTCGGCGAGGAGGAGTCGGCCATACAGATAGAGCCGTTCCAGGTCGGTATCGATGAACGACATGATCTGGGCAACGAATCCATACCCCCGGATAAAGCCGTCGAGCGTCCCGCGGAAACTCTCTTGCGCGTCCGGATCCAGCGAGAGGAACCGCCCGACCGCGGGGTTCAGGTTGGCAAAGATCACCGACTGCTTCGCGTTGGCGCCGTCGAGCAGTGCCGCGACAGCCGCCTCCATCTCAGGCATGGCGAGCACCCCGGCGGCCATGAGGTCGTGCTCCATGGCATAGAGCAGGTTCGGATCGGTGGGCGAGGCGAGCGACTGCTCAAAGAACGGCTCAAACGCAGCCTGAATCTCCTCGACCGAGTTGGCGAAGTCGAGGATGAAGGTGTTCTCTTTGCCCGGATGCATGCGGTTAAGCCGAGAGAGCGTCTGCACCGCCTTGACGCCGGCCAGCTTCTTGTCGACATACATGGTGTGCAGCAACGGCTCGTCGAACCCGGTTTGATACTTCTCGGCGACGACGAGCACCTGATAGTCGTCCGCGTGGAACTTCTCGGGCAGCTGGCTCTCAGCAAACCCGTTCATACCGGGCTCGGTCCAGGTCACTTCGGGCGCGTCGGGGTCCGTGACACCCCCGGAGAACGCGACCAGGGTCCGCAGCGGCCTCGCGCCCTTGTCGTACCCGTGCGCGGCGATGTAGGCGTCGAGAGCTTGCTTGGTCCGCACGGCGTGTAGCCGGGAGCGGGTGACGACCATGGCCTTGGCTTGCCCCGCGATCTTGCCGACCGACTTCTGCCGGAAGTGCTCGATGATCACCTCGGCCTTGGCGTCCAGCATGTACGGGTGCAGCGAGGCGAAGCGGGCCAGCGACGCCCGACCCTTGGCGGTGTCGAGCTCGGGGTCCTTGCGCGGGGAGGCGTTGGCGAGCTTGTAGTAGACGCCGTACGTCGTGTAGTTCGCCAGGACGTCGAGGATGAACCCCTCAGCGATAGCCTGGCGCATCGAGTAGGTGTGGAACGGCCTTTTGACCCCATCTGGCCCGAGTTCGCCAAAGATGTCGAGCGTTTTGGGTTTCGGGGTCGCGGTGAACGCGAAGAACGACAGGTTTCGTTGCTTGCCCCGGCTCGCGGCGCTGGCCAGCAAGGCATCGTCGGGGGCGATGGCCTCCTCGGCGGCACCCTCGATGGCTTCGGCCTGCGCCAGTCCCGCCTCCCCACCGGCGAGCACCGACTTCAGGGTGGTGACAGCACTGCCAGAGGTCGAGGAGTGTGCCTCGTCGACGATGATCGCGAACCGTCGTCCGGCAACGCCGCGCTGATCACCGTCGGCTGCCGCCTTCGTAGCCAGGGCGGCGACGACGGGGAACTTCTGCAGCGTCGTGATGATGATCCGGGCGGCGTTGCCTTCGAGGGCGGTCTTGAGTTGAGCCGAGCTCTCGTCGATCCGCACGATGGTGCCGGGGGTGTGGTCGAGCCCGGCGACGGTCTCCTGCAACTGCTGATCGAGCACGCGCCGGTCCGTGATGACGACGACCTTGTCGAAGATCGGTGCGTCGTCGGCGCCGTGCAACCGTGACAGCGAGTGCGCGGTCCAGGCGATGGTGTTCGACTTCCCCGACCCCGCGGAGTGCTGCACGAGGCGATCCACACCGGCGCCGGCGGCATACGTGGCTTGCACGATGGAGCGGACGGCGTGCCACTGGTGGAAGCGAGGGAAAAGCGTGCGGTCGCCTTGGGCGTGCACGAACGTGGCCAGCAGGTCGAGCCAGTTGTCGCGCTGCCAGGCCTCTTCCCACAGGTATGCCGTCTGGTAGCCGTCGGTGGGCGGGTTGCCGGCGGTGCCGGGGTGGCCGGGGCCGGCGCTGCCTTGGTCGAACGGGAGGAAGACGGTGTCCTGGCCGGCGAGACGGGTGGTCATCGCGACGTGATGTGGGTCGACGGCGAAGTGCACGATTGTGCGCCGGTCGAAGATGAGGTCGTTGGGGTTGCGGTCGGTGCGGTACTGCTTCATCGCGTGCTCGATGCTCTGCCCGGACAACGGGTTCTTTAGCTCGGCGGTCGCGACGGGCAGGCCGTTGACGACGAGGGCGAGGTCGAGCGAGGCGGCCCGGTTGGACTCGGAGTGGTGCAGTTGCCGAACGACTCCGACGCGGTTGGCGGCATACCGGGCGGTTTGTTCGGGGACGAGCGCGGACGCGGGGCGGGCATAGGCGAGTTTGACGGCGACGCCGGAGTCTTTGACTGGGCTGCGGAGCACGCTGATCGTGCCCCGGTGGTCGATGGCGGCGGCGACGGCGGCGACGAACTTGTGCCGGGCCATGGCGTCGCTGCCGTGGCGGGCGACGAGCTGGCTCCACGCTTTGGGTTGGGACTCTTGGACGAAGCGGACAATCTCGTCCGGAAAGAGGCCGACATCCTTGTCGTATGCCGTGGGCGCGAGGTGGTGCCACCCGTTCGCGAGCAGGTGGGCCTCAATGTTCGCCTCAAAGGCCGACTCGTGCGTGACGCCCATGCCCTGCCTCCCGTAGCCGCGTGACGGTCAATCTAGCCGGTTGCCCGAGGCCCCGCGCGGGACGCGCATCACAACGCTTAGGCCAGCAGCGTGGCCGAGTAAGGACCTCAGGGACGCAGGTCCAGCCGAGCACCCGTTTCGCGCAGCATCCTGAACGAGTCGGCGAATTCGATCCCCATCGCCTGGCAGGCGTTGGGGATGAGGATTCGCGCCTTGGCATAGGCGTCAGGTCGCTCGTGCGTCACGAGGGTGTGTCCATGTTCCTTGGCATAGGCAATCAGCAGGTAGTCGGGTGCGCTTCCGACGAAGGCGGCTATCGCCCCTTGGGTGAAGTGCTGGGAGCTCGCCCACGCCGTCAAGGGTCCGAAGTGTCGCGTGCTGCCCTGGTCGATCGGGCGGAAGAAGTGGGGGTGCTGCTGCGCCCAGACGGCGAGTTCGTCTTTGCCTGCGAGGAGCTCGGCCCGCACGGGTTCGATACTGCACGCGAGGGCCAGTTGGTGGGCACGGTCGAGCCATGCCCAGAACCCGGGAGCGATATCAAACGCATAGTAGCGGTTCTTCGCCTCAATGAGCACGTTCGTGTCCAGCAGATACATCACGCCACGCCGAGATCGGTCGCGAGGTGGGTGAAGGTCGCGTGCTTCTTCGTCCCCAAGAGGCGATAGGCGTCTCGATATTCAGTCGACCCCTCGAAGGTGCTGGCGACGACAGCGCGGGCAAACCGGCGACTCAACCGCAGCGGCTGGGTGTTGTAGTAGTTCCCGCCCTTGCTGTCGCCTCTGCGCAGGGACATGGCCGTCGTCACCCGCTCCAACTCCTCGTCGTATCGGTCGGAAAAGACGTCCCAGGGCACGAGCCGCGTTGTCAGGAGCTGCTTGAGCACGACGAGGGTGCTCACCCGGTACTGCCCCGCGAGTCGATCGAGCTCGGCGGTGATGGGCTGCCCGCGGTAGTCGCGTCTCAGGGCTTCTTGCGGGACCAGCACATGAGCCGCGACCAGGTTGCACCACAACTCGGCTTCGTCACCGCGTCGGGCTTTCATCGCCGCGTCAGATAAGGCACTTTCGCCGAGCCAAATGTGCGCGAGCTCGTGGATCATCGTGAAGATTTGTGCGGCCTTGGTGTCGGCACCGTTGATGAAGATCAGGGGCGCGACGGGATCAGCCAAGGCGAACCCCCGGAACTCCTCAGGGCGAAGGACGCGGTGGGTGTTGCCACCGACGATTCCGCTCACCATCACGAGCACGCCGATGCCTTCGATCAGGTCCACCAAGCGACGGAGCGCGCCCTCCCAGTTGCCGAGCTGGGCCCTGTTCCCCACCTCGAAGTTGACGAGTTCGCGAATCCGGTCCGCAGTGCGAGACGGGTTGTCGCTCGTCGCCGCGGAGCCGACGAAATCTAGCGGGGTGAACCCCTGCCGACGGGCGTAGTCGCGGTACCACTCTTGGCGATCCTGGCAAATATAGATCGTGTCAAGCATGTCTGCCGAAGCGCGCGCAACGCTGACGTTGCCGAGAGTCCGCAAGTCGGGGATCGGTACCCGTTCGTCGGGCGGCTCCGCGAGGAAGAGCAGGCCGAAGGGCGTATGGGTGTCGCTCGCGAACTTCTCCAGTTGCTTGAGCGTTGGCGGGCGACCGGTCGCCCACTCATCAAGGCGCGGGGCCCGCCGTTCTGTGGTCTGCGCATCCCAACCAGCCCGTTCAACGGCCCAGTGGAGCAGATCGGGGGCAACAGCAACCCGAGTCACCACGGCAGCCCCCTCCCTCCGACAACGTTGGGGCTTCCGCTCCACCTTATCGCGAGCGACTCGCCCGCCCGCGCTCATCGCGCCGCAGGGCTCGATCGCGGGTCGTGTGCCGTTTTGCTATGGCGGCTCAGCCTGAGACGCCGCGACCAGCAGAAGCCGCGCCCGCCGCAGCCCCATCGTTGGGGGGCCCACTTCGGCGGCCCGTCGAACTCCAGAGCCACCGATACCGGGCGGCCTCGTGGAGGCCTTGGTAGAGGTTGAACCCATCGACGGAGACCAAGAGTCGCTCGCCCACA
>CAZACX010000025.1:0-7798 GCA_964483685.1 uncultured Intrasporangiaceae bacterium
GCAGCGGCCCCTCCTCGGAGGGGCCGAGGATCGCAACCCCTCGGGGGCGTGGTGGTGGGTGGCGGCATGGTGCAGCGGCCCCTCCTCGGAGGGGCCGAGGATCGCAACAACCTGCTGGTGGACGGTGCCAAACCTGTTGGTGGCAGCGGCCCCTCCTCGGAGGGGCCGAGGATCGCAACTAAGGATCTCCTCATGGGCATGATTACCGTTGTTGGCAGCGGCCCCTCCTCGGAGGGGCCGAGGATCGCAACAGCTCGGGCGACCCATTTCGCGCACGAGTGATACGCAGCGGCCCCTCCTCGGAGGGGCCGAGGATCGCAACCATTGCCGCACTGACCCACACGTTTTCGGTCCAGCGCAGCGGCCCCTCCTCGGAGGGGCCGAGGATCGCAACTCCTCGTTACCCGGCTCATCGAACTCATCGGCCAGCGTCAGCGCCGCGGCGGCCAGTGACCGACCGATCAGCAGCGCTTTCTCCTCGTCGCCGAAGGGGCGTCCGCGACGCCGGAACAGCTCGGTCTCCGCCACGGTCCAGCAGGGCTCGGTGTCGACAAGCAGACCGTCCACGTCGAAGACGATCGCCTCAGGGCGCCAGGCGGGCACGGCATCGTCGAAAGTCTGGCGAGCCATTTGGAATCTCCTTGATCGAAGTCACGGACGGCGCACGCCGAACGATTGGGATCGTGCCATGTGGTTGACGGTCGCTCCCGCTTACCCCAGCCCGAGTGCCACTCAGTCCTGAGGCCGTCATCGACTTCGCTATCCCGTTTGGGCGCGCTCAATGACTCGTTGTGAGGCTGCGGGTCCGCGCAGAGGGGCGCGTTGGGAGGACGTGCCAGCCTGATGTTGGTCATGGGAGGTTGGCCAGCACGACGTCGAGCAGCCGAATGGCGAGGGCCTTGTCGAGCGGCTGGTTGCCGCTCCCGCATTTCGGTGACTGGACACAACGGGGGCATCCCGACTCGCACGGGCATTGTGCGATCGTGGTCCGCGTCGTCGACAACCAGTCGGTGAGGACCTCGTGGCCCCGGCGGGCGAATCCTGCTCCCCCCGAGTACCCGTCATAGACGAGCACCGTCGCCAGCCCGGTGTCCGGGTGCCGGGCGGTCGAGACCCCGCCGATATCCCAGCGATCGCACGAGGCGAAAAGCGGCAGCAGGCCGATCGCCGCATGTTCCGCGGCGTGGAGCGCACCCGGCGCCTCCCCAGGTCCGATGCCCGCGGCCGCCAGGGCCTCGTCGGAGACCGTCCACCAGACACCCTCGGTATGGAGGACCTGCTCGGGCAAATCCAGCGGGTGCCGCGCCACGACCTCGCCGCTACGCAGTCGCCGCAGGAAGGAAACAACCTGGGAGCGCACGACCACCCGGCCAGCGGAGACGGTGACCGCGGCCGCTGACCCGGCTCCGTCAGACCCTGCCGCGCCGGGGGCCGCCGCGGCGGTTCCGGCTGCATCGGGTGCCACGTCGGGCACGGCCACGTCGGGCACGGACCCGTCGGGCACGGCCGCGCCGGGTCTCGCCGCGGCGGTTCCGGCTGCATCGGCTGGCACGCGCGGTAACTCAAACGCGGAGATCGACTGCGCGACCGTCGACCATCCCGGGTCGCCACGGACCACCTTGGCGACACCAAGTTCGAGATCGAGTTCGGTGACAACATAGGACTCGCCCTGGTGGACGTGCACAGCGCCGGCATGGACCTGGTGATGGGCTGAACTCGCATCAACCGTGCCGATAATCCGTCCCGTCGCCCCCTCGGCGATCGCGACGACTGCCCCGCTTGAGCGCAGCGACCCAACGTCCAGGGGCCCCTCATCAGTTGGCCAAAACCACCCGGCTGGCCGCCGACGCAACGCCCGGTCCGCGACGAGCCGCTCAACGACCGGCCACATCTGCGGCCCAAAGATGGCCTCGTCGGCCTCGGTCAACGGCCGCTCATACGCCGCGGCACCCAACTGCCGTTCGAGCAGATTGGGATTCGTCGGATTGATCACCGTGCGCTCGATGGCCGCGCCGAAAATCGTCTCCGGGTGCCCGAGGACAAAGGTGTCGAGGGGGTCATCGGCGCCAACGAGCACGGCCAGCGACGGTGACCCCGCACGCCCGGCGCGCCCGGCCTGCTGCCACAACGACGCGAGCCGTCCCGGCCAGCCCGCCATGACCACTGCGTCGAGCCCATGGATGTCAATCCCGAGCTCCAGCGCGTTCGTCGCCGCCAGCCCGGTGAGGGCCCCGTTGCGGAGGTCGCGCTCCAGTTGCCGACGCTCCTCGGGCAGGTACCCACCCCGGTAGGCGGCCACGACGCCAGGTCGGCCCGCCGCGCGCAACTGGCGGGCGGCACTACTCGCCACCGCCTCGGCCCCCGCCCGCGATCGAGCGAAGGTCAGGGTCGAAACGCCCGCACCGACCAGCGTGGACATCACCTCCGCCGTCTCGGAAAGGGCCGAGCGCCGCCGCAGGTTCCCGTCTGCGTCAGCGCTCACCGGCGGCTCCCACAAGGCGAACGTCACCGCACCGCGAGGTGACCCGTCGGCAGTAACCGGGCGAACCGGCATACCCAACAACGCCTGAGCGTGCTCGGCCGGGGCACTCACCGTCGCCGAGGCCAGCACAAACGTCGGGTCGGCCCGATAGCGAGCCAGGACGCGGCGCAGTCGGCGCAAGACGAGGGCGACGTTTGACCCAAAGATCCCGCGATAGGCGTGGCATTCGTCGATGACGACAAAACGGCAGGCCCGCAGAACTGACGCCCACTGCTGGTGTCTCGGCAGCAGCGAATGGTGGAGCAGGTCCGGGTTGGTGAAGATGACGTTGGCGTGCTCGCGAATCCAGCGGCGCTCATCAAACGGGGTGTCGCCGTCATAGCTGGCCGCCCGCACCCCCGGGACCGCCAACGCGCTCACCCGGGCGAGCTGGTCGGCGGCGAGGGCCTTCGTCGGCGCGAGGTAAAGGAGCGTGGCCCCCCGGCCATTGGGAGCGCGTGCCCCCGCCGCGACCGCGGTCAGGCCCGGCAGCAGGTACCCAAGACTCTTGCCGGACGCGGTCCCCGTCGCGAGGACGACATGGTGGCCGAGGTGGGCAAGGTCGGCGGCTTCGCGCTGATGGGACCAGAGCTGCGAGACGCCGTTACCGCGCAACGCCATGGCCAGCCCCGGATCGACCCAATCAGGGAGCTCAACCCGTTTGGCGGTCCGTGCCGGGAGGACCTCGATATGGCGCACCCGGTCCCGTGCCGAGTCGAGCAACGAGGCGATCGCCGCGGCGGGGTCGGCAGAATCGGGGCCGTCGACCACCTCCGGTGGGGTGCCCTCGCCCCCGGTCGGCTGTTTGTGCAGGTCCATCGTGGTTTACGGTATGCCCGGAAACCTGGAGGCCAACCCCGAGCGTGGCCGCGCCAGACCGCGAAGGAGTTCCACATGCTGACCGTCAACGAGACCTGGAATGAGCAGGTTTGCGTCGTCACCGCCACGGGCGAGGTGGACGCCCATACGGCGCACGCGTTGCGTGACGTGCTCGTGCGCGTGATCGCCGCCGGTGGCATTCACCTCGTGGTCGACCTTTCGGCGGTGACCTTCATCGATTCCAGCGGGTTGGGCGTCCTCGTGGGGCGTCTCAAGGACGTGCGGGCGCGCGGCGGCAATCTCCACCTGGTCGTCACGAATGAGCGCGTCCTGCGCGTCTTGGCCGTCACCGGGCTCGACATGGCGTTCACCGTGTACGCGACCGTCGACGCGGCGCTCCCTGCCCGCGCTGAATGAGCCACGACGCGGCGCTCCCTGCCCGCGCTGAATGAGCCACGGCACAACTTCGCGATCCTCGGTCGCGAGGCAGGTACCCTAACCACGTTCGGCGACGTGATTTAGGTCATGCCTACCGCGGGTCGATGACAGGCGAAGTCCCCAATGAGGAGGATGAAATGTCCGCTGTTGCGCCCACATTGCCCGCTGCCGAGTCCGCGCTCACGCTGACCGGCCTCAATTTGACGCTGACGTGGGTCGTCCTCGTCATTGCCCTGATCGCGCTCGCCATGGCCGCGATCTTTCGGCGCCAGGTCCTTGCGCACAATCCCGGCACCGCGAAGATGCAGGAGATCGGCGCGGCCGTCGAGGAGGGTGCCCAGGCGTACTTGACTCGCCAGTTCAAGACCCTCGCCCCGTTTGTCGTACTCGTTTTCGGGGTGCTCTTGTTGCTCCCGGCCCCCAATAGCGCGGTCCTGTGGGGACGCTCAGGCTTCTTCGTCGTCGGCGCCGTCTTCTCCGCGGCAATCGGGTACCTCGGGATGAGCCTCGCGGTCAAGGCCAACGTCCGGGTCGCCGAGGCAGCCCGGCAGGGCAATCGTGACGAAGGCATCAAGGTCGCCTTCCGCACCGGTGGCGTCGTCGGGATGGCGACCGTGGGGCTTGGTCTCCTCGGTGCGGCCGTCGTCGTGCTCGGCTACGCCGGCGATGCGCCCCGAGTCCTCGAAGGCTTCGGCTTCGGTGCGGCCCTGCTCGCGATGTTCATGCGCGTTGGCGGCGGCATCTTCACCAAGGCGGCCGATGTCGGCGCCGACCTCGTCGGGAAGGTCGAAGCTGGCATCCCCGAGGACGACCCGCGCAATGCGGCGACGATCGCCGACAACGTGGGGGACAACGTCGGCGACTGCGCCGGGATGGCCGCGGACCTCTTCGAGTCGTATGCCGTCACGCTCGTCGCTGCCCTCATCCTCGGTTCGATTTCGTTCGGGGCCTATGGCCTCGTCTTCCCGCTCCTTGTGCCGGCGATCGGTGCTGTCACTGCCCTGATTGGCGTGTTCATCACCAAGGCTCGGCCGGGTGAGAACGCCCTTCGGGCCATCAATCGTGGCTTCTACATCTCCGCGGCCATCTCGGCCGTCCTCTCGGGCATCGCCGCCTACCGCTACCTGCCCGCCACCTTCGCCGAGCTCGGGTCGACCGACGAGGTCGTCGCAAACCTCGCGGGGGACCCGCGTCGCACCGCCCTGTTGGCCGTGCTCATTGGGATCGCCTTGGCGGGCGTGATCTTGTGGCTGACCGGCTACTTCACCGGCACCGAGTACCGCCCGACAAACGATGTCGCCCGCACGTCACTGACGGGTGCGGCGACGGTCGTCCTCTCGGGCATCGGGGTTGGGCTCGAGTCGGCCGTCTACACCGCCGCCATCATCGGCGGCGCGGTCTACCTCGCGTTCCTCCTCGGCGGCGGGTCGGCCGCACTCGCACTGTTCCTCGTCTCGCTTGCCGGGTGTGGGCTGCTCACCACGGTGGGCGTCATCGTCGCGATGGACACCTTTGGCCCGGTCTCCGACAACGCCCAGGGCATCGCCGAGATGTCCGGTGACGTCGACGGTGAAGGTGCCAAGATCCTCACCGAGCTCGACGCGGTCGGCAACACGACGAAAGCGATCACCAAGGGCATCGCCATCGCGACCGCAGTGCTCGCGGCAACGGCCCTGTTCGGTTCGTTCAACGACGCGTGGAAGACCGCCGTCAACGGGCTGGCGACCGAGGCTCTCACCGACGCGCAACTCGCCGCTGGCCGCAAATACATCGACGAAGCACAGGGCCTCGTGACGGCCCCGGGGACGTTGGTCGGCTTGCTGCTCGGCGCGGCCGTCGTCTTCCTGTTCTCCGGGCTGGCCATCAACGCGGTCACGCGCGCGGCTGGAGCCATCGTCTTCGAGGTGCGCCGACAGTTCCGCGAGATCCCGGGGATCATGGAAGGGACCGCCAAGCCGGAATACGGCAAGGTCGTCGACATCTGCACCCGGGACAGCCTCCGCGAACTCGCAACTCCCGGATTGCTCGCCGCGCTCATGCCGGTTGCGGTCGGGTTCGGTCTCGGGATTGGCGCCCTCGCCGGGTTCCTCGCCGGGGCGATCGGATCGGGTGCGCTGATGGCGGTCTTCCTCGCCAACTCCGGCGGGGCCTGGGACAACGCGAAGAAGATCGTCGAAGAGGGCGCCCACGGCGGCAAGGGCAGCGACGCCCACTCGGCGACGGTCATCGGAGACACCGTCGGCGACCCGTTCAAGGACACGGCCGGCCCGGCGATCAACCCCCTCATCAAGGTGATGAACCTCGTCTCGGTGCTGATCGCGCCGGCGATCATCCAGTTCGCCATCGGCGAGGACGCGAGCCCGACGATCCGGTACGGGATCGCCGGTACGGCATTCCTCATTGTTGTCATCGCGGTCGCCTTTTCCAAGCGTCGGAGCATCTCGATCGCCGACGGCGGCGACGCTCATTCGACGCCGGTCCAGGGGATCGGTCGGGGCCCCGTTGCTCCCGCGGCTGTTGGGTCCCCGAGCATGGCCAGTCGTTCCGATCTCGCCGAAGGTGACCCGTTGAGCAAGGAAGTCCTCGACTAAGCCGCCCCGCTCCGCCCCGAGTCGGGGCGGGCCGGGGCGGGCCGGGCGATGGACGAGGTCGACGGGCAAGCCAACTCAGGGGTTGACTACGCCGTATGCCGCTGACCGCTGAGCCCGCGCTCGTCGCCGCACTCCGGGCCGACCTGTGCGCCGTCGAATACACCGTCGAGCACCTTGCCCGACTCCTCGGCCCGGTCGCCTCGGCGGCCCTGGCCCGCGAACAGGTGTTGCCCACCGAGCAGGTCACCCGGGAAAACCCGGACCCGGCGGCGGTGCTCGTACGGCTGTTCACCCTCGGCGACCCGGTCGATGCCGCCCTGGTCGATCGGGCGCTGCCGACCCTGACCGCTGGGGGCGCGGTGGCCCTCGGAATCGCCAGGTTCGAGGGGGACGCGCTTGTCGCGAACTGCGACCTGCGTCCCTACGGCGATGAGCGGCATACCTGGTGGGTGGCCTCGGACCACTCCGAATTGGCCACCCGCGCACCCTTGGCCCCCGATCATGTCCTGGGCATCGGCGCGGCCTCGACCACCCTCGCGACCTGGACGCCGCGACCCCATGCGGCCCGCGCACTCGACCTTGGCACCGGGTGTGGGGTGCAGGCGCTGCACCTATCCGGCCACTGCGACCACGTCATCGTCACCGACGTCTCCGAGCGTGCTCTGGGCTACGCCCGATTCAACGCCGCCCTCAATGAGCAGACCTGGGAGGTGCGCCGCGGGTCGATGCTTGAGCCGGTCGCGGGGCAGGAGTTTGACCTCATCGTCAGCAACCCGCCATTCGTTATTACCCCGCGCGATCCCGACATGCCGACGTACGAGTATCGCGATGGCGGCGGCCATGGCGACTCCGTCGTCGAGCACCTCGTCACCCACCTCGGTGCGCACCTCGCGCCCGGCGGCATCGCCCAGCTCCTGGGCAATTGGGAAATCGTCGGCGACGGCGCGTGGACGGACCGGATTGGTCAGTGGGCCCGGCGCAGCGGCGTCGATGTGTGGGTCGTGCAACGCGATGTCCAAGACCCCGCCCAGTACGCCGAAACCTGGGCTCGCGACGGCGGGCACCAGGCGGCAAGTGCGGAGTTCGCGGTGATGTATGCCGCGTGGCTCGCGGACTTCGCCGCCCGCGGGGTGACGTCCATCGGGTTCGGAGTCATCACCTTGCACCGGCCCCAGACGGACCGGGAACCGTTTGTGGATCTGCTCGACGCCCAAGGAGCCATCGCGGAACCGATGGGCGCCGGCATCCGCGCCGGTATCGCGGCGCGGGTCTGGCTCGCCGAACACACCGACTCCGAGATTCTTGACGATGCGTGGACGGTCGCGCCCGACGTGACGATCGAGCACCATTTCGTCCCCGGCGAGGCCGATCCGAGGGCAATCCTCGCGCGCAAGGCGGGTGGAATCGCCGGGGTCGATCGGCTCGACAC
>CAZACX010000025.1:7898-34601 GCA_964483685.1 uncultured Intrasporangiaceae bacterium
GTCTTGGTCGCCAACTCGATGACGTGGCCCTTGCGGTTGACCTTGGTCGGCTGGATCGCCGCCGAGGAGGTGACCTTCCCCTTCGCATCCCGATCGAGGGTGACCTGGACGATCACTCCCTCTTGGGTTTGCGGCAGGAGGCTCGGGTCGGCGTCCGGGGACTGATTCGACAGGAAGTTGCCCATCCCATAGAACACGTACTTCCCGTTGATCTTCTCGCACGGCTGGACCCGATGGACATGGGTGCCGAGGAGCAGGTCGATCGCGTTGGAGGCGAGGAGGTCCTTGGCCAACGCGAGCTGTTCGGCGGTCGGGTCACTCACGTATTCCTGGCCCCAGTGGAGCGAGACGACGACGAAGTCGGCGCCGCCAGCCTTCGCCTTCTTGGCCTCGGCGATGATCCCCTTCGCGCGCACCTTCGGCCACAACGCGTTCGCAAGCCACGGTGCCTCGGGCGGGACCTCGGTGTTGGGGCCCCAGTTGTTGAGGATCGTGTAGGTGAACCCGAGGTGGGCAACGGAGATGTCCCCGACCTCGTAGGTGGCGGTCGTTTCGGCGTTGGCCTTGCTCGCCCCGGGGCCGGCATACCCAAGGCCGACCTTGTCGAAGACCCCGATCGTGTCCGCCAAACCCGACAGGCCTTGGTCCCAGGTGTGATTCGAGGCGAAGTCGCAGCCGTCGTATCCGGCCGACTTGACGGCATCGGCGAGCTCGTGTGGGGTGTTGAAGATAAGGACCCCTGGTTTCGTCAGATTGGTGTTCCTCCTGGTCAGCGGGGTTTCCAGGTGACATAGCGAGATGTCCGGGGCCGAGATCAGACCTTTGACTTTGGCGAACATCGGGCGGAAGTCATAGCGTCCGGGCCGGCCCGCGTAGGCCTCGGCGCTGCGCCGAACCGCGACATGGGTGAGCAGGTCGCCGCTGCCGCCGATCGTCACGCGGGCGCTCAGATCAGGGGTGGTTGACGTTGACGACGATGTCGCCGAAGACGTCGCCGGGCTGATCGTGGCGCTCGTCGGTGACGCGGTGGGGCCGGTGGTCGTCGTTGCGTCGCCTCCGGCCGTCGCCGAGCAACCACTGGCTGCCACTACCCCGCCCGCCAGTATGCCGATCCCCCTGGTCAGTGCCCTATTGCCCCGCATGGGCCGAGCCTAGGCCGGAATTGACGATGCCGGGGACCCGGGTCGCGACGGAGGAGCGGACCGGGCGAGCCGGGGAGGAGCGGAGCGGGCGAGCCGGAGGAGGAGCGGAGCGGGCGAGCCGGAGGAGCGGCGCAATTGGGCACAGACGGCGTCGGCTCAGGCGAATTGCCAGGATCGTTTGGATAGTCCGAACCAGAATCCGTCGATGACGCTGCGTCCGGTCGGGTCGCCGGACTCATACGCGGCGCCGAGGGTGACGTAGAGCGGCGCCCAATGTTCCGTGCGGGGGTGGGCGACCCGGGCGGCGGGGGCGCGGTTCATTGTGTCGAGCAGGGCGTCGACGTCCCCGGCGGCAACAGTTTCGGCCGCCCAGTGATCGAATTCGCGCGAGGGCGTCGGTGGCGTCCCGTCGGCGCCCGCACCGGGATCGAACCAGCCCAGGTTGTGGGTGGTGAATCCGGACCCGATGAGCATCGTTCCCTGGTCACGCAGCGGCGCTAGTCGGCGGCCGAGGGCAAAGAGGGCCGCTGGGTCCAGGGTCGGCATCGAGAGTTGGATCACCGGAATGTCGGCGTCGGGGTACATCTCGACGAGCGGGACGTAGGCGCCGTGGTCGAGGCCCCGGCTTTCCTCGCGCGCAACGACGTCGCGGCCGCCGAGGAGGGCAGTCACCTCGTCCGCGAGCGCGGGGGCGAGCGGGGCGTCATACGTCGCCTCGTAGTAGTGGCGGGGGAATCCCCAGAAGTCGTAAAGGAGGGGGACACGGTGGGCGCTGGCGCTCAGGGCGATGGGCGCGGCCTCCCAGTGGGCCGAGATCATCAGGATGCTCTCGGGGCGCGGGAGCGCGCTCGACCAGGTGGCGAGTTGGCGGGTCCAGGTGAGGTCGTCGGCGAGTGGTGGGGCGCCGTGGCTGAGGTAGAGGGCGGGCTGACGATCACTCATCGATTGAGTGTAACAAGCAGTATTTTAAGATTCAATGAGTGCGCGAATTGCGGGCGGGTTTACGGACAGAGCGCCGGACGGGTATAACGTCCAGTCGGCGCCCCTGTCTCGAACCACGCAAACCGCGAGGTCGCGGCGGCGCTCAGCGAAGGGTGCGTGATGTCGTGGCCGGGCGCAAGCTCGTGATCGTCGAGTCCCCGGGGAAGGTCGCGAACATCGCGGGCTACCTCGGGCCTGATTTCGACGTCGAGGCCTCCATTGGCCATATCCGGGACATCCCGACCCCCTCGGAGATGCCCGCGGAGATGAAGCGCGGCCCGTTCGGCAAGTTTGGCGTCAACATCGACGACGACTTCGCGCCCTACTACGTCGTCGATGTCGACAAGAAGAAGAAGGTCACAGAACTCAAACGGCTGCTCAAGAACGCCGACGAGCTCTACCTCGCCACTGATGGTGACCGCGAGGGCGAGGCGATCGCGTGGCATCTCCTGGAAGCGTTGCAGCCCAAGATCCCGGTCAAGCGGATGGTGTTCGGCGAGGTCACCAAGGAAGCGATCTTGCGGGCCGCCGCGTCCACCCGCGACCTCGACACGGCCCTTGTTGATGCGCAAGAGACCCGCCGGATCCTCGACCGGCTCTACGGGTACGAGATTTCCCCCGTGCTCTGGCGCAAGGTCAAGGCCGGGCTGTCGGCCGGGCGCGTCCAGTCCGTCGCGACCCGGATCGTCGTCGAGCGCGAGCGACTCCGGATGGCCTTCGTCACCGCCGGTTACTGGGATGTCGACGCCGACTTGTGTGCCCCCAGCGGGGAGGCGTTCAGCGCACGACTCACCGCGGTCGACGGCCTGCGTGTTGCCACCGGCAAGGACTTTGCGGACGATGGCACCCTCAAATCGGTCAAGTCCAAGCCCCTGAACGAAGCAACGGCGACGGCGATCGCCACCGCCGTGGCCGCCCTCGACCTGACCGTCCGCGAGGTGTCGACCAAGCCGTACACCCGCCGCCCGTCGGCGCCGTTCATCACCTCGACCCTCCAGCAGGAGGCGTCGCGCAAGCTGCGACTGTCCAGCAAGAACGCGATGCGCGTCGCCCAGCGCCTCTACGAAAACGGCTACATCACCTATATGCGAACGGACAGCACGACGCTGTCCGAAGCTGCCCTCAACTCGGCCCGCCAGCAAGCACGTGAGCTGTATGGCGCAGCCTCAGTCCCGGACGCGCCGCGCCGTTACGCTTCCCCCAACAAGGGCGCACAGGAAGCACACGAGGCGATTCGGCCCTCTGGCGAGATCTTCCGCACCCCGGCGCAGGTCCGTGGGGAGCTGCGTGGCGACGAATTGGCGATGTACGACCTCATTTGGAAGCGCACCATCTCGTCCCAAATGGCCGATGCGACCGGCTCGACCGCGTCCCTGCGACTTGGCGCGACCCTCACCGGGGCGCCCGTTGCGGATGTCGAGTTCTCCGCGAGCGGCACGGTCATCACCTTCCGCGGCTTCCTCGCGGCATACGAAGAGGGGCGCGACGAGCGCCAGGCCCAGCGCAAGAAGGACGTTGCCGAGGAGGAGCGGCGACTGCCCGCGCTCACCGAGGGGCAGCTCGTCGATGTCACCGACACCGAGGCGCTTGGTCACCAGACCTCGCCGCCGCCGCGGTACACCGAGGCCACCCTCGTCAAGGCGATGGAGGAAAAGAAGATCGGGCGCCCCTCGACGTACGCGTCGACGATCGGGACCATCCAAGACCGTGGCTATGTGCGCAGCCGTGGGTCTGCCCTGGTCCCGTCCTGGCTCGCCTTCGCGGTGACGCGGCTGCTCGAGGAGCATTTCGCGGACCTTGTTGACTATGGCTTCACCGCGACGATGGAGGATGGCCTCGACGCTATTGCCCGCGGCGAAGACGACCGGGTGGCGTGGCTCAAACGGTTCTATTTCGGCGACGAGGCGACCTCCGTTGAGGGCCTGCGTGACATGGTCGAAGACCTCGGTGAGATCGATGCACGGGCGATTTCTACCATTGATATTGGCGAGGGCATCGTCGTTCGGGTCGGACGCTACGGCCCGTATGTCGAAGAGGTCCTTCCCGCTGCTGGTGCCGTTCAGGGCTCACTCCCGGGGGGCCCCGCGGCGTCGGGCGACGCGACCCCGCCCGTGCCGCGGCGTGCGACGATCACCGACGACCTCGCACCGGACGAGTTGACGCCGCAACGCGCTCGGGAGTTGCTTGACGCCTCGGCCGACGACGGTCGGGTCCTCGGAACCGATCCGATCTCGGGTCACGAGATCATCGCCAAGGCGGGTCGATACGGCCCCTATGTCACCGAAGTCTTGCCCGAAGCCCCGGCGCCGACGACCGGCACGGCACGCACCCGCAAGGCGACGGCGCCGAAGCCGCGAACCGCGTCCCTGTTCAAAGACATGGACCTCGGGACCCTCGACCTGGACACGGCGCTGCAACTTCTCTCGTTGCCGCGCATCGTGGGCGTTGATCCCGAGACCGGGAATGAGATCACCGCCCAGAACGGGCGCTACGGGCCCTATTTGAAGATGGGTACGGACTCGCGTTCCCTCGTGAGCGAGGCGCAGCTCTTTGAGGTGACCTTGGAGCAGGCCCTGGCGGTGTATGCCCAGCCCAAGTTGCGGGGCCGGGCCGCCGCCGCGCCCCCACTCAAGGAACTGGGCCCCGACCCGGTCAGCGGCAAACCCACGGTGGTCAAGGAGGGCCGGTTCGGTCCCTATGTCACCGATGGGGAAACGAACGCGACACTTCGCAAGGACGACGACCCCGAGTCGATCACGCCCGAGCGTGGCTTTGAGTTGCTCGCCGAGAAGCGTGCTCGCGGGCCGGTGACGCGCAAGCGGACCGCGGCCAAGAAAGCCCCCGCGAAGAAGGTTGCGGCAAAGAAGGCTCCCGCGAAGGCTGCGGCAAAGAAGGTTGCGGCCAAGAAGGCGCCCGCGAAGGCTGCGGCCAAGAAGGCTCCTGCGAAGCGGGCCGCCGTGAAGAAGGTCGCCGGCTAACCAGCCCCTTGAGTCGGTCGCCTCTCAGCGATCAGGTCTTGGGGTCCGTCCGGCGGAGGTCGACACGGGAGGGATATGCCATGTCGAGCACGAGCCGGAGTTCTTCGATGACGGCGCGTAACGGCTCGGCGGTGCGCTCTGCCCTGCACATCAGCACAGCTCCCTCGCCGGCGGCAATGACCAAGGTCGCAAGCCGGTCGGCACGCTCTGGCGCGATGCCGTTGCAGTTGAAGGCATCGAGGAGCCCGGCGTGCCAGCGGCCGAAGACCTCCTTCACGACGCGCCGTCCCGCGTCGTCGGCGTCCACGGTTAGGGCCACCACCGGGCAGCCGGCCTGGTGGTCGGTCTCCTCGAGCACGTGCTCCCAGAACTCCAGCAGTTGGTCGACGACCTGCCCGGGGGAGCCGTCGCAGTCCGCGATCAGTCGTGTGACATGACGCCCCGCACGCTCGACGCCCTCCCTGACGAGTTGGTCGCGCCCCTGCGGGAAGTGGTGGTACATCGACCCCCGGGGGGCGCCGCTGTGGGCCAGCACGGCATCGATGGTCACCCCTGCCGAGGACCGTTCACGCAACAGGGCGACGGCACTGTCGACCATGCGGTCGCGGGTGGAGCGCACCGGTGTGCGACGAGGGGCTGCCATACGTGACCTTCCCGGTTGAAAAGCTTGTTAAGAACTATGCCATAGGGAATAATCCGACGCTATGACGGCGACGGATCAGAGCCCTGGAACGCACGCCACGGCATGCATCCTCTGCGAGTGCAACTGCGGAATCCAGATCACCGTGCAGGACCGCACATTCGCCAGGATCCGTGGCGACGAGCGCCACCCCGGCAGTGCCGGTTATACCTGCGAGAAGGCCCTGCGCCTGGACCGGTACCAGAACGGCCGCCACCGGCTCAACAGTCCGCTGCGCAGACGTGCGGACGGCACCCACGAGGAGGTGTCCTGGGACGTGGCGATCACCGAGATCGCGGCGCGCCTACGCACGATCAAGGACCAGCATGGCGGTGACTCGATCTTCTTCTATGGGGGCGGTGGGCAGGGCAACCACCTCGGCGGCATCCACGCTCGAGCCCTGCAGGCCGCTCTCGGGGCGCACTACTCCTCCAACGCCCTGGCGCAGGAAAAGACCGGCGAGATGTGGGTCGACGCCAAGCTCTACGGCGGCCACACCCGCGGCGACGCCGAGCATGCCGAGGTGGTTCTTTTCCTCGGCAAGAACCCGTGGCAGTCCCACGGCTTCCCGCGGGCCCGGCCGACGCTGCGCGAGATCGCGCGCGACCCCGCCCGGTCGATGATCGTCGTCGACCCCCGGCGCAGCGAGACCGCCGCGATGGCCGACATCCACCTTCAGGTCCGCCCAGGTACCGACGCCTGGTGCCTGAGCGCCATGCTCGGCACCGTCGTCCAAGAAGGTCTGGTCGACCAGAACTTCCTGGCGGAGCACACCAGCGGCGGCGACGACGTGCTGGCCGCACTTCAGGCCGTAGACGTGAGCGTGTGCGCGCGGAACTGTGGCATCGACGAGGAGCTGCTGCGCACGGCGGCCCGCCGCTTCGCCACCGCCGCCAGTGCCTGCACCTTCGAGGACCTCGGGGTGCAGCAGTCCCCGCACAGCACGCTGGTGTCCTATCTGAACAAGCTGCTGTGGATCCTCACCGGCAACTTCGGGCGCCCGGGGACGATGCACCTGCACTCTTCCTTCGCCCCGGTGGCCGGCGCCCGCGGAGCCGGCCCGGGTCGCAGCAGGGTGACACCGGTGACGGGCGCCAAGATCATCTCCGGGCTGGTGCCGTGCAACTCGATCACCGAGGAGATCCTCACCGACCACCCCGACCGCTTCCGCGCTATGTGGGTCGACAGCTCCAACCCCGCCCACTCCCTGGCCGACTCGGGCCGTTTCCGCGAAGCCCTCGAGGCGCTGGACCTGGTGGTCGTCATCGACGTCGCGCTCACCGAGACCGGCCGACTCGCCGACTTCGTGCTCCCGGCCGCGAGCCAGTACGAGAAGTACGAGTGCACCTTCTTCAACATCGAGTTCCCGCACAACACTTTCCAGTTGCGCTCACCAATTTTGCCGCCCCTCGACGGAACCCTGCCGGAGCCGGAGATCTACGCCCGCGTCATCCGTGCCCTTGGCGCGGTGCAGGACGACGTCATCTCCTCTTTGCGCGAGCGCGCAGTACGGGGGCGCAAGACCTACCACGAGGCATTCTTCGGGCTCCTCGCCACCCGGCCCGAGCTGTTCGGGCTTGCGCCTTACCTCGTGCATGAGACATTCGGACCTGCGCTGCCCGCGGAGCAGCGCCCGGCGGCAGCAGTATGGGGGCTGGCGCAGCTGTGTGCGATGGGCAACCCCGAGGCGGTGCGGCGAGCCGGGTACCCCGACGGAGACGCGCTGTTCGACGCCGTCATGTCGATCCCGAGCGGGATCGTCTTCACCGTCGACACTTGGGACGACGTGTGGAACTACGTCCAGCGGGCGGACCGCCGCTTCACCATCGCCATCCCGGAACTGCTGGCGGTGTTGGCCGGTCTTGCTGCGGACACGCCCGAGCAACCCTCCGACGAGTTCCCCCTTGTGCTCTCCGCCGGTGAAAGACGGTCGTTCACCGCCAACACGATCTTCCGCGACCCCTCTTGGCGTCGGCGTGACCCCGAGGGGACCCTGCGGATCAGCGGCACCGACGCGCACCGCCTCGGCCTGACCAACGGGCAGGCTGCACGCGTGACGACTGCTCGAGGCAGCGCCACGTCGGTCGTCGAGGTCAGCGACATGATGCAGCCCGGCCACATTTCGCTGCCCAACGGCTACGGCCTGTCGCACCCCGGCGAAGATGCCGTGGGCGTCGCCCCCAACGAGCTCACCGGCATCGACCGACGCGACCCCGTCGCCGGGACACCGTGGCACAAGAACGTCCCGGCGCGGGTCGAGGCCCTCTGAAGCCTCTGCCGGATCAGTCGTCGGCAGACACGTATGCCGGATAGCGTCTCCGGCGGCGGTCAGGAGCCGCGCAAGCCCACCTGCAGCTCCACGCAATTTCCGCGGCTCCCGAGGTGGCCCGGCTTGCGAGTGAGTGGTCGAGGCCGACGAAGTGATGCAGTTCGTCACCAAAGCCACACGTTCAGGTTTCGGTCGCCGCGCTCGCATCGGCGACTGCGGCCAACGCAGCCCGCCCGATCCGCGTGTACGCGCTCGCGAGTTGTTCCAGCTCGGCGGGTTCGAGCACACCCGTGAAGGAACGCTCGACGGCGCGGACGTGGGCGACAGAGGCCCGCCCGAACAGTCGTTTTCCGCTGGGGGTCAACGCCACGTGCACACCTCGACCATCGTCCGGGCTCGGGCACCGATGCACCAGTCCGGCGCGCTCCATGGCGTCGATTCGGCGTGTCACCCATGAGCGGCTGAGGACGAGCGATCCGGCGAGGTCACTCATCCGACAGAGTCCGCCCGGCGACTCGCTGAGGTGGACCATCACGTCGTACCAGTCGAGTGAGATACCCGCCTTGCGTCGCATGTCGTCCTCGAGGGCCCGGATCAGATTCATGTGGCCCTCGAGGATGAGGCGCCATGCCGGTGGGAGCGCGATGTGCGTCTACCCCAGCGCCTTCGAGAATTGATCGACGACCGGAGATGCGGCTGCCTGCCAGCCATCGACTCGCTCGATCGTCAGGTCGGCAGGCCAGCCGCCCAGTTCGACGGCTGCGGCGTAGACCCGGTCCGCGAACGCCACCACGCTAGCGATCGGATCGGCGTCGGCGCAGACCGCGTTCCACGGCAGCACCATCAGACCTGCATCGGCATACCAGGCTGCACCCGGATGCCCGAGGTCGAACCCTTCCAAACCCTCGGGTTGCGGTGCGATGTAGGCATAGAAGCTGGCCTGCGGGGATCTTTCGTCGCCGAATGAGAACCCGACGGCGACGACCTCTTCGAGCATTCCGTTCTGCATGAACACCGGATGGCTTGCCGATGCCGGCACCCGCTGGCCATGGAACCGGGATGCGGAGATATCGAATCCGCCCCACCACAGCCCGGTCCGCGGGCGCGCTCCGCGGTATGACGACTGATACCGCCCGAACGCATCAGCCGCGCGCCCCAGAGCGAAGGCGATCAGCGTGGCGGCGTCGGAATTGTAAGGACGCACCTCGGTGTCGGCATGGATCGGCGGCGCTCCGGCGATTTCGGGTTGGGAGAAACTGCCGATGGGACCGATGCCCAGCGGAGCGACGGCCTGCTCGAACTCGGCATAGAAGTCAGAAACCGAGCCTTCGGCGACTGACAAGGTGGCCGAGCCGGCGTTGGTCATCACGGTGACTTGGTCATCGACGAGGTTGTACTCGATCTCGAAGTCGACGTCGCCCTGGCGTAGTACGGGGGAGCGGTAGCCCCGAGGCGTCACCGACATCAAGATGTTGGCCCAGTTCGATTCGTAGGGCTGATTGAGCGTGTACTTGCCGGCGATCTGCGTGAGTCGGTGCAGGTGATCGGCCGTGGGTCGAATCGTCGCGTAGTCGATCGCTGGCCAAGAGGTTTGCGTTGCAACGTTGTTCAAGGTCGTTCCGTTCGTGTCGTTGGTTGGTTCGATGCGGCGATCCCGGTCAGGGTGAGCGATCAGCTGTGGGCCGGGCTGTCTTCGGCGCCATCGAGTTCGAACGCGATCTGGTCGCTGTAGCACCAGAACCAATCCTCGCCCGGTTCGAACGATTGGATCAGGTGGTGCTGCGTCGCATGGAATTGAGCCGTCGCATGGCGATTCGGCGAGCTGTCGCAGCACCCGATGTGCCCGCAGGTGGCGCACCGCCGAAGATGGACCCACCGCCCGCCGATCTTGAGGCAATCCGTGCACCCATCATCGGCCGGTTCGTTGTTGGTTGGATCGATTGCGTCGAGATGGTCGCATGTCATGGGGACGTACGCTAGCACTCTAATTGCTAGTAGCAACTAGCTTCCGCATAACACTTTCCAGTTGCTCCCACCAATCTTGCCGCCCTCGAAAGACCCTGCCGGAGCCGGAGATCTACGCCGCTGGCCGGCCTTGCTGCGGACACGCCCGAGCAGCCCTCCGACGAGTTCCCCCTCGTGCTCTCTGCCGGTGAAAGACGGTCGTTCACCGCGAACACGATCTTCCGCGCCCCTCTTGGCGTCGGCGCGACCCCGATGGGACCTGCGGATCAGCGGCACCGACGCGACCCCGTCGCCGGGACACCGTGGCACAAGAACGTCCCGGCGCGGGTCGAGGCCCTCTGAAGCCTCTGCCGGATCAGTCGTCGGCAGACACGTATGCCGGGTAGCGTCTCCGGCGGCGGTCAGGGGCCGCGCAAGCCCACCTGCAAGAGGTGGTCAGGTCACCTGCGATACACGTATTCTGCCCTGCCGGCGCGCGCCGGGGAACGACACTCAGTCGGCGACCCGGCTCCGGATCGCGCGCACCTCTCGGTGGACCTCGCGACGAACCGCTGCCGGGGGCAGCAACTCGGGCACGGAGGCTGCCTGGAGGGTCAGCCCGTCGAGCCAAAGGTGCAACGAGGCGGCATGCGGCTCGAGGGGCCGCGGCAGGGTCGTCGTGAGGCCGGTCGGGCGTGGTCGGCCGGCGAGCTCCGCCACGACCATTCGGCACAGCTGACGCGTTCCGTGCCAGCCCGCGAGGCGCAGGTGGTCGAGCCGCGGGTCGGTGTGGGAGCGGATCAGCACGGCCAGCCACACCCGCACCTCCCCGGTGCGCTCGTCGTCCAGGGGCAGCAGGTGCTCGAGGACTTCCTGGCAGCGGGCCGCACCGGGAGGTCGGCGGGCGAGGGTGCCCGCGACGCGCGCGGAGGCGCCGTCGATCATGGCCGTGGTCGCGAACAGGAGCAGTTCGTTCTGGCTGGCGAAGTAGTGCCGGACGGCGCCCAGCGACCAGCCGGCCTCGGCAGCGACGGTGCGGGCGCTGGCCGCGGCGAGGCCATCGCGTGCGATCACGCTCCACATGGCCTGCGCGATGTCGCGTCGGCGCTGATCGTGGTCGACCACTTTGGGCATGTCGCTATTTTGACACACTCGTGCTGAAACGTCACACTAGGAAACCGCACAGTCGTACTGCGAAAGGATTGCACCGTGGGGTTCGCCGCTCTGCTCGCGCTGGCTGGGCTCGCTCTCGTCGACAGCACCAGCATCGGGACGCTCGTCCTCCCGGTGCTGATGCTTGCCCACCCGAGAGTCCGCGCTGGTCGGGTCCTGATCTACCTCGCAACCATCAGCGTGTTCTACTTCGCACTCGGTGTGGTCTTGCTGTTCGGCGCTGACACGCTGGCCGACGCCGTGAGCTCGCTCGAGGACAACCCGACGCTCGACTGGGTCCAGCTCGTCGTCGGCGCAGGACTGCTCGCCGGAAGCTTCTGGCCGGATACCCCCTGGGGAAAGCGCGCCAAGATGCGGCGTGCCGCCGACCCGGCCTCTGGTCGGACCGCCCGCTGGGTGGATGCCGTGGCGGCTGACGGGGCCGGCGTCACCACCGTGATCTCGGTGGCACTGGTGGCTGGACTGATCGAGGCGGCGAGCATGCTTCCCTACCTCGGCGCCGTCGCAATCGTCGGGTCCAGCGAGCTTGCGCTGCCCGGTCAGATCGGGGTCCTCGCGGTGTACGTCCTGGTAATGGCACTTCCGGCGCTCTTGCTGCTCGCTGTGCGGCTCGCAGCACACGGCTGGTTGGCCCCGCGCCTGGCGTGGGTGTCCGGCCGGTTCGCTGGCGGTGTCGGCGGCGCCATCTGGTGGGTGGTGGGCATCGTCGGTTTCCTGCTGCTCGCGGACGCCTCCGCGCGACTATTCGGGTCCTGACTGCGACAGTTCGGGTCCTGACTGCGACTGTTGCGGTCCTGACTATCGGGCGCGGCGGGGGACCGGCTCGGTATTCTCGCGGTGTGCCCGAGTTCACCTGGCGACCGGCGAACGACGCGACGAGCGCGGACATCGAGGCCGTGTTCGACGCCGGCGGCGCCCGCAAGTGCCGCTGCCAGTCGCTCAAGGTCGCGGGCTGGATCTGGCGCGACACCACCCAGGACCAGCGCGACGCGGCCCTCTTGGAGCAGGCCGGCTGCGGCACGAGTGGCCCTACGTCCGGCCTGGTCGGGTACGTCGATGGTGAGCCAGCCGGCTGGGTCGCCATCGAGCCGAGAGAGAACTACCCGAGGATCTGGGCCCGGCAGAAGTCGTGGATGCGGGTGGACCCCGACCTGCAGGGCGTCTGGTCCGTTACCTGCTTCGTCGTGCGCAAGGGCTTCCGCCGACAGGGACTGATGTACGAACTCGCCGCCGCCACCGTCGAGTACGGCCGCCAGGTTGGCGCTCGCGTCCTGGAGGGCTACCCCACCGAGCCCCCGCCGGGCAAGACCGTGATCTGGGACGAGGCGTCGGTCGGGCTGCTCCAGGTCTTCCTCGACGCCGGCTACGAGGTCGAGGCGTCGCCCACCCTTCGGCGCAGGGTGGTGCGATACCGAATCGCCGCGTCGTCCTGACGGTCGGTTGCGCTCCGCTGGGTGCGGTGGGCCCAACCTTTCCGGTCGCTGTTGCGTTGTAAGGGTGTGACTATGACGCCGGTGCTGAGAGATGTCGACGAGGACTTCGCCGACTACGTGCGCGCCCGGCAGCACCAGCTGTTGCGGGCGGCATACCTCGTCTGTGGCGACGAGCATCTGGCGGAGGACCTGTTGCAGGGCGCGCTCATCAAGCTCGCGGGGAACTGGTCCAAGGTGCGCGCCCAGCATCCCGACGCCTATGTGCGACGAATCCTCTACAACGACGCGATCTCCGCATGGCGTAAGCGCCGACGGGAGACCCCTCGCCCGGACGCGGGCATGTCGATCACGGCGCCAGACGCGTTCCACGGCCGCGAGAATCGGATCGACCTCATGATGATTCTGGCCGAGCTGCCTCCCCGGCAGCGTGCCGTCATCGTCCTGCGCTATTTCGAGGACCGCAGCGAGCGTGACACCGCCGATGTTCTCGGCATTTCGGTCGGCACGGTCAAGAGCCAGACCCATGACGCACTCTCGCGATTGCGCGAGCTCGTCCCTGATCTCACCATTGACCCCAACGGAGGCGTCCGATGACTACCGAGCTCTCTGACCTGCTTCGCCGGGCGGCCGAGCCCATCGCCGAGAGGGACTTCGTCGACGGGGCCTTCGCTGGGGCTCGTGCCCGTCGTCGGCGCAATCGCTGGGCTGCGCTTGCCGCCACCGCAACCGTGGCCGCTGCAGCCGTCGCGGTGACCACCATTCCGGGCCTTTCCCGCGATGGCGCCACCGTGCCCGCAGGCACACCAACAGTGTGGTCCGCAGCGCCTTTCGACCTCCTCGGTGTCAAGGCGATTGAGGGCCCGGCTCCCCTCAAGATGAGCCAAATCCCGAACACGTCAGACGACCTCCGGACACGGTGGCAGTTGCCCTCGCGACTCGACTTTGACGCGAGTACTCCGATGGCCCCGCTCTCGTCCGTGGAGGGCAATTCCGCGCCAGTGCGCGCGGTGATGTTGCGTTCCACCGGGGAAGGCCAGTTCCAGCCTGTGCTCTATCGGCCGGACCTGCCCACGCCATTCATCCTCGTTGACTCGCTCACGTTAACCTCGAACCTGGATGAGTCCGGCAACGCAGCAGATCCACTGGCGGTAAGGGCCATTAGCGCGGACCGTCGTCGCGTGGCCTTCGTTCAGCGGGGCAAGGTCCTTGTCTTGGACGCTGTCACGGGCGAAACAAAGCCCTACCCGGTACCGGACAACCGCCTCATCGACGGCGGCTGGGTGGAGGGCAGCGAAACGTTGCTGGCATCCTCGGAGACTCACCAGTGGCGCATCAACACGACGACAGGTCAGGTCAATTCCATCGCGGCGGGTTACGCGGGTCCCGACCGCCTTGTCGTCACCGGCGATGGGACCAACGTCTTCCGCCACTACGACGCACAAGGGCTTCCCTCCGGGCAGCGCACGGCACCAAGGATCTTTTACACACCCTGGGGAGAGACCGTTTCCAGCAGCGCGGGGTGGACCGCAAGTGCAGGCACTCTCAATGACGACGCCACAATCCGCGCGCGAAGCCGCTACCAAGGCGTGCTGGCGATCCGTGGGGACACCATGGAGGACGGCGCGTTGCTCCTGGCCGCGAACGACGAGGGTGTCAGCAAGGGCTGCTGTCAGGCGCTCGCGTGGGGCGGGCCGGAGCAGTTGCTGGTGCGATGGAGCGACGACCTCATCGCATGGAACGTCGCCACCGGTGCGCTCACGAGAGTGTCGAATCTCCCGAGCACTCAGCGACCGGGGACGGGAAGACCCTCAGGAATCGTCGCAATCGCCCCCTGAACCAGGTCGACCGGACGGGCCGACGTTGGGCTCGCGGCAGCTGCGAGGTCAGGGCCGCAGCGCGTAGGTGAGGACGGCGTTCCCGCTCGTCGTCATTGTGTGATCGACGAGCCGAAGTCGGGTGGTCGCGTCTTCCGGGGCAAAGAGGTGCCGCCCGGCCCCGGCGATGACGGGGTGAACCATCAGGGTGAGCGTGTCGATAAGCCCATTGAGGAAGAGCTGCCGAACGATCGAGATGCTGCCGACGACGGCGATTGTGCCGCCCTCGCGCGCCTTGAGGTCGCGGACGAATTCGTCGAGCTCGCCGCTCACCAGCTCGGCGTTCGCCCACGACAACGCCCCGGTGAGGGTGCGGCTGGCGACGTATTTCGTGATCGGGTTGATGAAGTCGCCGAAGTCACCGGCCGGGGCTTGCGGCCAATAGTTCGACCACTCGTCATACGTCACTCGCCCCATAACGACCTCGTCGACCCCGGCGAGCGCCTGGTCCATCAGCGGACCCATGTCGTCGTCGAAGTGGTCGAATTGAAAGAGGTTGGGGCTCTCGACAACCCCATCGACGGAGGCAAAGAGGGCGGCGGTGACAGTGCGCATGGGGGTCTCCTGGGGGTCGGTGGACCCGAACGTTACCGGGATCACCGCGAGAACGGCCGAACCCAACAGCCGCTGCCGGAGGTGTCTCGGAGTAACCTCCTGGAGACAACTTGTTGGCCCCTCGGGCAGGAGCGTGCATGACCACGATTGATCCGGCGACCCTTTCGACGTTGAGTTCGGACGATTTCGCCAAGGCCGTCGGTGCGATGACCGACAAGGAAGTGCTCGCGATGATGACGGGTCCCGATCGGGAGGTCGTGCTCTCAGAGGTCTTCCGCCGATTCCCCGAGCGGTACGTTCCCGCCCGGATCGGTGAGGCGACCGAGGTTGTCCAAATCTGGGTGACGGGTGGCCCCAACGGCAAGGACGCCTACGAGATCACGGCGACTCCCCAAGCGTGCACCGTGCGCAAGGACCCGACGAGCGACGACGCTTTCAACGCCTCGCTTCTCATGGGGCCGGTCGAACTCGCCAAGCTGACCACCGGGCGCGCCAACCCGATCTTTCTGGTCATGCGCGGCAAGATCAAGCTCCGTGGCGACCTCGCGATCGCCGCCCGGTTTAGCTCCTACTTCGACCTCCCCTCCACGTGACGGCATGAATCCTTTAGTCATTGTCAAGACCATGGCGAATCGGGGCATGCTCGCCCCGGGCAACCCGGTTGGCATCGCCCGCCAGCTTTCTTCGCTCCTGCGGTGGGGTTACGGCCTCGCCGGGGAGGCTCGCCAGGCCGCAGCGCGCAGCCCGCAATCTCCCGCCCTTGTCGACGCCGACCAGGTCGTGACGTATGCCGAGCTGGTCACCCGGTCCGACCGGGTCGCCCACGCCCTGCAAAGGCTCGGATTCGCCCCCGGCGACCGGCTTGGTCTGCTTGCGCGCAACCACGCCGACGCGGTGATCACGATGGTCGGCGCGAGCGCGCTCGGGCTTGACCTCGTGTTGCTCAACACGGGTCTCGCGGCCAGCCAGTTCCAAGACGTTGCCACCCAACAGGGCCTCAAAGCCGTCATCCATGACGAGGAGTTCACCGCGCTCGTCGGCGAGCTCGCTCCGCATACGGCCGTCGTGTCCGAATCGGCGTTGGCCGCAGCAGTTGCCGCCGTCCGCCAGTCGCCGCCGATGGCCCCGCCGGCGCGCGCGGGTCGCACCATCATCTTGACGTCGGGGACAACCGGCGCGCCCAAGGGTGCCGCGCGGCGCACCCCGAAGGGCCCCGGGCCGCTCGTGTCGATCATTGACCGGATTCCGCTGCGCGTGGGCGACCGGATTCTCATCAGCGCCCCCCTTTTCCATACCTGGGGGTATGCCGCGCTGCAGCTCTCCTTCGGGTTGCGCGCGTGCGTCGTGCTCCAACGGCGATTCCATCCCGCGCAGGCCCGGGAGGCCTTGACCGAGCACTCGTGTGACGCGATGTTCGCGGTGCCGGTCATGCTCCAACGCCTCCTCGAAATGCCGTCGGACCCGGCGGCCCGTGCCCGGCGACCACTGCGCGTCGTCGCAGCGAGCGGTTCGGCCTTCCCGTCGGGCTTCTCGTCGGCGTTCATGGACGAGTTCGGGGATGTGCTCTACAACCTCTACGGCTCCACTGAAGCCTCCTGGGTGTGCATCGCCACCCCGAGTGACATGCGGCGTTCGCCGGACACGGCGGGCACCCCGCCCCTGGGCACCCGGGTCGCCATCGTGGACTCGGACCTCAAGCCCGTTCCCGAAGGGGAAGTGGGCCGGGTGTTTGCCGGTAACGACATGGTGTTTGAGGGGTACACGGACGGCGCGGGCAAACAGTTCCATGACGGCATGGTCGCGACCGGAGACCTCGGCTACCAGCGTGATGGCCTCTATTTCATCGTCGGACGCGAAGACGACTTGGTGATCAGTGGCGGCGAAAACGTCTATCCCCGCGAGCTCGAGGCAGCCCTGATCGACCACCCGTCGGTGCGCGAAGTGGCGGCGTTCGGAGTTGCCGACCCGGCGTTTGGCCAGCGCCTCGCGGTCGTCGTTGCCCTGGTCCCGGGAAGTGATCTGACCGAGGCGGACATCCGCGACTACGTGCGCTCGCGCGTCGCCCGCCATGCGAACCCGCGGGACGTCATCCTCGTCGACGAACTTCCCCGCAACGCCACCGGCAAGGTGCCGCCCCGACTCCTGCGGGAACTCGCCGAGGGCCAGTAACCCCTGTCGGACCCTTGGCTTAGGCTCACCCGGGTGAGCAACGGGGTATTCATCGCCTTCGAGGGCGGCGACGGAGCCGGCAAGTCCGGTCAGGTCGCCGCCCTCGTGGCGGCGTATGAAACGGCCGGTGCCAGGGTCTTGTCGACCCGTCAGCCGGGCGGGACGCCGCTGGGGCGAGCCATTCGCGACCTCGTCCTGCATGGGGACCACGTCAGTCCCCGCGCCGAGGCACTGCTCTTTGCCGCCGACAAGGCGCACCACGTCGACCAGGTCATTCGGCCTGCCCTCGAGGACGGGCAGGTCGTGATCACTGATCGCTACACCGACTCCTCGGTCGCCTACCAAGGCGCGGGGCGGTCCCTCGGGACGGACGAGGTCCTGCGCCTACAGCTGTGGGCGGTCGATGACCTCGTCCCCGACCTGACGGTCCTGCTTGACGTCTCGCCCGAGGAGGGACGCAGGCGGCGCGGCGCCGTGCATGACCGGCTCGAGTCGGAACGTGACGCCTTCCACAGCGCCGTCCGCACGCACTATCTCGCGCTCGCCGCGGCCGACGCGGGGCGTTACCTCGTGCTCGATGGCACCCTTTCACCCTCGACCCTGCAGGCCTTGGTGCTCGACCGCCTCCGGGCCGCCGGGCTGTTTCCCCGCGATGAGGCGGCGTCCTCGTGAGCGTCTGGCGGGACGTGATCGGCCAGGAGTCCGCGCTCGCGGTGTTGCGTCGCGCCGTCGCCGACCCGGCGATGATGACGCACGCGTGGCTTTTCACTGGCCCACCGGGCTCCGGCCGCTCGGTGGCCGCCAAGGCGTTCGCGGGGGCCCTGCTGTGCCCCACGGGGGGCTGCGGGGAGTGTCGCGAGTGTCGCACCGCAGTCGAGGGCACCCACGCCGACGTCGATGTCCTCGCGACCGACCGCTTGCAGATCAGCGTCGCCACGACCCGCGAGCTCGTCCAACTCGCCGCTCGCCGACCTTCCGTCGGCCGCTACCGCGTGATCGTCATCGAGGACGCCGACCGGCTCAACGAGCACTCCGGCAACGCCCTGCTTAAGGCGATCGAGGAGCCGACCGGGCGCACCGTCTGGCTGCTCTGCGCACCCTCGGTCGAGGACGTCCTCATCACCATCCGGTCGCGCTCCCGGCACGTTCGGCTGCGCACCCCGCCCGCCGAGGCCGTGGCTGAGTTGCTCGTTCGTCGCGATGGCATCGACCCGCCGATGGCGCTGTATGCCGCGCGGGCCGCGCAATGTCACGTTGGCCGCGCGCGGCGGTTGGCGCGCGATGAGGGGGCCAGGATTCGACGACATCAGGTGCTCACGCTGGCGACAAAGATCGGCGGCGTCGGTGATGCCGTCGGTGCGGCCGCGGACCTTGCCGCGATCGCCGAGGAGGAAAAGAGCGACGCCCTCACCGAGCGCAATGCCGCGGAACGGACCCGACTCATGGAGACGTTGGGCGCGGACACGAGTGCGCGCACCCAACCTCCCCATGTCCGCGCCCAGATCTCTGCCCTGGAGAAAGAGCAGAAGACTCGGGCCACGCGCTACACCCGCGATGTCATCGACCGCACCCTCGTCGACCTGTTGTCCGTCTACCGCGATGCGCTGGTCCTGCGGCTATCCGGGCCGGTTCAGCTGGTCAATGAAGACCATCATGGGCTGGTCGCGGCGGTCTCGCGGATGTTCGATGAGGTGGGCCTCCTGCACGCGATGGACGCGATCGGCGGCGCCCGGGAACGGATCGGCGCCAACGTCGCTCCGCTGCTTGCCCTGGAGGCGATGGCGGTCGCGCTCATCGACCCCGCCCGACGGCACTGACTTCCCACCGCGGTGGGGTCGCCGTTGGCCTCGACCCTGCCAGACGGCACTGACGATCCCGCCCGCGCTGGGTCAAGGTCGGCCTCGCCCGACGGGATGAGACCCGCACCGGGCGCCTGCCCAGCCGACGGTTGGCGCTAGGGCTCGACCCGAAGCAGGGCTGCGTTGCCGCGCCCGTCGATCTTCACCCGGGCGAAGGCCGTCGTCGCAAATTGGGCCGCGGCTGCGGCTGCCTTCTCCTGCGGCAGGAACCAACTCTCGATCCCGCACCGCAGCCGCCACGACCTCGTATCGCAGATCAGATAAACGCCGGCGGCGGGGCGCTCACGCAGGAGGCCGTCCCCGACCCAGTACTTGCCGTTCTGGATGAGGGGGACGAACACCGTTCCCCGCTCCCCTTGCGTGTTGCTCGGCTCCCAAGCGTCCCCCGGCAACGGGAGGTCGGGGTACGCAAGGGCGACGTACGCGCCGCGGAACGGGTCGATCGGGTCGACCGGTCCGACCCGAAGGAGGTACTCCGTGCCGGTCGTTCGCGCGGAGAGCTGGTTAGCGACGGCAACGCCGACGAAAAGTGCCTGGGCCGCGACGACGGCGCCGACGATGGCAGCGCGCGACCGGTTCATGGGGTCGCACTTCCCACCGTATTGACGAGATGGCTACGTCCCCGCATCGCGAGATATCCGGTCGCCAGCAAGGTGACGCCGACGAGGAGGAAGAGGACGGCCCCGGACATGATCGACGCGAACACGGCGAAACTCTGGACCGTCGTGAAGAGGATGACAAAGACGGTCGCAAGGGCGGTAATTCGCGGCTCACGGCGCCAGGCCCCGATGAGCGCGATCCACGCGGCGACACCGAGACCCCCGACGACGGCGAGCGCCGCTCGCGCCCACACCTGCGGGGCCTGGGGATCGTCGCCCGGCTGCCACCGGAACAGCACGGTGCCAATCCCGAGCGCTGCGACGGCGGCGAGGACGTAGTGCCGGTCGCTGACGTCCCCGAGCACGAGTGCGACGATCGCAAGGATGGGGGTGAGGGCGGCTCCGATGAGGAGGATCGGGGCCCACCGGTGGCCCTCGTCCGCCCACCCATCTGCGGGGATCGAGGCGATGAAGAGCCCGCTGAGGGTGAGGACGACTCCCGCGACCTGCCAGGGTGGGGAGAAGTCGGCGCGCCAACGCCGACGATGCCAGACAGCGACAGCGGTCGCCGCGAGGCCACCCCAGAGCGTCCCGAAGGTGAAGCTGCGCGCCAGGCTGCCCGTGTCGGTCCCGACCACCATCAACCACCCGACAACCAGCGTTACCGCGATGATCAGCGCCGAGCGTCCGCGCACGGCATACGCATAGAGGAGGGCGCCGAGGCCCCACAGCCCGATCAGCCGCGGCGAATCGGATGGCACCTGGAGACTTTGCGCGGCCTGGAAGATCACTGCCCCGTATGCCGCGACCGCGAGCGCCTGGGTCGTCGTGACGAGCGGGGAGCGGACTTCGGAGCTGGCCAATCGGCCGGCGAGGATCTCGGCGAGGGCAGTCAGGGCGAGCCAGAGGAAGGTGACGGCGAGGAAGCGGACCATCGGGGAGAGGTGCTCGATGTTGGTCGCAACGAGCCAGATGAGGCCAGCGCCGACAAACACCGAACCCAGGGCAACGGTGAGTCGAACAAGGGTGAAGCGACGCGACTCCGCGCCATACTGCTGGCGTAGTTGACTGGCGGCCTCGCTGCTGATCAGGCCGTCCGATTGCCACACCTCGAGCTCGCGAGTCAGCCAGTTGAGCCGGTCCTCGGGGATGAGTCGGTGCGATTGCGGTGGTCCCGTTCGCGTCATCAGTTGTGTGCTCCCCGGTTGTTGCCCTCAGGATGACTCCGTTGATGCACGGTAGCGCCGATTTCGCGCTGGGGGTGGATTTCGGGTGCGAAATTCGCGGTCGGCTAGTCTCGGACCCCATGAGACTTGGGGCTGTGCGCGTCGTGGTGGCAGCATCATTGTGCGCGGTGTTGGCGGGCTGTTCACTGCCTAATCCGTTTGACTCCTCGACGGCGGCGACGTCGACGACGCCACTGCCGGTGCCGACCGGACAGGAGGCGCTCGCCCGCTTCTATGGGCAGCAGTTGGCGTGGAGTGAGTGCGGTGAGGCCGAGTGCGCCGCGCTGCTCGTGCCGCTCGACTATGCCAAGCCCGACGGCAGCACCCTGTCGCTCTCGGTGCTCAAGATGGCGGCGCGCGGAGGCGGCTCCCGGATCGGTTCCCTCGTCGTCAACCCCGGCGGGCCGGGTGGGAGCGGGGTGGAGTACGCGAAGTACGCGCAGTACATCGTCGACACCGCGGTGTATCGGCGGTTCGACGTCGTTGGGTTCGATCCCCGGGGTGTGGGTTCCTCCGAGCCCATCGATTGCCTCACGGACACCGAACTTGATGCCTTCCTCGGGCAGGACCCGACGCCGGACGATCGGGCCGAGGCGGAGGAGGCCGCGCGAATCGCCACCGACTTCGGGGCCAAGTGCGTGCAGCGCTCGGGTGAGCGGCTCGGGCACGTCTCGACGATCGAGGCGGCCAAGGACATGGACATCCTGCGGGCCGCCCTCGGAGACGAGCACCTCTTCTATCTCGGCAAGTCCTATGGCACCTACCTCGGGGCCACGTACGCCGGGTTGTTCCCGACCCGAGTCGGTCGGATGGTTCTCGACGGGGTGCTCGCCCCGGATCTGAGCGCCGAGGAGATCTCCATCGGGCAGGCGGTCGGCTTTGACACGGCAACGAAGGCCTGGGCGGCGGACTGCGTCGCCGAAGGTGATTGCCCCCTCGGCGCGTCGGTCGACGCGGTCATGACGGCGATGGGCGAGCTGTTCACGAGGCTCGACGCCACCCCGGCCCCGGTAACCGGTGACCCGCGGGTCACCGCGCTCACCGAGGGATGGGCGGCCTACGGCGTTGCGGGGGCGATGTACGACCAGGGGATGTGGGGGTCGCTGACGGAGGCGTTGCGCGCGCTGATCTCGGACAACGACGGGACCGAGCTCATGGGGATGGCCAACCGCTATGCCGAGCGGTCCGGGACGGGCACCTATGAGGGCAACCTCATGGAGGTCATCTATGCCGTCAACTGCCTTGACACGCCGGACAGTCCGGACCTCGCCACCTATGAAGAGCGGGCCAAGAAGGCGGCTGCGGCGGCACCCCTTAACGGACGCTTCCTGGCCTGGTCCGGGGTCGTCTGCGGAAACTGGCCGGTTAAGGCGACGCATCAGCCGGGCACGATCGCGGCCACCGGAGCCCCACCGATCGTCGTGATCGGCACGACTCGGGACCCCGCCACGCCGTATGAATGGGCGGTCCGGCTCGTGGATCAGCTCGACTCCGGGGTGCTGATCACCTTCGACGGGGACGGCCACACCGCCTACACCCGCTCGAACGACTGCGTCGACAAGGCGGTTGACACCTACTACCTCACCGGGAAGGCCCCCGCCGCCGACCTGCGGTGTTGAGGTTGGCGCGACGCCCGATTTTTGGGGCAGCCGGTGCGTTCCGTATACTCCTGTGGCGCCCGGCTCGGGCGTGTGCCGCTTTAGCTCAGTCGGCCAGAGCGATTCACTCGTAATGAATAGGTCATCGGTTCGATTCCGATAAGCGGCTCCGCGAAGAACCCCAGGTCAGAGACTCAACGACCTGGGGTTCTCGGGTTCAAGATCCGGGCCGCTAACGGTCGTGCTCACAAGGCCCGCCGTGTCTGGGGCCGTGCGGAGGTTTGGGCCTGGGTCGGCAGTTCTGCTCTTGGGTGCAGTGGGGGAGGCGTCGGGGCTTGGAGCGGCGGGCGGCGGTCGCCGGTCGGCGGTCAGAATAAGTGTTCACACAAAATGATTTGTGGGTACAGTTGTTCAGGGACCAGGTGGGGGACGTGATGCCCAAGATCGATTCGACGCAACCGTTGAGCGCGCTGCCGACAACGTTCACCTTTGCCCAGGCGCGCGAGTCGGGCCTGAGCACGTACGCCCTGTATCGGCTTCGGGAAGGAGGGCACGTCGAAGCGATCAGCCGCGGCCTGTACCGGCAGGCGGGCGCCGAGCCCGGCGACATCGACCTGCTTGCCATCGCCGCCAAAGCTCCCCGGGCCACTCTGTGCCTCGAGAGCGCGCTGGCCCGCCATGGGCTTTCCGATGCCATCCCGGTTGCCCCCGACGTCGCACTGCCTCGCGGAACGCGAATCCCTGCCACGAATGCACTTGCCCGTTGGCACCACTTTGCGCCGGCAACTTTCGATATCGGCCGGGAA
Organism: uncultured Intrasporangiaceae bacterium; assembly: GCA_964483685.1. Classification (GTDB taxonomy): domain Bacteria; phylum Actinomycetota; class Actinomycetes; order Actinomycetales; family Dermatophilaceae; genus Nostocoides_A. Next base: position 31,184 of record CAZACX010000025.1, read on the forward strand.
CGGCTGGCCCTGGACGGAGCCATCAGCATCGGCCTCTACGACGCCCCGCGCAGCGTCATCGACGCGTTCCGAATGCGGGCCACCGAAGGTCACGAGCTGGGGTACGAGGCGTTGTGCCGATGGCTGCGTGTGTCGGGTTCACAACCCGGCCAGTTGATTCGCCTTGCAAGCAAGTTCCCCAAGGCCGAAACACCACTCCGGCTGGCTCTGGCGGCGTTGTTGTGAATCGGCCAACCCGTAACACCCCGGACGGCGCCGCGGACAACGTGAGCGCCGTGATGCATCGGCGCGCCCAGCAGGGTGTTGGCAGCGGCGTCCGCACGGGCCAACACCGTGCTGGCCGCTAGTCCTGCCAGTCGATCGGACCGCGGTGGAGCTTGTGCGGGGCGGCCTGGGCGAGCGGCTTGATCGTCATCACATCTATGTTGACGTGCTGCGGCAGGTCGACGGCGAAGGCAACGCAGCGGGCGACGTCGTCGGCGACGAGGGGCCGATCGACCCCCTGGTACACCGCATCGGCAGCCTGCTGGTCCCCGTGGAAGCGGGTCAGGGAGAAACCTTCGGTGTGCACCATTCCGGGTCGGATGTCGAGGACCCGAACGTTGCTGCCGACGAGTTCGAGGCGCAGGGTGGCCGAGATAACCGAGGTGGCGTGCTTGGCGGCGACATATCCGGCGCCGCCCTCATAGACGACCTCGCCGGCGATCGAGGAGACGTTGACGATCGTCGCGCGGGCCGACGCCCGGAGAAGCGGGAGGACGGCCTGGGTGACGTGCAGCGTGCCGAGGACGTTCGCGGCATACATCGCCTGCCAGTCGGCGGGGTCACCGTTTTCGACGGACGCAACACCGATCGCGCCACCGGCGTTGTTGATGACGACATCGCACCGGGTCAAGGTCGCCACCCCGGCGCGCACGCTCGCGAGGTCGCTGACGTCCATGACGAGGGGCGTCGCGGCGGGGCCGAGAGCAGCAGCCGCACCCTGGAGTACCTCGGCGCGGCGCCCGGCGAGGATGACGTCGAAGCCGTCGCGAATGAGGCGGCTGGCGATCGCCGCGCCGATTCCCGTGCCTCCGCCGGTGATGAGAGCGAGTGGCCGCGCGATGGGGGCGGCCGGCGGGTCATCGAGGGTAGTTCGCGTGGTCGTCACCGACGTAGTCTCCCAAAGGAGTCGGATCGCAGTTAGGGACGGCCGCCATACGGCAGCAGGCCCGAACGCGCGATCGGGGCATAGCGAACGACGGCGCCGGTGTAGGGGGCTTCGATCATTTGGCCGTTGCCGACGTAGAGGCCGACGTGGTGGCTCGTCTCGCCGGTACTCCCAAAGAAGACGAGGTCACCGGGCATCAGATCGGCGATCGCCACGCGCCGGGTCTCGGCCCATTGGGCCCCGGTGTAGTGCGACAAGTAGACCCCGGCCTGCTCCCAGGCCCGCATCGTCAGGCCGGAGCAGTCAAATGTGTCCGGTCCGTCGGCGGCCCATTCATACGGCTTGCCCAACTGCGCCGTCGCATAGCTGAGGACGGCGGCGACCCCGGTGGCAGGCGGCGGTGGCGGGGTTGTCGAGGTCGACGTTGAGGTGGTTGTCGTCGAGGTGGAGGTGGTTGTCGACGGGGGCCTTGTCGTGGTGGAGGTCGACGGGGGCCGGGTCGTGGTGGTCGTCGACGGGGGCCGGGTCGTTGTCGACGTCGTGGTCGTGGACGTGGACGTGGGCGTGGGCCGGGTCGTGGTCGACGTGGTCGAGGTGGGCCGCGTCGTCGTGGACGTGGGCCGCGTCGACGTCGAGGACGTGGTGGGCGAACCGGTTTCCGGTGGTCGCTGGGAGGCTTCCTCGGCGGCCGCGGCGAGCGCGTCCAACCGGGCCTTCTCCGTCAACACGGAGGTGGACCGTAGGGCGGCGAGCTGGGCGGCGAGCGCGCTTCGGTTCGCGGCGAGTTGTGCGGCCTGTTCGGTCGCGCGGGCAAGTTCGGCGCGCACCGCCTTCTCCGCGCCAACCGAGGCGATCGTGGCGGCACTCTCGAGTTCCAGGGCACGATCGGCCGCGGCCTCCAGCGACGTCGCGGTCCCGGTGCTGATCAGGGCGGACTGGAGTTGCTGGCTGCGCAGGTCGCCGATGATCGCGAGGGTGGTTGCCCGGTCGGCGATTTCGGTGGGCCCGCCCGGGGCGAGCATCGGTTCGAGCGCGGCGATCGGGCTGCCCTGCTGATAGAGCGTGGCCGCATACTCACGGACGAAACCCGCGGCCCGGCGCGAGGCGACCGTGGCGGACCGCGCGCGCTGCGTCGCGAACTTCGCATCGCGGGTGCGTTGCTCAAGCAGCCAGGCGGCGCCGTTGGCCTGCTCACCAAGGCCTGCAGCTCGCCGCTGGAGCGCGACGAGGGCGGCGGCAGCGGCGGCATACTCAGCCTCGATTGCCGCGACTCGGGTGGACGCACTGCTCGCCGCCGCCTTGGCGCGGGCCACCGACTGCTGGGAGGGAATCGTCGGGGTGGGGTCCGCCGTCGCCGTCAGGGCACTCCCGGCGACGAGAGTGACGAGCCCGGCGAAACCGCTGATCACTCGACGTGCGGTGGCGGGACCCGAGCCGCTGGGGGGCGTGCGGTTGGTGTCGGGGGACGACATGACCGCTCCTTTGCCGATTGGGGACGCGGGGCGCGCGGGGGACACAGTGTCTTCAAAGCGCACTGCTGACGAACCGCAATGCCTCCGAAAGAGAGTAAGCACCGGCGCAGTCCCCTGAGACACAACCGTGACAATCGAGGGGATTCAGCCGCCTTATCGGACCTTGGCGTCACGCTGGGGGGTGTGTGCAGGGGCCGTGATTGCGCAGATCGGACGGCAAGATTCGAAAGAATGTCCAGAAAAGATCACAAACAGGTAACGATCAGGGCGTATGTCGTGCGAGATGCCGGCCGAGTCCACGCTCACCGGCGCGCATCATCGCGTTGTGGTTTGCGCGCAAGACGGGCCCGGCCAGCCCCGCGACGTGGCCCAACCACCGATGGGCGAGGACCACCTCCTGGGTGAAGTGCGCCCGCGTGGCGCTGCCATCGGACCCGATGGTCCAGGCCGCCCACCCGATGAGGTCGCCATCGATCCGCACCCGAAGTCGGCCGCCGACGGGGTCGACGACATCGCGGGTGAGGTCGAGCTTGAGGGTGACTGGCAGCACGCTGCGGACCCAGGCGTGCCCGGTGAATTCCCCGGTCCGCGCGACGCGTCGCACCTGCGGCCACCACTGGGGATAACCGTCCGGGTCGGCGAGGAGGGCAAAGACCGCGTCGGGCGGGCCGGGCAGCTGCCAGTCCTGGGCGAATTGGAACGTTCGCCGCGCCCGGTGCCGCAGGTGCGCGGCGCTGTGCCTGCCCGACCCCACCGGTGCCTCGGGCTTGCCCGACCCCACCGGTGCCTCGGGTGG
>CAZACX010000025.1:34701-37721 GCA_964483685.1 uncultured Intrasporangiaceae bacterium
TGCCCGACCCCACCGGTGCCTCGGGCTTGCCCGACCCCACCGGTGCCTCGGGTGGCACCGGCTCGACGGTCGTCACCGCGTCAGACTAAGCGCCGCCGACGTGGGCCCTCGGTGGGCTCAACCCTGCGCGCCGGCTCCATCGCCGCTCGACGGGGCGCGCGGCATACGATGGTTTTGGCGGGTCCCGCAGCCAGGACTACTCGCATCTGGGTGTGTCGGTTCCGGCGGTCGACCGTCACCGGGAGAGTCGCTATGACCAATCCACGCACCGTCGTCCTTCTCGGGGCCGCAGGCCGTGACTTCCACAATTTCAACGTGCTCTATCGCGGCAATACCGACTACCGCGTCGTTGCCTTCACCGCGACGCAGATCCCCGACATCGCCGGACGCGCCTACCCGGCCGTGCTCGCCGGGCCTGGCTATCCCGATGGGATTCCGATCGTCGACGAAGCCGAACTGACCGCGCTGCTCACCGACAACCACATCGACGAGGCGGTCTTCGCCTACAGCGACGTCCCCCATGAGCGCGTCATGCACCTCGCCTCACAGTGCCTCGCGGCAGGCGCGGACTTCACCCTGAAATCGGGGCAGCACACCATGATTCGTTCGACGAAGCCGGTGATCGCCGTGACCGCGGTGCGCACCGGCGTCGGCAAAAGTCAGACGACGCGCTACCTCTCACGGATGCTCGTCGACCTCGGGTTGCGGGTCGTCGCCATCCGACACCCGATGCCGTATGGCGATCTCGCCAAGCAGGCCTGCCAGCGGTTTGCCACGTATGCCGACCTGGATCGGCACGCGTGCACAATTGAGGAGCGCGAGGAATACGAACCGCATATCGGCAGCGGCGTCGTCTGTTATGCCGGAGTCGACTACGAGCAGATTCTGCGCGCGGCCGAGGCGGAAGCGGACGTCATCTTGTGGGATGGCGGCAACAACGATTTGCCGTTCTATGTGCCGGACTTGCACCTCGTGTTGGCTGACCCGCTGCGCCCCGGCGACGAGGTTCGCTACAACCCGGGCGAGACCAACGTGCGGATGGCGGACGTGGTCGTCATCAACAAGTGCGACTCGGCCTCCGCGCAAGCCATTGCGGCGGTGCGTAGTTCGGTCGAGTCACTCAACCCGGACGCGCTGATTGTGCTGGCCGACAGCCCCGTGACGCTCGACTCGCCGGACACCGTTGCCGGTCGCACGGTCGTCGTCATTGAGGACGGGCCGACGCTCACCCATGGCTCGATGACGTTCGGCGCCGGGGTCGTCGGAGCCCGCGCCGCGGGAGTCGCCGAGATCATCGACCCCAGCCCGTATGCCGTGGGGTCGCTCGCGGCGACGTACGCGAAGTACCCGAACGCGGTCGGCATACTCCCGGCGATGGGCTATGGCGAGGAGCAGACCCGAGACCTTGAGGCGACGATTGCGGCGACACCCTGCGAGGCGATCGTCTCGGGGACGCCGATCGATATCACGCGGGTGCTGTCGGTGCGCAAACCGTTGGTGCGGGCGAGGTATGAGTTGCGTGAGCGCGAACCAGGTCAGCTCGCCGCCGCGGTCGCGCGTGTCCTCGCCAATCGCCCCGCGGAGGGGTCGATTTAGTCCGCCCGCCCGGTCATTGCGTTCCGGCGAGGTCGGGCGCGCCGATGGCACCGGTTGGGGTGGGCCCGTGGGGTCACCCCAACCGAAGGGCCGTCCTAGTCGGAGAGCGGGCGTTCCTTGGTGGCGAGCCGCTCCTTCGTGCGCGCTTCGGCGGCCTCCACCTCCGCCGACGTCGTCCCGACCTCGCTGAGGCCATGGGAGGGGGCGTGGCCGGACGTCGCGGGCATCTTCCAGCGCGCCGTTGACAGGCCCGCGGCGGTTGCCCGGGCGACGGCCTCGCGGACGCATTGTTCGGCCTCCACCCGGCCGGTCCAGTGGGCCCCCTCGACGGACTTGCCGGGCTCGAGGTCCTTGTACGTCTCGAAGAAGTGCTGGATTTCCAGCCGGTCGAACTCGCTGATGTCGTCGATCTCGATGATGTGCTTCTTGCGCGGGTCGCCCGCGGGCACGCACAGAATCTTGTCGTCGCCACCGGCCTCGTCGCGCATGTGGAACATCCCGATCGGACGTGCCCGCACGAGGCATCCGGGCCACGTCGGCTCATCGAGCAACACGAGGGCATCCAGCGGGTCGCCGTCCTCGCCGAGAGTGTCCTCGACATACCCATAGTCGGCGGGGTACGACATCGAGGTGAACAGCAGCCGGTCCAGCCGGATCCGTCCGGTCTCGTGGTCGACCTCGTACTTGTTGCGTGCTCCCTTGGGGATTTCCACGGTGACGTCGAATTCCACGCTGGCCTCCTTTGGCTCGCGATGACTTAAGCTCCTAGGCGGCCAGTCTTCCTCATGGTGGGGGCCAGTGGCACAGGAGGGGGCCCAGTGCGTCGGCCATTGATCGCGGGCATCGCCTGCCTCACCCTCATTGCCGGGTATGCCGCGGCCGACATCGTCGATGTTGTCCCCGGCTTTTTCACGCGCGCCCCGGTCTCATCCCCAACAGGGGCTGGGGGAGCGGGGTCAACCCCACCACCGGCCGCATTGCCGATCCCGTTGCCGACTGCGGCGAAGGCCGCCGAGGTGCTCGCGCACCTTCCGCTCGACGCGCCACCGCCGACTCGGGGAGGGCTCGAGCGACACCTCGCCGAGGCCCTGGCCGACCCGGCCCTCGGCGCCACGGTGGGGGTGAGCATCCGTGATGCCCGCACCGGCGCCGAGTTGTTTGGGGCGGGTCAGGACCGGGCCCGCGTCGCCGCCTCGACCGCAAAGATTCTTAGCGCCGCCGTCATCGGCCAGATCCTTGACCCGCGGGCGTCGATGGCGACCCGAGTCGTGCAGGCGGGTGCCCACGAACTCGTGCTCGTTGCCGGTGGCGACACTCTCTTGGCGGCGGGCCAGGGAAATCCGGACGTAGTCGCCGGTCGGGCGGGCCTGGCCGACCTCGCCGATCAGGTCGCCGACGCGGTCACTCCCAGCGACGCCGCCACT
>CAZACX010000025.1:37821-39759 GCA_964483685.1 uncultured Intrasporangiaceae bacterium
GCGGCCTGGACATTGCGGCTCGATACCACCTACGCCGCCGGTCCGCGCTACCCGACGGGGTGGGCGATGGCCGACGTCAGCGCGGGATACACCCAAGCGGTGGCCATGCTCGGCCTCGCGTCGGATCGACCGGAGCCGGGGAAGCCGTCGCCGCGCGACCCCGACAAAGCGGTCCTGTCCGCGCTCGCCGACGCCCTGGCCGCGCGTGGCCTCGAGGTCACAGTCACCGACAGCGAACTGCTGCGCGCGACCCCGGCCCCCGCCGGGGCGCAACCACTCGGGGAGGTGCGGTCCGCGGCATACGTCGATGTCTTGGCCGAAGCACTCGACCTCAGCGACAACGCCCTGACGGAGAATCTCGCCCGCCAGGCCAACGTCAAGATGGGCGGCGACGGCAGCTTCAGCGCGACCGCCGACATGGTCACGGCGGGGCTGGCGCGGCTCGGGTTCGACCTGAGCGGCACCCGCCTGCTCGACACGTCCGGCCTGACTCGGGGACAAACGACGACTGTTGCTCTACTCAGCGCGGTCATGGCCAAGGCGCTTGCCGGCGACCTGCCGGTGCTCGCTGACGTTCTCGGACGGCTGCCGGTCGCCGGGCTGGATGGGACCCTTGTCGACCGGTTCCGCACCGAGCCGGCCCTCGCCGCCGCCGGGATCGCCCGGGCAAAGACGGGCACGCTCACCGGCTCCTCCGGCCTCGCCGGGACCACAGTGACCACGACGGGACGCGAACTGATTTTCGTCATCATCGCCGACGCCGTGCCGTCGACGGGAACGTTGGCTGCGCGGGCGGCGTTGGATCGATTCGTCGCTGCCCTCACCGGCTGCGGGTGCGACACCAAGTGAAGGGAATGCGCGTGCGCGAACCACAAGACCAGATCCCGGCGGAGTCGGCCTACGTGGACTGGGAGTTCGCGAAGGCGACCGGCCGCCGTCTCGTCTCGTCGGGGCCCGCCGTCTCGACTGACGAAGCGGCAGCCATCGTCGGGTCGATTCGGGCCGCGGCGGCCCGCGCCCAGGAGCCCATCGCGCAGACGACGCGGATGCATGCCCCCGGCCTCGCGCCCGCCGCCCTCGTCATCGATCGCCCCACGTGGATCAACCTCAACGTTGACTCGATGGCCGCCCTGATGGGGCCGGTCTTCGCAAAGGTGATGGCCGATCAGACCCATCAGGTCAGCCCCAAGGGGTTGGCAATTGGCGCCAAAGTCGCGGGCGCCGAGGCGGGTGCGTTGCTCTCGTTTATGGCGAGCAAGATCCTTGGGCAGTACGACCTGGCCCCGCAGGGCACCCCGCGGCTGCTCCTCGTTGCGCCGAACCTTGTCGCCATTCAGCGCGAACTCGACGTTGACGCGCAGGACTTCCGGGCCTGGGTGTGCATGCACGAGGAGACGCACCGGGTGCAATTCACGGCCGTCCCGTGGCTGCGCGATCACATGATCGAGCGGGCCAAGGGCCTCGTCTCGGAGATGGCGCCCACGCCCGCCGAGCTGGCCGACCGGCTGCGAAACATCGGCAAGCGCCTCCCGCAGGCCCTCGGCAGTGGTGGCGGCGGACTCGCTGATCTCATCGCCTCGCCTGAGCAGCGGGAGCGCATCGCGGCGGTTACTGCGGTGATGGCGCTCCTGGAGGGACACGCGGACGTGATGATGGATGAGGTTGGCCCGACCGTGATTCCGTCGGTGGCTCAGATCCGGGAGAAGTTTACCGAACGGCGCAAGGGGGCGGGGGCCCTCGACCGGCTGCTGCGACGCCTGTTGGGGTTGGAGGCCAAGATGGCGCAATATCGCGACGGCGCGGTGTTCGTCCGTTCGGTGATCGAGCAGGTCGGGCTCGATGACTTCAACGCCGTGTGGACCTCGCCGGAAACGTTGCCGAAGCCTGCGGAGATTCACGATCCGGCCGCCTGGGTGCGGCGCGTCCACGCCTAACCGT
>CAZACX010000026.1:0-15974 GCA_964483685.1 uncultured Intrasporangiaceae bacterium
GCGCTGATGGTCTCCTCCGTCAGGCGGGTGCCCGAACGGAGCGCGCCGTCGACGACCGGCCACGGCGCACCCACCGCCCCGACGTTGCGTCTGCTGCCGATGGGCGACGCTGCGCTCCTCCTCGAGACGGACGACATCGACGCCGTCCTCGCGATCGCCGCAGTCCTCGGACCCCTTGCCGCGACCGGCGACGGCATCTGGGCCGAGGTTGACGACCTCGTGCCTGCGGCCCGCACCCTGCTCGTCGCCGCGCGCCCGCGCACCGACCTGGCCGAGCTTGCCCGCGCCGTGCTGGCCGCAGCCGGGGCCGCGAGCCTGCGGGTGGGCGGCGCCGGGGGTCGAGTCATCGAAATCCCCGTGCGCTACGACGGGGTGGACCTCGATGAGGTGGCCGGCCTGATCGGCCTGACCCGCGACGAGGTCGTCGCCGCCCACACCGGCACCCCCTGGCGGGTCGGCTTCGGCGGCTTCGCCCCCGGTTTCGCCTACCTCGTCGGCGGCGACCCGCGCCTTGAGGTCGCCCGCCACGCTGAGCCCCGTACCCGCGTCCCCGCCGGAGCCGTCGGGCTCGCGGGCGAGTTCAGCGGCATCTACCCGCGCGAGTCGCCCGGTGGGTGGCAGCTGATCGGCACGACTGACATCGTGCTCTGGGACGCCGCCCGGCAGCCGCCCGCCCTCCTCGTGCCGGGCACCACAGTCCGGTTCGTCGAGGTCGCGCGATGATCCGCCGCATCGAGATCGTCGAGCCTGGACCGCTGACCCTCGTGCAGGACCTCGGCCGGGTCGGCCACGGCGCCGTCGGGGTCGGGCGCGCGGGCGCAGCAGACGTAGGCTCGTACCTCCTCGGCGTCCGCCTCGTCGGCAACGCCGTCGACGCCGCCGCCCTCGAGGTGACGTTCGGGGGCCTGCGACTTCGGGCCTTCGGCGACGTGATCCTCTGCCTCACCGGAGCACCTGCGCCCGCCGAGGCGAACGGGCGCCCGGAGCCCTACGCCGCTCCCTTCATCCTGCGCGACGGTCACGTGCTCACCCTCGGTATGCCGCGCAGCGGGTTGCGCACCTATGTCTCCTTCCGCGGTGGTTTGGCACTTCCCGAGGTCCTCGGATCTCGCTCCACCGACACGATGTCCGGCCTGGGGCCGGCGCCACTACGGGCCGGTCAGGTGCTCGAGGTCGGTCGGCACACCCACGGCTTCCCCCACGTCGAATTGGCCGCCGTGGCGCCCCCGTCGCCTGGCACGGTGGAGCTGTCCGTCCTCCCCGGGCCACGCCTGGAGTGGTTCGCCCAGCCCGAGCTGCTCGAACGGTCGCCCTGGTCGGTCTCGGCCCGCAGCGACCGCAAGGGCATCCGCCTCGAGGGCGACCCCATCGAGCGGCATCCGCGATGGCGCGATGCCGAACTCCCGAGCGAGGGCATGGTTCGCGGCGCGATCCAGGTGCCCCCGAACGGCCAGCCGGTCCTCTTCCTCAACGACCACCCGGTGACGGGCGGTTACCCCGTGATCGGGGTGGTCCGCACCGCTCATGTGGACCGCGCTGCGCAGCTGCAACCGGGGCAGAACGTACGCCTCCGCTGGGAGAAGCGCTAGGCGTTGATCTGGCCCCGACGGGCTCAATCAAACGTCTGGCCCGCCGCCGCCTGGCCCGCCGCCGCCTGGCCGACCTCCGTCTGGCCCGCAGCGAGCGATACCAGTTTGGTATCGTGTGGTGATGGCAATGACGTTGCGACTGACCGACGACGACGAACGGGCCCTCGCGCTGCTCGCGCAGGCGCAAGGGATCAGCAAGCAGGAGGCGACGGTTCGCGCCATCCGAGAGGCTGCGGCGCGAGAGGTCCATGAGGACCGAGTCCGCGAACTCTCCGCGCGGGCCCGGTCGCGGTACGGCGACGTGATCGACCGCCTCGGCCAGTGACGGTCTACCTTTCGCTGGAGGATCTGCTCGCGCTCACCCGCGACCTCGGCGTCGGTCCCGTACGGGACCTCGGCCTCCTCGATGCCGCTGCCCATCGACCACGGAGTGTCCTGTTCGGACAGGATGCCTACCCGGATCTCGACACCAAGGCAGCCGTCCTTCTCGACTCGATCGTGCGCAACCACGCCCTGATCGACGGCAACAAGCGCCTTGGCTGGCTGGCGGCGGTGGTCTTCTTCGGGCTCAACGATGTCGAGCTCGACGCTCCGGACGACGACGCATACGAACTCGTGATGGGCCTTGCCCGCAGTGAAAACACCGTCGAGGACCTGACCGCCACCCTGCGCTCCTGGCACCTAATGGATGGTGACCTGGCCGCCCTCGACGTGCCAGCGCTGGTCGAGGCGGACGGTGTCGAGCATGCGCCGGTCGTGGGAGACCAGTAGCAGCGACCCGTCATACGACTCCAGGGCCTGCTCGAGCTGTTCGATCGCCGGCAGGTCGAGGTGGTTGGTCGGTTCGTCGAGGACGAGGAGGTTGACCCCGCGCGCCTGGAGCAGCGCCATCGCGGCCCGGGTGCGCTCACCTGGCGAGAGGTGGTCCACCCGACTGGCCACCTGATCGGCCTTGAGGCCGAACTTCGCAAGGAGGGTGCGCACCTCCGCGGGCGGCATCAGCGGCATCGCCACCTCGAAGGCGTCCCCGAGCGCCACGTCCTCGGCGAGTCCGGTGCGGGCCTGGTCGATCTCGCCGACCACGACCGAGGCACCCAGGCTGGCGCGCCCGGCGTCCGGCACGAGGTGCCCGACGAGCAGCCGAAGCAGCGTCGTCTTCCCGGCGCCGTTCGGGCCCGTGACGCCGATCCGGTCACCGGAGCTCACCTGCACGGATGCCGGGCCGAACGTGAACGAGCCCAACGTCACCGACGCCTCGGCGAGGGTTGCGACCACCGAGCTCGACCGCGGGGCGCTGCCGATCGTGAACTGCAACGCCCACTCCTTGCGCGGCTCCGCCACCTCCTCCATGCGGGCAATCCGGGACTCCATCTGGCGTACCTTCTGGGCCTGCTTCTCTGAGGATTCCACCGACGCCTTGCGCCGAATCTTGTCGTTGTCGGGGGACTTCTTGATGGCGTTGCGCACGCCCTGCGAGCTCCACTCCCGTTGGGTGCGGGCGCGGCTGACGAGGTCGGCCTTCTTGTCGGCGAACTCCTCGTAGGCCGCGCGCGCGTGCCTGCGGGCAACGGCCCGCTCCGCAAGGAACGCGTCATACCCGCCGTCGTAGACGGCGACCCGGTGCTGGGCCAGGTCGAGTTCAACGATGCGGGTCACGACGCGAGCGAGGAACTCGCGGTCGTGCGAGACAAGCACCACCCCGGAGCGTAGGCCGCGCACGAACCGTTCCAGTCGCTCCAACCCGACGAGGTCGAGGTCATTGGTCGGTTCGTCGAGCAGCACGACGTCGAACCTGCTGAGGATGAGGGCAGCAAGTGCGGCCCGCGCGGCCTGCCCCCCGGAGAGCGCGGTCATCAGGGCGTCGGGGCCAACGTCGAGGCCGAGGTCGGCCAGCACGGCTGGGAGCCGTTCGTCGAGGTCGGGTGCCCCGCTGGCCTGCCAGTGATCGAGGGCGCTGGCAAAGGCGTCCTCAGCGGAACGGGTGGCGTGAGCGGAACACGTGGGGTCGCCCGTGCGGGTGTGCTCGCCCTCGCCCAAGGCGGCGGCGGCCGCTTCCATCGCGGCCGTCGCGGCGGCGGCGCCGGTGCGGCGGGCGACGTACGCGCTGACGCTCTCACCCGGCCTACGCTCATGTTCTTGTGGCAGCCAGCCGACGAAGGCATCGCTCGGCGCGCTCGAGACCGAGCCTTCGAGCGGGGCGAGGTCACCCGCCAGGATCCGCAGCAGGGTCGTCTTGCCCGCACCGTTGGCCCCGACCACCCCCACCACGTCGCCGGGCGCAACGGTGAAGTCGAGGCCCTCGAACAGCGTGCGGTGCACATGACCCCCGGCAAGGTTCTTGACGACCAGGTCCGCGCTCATCCCGCGATCGTACGGTCCCTCGAGCCGTCATCGACGTACTCGCACGGGGATTAGACTTCCCCGCTAACGAGGCATCGACGCCGCCCGGCCGAGTTGGGCCCTGATCCCCGACGCCGGTTCACATAGGCGGGCCGCACCCTTCCGCGGGCCCCCTCCCCCTTGGCCTATCGGCCACGCAATTCCTTGAGAGGTTCAATCTCGTATGAAAGCTTTTATCGTCGATAAGTACGGCAAAGACAGTCGTCCCCGAGCGGGCGACATACCGGTCCCAAAGATTGGCGACCATGACGTGCTCGTGCGAGTCCTCGCGGCGGGAGTTAACCCCCTTGATCTCAAGCTCATTGCGGGCGAATTCAAGAAGGTAATGCCCTATAAGACTCCGTTCGTGATCGGCAACGACGTTGCTGGGGTCATTGAGGAAATCGGTTCCAAGGTCGACCGATTCGCAGTCGGCGATGAGGTTTACGCGCGGCCGGCCGCGGACAGGATCGGGTCGTTCGCCGAATACCTCGCGATGAGTCAGGACGACGTCGCGGCCAAGCCAGAGCAGGTCTCGATGGCCGAGGCAGCCTCGTTGCCCCTAGTCGCGTTGACCGCGTGGCAGGCGCTCGTCGAGAGGGCGGACGTCCAACCGGGACAGCGGGTGCTCATCCACGCCGGATCAGGTGGTGTGGGAACGGTCGCGATCCAGCTCGCCAAGCATCTCGGCGCGTTCGTCGCCACCACGTCGAGCGCCGCGAACGCCGCCTGGCTGCGCGAGCTGGGCGCCGATCTCGTGGTCGACTACCGCACCGAAGACTTCACCGAGGTCCTCCACGACTACGACGTTGTCCTCGATTCCCTCGGCGCCGACAGCATTTTGCGGTCCTTGCAGGTTCTGCGCCCCGGTGGCATGGCCATCAGCCTCGGCGGCCCACCCGATCCCGACCTCGCCCGCCAACTGGGCAAGCCCATGCTTCGCCCGGTGCTGGCGATCCTCAGCCGCAAGGTCCGAGCGGCCGCCCGGAAACGTGGAGTGACGTACTCCTTCCTCCTTATGCGTGCGGACGGAGGGCAGCTCCAGCGCATCACGGAGCTTGTCGAGACCGGAGCACTCAAGCCCGTTGTTGACCGGACGTTCGCGTTCGAAGATGCGCTCGACGCTCTCGATTACGTTGGCACGGGCCGCGCGAAGGGGAAAGTCGTTCTCACGATGGAGTGACCCGCGACACAACGGCATCTGCGGCAACTTGTCACCTACCGTAAGAGCTTGACCGCATGCGCACTCCGGGCACAGGCAACGTGAGGGAAGAGAATCCGAATGCGGCGACCGGACTATCGGCCCCTTCTCATCACCGGTGCAGTCTCGGTGGCCGGGCTGGCCATGCTGCTGCTCGGCACGGCATACGGCTGGCTCGGTCCGGATCGCGATTACGGCGACCAGTTCTGCGAAGTCGCGCACTGGCGCTACTTTGCCCAGCCCGCCAACACGCTGAGTAACCTCGGGTTCGTCGCCGCGGGACTCGCGCTCGCCTGGCGTGCCCGCTGGCCCGGCGCCCACCTCACGCCGCCGAGCCTGACGACCCCGTTTGCGGTCATCGTCGCCCTCCTCGGCCCGGCGTCAATGGCCATGCACGCCACCGAATCGGCACTCGGCGGCCAACTCGACGTCCTCTCGATGCAGCTGCTCGCCTCCTTTGCCGCGGCCCACGGCCTCGCCCGGGTTTGGGGCAAGGCGGGACCCACCGGCGGACGCCTGGGGCCGGTCCTGTTCATCGCCTTCCTCGCGGTCAGCACGTATGCCGCCCTGCGCGGCGGACGGGTCCCGCTCGTCCACCACGCCGGAAACGGTGCGTTCGCGGTCATGCTTCTCGCCGCCTTCGCCGCCGAGCTGCGCCTGGCTCGGCGCGCGGCGCTCGTGCCCTGGTGGGGCCTCGGCGCCGTCGCCAGCATCGTGATCGCCTTCGTCATCTGGGTGCCGTCACAGACCGGCAGAGCCTGGTGCGATCCGACGTCCTGGATCCAGGGCCACGCCGCGTGGCACCTCCTCGGCGCGCTCGCGGCATACCTCTTGGGGCGGCACTACACCGCATTCGGCGCGCAACCCTCGCGCGACTGACCGGCCTCGACGTGCGGCACCCAGCGCGGCGCCGGGCAACGCGGCGCCGGGCAACGCGGAGCCGGGACGTTCACGACCGCGACCCGTGACCTCAACGGCCACGGACCGCGGTCGTGTGCGCCACTCCTACCAGTTGTGCGCGACGTCGATGACGACTCGCGACGTGGTCGCGTCGGACATGGTGAAGACCCGGAACGGGGTGCGAGCGCGCACTCCGATGCCAAGGTCGCTGTAACCCTCGTAACTGCCGAGCCAGACGACCTGCCGGAACGCCGAGTACCCCGTCACGTTGACGATCTCGCTCGGATTCTTGGGCGCGTACGTCGGGCGGCCGGCGCTGTCATACGCGGGGGCGTTGATCGTCACCTGCAGCCGCGCCCCACCACGCACGGCAACCGTCCCGCCCGACCCTGGCTGGGTCAGCGCGCCGACATACCGCACGGAGTAGCCGCTTGCCTTGCCGCGAAGGTCGATGACGAGCCGGTCGTAGCAGGCGTGCCGACCGCTGCGGACATTTGTCAGCGGGCCGGTGGCCATTGTTGGGTTGGATTCCGGGAGGGAGCCCCAGGTGTAGTGGCACAGCGCGGAGTTGCTCGCCCCAGTAGCCGCCAACGAGGCAGGTCCGGTCGAGGCGCCCGATGCGCTGGGGGCGGCGCCGACCAGGGCCAGGGCGAGCGCCGCGCCGAGCCCGACACTTGCGGACTTCGCCAGCACACCACCCTTGGTCCGTGTCGAGATTGGCGTCGAAATGATCGGCCGGGACATGGTTGCCTCCAAGGTGTCGCAGTGGGCACCTTCTCGACGTGTCAGGGCCGACTTCGGTTTACCGGGTCAGGCGCGCCACGTCAGGTGCGCCGGGTCACGCGCGCCGGGCGAGGTTCGCCACGGAGCGCGCCACGTCAGGTGCGCCGGGTCACGCGCGCCGGGCGAGGTGCCGGGTGCCGCCCGTCGCCCCGAGTCGCCCGCCCGGCGCGCGAGCCGACCCCAGCGGTTGCCGAGCGCGACCGCGGACGGTTGGCTACGCCCATACGCATCGAGGCGTCGAACGAAGGAGCGGACGTGTCCGAGGAAAGCCTGTCGCATGAGCACCACACCTTCCCGCCAGACCCCGCATTCGCGGCGCAGGCAAATGGGACCGCGCAGATGTTCGCCGATGCGGAGGCCGACTATGAGGGCTTCTGGGCGACCCAGGCACGCGAGCGGATCACCTGGGCGACCGACTTCGACCAAACCCTGGACTGGACACAGGCGCCGTTTGCCAAATGGTTCGTCGGGGGCGAACTCAACGCGGCCTACAACTGCGTCGACCGCCACGTCGAAGCGGGCAACGGCGATCGGGTCGCGATCCATTTCGAGGGTGAGCCCGGAGACACCCAAACCCTGACGTATGCCGACCTCCACAAGGAGATCTGTAAGGCCGCCAATGCGCTCGAGACGCTCGGAGTCGGCAAAGGCGACACCGTCGCGATCTACCTGCCGATGATCCCCGAAGCGGCAATTGCCATGCTCGCGTGCGCCCGGATCGGGGCGCCGCACTCCGTCGTCTTTGGCGGGTTCTCCGCCGAGGCGCTCAACACCCGGATCAATGACGCCTCCTGCAAACTCGTCATCACCGCCGATGGAGGCTACCGGCGCGGGGCCCCCTCGGCCCTCAAACCGGCCGTGGACGCGGCCCTCGAACACGCCGAAACCACTGTCGAGCAGGTCTTGGTCGTCCGGCGCACCGGCCAGGACACCCCGTGGACCGACGGCCGGGACGTGTGGTGGCACGAGGCTCTCGCCGCGGCGAGCGACGCCCACGTTCCGGTGCCCCACGACAGCGAACACCCGCTCTTCATCCTTTACACCAGCGGGACGACGGGCAAGCCCAAGGGAATCTTCCACACCACAGGCGGCTATTTGACGCAGGCCGCTTACACGAACTCGGTCGTCCACGATCTCCACCCCGAGAAGGATATTTATTGGTGTACCGCCGATATCGGTTGGGTGACCGGTCACTCCTACATCGTTTATGGCCCGCTCGCCAATGGCGCGACCCAGGTGATGTACGAAGGAACCCCGGACAGCCCCCACCAGGGCCGCTGGTGGGAAATCATCCAGAAGTACGGCGTGACGATTCTTTACACCGCTCCGACCGCCGTGCGCACGTTCATGAAGTGGGGACACGACATTCCCGACAAGTTCGACTTGTCGTCTCTGCGGGTCCTTGGGAGCGTCGGCGAGCCGATCAACCCGGAGGCATGGCTGTGGTATCGCAAGTACCTCGGCGGCGACCGGTGCCCGATCGTCGACACCTGGTGGCAGACCGAGACGGGCGGCATCATGATCAGCCCGCTCCCCGGCGTCACGACCCTGGAGCCTGGCTCGGCGCAACGGCCGATCCCCGGGATTTCCGCGGAGATCCTCGACGACGAGGGGCACCCGTTCACCGAACCCGAGAAGGTCGGCTACCTCGTGCTCACCAAGCCCTGGCCAGGGATGTTGCGCGGCCTCTGGGGCGACCCGGAGCGCTACCGCGACACCTACTGGAGCCGGTTCGGGCCCGCGTACTACTTCGCCGGGGACGGCGCCAAATACGACGCCGACGGCAACATCTGGCTCCTCGGCCGTGTCGATGACGTCATGAATGTCTCGGGTCACCGCATGTCGACCGCGGAGATCGAGTCGGCGCTCGTTTCGCACCACGCCGTCGCCGAGGCCGCCGTCGTTGGTGCGTCCGACGAAACGACCGGTCAGGCGGTGTGCGCGTTCGTCATCCTCCGCCAGGAGGCCGTGGACGAGCACGCCAGCGAGGACGACCTCGTCAAGGAACTCCGCAATCACGTCGCCAAGGAGATCGGCCCGATCGCCAAGCCGCGTTCGATCACGATCGTCACCGAGCTCCCCAAGACCCGCTCCGGCAAGATCATGCGGCGCCTGCTGAAGGACGTTGCCGAGGGTCGCGAAGTCGGCGATGTGACCACCCTCGCCGATTCTTCGGTGATGAACCTGATCAAGGGCAACCTCGCGTCGTCCTGACCCCGCCAGCCCGGCCGACGTGATGCGTCGGCCGGGCTGCGCTGCGCCGGGCGCGCCGGGCTGCGCTGCGTGGGGCCGCGTTTCGTCGGCTGTGCTGCGTGGGGCCGCGCTTCGCCGGGCTGCGCCGCGCTGGACTGCGTCGGGCTATGGAGCGCTGCGCCTCATTGGGCACATTGTCCAGCGCTAGAGCCCAGGAGATGCACAATTCTGGGAGCAATGACCTGCTCGGACAGGCAGACTAGCCAGACCATGTCGCGCAGTGCTGCACTGTGACCTCCCGCGGCGCCGTCAACGGCGACGCGGGCAACGCAGGAGGCAGTGATGGTCGGTGAGCGGCAGCTCTATTCCACGGTGACCCGTCGCGCCGACGGAACCATCGACGTCCACCTCGGCGACAACCACCCGGGGCTCACCGATCCGGCATACCGCGCCCGGCGAGGGCAGATCGCCGCCGCCGCGCTCGCGGCCCAACCGGGTGGGCCTGCACCGAGGATCGACTACACCCCCGCCGAGCACGAGGTTTGGGCGATCGTCTGCGCCGAGCTCGCACCCAAGCACACCCACGCCGCGCACCCCGAATTCCTCGCCGCCAAACGCGCCCTCACCCTGCCGAGCGACGCCGTCCCGCAACTCACCGACGTCAGCGCCGCGCTCCTGCCCCGGACCGGGTGGACGTATGCCGCGGCCCCGGGTTTGGTGCCCCTGCGCGAGTTCTATGCCGGGCTGGCGCGCCGGGTGTTCCACTCGACGCAATACCTGCGCCACCCCTCGCAGCCGCTCTACACCCCCGAACCGGACATCATTCACGAAGTTGTCGGGCATGCCAATCAGCTCGCCAGCCCCCGATTTGCCCGGCTCACCGAAGCCGCCGGATTGGCCTCGTTGCGGGTGGAATCGGACGCCGCGATGAAGGCCATTGCCGACGTGTTCTGGTTCACGATCGAGTTCGGGGTGATCTGGGAGCGAGGCGAACTCACGGCCTATGGCGCCGGGATTCTCTCCTCCTATGGCGAGATGGATGCGTTCGCCCACATGGAGATTCGGCCGCTCGACGTGGCGGCGATGACGACGATCGACTACGACATCACGACGTACCAGCCGGTCCTCTTTGCCGCCAACTCACTCGACCAGTTGGAGGACGTCGTCGGCGGGTTCTTCGACACGGTCGACGACGACGGCGTTGCCCGCCGCACCGCCGCTCGAGAGCTCGCCGACGCCTGAGGGACCGAGTCGGCGGGGAAATTCCGCGGGGACATGATGTGCGGGACACTAAACTCTCCCTACGCAGCGCCGGGACGACTGGTCAGCGGTAGCGAACGCGACCCTTCGAGAGGCTCAGATGCCTAGCCCTACGCCACCGCCCACACCCGATTCCCCCAGAACCCCGCCGCCGGACCCGGGCGCGAGCCTCCCGCCGGGCCAGCTGAAACTGTTTGACCGCCCGAGTTGGGCCGAGGCCGAATTCGTTCGCTCCGCGCTGCGCACCGAAACCGTCGGCGGCAGCCTGCTGCTCCTCGCCGCCATCGCCGCCCTGCTTTGGGCGAACAGCCCCTGGCGGGATGCGTATGCCGGGCTGCGCGACTTCGCCGTCGGCCCGCAATGGGGGCACCTCAACCTCACGCTGGGCCACTGGGCCGGTGACGGACTGCTCGCCATCTTCTTCTTCGTCGCCGCACTCGAACTCAAACGTGAACTCCTCGTCGGCGATCTGCGCGACCCCGCAAAAGCCGTGCTGCCGGTCGTGGCCGCGGTTGCCGGCGTCGTCCTCCCGGCCGTCACCTTCCTGATCACCGCCCACCTCCTGGGCGCCTCCGGCAGTGCGATGCACGGCTGGGCGATCCCGACGGCGACGGACATCGCGTTCGCGCTCGCCGTCCTTGCCGTCCTCGGATCACACCTGCCGAGCGGCCTGCGTTCGTTCCTGTTGACCCTCGCCGTCGTCGATGACCTCATCGCCATCACGATCATCGCGATCGCCTATACCGACGACCTGGCCATCACCCCGCTCCTGCTCGCACTCGTGCCGCTGGGTGCGTTCGCGGCCCTCACGCAACGCCGGATCACGTATGCCGCCCTGCTCGTTCCGCTCGCCCTGCTCACCTGGGGGTTGGTCCACGCCTCCGGGGTCCACGCGACGGTGGCGGGGGTGTTGCTGGGCCTCGTCGTTCCGGTCAAGCCGCGCGCCTCGGTGCCGGCGATGAGCACGCATGACCGCAAGACCGACATCGCGCACAGGTTCGAGCACACGGTGCGGCCGTTGTCGGCCGGTCTCGCGGTTCCGGTGTTCGCGTTCTTTGCGGCCGGGGTGACCGTTGTCTGCGGTGGCCTGGGCGACGCCCTCGTCGAGCCGGTGACGATCGGGGTCATCGCCGGACTTGTCCTCGGCAAGGTTGTCGGGGTGTTCGGTGCGACGTACCTGCTCGCCAGGTTCACGAAGGCGCAACTCGACGAGGACCTCGCGTGGATCGATGTCCTCGGGCTGTCCCTGTTGACCGGGATCGGCTTCACCGTGTCCCTCCTCATCGGGGAACTCTCGTATGGTGCCGATCCGACCCTCAGCGAGGATGTCAAGATTGCCGTCCTCGCCGGCTCCCTCCTGGCTGCGGCGCTCGCCGGTCTCGTCCTGCGGTCCCGGAACCGGCATTACCGGCGCGTCGAGACCGAGGAGTTGAGCAACGACCACTGACGGGGGCGACTGACAGCGCGAGGCGCGTCCGCGGCTGACAGCGCGAGGTGCGCCAGCGGCATACCCGAGCGTTGTCGCACCGCCGCGGGCGCCTTTGGGCAGGCTGAACGACATTCCCCGGCGGGGAAGGGCTATCGTGAGCGGCGTGGCAAGCCTCTCTAGCGGACCCGAACGCACGATCGGGCAGTTGGTCGCCGACGCGTCCAATGAGATGTCGACCCTGGTTCGCAGCGAGATTGCTCTCGCCAAGGCCGAGGTCACCGGTGGCGTCAAGGTCGCCGGGAAGGGGGCGGGGCTGCTTGGCGGCGCCGCATTCCTCGGGCTCCTCGGCCTGATCTTCCTGTTCCACACCCTTGCCCAGGTGGTGGCCATCTGGCTCGCGACGTGGGCGGCATACCTCATTGTCACGGCGGTGCTCTTCCTCGTCGCGGCGATCCTCGCGTTGATGGGCAAGAAGGCCCTGTCCTCGGCGCGACCGAAGCCCGAGAAGGCCATCAGCGAGGCACAGAAAACGATCGCCGCGGTCAAATCCGCAGCCTGATCGCCTCCCCGCCGCCCGCCGCCGCACCCGGACGCGCCCATGGATGACGTCTTCAGCGTGCCCGGCCCCTGGGAGGGGCGCTTCGTCGCGGCCAACGGTGCCCGGTTCTATGTCGTCGAGGCGGGCTCCGGCCCGACCGTTGTCCTCGTCCACGGCTACCCAGGTTTCTGGTGGTCGTGGCGCCATCAACTCCCGGCTCTCGCCGCGGCGGGCTATCACGCCGTCGCCGTCGACGTGCGCGGCTTCGGTGGCTCCGACAAACCGCCGCACGGGTACGACCTCGACACCTGCGCGGCCGACCTTGTCGCGCTGGTGCGCAGCCTCGGCGCCGAACGTGCCGTCTTCGTCGGGCAGGGCATGGGCGCCTGGACCTGCCGGTACCTGCCGGGGTTGCACCCGGACGTGACCGCCGGGATCGCCCTCGTCGCGATGCCCCACCCCCGCACCCGGCACGGGCGAGTCCGGCCGCTGCCACCACGGCGACTGGACCGTTATCGCCGAGCCCTGCGCGCCCAGTTTCTGCGTACCCGCGGCTCCGGCGCCGCCACCCAAGCCGCCGCGGACCTCGCCGCGCTGCTGCGGGATGCCTCGGGTACCTCCGCCACCTGGGTCACCCCGGAGGTCATCGAGCGGTATGCCGCGGCGCTCGCCCAGCCGTTTGTCGCCCCCGCCGCGGTCGCGTCCTTTGATCGGCTCCGCCCCAATTGGCGTGAGCGTCGACGGTTGGCTGTCGTTGCCGCCGCGGGCCATGCGCCGACCCTGATCGTGCACGGCCAAAACGACCCGGTCGCGACCGGCGAATCGGCGCTGGAGATTGCGCGCTCCATCGGCGGGCGCCTGCGGCTGGAGAGCACGCCCGGCGCCGGCCACTTCGTCGCGGAGGAAGCCCCGGACGCTGTCAACGCCATCCTCATCGACTGGTTGAACGGTCTCGGGCTCCCGCCCCGCTGAGTCTCGGGCTCCCAGCGGCTGCTGTCCGTCCGGTGTTGGGGTTACGCGCCGTGGGCGCCAGGAAGCACCTGTTCGACGGTGAGGGTGCGCGGTTGCGCGGCGAGTGTCGCCATGAGGTCCTTGAACACGCGACCGTCACGAACGCCCAGTTTGCCCGCGGTCACCACTTCGGTGGCTTCCTCGGTGCTGATCCGGTCGAACAAGGTCTCGCGGAGCGAGTACCCGAACTCGCTGCTCATCTCCGGGCTGTACACGAACCTGCCCAGGGCTGGCACCCACACGTAAACGCTCATCGAGCTGGCGGGGTACTCCACCGCCACCCACGTGGGCTCTTCGGTTTCGTCGGGTCGAATCAGGTAGAAACTCATCGTTGCGTCCTTTCCTCTGCTTCTCGCATGGTCGCGCAGGTTTTGGCGCGCGGGCGTCGTTAGGCGGTGCCGCGCTAGTACGCGTCCAGGATGAACTGCGGCAACGGCCGGGACCGCTCGACATCCCAGGGCACCGCCAGCCCGACAGCGTCGAGGAGCGCGTCGAGCACTTTCGCGGTGAAACCCCAAACAAAGAGTCCCTCGACTTCGAATCCCGGGCTCGTGAATCCGATCGGCGTCGTCACCGTGAACCGGTTCGCCGGGTCGATCAGCTCGGGGATCCGGGCTCGCACCGCCCGGGCGACCTCGTGCGGGTTGACGATGTGCATCTCGGCCGGTTCGTGCCACCAACCGAGCACCGGCGTCACACTGTTGCTGCTCGGCGAGAGCCACAGCGGCGGCAACTCAGCGACGATGTCGACGTGCGCCGCGACGACGCCCACCTCCTCGTTCGCTTCCCGCAGCGCCGCCCCCACCGGGCCGTCGTCCCCCGGGTCGAGGCGCCCGCCGGGAAACGAAACCTGCCCGGCATGGGCCCGCAGGTGACTGGCCCGCTCGGTAAGCAACACGTCCTCCCCGCCCAACGCGTTCGGCGCAACGAGGATGAGCACCGCGGCATGGCGTTCGACACGCGGCGGCGGCGCAAACTCCTCGAAATAGCTCGGGGACGCCTGCGCGAGGCGTTGCGGCACCTCGTTCAACCACGGCGGGCGCGGCGGCAACCGGCGCGCGGCAGGCCCAGTCATCCCGAGGCCCCAGTCATCCCGAGGCCCCGGGCGATCCCGCAGCCGGCGATCCCGCGGCCAGCGATCCCGCAGCCGGCGAACCGGCCGCACCGGGTGCGAGTTCGAACTTCAGCAACGCCGCCGCCCGCTCCGGATCCGTCTCCCCAATGCCGTATGCCGGGCACAGCCGTGCGATCGGACAGGCACCGCACGCAGGTTTGCGGGCGTGGCACATCCGGCGCCCATGGAAGATGACGACGTGCGAGAGCATCGTCCAGTCCCGCTTGGGGATGAGGGCGCCGACCTCGGCTTCGACCTTGACCGGGTCCTCCTCGACGGTCCACTCCCAGCGACGCGCGAGCCGCCCAAAGTGGGTATCGACGGTGATCCCCGGGACCCCGAACGCGTTGCCGAGGACAACGTTTGCCGTCTTGCGGCCCACGCCGGGCAGGGTGACGAGGTCCTTCAGCTTGCCGGGGACCTCACCGGCATACCGCTCTTGTAGTGCCATGCCAAGCTTGATGAGGGCATCGGACTTCGCGCGAAAGAAGCCCGTCGACTTCACGAGGGTCTCCAGCTCCGCCCGGTCGGCGTTCGCATAGTCACCGGCCGTCCGGTAGCGCGCGAACAGGGCCGGAGTCACCTTGTTGACACCGACATCGGTGGACTGGGCGGAGAGGATCGTCGCGACCAGAAGTTGCAGCGGCGTCTCGAAGTCAAGTTCGCAAGGGGCGTAGGGGTAGGTGTCGTGAAGGTCGCGATAGATCCGGCGCGCGCGACGGGTGCGCGCCAGTGGGGTCTCGGCGATCGGCACCCCGCCACCTTACGGCGCGGGGCGCTCGGGCCAGTCGCCGAGAGGCGCTCGGGCCATCGCCGCGGTGTCCGTTGCGCGAGACGAAGCGCCCCAAAGTCGCGCCCGTGTCCGTTGCGCGAGACGCGCTCCGTGCCAGATCAGGGGTGTTCTGGCACACTACCCACGTGGATCACGACGTGTTGCGCCGAGCCCCCCTTTTCGCCGGTCTGAATGAATCGGCGACAGCTGATTTGTTGGCCTCGATGACGCCGATTCGTATGGAGCGCGGCGACATCTTGTTCCACGAGGGCGACCAGGGCGACCGTCTCTATGTGATCACCGAGGGCAAGGTCAAACTTGGCCGCACCAGCTTGGATGGCCGCGAGAACCTCCTTGCCATTTTGGGGCCGGGTGAGATGTTCGGTGAGCTGAGCCTCTTTGATCCCGGCGCCCGCACCGCAACCGCCACCGCGGTCGCGGAGACTCAACTCGTCGGCCTCGGGACGGAGTCCCTCCACGGCTACCTCGCGACCCACCCGCAGGTCGCGTTCACGCTGCTCTCCGCGCTCGCCCGCCGCCTGCGCCGCACCAACGAGAACCTCGCCGACCTCGTCTTCACTGACGTTCCCGGCCGAGTCGCCAAGGCACTTCTCGAACTCTCTGGCCGCTTCGGTCGCCCGGTCGAGGACGGCGTTCTCGTCGGCCACGACCTCACCCAGGAGGAGCTCGCGCAACTCGTCGGCGCCTCCCGCGAGACGGTGAACAAGGCCCTTGCGGACTTCGCGACCCGCGGTTGGCTCAAGCTCGAAGCCCGGGCCGTTCTGCTGCTCGACGTCGAACGCCT
>CAZACX010000026.1:16074-39439 GCA_964483685.1 uncultured Intrasporangiaceae bacterium
GCGGTTGGCTCAAGCTCGAAGCCCGGGCCGTTCTGCTGCTCGACGTCGAACGCCTTCGCCGCCGCGCGCGCTGACCGCCCGCCCGCTGACCGCCTGCTAACCACCCGCGCCCGCTAACCACCCGCGCCCGCTGACCGCCTGCTAACCACCCGCGCTGCACCCGCCCACACGGCCTTGCGTCTGCTCGACCACCCGCGATCGACCCGCGTCTGCGCGACCTCGCACCGCGCCCGGCTCGGCGCTACCCTGCGGGCGAGCCGCCCGGTCAGCGGCGGCGCAGAAACGCGATTTGCGCGCGGATCGACAGGCGCGCGGCTGGCCATACGCTGACCGGCACCGCCGCATACACCCGCCGCAGCACCCCCTCGACCGGATCGTCCTCCGCGGCCGCGCCATCGGCGAGCGCCGCTCGGACCTGATCGAGCCGCTCCCGCC
The DNA here is from genome assembly GCA_964483685.1 of uncultured Intrasporangiaceae bacterium. GTDB lineage: Bacteria > Actinomycetota > Actinomycetes > Actinomycetales > Dermatophilaceae > Nostocoides_A. The sequence goes on from CAZACX010000026.1 coordinate 16,510, forward strand.
GATGAACCTGATAGAAGGCGACCATCGCTGCCGCGTCCGGCACGACCGGCCCATGCCCGGGCAGGATGCGCACGACCTCACCACTGCCGGTCAGCGCCCGGATGCGCTCCAACGACCCGAGGTATGCCGCAAGCTCACCATCGGGGTGCGCGACGACGGTGGTGCCCCGCCCCAATACGGTGTCGCCGGTCAAGAGGGCGTGATCGCTCTCCAGGACGAGGCTCAACGAATCGCTGGTGTGTCCCGCGGTAGCGATCACCCGCACGACGAGGTCGCCGGCGGTGAGTACCGAACCGTCGTCGAGATCGTCGTGCCCGTCCCCGAGCGCGACCGTGGGGGCGCCGGTGAGCTGCGCGAATCGGGGCGCCCCCTCGGCGTGGTCGGCATGCCCATGCGTCAAAACGGTTGTCGTCACCCTGGCCCCGCGGCTGGCGACCAGGTCGCAGATCGCCCGGAGGTGGGCTTCGTCGGCGGGGCCGGGGTCGACGACGAGGGCGTGTTCGCCGCCAGGCTCCAGCAGAACCCAGGTGTTGGTGCCATCCAGGGTCATCGGGCCGGGATTCGGCGCAAGCACACACGTGGCCCGCGTGGTGATCTCCCCGCCCGCCCACGGCCCCAAGGTGGCAGATGGCGGCGGCGTTCGTATGCCGCTCACGGGTTCCGGTATGCCGCTCACGGGATCACCGCCTGCATGACCCAGCCGGTCGGCGTCCGCGCCGGGATCGTGCGGATCAGGGGAACGCGTTCGCGGCGACCGACGAGTTCGGCCGCCTGGGTGGCGCCAGCCACGGCCTCTAGCGCGATCACCGTCGGCGGCATGAGCAGGGCGGTCCCCGTCGTCGCCGCGGCGAGCATGGCCGCGGGGACCACCCAACCCGCGGATTGGGCCTCGGAGGTCGCGGCATCGGCCCGCTGGCCGGTCGGCATCATCGCGGTGAAGAAGTGGGTGTCGTAGCGGCGCGGCTCGATCTCGGGCGTCACCCATCGGGCGTAGTACCCGAGCAGATCCGTGCGCGCGACGAGTCCCGCCGAGCTCAGGAATTCCGCGAACGAGCGCTCCCGGCGGGCGATCGCCCGCCGGGCAGCCGCCCACTCTGACCCGCGCCAAGCCTCGAGCGCGTCCGGGTCGAGAGACGCGACGCGCCCCACCCCGGCGCCGCCCACCACCCCGGCGCTGCCCACCACCTCGGCGTCGCCCGCCACCCCAGCGGAGGGGACTCCCGGCACGCTGGCGAGCAGGACCCCGCACTCCTCGAACAGTTCCCTGATCGCCGCGACAACAAGCGCCCGCGCCTCATCGACCGGCACCGCGAGCACCTGCGCCCACTCCTCGGCGCTCGGACCGACCCACGGGATATCCGCAGCGGCATCCCCCGCATCGACGCCACCACCGGGGAAGACATGCCGGCGCGGCGCGAACTCCATCGACGCGACCCGGCGCTGCATAAACACCTCGAGACCCGAAGGCCCCTCTCGCAACAACATCACCGTTGCCGCGGGCCGCACCGGTGGCGACGGCCACGACTGCGGCGAGGCGGCATACGCCTCCAGGACGGCGAGGGCCGCGGGCGTGCGCGACACCGGGAACTCGCGAATCGGCATACCGGGGCCTGAATAAAGGCGGGTCAGGAAACGGCGACGACGATCTCGACCTCGACCGGGGCATCGAGCGGCAGGCTCGCCACCCCCACCGCCGAGCGAGCATGCCGACCGGCGTCACCGAACGCGGCGCCGAGCAACTCACTCGCGCCATTGACCACGCCCGGGTGACCGGTGAAAGCGGGATCGCTCGCAACGAAGCCGACGACCTTGACGACCTGGGTGACCCGATCGAGATCCCCGACGACCGACTTCACCGCGGCGATCGCGTTGAGAGCGCAACGCTGGGCGAGTTCCTTGGCGGTTTCCGGGTCGATGAGGCCCTCGCCCACACCCACCTTGCCCGTCGCCGCAAGAACACCGGCGACCATCGGAAGCTGACCGGACGTATAAACCAGGCCGCCGTGAGCCAGGGCGGGCACGTACGAGGCGAGTGGGGCAGCGACCTCGGGGACCGTCAACCCCAGCGCGGCGAGGCGGTCTTCAACTACCGACATGGGTCACTCCTTCGGGCGTTTGAGGTAGGCGACGAGACCGTTTCCGTCGGGGCCGGCGACAACCTGGACAAGTTCCCAACCGTCCTGGCCCCAGTTATCGAGGATCGCCTTGGTGGCGTGAACGATCAAGGGCACAGTCGCGTACTCCCACGTGGTCATGGCGGCGAGACTACCTCGGGGCCGGGAACCCCGTTCGGCTCGTAGAGTTGTCGAGTGCCGCAATCCCCCGTTGATGCCGCCGCACCCGTCTCCAACGGTGCGGGCGTGCGCTTCCACATCGTCACCGGCAAGGGTGGCACCGGGAAGACGACGACCGCGGCCGCGCTCGCGGTGGCCCTCGCCCGGCAGGCCCACAAGGTGCTCCTCGTCGAAGTTGAGGGGCGCCAAGGGATCGCCCAGACCTTCGACGTCAGCCCGCTGAGCACCGACGAACGCCAACTGTTCGCCGACCCCTCGGGGGGATCACTGTGGGGCCTGTCTGTGGAGCCGAAGGCCGCACTCCTCGAATACCTCCAAAAGTTCTACAAACTCGGCCGCACCGGGGCACTGCTCGAACGGGTCGGCGCCATCGACTTCGCGACAACCATCGCACCAGGCGTGCGCGACGTCCTCCTCATCGGCAAGGTCTACGAGGCGGTCGGTCGCACCGAGGGCCGCGGTCGGGGTGGAACACGCACGTATGACGCCGTCGTCCTTGACGCCCCGCCGACCGGTCGCGTTGTGCGCTTCCTCGGGGTCAACGAAGAGGTCGCCGAGGTCGCCCGGATGGGGCCGATCAAGAATCAGGCCGACTCGATCACCCGGCTCCTGCACAGCCGGGCGACCGCCGTCCACATCGCCACGCTGCTCGAAGAAATGCCGGTCCAGGAGTGCCTCGATGCTGTGCGGGACCTCACTGCGGCCGGACTGCCGGTCGGTGCCGTCATCGTCAATCAGGTGCGCGACCCGATCCTCAACGACGCCGACCTCGACCTGGTCGCCTCGGGGGCCGAGCTGACCCTGAAGCCGCGGGTCGCCAGGGAGTTGAGTGCGGTCGGCATCCCTGACGGGGAGTCCGTCGGTGCGACCCTGCTTGCCGAGGCCCGTGAGCACGCCGAACGTCTCGACTTGCAGGCCGAGCAGGATCAGCGCATCCAACACCTGGGTCGGGCCGTGTTCTATCTGCCGCAGCTCGCCGACGGAATCGAATCCGGGGGCATCGGTGTGCTCGCCGACGAACTCGCCACCCAGGGGATGATCTGATGCCGTCCCGTCCCACCACCGCCCTCGACGTCGATGACCTCGTCGCCAACCCGGCCGTACGGATCGTCGTGTGTTGCGGGTCCGGCGGGGTCGGCAAGACAACGACGGCCGCCGCGCTCGGTCTGCGGGCCGCAGAGGCCGGTCGACACGTCGTCGTTTTGACGATCGACCCGGCGCTGCGACTCGCCCAATCCCTCGGGTTGACCGCACTCGACAACACCCCCCGTCCGGTCGTCAACATCGACACCTCGGCCGGTGGGTCGCTCGACGCAATGATGCTCGACATGAAGCGAACCTTCGACGATGTCGTCCTTGCGCACTCGACACCCGAGAAGGCCGCAGCGATTCTCGCTAACCCCTTCTATGTGGCCTTGTCGAGTTCCTTCGCGGGAACCCAGGAATACATGGCGATGGAAAAGCTCGGCCAGCTTCGGGCTCAGATCGACCGTGAGCGTCGCTGGGATCTCATCATCGTCGACACCCCACCGTCACGATCAGCGCTCGATTTCCTCGACGCACCCAAACGGCTCGGGTCATTCCTCGACGGTCGGTTCATCCGGCTTCTCATGGCGCCCGCAAAGGTCGGCGGGCGGGCGTATCTCAAGGCGCTCACGAGCGCGATGAGCTTCGTCACCGGCATCATGACAAAAATTCTTGGCGGTCAATTACTCCTCGACGTGCAGACGTTTGTCGCGGCGCTCGACACGATGTTCGGTGGGTTCCGCGAGCGCGCCGACCAGACGTATGCGTTGCTGCAGAACCGGGAGACCGCCTTCCTTGTCGTCGCCTCACCCGATCGGGACGCGATGCGCGAGGCCGCGTTCTTCGTCGAGCGGCTCGCCCTCGAATCCATGCCGCTGGCGGGAGTCGTCGTCAACCGTGTCCAGCAGGTCGGCGGACGCCTCGATGCGGGGCGGGCCCGCGATGCCGCCGACGCCCTCGACGCGATGGGCGCGGGCGACTCGACGACGGCAGATCTGCTGCGGCTCCACGCCGACCTCGCAACGACGGCCGCACGCCATCGCGCCCACATCGGCCGCTTCACCACAGCCCACCCCGGCATTGCCGTCGTCGAAGTGCCCGCGTCGTCGCGAGACATTCACGACCTCGAAGGCCTTCGAGAGGTTGGCTCGGCCCTCGGGAGTTGACACCAACCCGGGGCGCAGCGCGCGCCACGACGTAACCTCCGGGCGTCGACAGTCGCGGCGCGTCGACAACGTGGCAGAGCGGCGCGTCGACAAGGTGTAGGAGTTGTCAGCCTCGCCGGTTAATCTGACCCCTATGCCTGTGCGTCCGGACCGTGCCTCGATGCCGCACCTGTTGTCGCTTCTTGCAGCCTTCGTCGCCGTCAGCGTCGGGATGGGCGTGCTCGCCGCGGGGCTCTTTATCCCGAGTGTCGCCGCTCTTGGAACAGCGAGCAACGGCACTATCGCCGCCTTCGAGGAGCCCGAGGATTTCGAGACCACCGAGCTGAGTCAGCAGTCGGTCATCGTCGACGCCAACAACGTCAAGATCGCTACGCCGTATGACCAGAACCGGATTCTCGTCAAACTCAAGAAGGTCGCGCCGATCATGCAACAGGCGCAAATCGCGATCGAGGACAGCCGGTTCTATGAGCACGGCGCGATCGACGTGCGCGGCACGGGCCGCGCCTTCTTCACCAACCTCACGGCCGGTGGGGCGAGCCAAGGTGGCTCCACCCTCACGCAACAATTCGTCAAGCTCACCCTCCAAGAAGCGGCCCTCAAGGCGGGCGACGACGCCAAGGCCGCCGACGCCGTGCGCAAGAACTATGCCCGCAAGATCCGCGAAATGAAGCTCGCGCTCATCGTCGAGGAGACGATGACCAAGGACCAAATCCTCGAGGGCTACCTCAACCTCGCCTACTACGGGGACCAGGCGTACGGCATCGAAGCGGCGGCACTGCACTATTTCGGCAAGCACGCGAGCCAACTCGATTTGAGCCAGGCCGCCACCCTCGCCGGTGTTGTCCAGATGCCGGGGACGACCGACCCGCGCAACCACCCCGACGTCGCCGAGCGCCGCCGAAACGTCGTCCTCGACCGGATGGCCCAACTCGGCATCGTTACGTCGGCCGAGGCCGAGGCGGCCAAGGTTCCCACCGTCGAGAGCATGCTCCGGATCCGTCAAAACGCTGGTGGCACCTGCGCCCGGTCGTCGCAACCGTTCTTCTGCAACTACGTCATCGACTACTTGAAGAAGCTGCCAGCCCTGGGAGCCAACGAGGACGAGCGCATGCTCGCCGTCAACCGCGGAGGCCTGAAGATCAAGACGACGCTGCGCTCCGACTGGCAGGAGACGATCTTCCGCGAGCTCACGTCGGTCGTGCCCTCGGGTGATCCGTCCGGGGTTGGTGCGGCAGCCGCCGTCGTCGAGCCCGGCACCGGGAAGCTCCTCGCGATGGTGCAAACGTCGCTCTTCAACGTCGACACCAAGGTGCCGGTGCTGGCCGACGGTCAGCCTGACCCGCAATTCCTCCTCGGGCGGACCCAGCAAAGTTGGGTGAGCCCGGTCGCGTATGGCGGCACTCTCGGCTTCGCGATCGGATCGACCGCCAAGGTCGGAACCATCGTCACGGCGCTCGAGCGAGGCTGGCCGGTCGACGGGACCGTCCCGTCGAAGTTCGCCGGCCCGGGGAAGGACCGGGCAGCGACGTACCTCGCAAGCGAATACCACGACGAGTGCTCCGCGAACGTGTGGGAGGTCTCGAACGACGTCAGCGAAGGCGGTGGCCTCATGTCGTTCCGCCACGCTGTCGCAGGCTCGGTCAACACCGCCTTTGCGTCTTCGGCGATCGCGCTCGGGGCCTGCGACGTCCGCCAGACGATGACTCGGATGGGCATACGTCAAGGCAACGGCGACCAGATCACCTCCAACCCCTCCGACATTGTCCTTGGGTCCGGCTCAATTCCGCCCCTGACCCTGGCCAACGCCTACGCCACGCTAGCCGCCGAGGGCAAGAGCTGCGAGATCAACCCGATCGAGTCGATCACCTTCCCCAACGGTAAGGCCCTCAAACTGCCCGCGAGCAAGTGCAAGCAGGTCATCGACCCGGACGTCGCCCGAGGCGCGACGGAGCTACTTCGCGGCGTCATCACCAGCGGCACCGGTGTCGCCGCGGGGATCGGCCGCCCGGCCGCCGGGAAGACCGGGACCCACGAGGGGCACCAGCAGTCCTGGTTCGTCGGCTTCACACCTCAACTGGCGACCGCCGTGTATGTCGGCACCCCGACGAAGGCCCGCGAGATGGACAAGATCACAATCGGCGGGCGCTACTACAGCAACGTGTTCGGTGGCACGATCGCCGCACCGTTGTGGGGCACGATCATGCGGTCACTCGTCGCGCCGATGCCGGTCGTCAGCTTCAACCCGCCGAGCGCAACGGTGCTGTATGGCGACAGGGTCTCGGTCCCCAACGTGTACGGCCGGTCCGTTGGCGAAGCCACCGCGATCCTGCGCGACGCTGGCTTCGAGGTCACCATCGTCGGCAACTACGCGAGCGGCCTCCCCGCCGGCGCCGTCATCTCAACGGTTCCCGCCGGGACCGCAGCCAAGGGCACGACGATCGGCCTGCAGCTATCCACGGGCGTGCCGCCGGTGGCCCCGAAGCCTCCGCCCCCGGCCACGAAACCAAGCACGACCACGCCGTCGACATCCCCCTCGACGACCCCCAAGCCAAGCTCGAGCACCACGAAGCCCTAGGGGCGCGGCTCACCGTCTGCTTTTGGCCGACCGCTGCTTCCCGCCACTTTCCGCTGAGCCTCGCGCGGCCTCCCCGGGACCTGCGGGCTATTTGCCAGTGAGCTTCGCCTTGACGATCGCCGCGACGCGCCCGCCGTCGGCTTGCCCGGCGAGTTGGGCCTGGACGGCCTTCATCACCATGCCAAGCTGCGGCATACCGATGGCACCGGTCGCAGCGATGACCTCCTCGACCGTCCGCGCGATGGCATCGTCGCCGAGCTGGGTCGGCAGGTATCCCTCGAGAACCGCGAGCTCGGCAACCTCTTGCGCCACGAGCGCCGGCCGCTGCGCCAGCTCGTATGCCGCGGCCGACTCACGCCGCTTCTTGGCTTCCTTGCCAAGCACCTTCATCACCTCGACGTCGGTCAGCACGCGGGCGGTCTCGCCGCTGACTTCCTCGTTGGTGATCGCCGTCAGGGCCATCCGCAGCGTCCCGACGCGCACCCGATCACGGGCCCGCATGGCGGTGTGGAGGTCGTCCTCGAGGGTCTTCTTCAACGTGTCACTCATATCTCCAGTGTCGCAGCGCGTGACAACTCGTTTTCGTCCGCAGAGTTGGGGCGGCCATGTCGGTGGTCTGCGAGACTGTCCCGATGCACCCGCTCGTACGCACCGCCGCAGTGGTCGCGGGGGCGGGTCTCGCCGGTCTCGGCTATGCGGCCGGCATCGAGCGCAATGCCTTCGTCGTCCGGCGGTTCACCTTGCCGGTCCTGCCCGCAGGCGCGAAGCCGATAGTGATCGTGCAGGTCAGCGACATGCACCTGGTGCCGCGACAGGCCCGCAAGATTGAGTGGGTGCAGCGGCTCGCCGATCTGCGCCCGGACCTCGTCATCAACACTGGCGACAACCTCGCTGATCTGGGCGCGGTCCCCGCCGCACTCTCGGCGCTCGGCGGGTTGCTCGAGTTCCCCGGCGTCTTCGTTCTCGGGTCCAACGACTACTTCGCGCCGACGCCCAAGAACCCCGCGCGTTACCTCTCCGCCGATTACCGCAAAGGCCTCGGCCAGACGAGTCGCCTGCCGACCGAGGAACTCGTCACCGCTTTCCGCGCGGCCGGGTGGCACGACCTCAACAATGCCCGCGCCGTGCTCGACGTCGGTGACCTCGCTGTGGAGTTCGTCGGCGTCGATGACCCCCACCTGGACTACGACCGGTATGCCGCGGTGGCTGGGCCCGCGGCATACGCGACGGATCTCTTCCTCGGCGTCTGCCACGCGCCCTACACGAGAGTTCTCGACGCGATGACCTCGGATGGGGTGGCGGCGATCATTGCCGGGCACACCCACGGCGGTCAGCTTTGCCTGCCGTATTTTGGGGCGCTGGTGACGAACTGCGACCTCGATCGGGGGCGCGCAAAGGGCGTTTCTCGGTGGTGGCCCGGGGCCGGTGGCGCGCCGTCTTCGGCGGCGCCCGGGGATGCTGCGTGGCTGCACGTGTCGGCCGGGTTGGGGACTTCACCGTATGCCCCGGTGAGGTTTGCGTGCCGCCCCGAGGCGAGCGTGCTGACCTTGGTCCCGGCTACGTAGCGGAGGCGATTTCGGGGCACAGACCCGGCTGCGTTATCCTCGGGTGTCGCGCTCCGGTTAGGGAGCGCGACCTTCCGCGAGGTCACTCGCGGCCGGCCACGGGGTGTGGCGCAGCTTGGTAGCGCGCTTCGTTCGGGACGAAGAGGCCGCAGGTTCAAATCCTGTCACCCCGACAGTCGAATTAGGCCCCTGAACTGCAGAGATGCAGGGCAGGGGCCTTGTTCATGATCGATTCGTGCAACATACGTGCAACAACGATTTGTAACCCTGGGCTGCCGGCGGCGTCACGCCAGCGCTGAGACCTCCGGGGCCGCCGACAACGACCGAAGCAGCCGCCGCGGACCCTATTGGGTCCCATTCTGGGTCCCTTGGGGCACAACTACGACGATCCCAGATCGTGGGCGAGAGAAGACCGGGCCTCGTTGTCACAGCCGGCCGCCAGCAGGACCAGGGCCGCCGCGCGAGCCCGCGGACAGCACGCGTGACGATCGCACCGTTCAGCGTGGCACCTCGAGAGCAGTCGCGTCAGCCCCTGCGGGGCCCGGGCGGCCGAGTCGGAACCGGCGTCAGGTCGGGGGACAGCTGAACGAACGAGGGCGACGAACGAACGCCGCGCCACCGACACCCGGGATTCCCACGACCGCGCGAGCAAAGCCGCGCACTGCGCCCTAGTTTGCGCACATGAGAATCGCGTACAAGTCCGCGTTGGCCGCAGTGTCGGCGCTTGCCCTGACCGGTTGTGGCGCACCGACCCCGACGACGGGCACGAGGCAGGCGCCGTCAGCGCAGACCGTTCAGAGCGCGGTGCCCGCCACCACCGCCACCGCCGCCGCCGCCGCGGAGGAACCGGCCCCCTCCGACCCGTGCGGCTCGTGGAGCGGGACTGACATCGTCAAGGCGCTGTCGTCCAAGAAGCACAAGCCGGCAACCGCCGTACCGGAGGAGGAGAGCTACTTCACCTGCTCGTGGGGCCTGCCACAGACACTGCGCGAGGAGCTCGGCATGAGCGGCGAGGGCAGCGGAGGAGACGTCGCGATCGAGATCGAGCCGTACGGGGCCCAAACCTACGGCACGGGGACCATCGAGTGGGACGTCCCCACGGCGGACGATCTCGTCCCGAACTTCCTCGCAGCCCACGAAGGGTCCAAGGCACTGCCGGGCTCGCCCCCGGCAGCCTTCGACGGCATCTCCGGCGTAGCGGTCGCCACCGCCGGGGACACCTGGACCCGCCTGACGCTGTTCCAGTGCCCGGCAGACGAGTGCGGGGACGCCGCGATCAAGGCGGCGCGGACCCTCATCCAGGACTAGACGTCGCCCTCGGCGAAGTCGAACAGTGCCTCCTGGCCGGAGTCCGCGACCTGTGCCCGGCGATCGGCCCGGGCCGCGGCCCGGAGACGAGCCCGGCGAGCAGCCGGTGTCTGCGCGGCACGGCAGGGCGCCCCGTCACCGGGGTGGTGGGCGAAGTGGGGTACCCGCTTGACGGGTAGGCGCACGACCAGGGTGTTGCCACAGCTGGGGCAGCGCGACTCGGTGGCACTGCTCGCGGCGACCACCTTGGAGCCTGACGACGACATCGCGACCAGCATCGGGCGGCCTCCCTTCTCGCGTGACTCCTGACCTCCTACCTTGCGCGGTGTGGCCCATCCGTCAATACCTCATCGGCCCGCCGGGTGGGTGAGCCGTTGCTGGGGTTCCCAGTCGCCGCGGCGCCGGATCGTCCTCAGCTCGCCGCGGCCCTCCTGGTCGCTGCGTTCTGCGTCGGGGTCGCCACCAGCCCGGTTGTCGGCGGCGGGGTGCACGATGGGCGCCGCCGCCCTCTACCAGCGCGAGCCGCCGCCCTCTACCAGCGCGACCAGCGCCGCCGGCGCACCGGCCCGCGGCACAGCGGGGCGCGCGCGCTCGCCGTGTGGCCGCTCTCGCTAACCCCGATCGCCGGCATCGGCGCGTCCCTGTCGTGGATGGCGGCCCTTCCCGTCCTAGACGCGATGCAGTGGCGTTCGTGCTCACCCTGACGCTCCTGGTGGCGTGCGGCATGGCCTGCGCGGTCCTGTCCGGCCCCCGCAAGGACCAGTGGCCCGAAGTCGACTGGCGCCCCGCACGCAACAGCTGAGCCCCCCCGGGATTCCCACGAAGGCGCGACGGCGCCGCCGTGCCCGGCTCTACCCTTCCCCCATGACTGGAAGCTCGCGGCCCGCTCCCGGTCTCGCCCCATCCGTCGCGGGTTGTGGTGCTTGCCGCGGCCTGCCTGGCTGCTTCGTCGTGCTCCGGCCCGTCCCCGGCCGCGTCAACGTCGGCCACCCCCGCCCCCGCCCCCGCGCCCGCGAGCGCCCAGCCGGCCACCGAAGCGCCCACGACCCCGACCCCGGTCGCGTCGGCCACCCCCACCGCCGACCCCACCGCCGAGTGGCAGAAGGCGTGCGTCCTGACCCCGGCCCAGATCAACGCCGCCCTGTCCGGGTTCGGGGCCGACGTGAAAGAGGGTGAACCCGACACGTGGCACACGCCCCCCATCACGATCCAGTGCGACTACCCCGCGACCGTCGACGAGGCCCCGTCTGTGTCGATCATCCGGTTCGAGTACGGGGCCCGCAACGACCCCGGGTTCCTCGACCGCCAAGTGGCCCCCAGCGCCAGGGCCGCCTACCAGCAGCAGTGCAAGGACGGCTTCGGTGGGCCCCTAGACGAGACGTGGGACTGCCTGAAGGTCGCCGGCGTGCCGGCCGTCATCGGCTCCTACTACCTGGACCTGGACGTGTTCCCCAAAGGGGACGCGTACTACGACATCGGCATCCTCAACGTCAGCAGTGACGGCACCGACCCGGCCCTGCGCGCAGCGCTGCTGAACCTGGGCAAGGCTGTCATCAAGGCGAGCCAGTGACCGGCCCGGGGCGTCGGCCAGCTCGAACAGGGCGCACTGAGCCGCACACTGGCAGACTGGAAGATCTTCGCGGGCCCTGGCCAGCGCGCGGGTCCGGACACGGCGGGCCGCAGGCGTCTGAGCCGTGCGGCAGTTGTTGACGGACGCGTCGGTTGAGGATGTGTGCGTCGTGTTCGATGAGGACGTGGTGGGGGCGTGACGAAGGCCCCGCCGAGGGTTTCGGCGGGGCCTTGGTGGTCGGGGTGTCGCGGTGGTGCTCACGGTGTCGCGGTGGGCTATTCGGTGGTGACTGCGGCTCGGGCGGATGATTCGTCGATGATGGCTTTGCCTGCGGCGTAGGCGGCGACGAGGGCTTGGACGGCGAGGCTGTTGATGGCGCGGGCTGTGCCGCGGCCGACTTGGTGGATCAGCGCGGTCGCGTCGTCGCTGAAGAGGGGGGCGGACCGTCCGGCGAGGGCGAGGTGGTGGGTGAGGTAGCTGGCTGTTTCGGTGTCGCTCATCGCGGTGATGGTGTACGTCAGGGCGATGCGTTGGTCCAGGGCGGCGAAGGTCCCGAGCTTGATCCGGCGGCGCAGGGTCGGCTGGCCGATGAGGAGGCACGCGAAGGGTGAGTGGGAGTCCATGTCGGCGTTGGTCAGCAGGCGGAGCTCTTCGAGCTGGTCGCCGGTCAGGAGGTGGGCTTCGTCCAGGATGAGGACGACGGTGCGTCCTCGTTCGTGTTCCTCGGCGGCCAGCAGGTCCGCGGTCTGCGGGATGAGCGCGGCTTTGTGGAAGCGGGGCTCGCCGCCCAAGGCGGTGACGATCCCGCCTTAGAGGCCGCGGCCGCCGACGGCGGGGTTGCCCAGGTAGATGGTGGTGTGTCGGGAGGTGTCCAGGGCGGCGATCGCGGCCCGCACTGCGACGGTCTTGCCGGCGCCGACCTCGCCGGTGGGGACCCCCAGGGCGCGTTCGGTGATGCACCACGTGAATCGCCCCGGGTTTGGTGGACGGTCTGATTCCACGGAAAGGTGGAGTTATGCCAGCACCGAGGAAGTACCCGGACGAGCTGCGTGATCGGGCGCAGCGGTTGGGCGCGGAGGCGATGAGCGAGAATGCCTCGCTGTCGATGAACGCGGCCGTGCGCAGGATCGCGCCGAAGGTCGGGGTCGTGCCCGACACGCTGCGCGGGTGGGTCCGTCGAGCACAGATCGATGAGGGCCGCCGGCCGGGGACCACGAGCGAGGATGCCGCCTCGATCAAGGCGTTGCAGGCCGAGGTTCGTGAGCTCAGGCGGGCCAACGAAATACTCCTGGCCGCATCGTCTTTCTTCGCGCGGGAGCTCGACCCGCGCCTGCCGTGGTGAGCGCGTTCATCGAACGCTCACCGCGCCGAGTTCGGGGTCGTGCCGATCTGCAGGGTGCTCACGCAGCGCACGGTTTGCCCGATCGCCCCGAGCACCTACTACGACGCCCGCAACCGGGCGGCCAGTGCCTGGGCACCGGCCCTACCGACAATGATCTAGTAGCCCACTGTGGGCTACCTCCGAGGGACGCCCGATTCCCTCACATGACGAGAACGGCCTGGTCGCCGAACCCGCGCGGACAGACAGTCGATGCCTTTCACACAACGGGGAGAGCCTCACTCGCGACCACCCAGACCGCGCTACCCGGCGCGAGGACGCACAGCGAGAACCTCGACTACATCGAAGTCGGCGCGGACCAGCACGCCCTCAGTGCTCATCACAGCTTCGACGGCCGCTAAGAGGGCGGAGCGACGATGTCGGCGGACACCCGCCGCGCTGCCCGGAATCCCGACCAAGATCCGCAGCGCGTGCGCCCAGAGCGCCTCCCGTACCGGGCGTCCCGAGCGGATGTCCCGGTGCAAGACGGTGCGAGGATGGATGTCGTCGTGCGGCCAGCACACGACGATTCGCCCTCCCGGGCGTACGACGCGCCGGGCTTCCCGCAGCACGAGCTCAGGATGAGCGACCACGTGCAGGACGTTGGCGAGCAGCACACCGTCAACGGACGCGGAGGCCAGAGGCAACCTCAGGGCGTCGGCCTCGAGCGCCGCCGTGCACCGGTCCTGTTCCAACGCAGCCCAAACCATCGTCGGCACGGAGTCGACTCCGAGCACCTTGCGACCGTCAGACCGAAGGGCCTGGGATGCCAGCCCCGTGCCGCACCCGATGTCGACGACTACAGGGCCGCCGACCTGCTCGGCGACCCACACAGCCCATGCTTCCGTGGCTGGGGAATCCCAGATCGCGTCGTAGTGGCGCCGGTACCAAGCCCAGTAGCGCCGGTGTGTGCGCACGCTCGCACCTAGTAGATGACCCAAGACCCGCCGAATACGAGGTAGAACCCGTAGCCGGCCATGGCGAGGGCGGCGAGGATGACCCCAGCCGACCCGCCCGCGACGACAACCGCGAATACGCCCCCGGCCACGAGCGCGACGCCATACACGCGGACCAGCCCTCGCCCGGCGCTACCCATCGCGGATGACACACCGCGGGCAGCTCTCCCGGACTCCGACTCCTGCTCCTTGAGCTTCTCCCACAGCACCACGGCGCCATAAATGACGCCGATGAAGGCGACCACACCGATCCACTCCATTGAACTACCTCCCAAAGTTCGTGTCCGCCGGTTGCCGGGCGGCTCAACCGCCACCCGCCCAGCAATCTCCGGCGACCGTGCGCCTAACAGTGGCACAGACATCAGCGGGCGCGCAGGGAACTGCGGAATACCCCCAGTCCACAAGGCGTCACTGTGTTGGCACCAGCGCCGCGGCCCATGGTGGACAATGCCGGGAGTGCGCCCACCGCGTGCACGCCTGTTGGGCTTGGTCTCTGGCCGCTCGGGCGAGCCCCCAAGGACTGGATGCGTGAGCGGAGCCCAACCGTTCAAGGACCGGGTCGAGGTCGCCACTCTGGACCCGGTCCACGACGCCCTAGCCGTATCGGACCCCTTCCACGTCTGCCAACTCGACGCGCCGGTGGTCGACGACGTCCGGCACCCGGTGCAGCCCCCAGCCTGGGCGGTCAGGTTCCAAAACCATTGGTGGCTTGTATGACTTGGAGGGCCCTGCAGGCGACCGCGATCCCGAAGAACCGTGAAGGCGCCGTGGAAGCGCTGCGCGCGTTTACGATTGCCTGAAACAGCGCCGTGAAGGCCACGACCACAGCGAGCAACCAGATCAAAGCGCTGCTAGTGGGCGCCGACCAGATCCTCGTGGCCAGCCTTCTACAGCTCGCCGCCCGGTTCACCCTAGTTCGAAACTGGATCGGTCACGTTCTCGCCCGAATGGCAGCCAGCCTCCGTAGATTGGCGCCGACGGGGCAGCGGGCGATGCCTTCCCGTCGTCCACCCAGCGTCGGGTGACGCCCGGCCGGCTCACGAGACTCCCAAGGAGAACAATGCCCATCGACCTCGGCAAGAAGAGCGGCGCGATCAGCCTCGCGAAGAATGAGCGCGTCACGATCGACAACAAGGGGAAGATCACCGCCACGGTGGCGTTCAGTTCAGCCACTGACTACGACGTGTATGCGGTAGTGCGTGCGAAAGACGGCAGTGAGCGGGTGTGCTCTACGTTCGGTTCCGACGCCCAGCCGACCCCCACGGACGTAGTAGGTGGCATTCGGCACCTTGGCGACGTCACCCGAGGGGGAAGTTCGGATATCGCGACCGAGACGCTCGAGATTGTGATGGAGGACTGGATCGACCAGATCGCCATCGTCGCCTACTCGGCGCAGTCCAACGGCACTGGCTCTTTCCGCCGCTACCAGGTGACCACGTCAGTGGACAACGGTGCCGGGACCACCGTCACGGTCGCCGCCGATCAGGCTAACGACAACGACCAGGTGTACTCGGTCGTACCTGCCATCATTCACAACCGCCCTGACGGCGTCGCCATCGACCGGGTGGAGATGTACTCCAAGCCCGGTTCCGAGAACCGGCCCACGTACCTGGTGCCCGGCCCCCCGGTGAAGAAGGGCCTGTTCGGCAAGGCGCAGCCGGTTGCGGCGGTGCCGGGTGACGGAACCCTGGTGATGGACACCGGCTCGAAGAACAAGTACAAGTGACCCCTGAAGAGCACACTGTTGGCGCCTGCGGCGGTTCCGACCCGCCCATGTTGCAGTCCACATCACGCTCCCGTAACTGCTGGCCTCGCGACTGTGACTCGCATATGGACCAGTTCAGTCATTGACGCCTGGCAGGCCACGGCGCGATAGAGGGCGGCAGAGGACCCCGTATCTGGTTGTCCTGTCGCAGGCGGGCTCTGATTGCCACCCCTGACCGGCTGCTGCGCGACGCTCTGCACGATTGGAGCGATCGCGCTCCCGTGAAGACCGACTCCGATGAAGACCGGGACTGGCGCTCAGCGGGTGTTGCCGTGCTCGTCGCACGGTGGGCCGACGGCTGCGTCCAAGGGCAATACCTGGCTGTCGATGATCCGCAAGGAGCGTTCCATTGCGGTGGGTTGCAGTTGGCCCATCCCCTCACCGTGCGGGTTATCAAAGAAGCCCAGAAGCAGCATCAGGATGCTAGTGGTCAATGCGACGGCCCTCATAAGAACCCCTTGGGTCCAAGCGCTTTCGCTGCTGTCGGCGAAGAAGAGCAGGAACTGAAGATGACCACGCAGATGGCGTACAGGGCTAGCCACAGCGGGGTCGGGATGATCCCCACAGCGGTGTGGACCCGGTCGTTGCGAGCGTGCTGACGCTGGGTGCTCTGGTCCATCCACCGGTCGTAGGCGGACTGCTCGGTGGCGGGCTTCGGCTGCAGCGCTGCAACCGTTCTGAACATCTCTGCGCCCCACGGGTTGAGCGAGTCCTACCCCTTGCCTTCGGCCAACTGGTCCCACTCGGTACCCACCACCGAGCGCCCGTCACAGATCAGCTCGCCAGTGAGCTCGGCCGGTGAGCCGGCCGGCATCAGCTGCCCGGTCTGCACCATCTGGGCGACGGTGGTGGCCTCGCTCTCGGCGCCGGCGCGGGTGTCGTCGTAGTCCTGGAAGGCCAGGAAGATGATGAACCCGAGCAGCACCGAGAACCCCGTGGCCAGCACCCCGAACACTCCGGCGGCCCGGTCACCATCCTGGAAGTAGCTGCCGGCGGGGGCGCGTCGGCACACCAGAAGCATGGCGGTCACTGCAACGGCGGTCACCCCGGCAAGCACCAGCGCGGTTCGCAGCAAGTTCACAGGCACCGCCGATGGAGATTCTTGGACGGGGCGGGGCTGGGGCTCATGGAGTCACCGTAGCGATGCTGCGGGTCTGCCGATCGGCGGTCCGCGCAAGCGGGTACGCGCGATCGTTCGCTCAGGTGGGGTTGCACGCCAGGCGCTCCAGCATCCACACCGCGATCTCCTCGCCGGCGGCGATACCGGAGGCGGAGGTCACGGTCAGGTTCGGGGGATGCCAGCCATCCTGGTGGAGCTCGCCGTGCGCGGGGCGGATGGCCTCGTCGGCGTATCTGAGGATTGACACGTCCAGGTGTGCGTCGCCGGCTGCCAGGACGCGGGCGGCGCCGGTGCGCTCGGCGACCTCGCGCAATGCCCGCACCTTGGTCAGCACCTTTGGGACCAAATACACCTTGCGCAGCTGCTGGGTGACCCCCCAACCCAGCGGTGCGACAGCGGCGTCGAGTTTACCGACCCAGACTGGGTCCGCCTCGGCCCACTCCACTGCGTAGCAGAACAGCTCGTCGGCCTGACGGATTGTCTTCAGCGGGTTGCCCACCCGGGCGCGTTCGTCGCTGGCCGCTCGCAGCACGTCCCAGACCTGGCCCAGTGGTGCACACGCATCGTTCAG
Organism: uncultured Intrasporangiaceae bacterium; assembly: GCA_964483685.1. Classification (GTDB taxonomy): domain Bacteria; phylum Actinomycetota; class Actinomycetes; order Actinomycetales; family Dermatophilaceae; genus Nostocoides_A. The sequence goes on from CAZACX010000026.1 coordinate 33,804, forward strand.
GTCGGCCTCGAGGGCGGCGCGGTAGTCCCAGTCCTCGACACCGTCCACAAGCAGACGACCGCCATTGGCGCAAATGGCGAAGGCGGAATCCTTGCCGGGCAGCGTGATTCGCTGGTACTGAGCCACGGTGCGGGAGGTGACCGGGACCAGCGTGCCGGAGTCGGCCAGCGTGGTGAGTAGGCCGTGCGCAGTGGCTGTAACGAACGACATGGGTGCACCGTCGGAGAGCTCCACGCACACCACTGGCGGTTGTGGTGCGCCGGGGGTGAGATCGAATGCGGCTCGGGAGTAGATCAGGGTGCGGTCCAGATCGGAGGCGATGAGCAGGCTCATCCGCGCACCGCCTTGCCGTCCTCGCCGGTGGCTGCGCTGGTGAAGTGCGGGTGGATCAGCCCGACGGCGGTGTACGCCAAGGCGTCGACCTCTTCGATGGGGACTCTGCGCTGCTCGGCCAGCATGCGGATGTGGGCGACGTCTGCGCCGGCCCCGGTCGCGACCAAGACCTTCCACGGCACCCGGCGCAGCATGACCCGGGTCGTCTCGCCCACACCCGGCTTGACCAGGTTGACCGAGTTGATGCCGTAGTCGGTGGCGAGCTTCTCCACGGCGGCCCAGCCGCGCCAGTCGGGGGTGCGGTCGGTTCTGGCGAGCTCGTTGAGGGTGGCGTCGACGGCCGCGCCGGCATCTGCGAAGTGCGCGGCGATGGTGTCGATGAACACAGCTGACACGTCCGCGGGGGCCAGGTGCTGGTAGAACTTCGCGCCGTGGAACATGCCCGGCTTGATCAGCTCGTCGCTCAGCACGGTGCGTGAGACCAAGCCGGAGACGGTGGAGTTTAGGCATGCAGACGGGATGAGGAAGTCCTCGCGGGTGCCGTACAGGTCGGTGCAGTGACCGGTGTCGGCCAGCACCGCCAGCTGCGGGTTGAAGTTGGTTCCCAGGTCCCGGTTGGCGGCGGTGACGGCCTCGGCCAGCTCGCGGGTGATGGCGCCCTTGCCAGTCCAGCCGTCGACGAACATGACCCGGGCGCTGTCGTGCCGCTTGGCGAGCCAGGCCAAGGCGACGGTGTCGATGCCGCGGCCGCGAACAATCGACATCGTGTAGTGCGGCGCGTCCAAGCCGTGCCGGAACTTCGCGTACCGGCGCATCAGGACCCCGACGGGGGTGCCGGCGCGGGCCAACGAGACCAGGACCAGGCCTGCCCCGCGGGCGGCCAGCGCCTGCTGGGTTACGACCCCGACGGCGTGCGCGACGCGGCTTGCGGACGCGGCCAGTGAGGATTGGTACAACGCCTGGTACTGCTCGCTGGGCTGATACTCGATCGGCAGGGACTCCGCGTAGTGGGCGCCGCCGCACTGGATGGCTTCCTCGCGCTCCTCGGTCGGGGCCTCGAGGTCAACGTGTGACAGGTCGCTCAGCAGCCAGGTCACCTCGCTGGGCGGGTAGCTGCCGAAGCCCGGGCCGGTTAGCGGCGTCGCGTGGATGCCCGTCAAAGGTCGTCCCGATCGGTGCAGGGTTGGTGGCTGGGCAAGGTGACCAGGGCCACGTGGGGTGCGATGCCGGTTAGCTGGGCGAGCAGGCCATCCGGAGCGTACAGCTGCGCAGTGTTGGCGTGCTCGTCGAGGACCACGACGACCGTGGCCCCGGGCGGAATGTTGTACGCATACCTCGCGCCCGGGCCGTCGTCGGGGTGATCGTGTGCCCCGAAGGTGATCCCAGAGGTTATGGCGTATCCGACCTCAGGTACGACCAGGACCGGCGAGCGGGTTGTCGTTGAGTACGTAACGGTTGCGGCCAACCTCTCGGCCAGCGTGTCAGCGATCAGTAGCGGAGCGTACATGAGCTCCTCGAAGCCAAGGATGTGGACCCGGTCGTTGTCCGGTAGGGCGATCGCCAGATCGCGCGCCACGGCGGCGGCCGCTGCGGCTAGCTGCCGGCCCTGCTGCGCGGTGATGCCGTGCCGCCCGCCCTCGGGCACGGTCGTCGGCCAACCGCTGCGGTGCAGCAAGAGGGCGCATTGGCCTCCATCCGTAGTGGTCGCGGTCAATGGCTGGATGCTGCCGGCGAGCTGCGCCCCGGCCGCAAGCACACCCTCGGGTAGGTGCACGCTGCCTGTGGTCAAGGCGACGACGTCGATCCTGATTTGCAGCCGTGCTTCCAGGTCGGCCAGGGCGGTCCGGTCCCCTTCGCTTCGCAGGTCGACCAGTGCGGCGATGATGTACCGGGCGCGGGGGTAGGCGGCGTGCAGTGCGATGATTGTGTTGGCGGCGGTGGCACCGGTGGACAGCTCGTCGTCGACCAGGACCAGCGGGCCGGGGCCACGCAGCAGGTCTGGGTCGCCCGGAAGCAGCAGGTGGCTGGTGGCATGCGAGTGCTCCTCCTCGAACCCGGGCGCGCCGGGAACACCGGGAACGCGGCGCCGGGTGGAGTGCAGGACGGGGGCGCCGAGTTGGGCTGCTACGCAGTGGCCAAGCCCGGTGGCGGTCTCTGCGTAGCCCAGGACGAGGGTGCCGTTCGGCAGCGGTGGGATGCAGTGATGCAGGCAGCGAGCCAACAGGCTGCGGGAGGCGCGTCGGCTACCGGCCAGCGCAGAGGAGAGCAGTGCACCGCCAACGCGGTCGCTGGGGTGAGCGCCGGTGAGCGCCTGCGCAACAAGGACGCCGAGCAGTCGGCCAGCGCCGTGCGCCAGGGTAGGGTCGGTAGGTAAGTGCTTACCCAATACTGTGGACACCAGCAAGTGTGCGCGGCGTGGGTTGCGTCGCACGGCTAGGCCGACGAGTTCAGCCAGTTGCAGACCGGTCGCACTGGGTCCGGTGCTCAGGGCGAGCCCGAGCCGGTCCGCCACCCAGGTGCCGGCCCACTCCTGGGTGCTCAACGGCGAGCCGAGGCGTGCTCGCCCGTGGGCGCGCCGATGTTGCGGGTGTTGGTCGGAGACAGGAGCACGGGGCAACGGTACCTGCGTGCTGTGACCTGGTAGGCCGCCACGGGCAACGACGAGATGCCGAGGGCGTTTGGTCATCCGGTGACATGCGTGGAGGCCGTCGCCGGTCCACAGTTGCCGCAATGGCAGTGAGGGGTCCATGGCCCCGCGGCCAAGCGCCCACGGGGTCAGCATTGTGATCGCCCTGCCCCGCCTGCCTGCGAACTACCCAAGAGCCCTTGAACTACCCACGGGACTGCTGCACGGATAGGTGACAACGACTCTGTGGTGCCGTGGGGTGCCGCAGAAGAGGATGTGCACCATGCTCAAGCCGTACCCCAAGGAGTTCCGGCGGATCGGCAGGGCTGAACGTCCCGAATCGGTCGCGTAGAACGTCCCGAAAGGGGGAGCGCATGCCTGGCCTCCCCTACCTCCGTGGAACCCACGACATACAGGGGTAGCCGACCCGCGCTTGAGCTATCAGACGGGCCGGGAGATACCGGCTGGGTCATCTCGACTCCACGTCGGACACCACGGCCGACCCCGGGGTCGAGGGCTGCACTTCAGGGCAGATAAGGTTCCCGCTGGCCTTGGGGTAGTGGCCCGCCGCCGCACCCCGGAAAACCTACGGGCGGGCAAGCCCAACGGGCGATCCTCGGCGGCGACAGGGGCCTGAACGGCCTCGGCGGGCGGTCGAAGTGGCCTGGTCCTCAACGTCGGCGGCGGCCAAGGTCGCCATCCGGGTGCGCGCCTCATCAGCGAGCCGGGCCTGGTCCATTGCCCGCCCGGACAGGTACCGGACCGCCGCTCACGTCCAGGACCGGGGGCAGGCCTCGACCGGTCCGGCGGATGTTCATGGCGATCGGGTAGTCCTACAAGGCGGTCGGTGCCGAGGAACGTAAGTGGGGCTTCGAGGCGCGTCTGGCGCGGGCGGCCAACGGGGACTTCAAGCTCCTAGAGGTGCTGGACGACATGGGCGGGCGGTTCCTGGACAACGCGGACTTCCTCGCGGTACCGGACCCGGCCAGCTTCTTCCGATGAGCGCTGGGACCTCCCGGCGGGGCGCTCGGGACTTCGAACGACTTGTCCAGGCAGGAGCTTGCTGACTTCCTTCTTCACTGGACTGCTGGGGACGTGGCAAGACCGTGCGCGCCCCGATCAGGCATAATCGCCGTTCCGGCGGGCTGGGCAGCGCTGCGGGCGTGTTGGTGGAATCGATCAGGGCGTGGCCTCGATGCGGCGTACCGTTTGCACGCCGGGGTACGTCCCGTCCACCCAGTTCGGGAGCAGCCCATCATGCGCGTCTGGTTCAACCGCACGTTCGCCACCCACGCCCACACCATCACACTGCTGCGCGCCAACCCCGACGGGGAGCAGGTGTGGGTGCTCGGCTCGCACGCCGACCCGGACTCGCCCGTCCTTGGGGCGTGCGACCACGCCATCGCCGAGCCGGACCTCGTCGGGATGGAGTACCTGACTTGGGCGCTGGAGGTATGTCGGGCCTACGCCGTGGATGTGTTCTTCCCCCGACTGCACATGGAACTGGTCGCGCAGCACCGCGACCTGTTCGCCGCGGACGGGGTCGCCGTCGTCGTCGGCCCTTACGCGCCGATGGCGCTGCTGGCTGACAAGGGTGCAGCGTACGCGGATGCGGCCGCAGCCGGCCTGCACGTGCCACCGCACCTGGTGGTCGACTCCCCCGAGGGGTTGGCGGACGCGTTCGCCGACATGGTTGCCGTGGACGGCACCGTGTGCGTCAAGCCGGTCAGCGGGGTCGGCGCCGCAGGCTTCCAGGTCCTCAGCCAGCACGCGCCGTCGTGGGCGCAACTGAGCGGGATGAAGGCCAGGACGGTGCCGGTGGCCGGGTACGTCGACGCGATGCAGCGCGCCCGCGACGCCGGGGTCGTCCTACCCCAGCTGCTGGTGATGCCGTGGCTGCCCGGTCCGGAGGTGTCCGTGGACTGCCTGGGCGACGTCGACGGTGCGCTGCTGGCCGGAGTGCCACGCGCCCAGCACGGCCGGCGCTACGTTCTGGGCGACGGTGAAGCGCTGGAGGTGGCCAGGGTCATCGTGTCCCGCCACAACCTATTCTCCCTGTCGAACACGCAGGTGCGGTACTGGCGCAACCCCGGAAGTGACGACCGACCGCTGCCGTACCTGCTCGAGACGAACACCAGGATGGCCGGCGGGCTGTTCCAGTCCGCCCTGGCCGGGGTGAACCTGGCCTGGGCCGGTGCCGTGCAGGCGCTCGGGCGCGACGTTGGGGACCTGACGCCCAGCCTCGGCGGGCAGTACGCGAAGGTGTCCGGCACCTGCGAGCTGGCCCCTCGCGGGGCGCTGCAGCCAGCCTGAGCCGCAACGCAGCCCGGACAGCGCCCAGCGGGTGCTCCGCTGAAGTAGCGATGAGAGTGGCCGCGCGGAGTGTGCACGACGGCTGGTGATGGGCACACTAATCCCGCGGTAGTCATGCTCTTCGAACGTGCCGGGGTCGGTGTCGGCCACCGGGGGCGGCCAGCGTCGAGGTGATCGGGCATGGCGTCAGTCAGACGACTCCGCACACCATGCCGACCAGGACCAGGACCAGGACCAGGACCAGGACCAGTGCCGAGGTCGAGGCGAAGGTCCTGTGAACCGCACTGGATCTCCCGGAGGGTGGTGATTCGGCTGATGTTCCCCTCCGACAACCCGCGACTGCCCCAACCCCTACCGAGGTTCC
>CAZACX010000027.1:0-15510 GCA_964483685.1 uncultured Intrasporangiaceae bacterium
CTGGACCTTCCGCAAACGCCTCACCACCCACCACATCCCCGTCGCCCAAGACCCGAGCCGGGACCATGCCGCAACACACGGGTTGGGTCGGTAGTCTCCACCCGCGTGAAGCCCTTTGATCCATCCGTTCTCCGCACGGCCCCAGAGGCGCGTCTCCCTCTCGCGGCACTGGGAGCGGTGGGGGTTGGCCAGGGCTTCGCTACGGTCGCAACGACATTCGCCCTTACTGGGGTGGTCGTTGCGACCGCGCGACATCAGTCGCTCACAGCCCCGCTAGCCGCGCTAGTGGGGCTGTTCGTCGTTCGGGGCATCCTTGCGGCTGCCGCCGAATACCTCGCGGCGTGGGCCGGGATCCGCGTGGCAACCGCGTTGCGGCACCGTCTGTTGACCGCCTGGAGCGGCGCGCCCGCTGATGACCGTCCGGCGCCCGCCCAGGCACTCACGCTCGCGACCGCAGGATGCACGAGCGTCGAGCCGTATGTCGCCCGGTTCCTGCCCGCGCTCGTCGCCGCCGCGATTGTTCCCGCCCTGGCCGTTGTGACCCTCGCGTTCGTCGACCTCGCCTCGGCCCTCGTCGTCGTCCTCACCTTGCCGCTGTTGCCCCTCTTTGCCGCGCTCATCGGGCGCAAGACCCAGGACGAGACCAACAAACGTTGGCGCGCCCTCGCCGATCTCGCCGGGCACTTTCTCGACGTGGTCCGCGGCCTGCCCACTCTCGTCAACTACGGGCGGGCGTCGCGGCAGGTCGACTCCATTGCCGAGGTCAGCGACCAGCACCGACGCGCGACGTTGCAGACCCTGCGCCTAGCGTTTCTGTCTTCCGCCGCCCTTGAGTTGCTCGCCACGATCTCGGTCGCCATCGTCGCGGTGTTGTGCGGGCTGCGGCTCAGCTACGGATCGATGTCGCTCGACACTGCCATGGTCGCGATTCTTCTTGCGCCGGAGGCGTATTGGCCCGTACGCCGGGTTGGCCAGGAATTTCACAATGCGGCCGACGGGGCTGCCGCCCTCGCCGACATCACCGCTGCGCTCACCAACCCCTCCCCCGCCGAGCGCCCGGCCGTTGTCCCCGCAAGGAGCGCAGCGGACGGCCTCGCCGAAAGCCCCGCAGGGAGCGCGCCGGACGGCCTCGCCGAAGACTCCGCCAGGAGCGCAGCAGATGCCGCGGCGCTCGTGCGTGGCCGTAACGTCAGCTACCACTATCCCGGGGCCAACGGTGCGGTCATCAACGCCCTAACATTCACCGCCGGCGTCGGCCTCACGGTCATCACCGGCGACTCGGGCGTCGGAAAGACCACGCTGCTCGAACTCATTGCTGGGCTGCGCACCCCGACGACGGGCGAACTCGTTGCCGCCCCGGCGCACCTCGTCACCCAGGTGCCGTTCCTCCCCAACGGCTCGGTCGCGCAGGCCCTACGCCTCGGCAGCGGCGCCGACCTGCCCTCGTTGTGGGGGGCCCTGCAGGCGGTTGGTTTGGACACCTTCGTTGCGGGCCTCCCCAACGGCATCGACACCGAGCTCGGGGATGACGGCTTCGGGCTATCGGCGGGACAGCGGGCCCGCCTCGGGCTCGCGCGGGCGACGCTGTCGCACGATCGCGTCATCCTGCTCGACGAACCCACCGCCCATCTCGACGACGAGTCGGTCGCGCTGGCGCATGCGGCAATCGAGCGCCTCGGGCGACACCGCTGCGTCCTCGCCGTCACGCACCGCACCGAGCTTGTCGCCATCGCCGACCAACATATTCGGCTGACCCGGGCCGGAGTGACGGTCCGATGACCGAATCCCGCGCGGCGACAACCCCGCCCACACCGAGCGCAGGTCCCGACCTGCGGACCCTGCGGCTAACCGCACCATTGGTCCGGGCCGGATTGATCGGTGGCCTCGCGCTCGCGAGCGGGGTCGCCCTCACGGCAACGTCGGGGTGGCTCATCGTCAAGGCCGACGAACGCCCCATCATCCTCACCTTGCTGACCGCGATCGTCGCCGTGCGCGCATTCGGCATGGCTCGACCGGCCCTGCGCTACTGGGAACGGCTCGTGACCCACGACGCGGCGCTCGCCGACCTCCAATCGCGCCGCGTCCAGACGTATGCCGCGCTCGTCCCGCTCACCCCGGCGCGCCTTGGGCGGCGGGGGCGGGCGGACCTACTCACCGGGGTCGTCGAGGACCTCGACGACGTCGTTGGCGCGCAGATTCGGGTGTCGGTGCCGGGGTTGTCCGCAGTCATCGCGCTTGGCCTGACGGCCCTGGTGACGGCGCTCTTTGATGTGCGGATCGGCGTCCTCGTGGTGGTGCTGAGCGTCAGCATCGCGCTGATCTCGGGTTATGCCTACCGTCTTGAACTCGCCGACAACGCCCGGCTCGGCCAGGCCCGCGCGGATGTCACCCGGGTCGCCGCACTGATCACCGAGCAGGGCGACCAGGTCCGTGCGGTCGGGGGAGCCGGAGCGATTCTTGCCGAGCTCGATCGGGCCCAGTCCGCCCTTGCCGCCACGGTGTTGCGTCAGGCCCGCGGCCGGGCCCTCGCGGCGGGACTCATCCTCCTCGCCGTCGGCGGCGCCGCGGTCGCGGTCGCCCTCGTGCTGGCGGGCGATCCGGGGCGGCATACTCCCCCGGTCGCCGCGTTGCTGGTCCTGACCCCCGTCGCCGCGGCGGATGCCTTGACCCCCCTCGCGGAGGCGGCCAAGGCGCTGGCACGGGCGCGCGGGAGCGCGGATCGACTGCGCCGAGTGCTGACCCAGGTGCCCGCCGTAGCCGATCCCCAGACCGCACAACCCTCCCCGCAGGGGCCCGAGCGCGTGCAGCCCGGCGCGTCGGCAGCTCACCTCGACCTGGCCGGGGTGAGCGCGCGCTGGGACCAAGATCGGGCCCTCGCACTGCAGCCTGTCGATCTCGATGTCGCGCCCGGGACCCGGCTCGTGATCACCGGACCCAACGGCAGCGGGAAGTCCACCCTCCTCGCAGTACTCGCCCGCCACCTCGATCCGTCGACGGGCAGCTATGCCGTTGACGCCACGGAGGTACGCACCCTCCCGCTGGCCGAGGTCCGCGGCCGGATCGCCATCGTCGACGACTCCCCGCACGTTTTCGCGTCCAGCCTGCGCGAGAACCTTCGGTTTGCCGCGAGCGCCAATGCCACCGACGAGGACCTGATCGCCGCCCTCGACCGGGTGGGCCTCTCGGAATGGTTCGCCGGCCTGCCGGGCGGACTCGACACCCGCCTTGGCACCGGGGGTCGCGGACTCTCGGGCGGCGAGCGGGCCCGGGTGAGCATCGCGCGCGCCCTCTTGTCCGGCCGACCGGTCCTGCTGCTCGACGAACCAGTCGCGCACCTGGACTCGGCAACAGCCCGCGCGGTCATCGACGACCTCCTCGCCGCGTCGCAGCGGCAGACCGTCATCATGGTCAGCCACCGCGAGGATGGGCGCGCTGGGTTCGACCGAACCCTCGCCCTGACGCCTCCCGACGCAACTGCCCTGTAGCGCCGTGCCAGGTGGCGCCGAACTGCGGCTCGAGGCGGGCGAGAATATGCCCGTGACCACCCGTCCATACCGCGTCTGCGTCGTTTGCTGGGGCAACATCTGCCGCTCACCGATGGGCGACTTCCTCTTGCGTGAGGCATTTGCGCTCGCGGGGCTCGGGGACCGCGTGAGCGTCGAGTCAGCGGGCACGAGCGCGGACGAACTCGGGTCGGGGATGCACCCGCGCACCGCGGCGGTGCTGCGGCGAAACGGTCACGCCGACAACGGGTGGCGCGACCATCGGGCGCGCCAATTCGACTCGGCCTGGTTCGACCGATTCGACCTTGTCCTGCCGGTCGACCACATCCACGTCCGCGCGCTCAGCCAACTCGCGCCCGACCCCGTGGCCCTCGGCAAGGTCCGGCTGTTCCGTTCATTTGATCCCGTCGCGAGTGCGGCCGGCGAGTTGGGCATGGACGACCCTTGGTACGGGACCGACCCGGCATACGACAAGACGTATGCCGAGGTGATGGCCGCGGTGCCCGGCATCGTCGAGTTCGTGCGCGCGCAGTTGACGTGAGGTGCTGCTGAGCGCGTCGCCCGCCGATGGGAGAACACGGGTGACCGGGAACTGGGCCAGCACGGTGGTCGGCGACGGCAGTCGTTGGCACCGTCATCGCGAGGGCCACGCGGCGTCGCCCCTGCCGGGCTAGGCGGTCTTGTTGCGGTCCACGTAGTCCGCGATCGCCTCCCGCATAACTGACGAGGCAGCGCGTCCCTGCGCGGCGGCCAACTCGTCGATGTCATCGCTGAGTGCGCGTGGCAGCCTGACCTGCCGTCGAGGTGAATACTCACCGCGGGCCGCGTCCGGATCGAGCGCTGGGCGTCCAACCGCCCGGGCGAGGACCCCACGACCGAAAGCAGCGGCGTCATCGCCGCGGAGCGCGGTAGTGCTGTTCGTCGGGAGCACCATGTCCCGCTCAGCCCACTCGGCGGCGTCCGCGTAGAAGTCTTTCTCGCTCATCACTGATCCTCCATACGAACTAGATGCTTCTCTCGGGCTGGCATGACGTGGAAGATGATTGCGCGATCTGGTGGCAAATCCCGTGTTTGGCGGCGCTCTCGGTGAACTCGATGGCCTGCAATATTGTACTACAAAAAGAATCGGCGCGACGGCCTAACCCATATGCCGACTTGCTGGGCTTCGTTGCCTTCACCGGATTCGTTGCGCCGGTGGTGGTGGCGGTCGTTCGGGCTCGTCGCCGACCGGGCACAAGGACGAGCCCGGACGGGCCTCTCTCCGCGGTGCCCGGCATCGTCGCGTTCGTGCGCGGGCAGTTGCGGTGAGGTGCTGCTGAGCGCATCGCCCGCCGACGGGCGGCCGATGGGAGAATCGGGTTATGTCTTCGCTTGCGGATGTGCGCCCACCCCTTGCACTGAGTACCTTGGATGGTCGCTACCGCGGGGCCGTCGAGGCCCTCGTCGACCATCTCTCTGAGCCCGCCCTCAACCGGGAGCGGGTGCGGGTAGAAGTCGAGTGGCTCCTCTACCTCACCGAGCATGAGGTGGTCCCCGGGGTGGGCGCCTTGTCCGCCCTCGAGCAGGCGAGCTTGCGCGACATACCCGCGAATTTTGGTGCCGACGAGATCACTGCGCTAGCCGCGATTGAGGCGACAACTCAGCATGACGTCAAGGCCGTCGAGTACTTCCTCAAGGACCGTTTCGCCGCCCTGCCCGGGCGCGGCGCCGACGATCCCTTGACGGAGCTCATCCATTTTGGGTGCACGAGTGAGGACGTCAACAACCTCGCGTACGCCCTCATGGTCAAGGGCGCTCTCGAGCGGGTCTGGCTGCCGAAGGCTCGGGGGCTCGTCGCCCAGGTGGAGGAGATGGCGCATGCTCTCGCCGAGGTGCCGTTGCTTGCCCACACCCATGGGCAGCCCGCGACGCCGACGACGATGGGCAAAGAACTTGCCGTGCTCGCCTGGCGAATGGGGCGCCAGCTTCGACGCATCGAGAACGCCCAATTCCTCGGCAAATTCAACGGCGCGACCGGGACGTATGGCGCCCACCTCGCGGCAGTTCCGGGCGCCGATTGGCAGCGAATCAGCCAAGAGTTCGTCGAAGGCCTCGGACTGACCTGGAACCCGCTGACGACCCAGATCGAGAGCCACGACTGGCAGGCCGAGCTGTATGCCGATATCGCCCGCTTCAATCGCGTCCTCCACAACCTCTGCACGGACGCGTGGACCTACATTTCGCTCGGCTACTTCGCCCAGGTCCGTGGTCAGGGAACGATCGGCTCGAGCACGATGCCGCACAAGGTCAACCCGATCCGCTTCGAGAACGCGGAAGCCAACCTTGAGGTGAGCAACGCGCTCCTCGACGTCCTCGCGACCACGCTCGTCACCTCGCGCCTCCAGCGGGACCTCACCGACTCCTCGATGCAACGCAACATCGGCACGGCGTTCGGTCACTCGCTCCTCGCCCTCGACAACGTTGCCCGCGGGCTCGCCGGACTCGATGCCGTGCCGGAGGCGATGGCCGCCGACCTCGACGCCAACTGGGAGGTGCTCGCGGAACCCATCCAGTCGGCCATGCGCGCCCTCGCGGCTCAAGGCGTCCCCGGGATGGCCAACCCCTACGAGCGTCTCAAGGAGCTGACCCGGGGCCGACGAATCAACGCCGACGACCTGCGCGCGTTCATCGATCGCCTCGACCTCCCGGACGACGTCGCCACCCGCCTGCGAGCAATGACGCCCCAGTCGTATGTCGGGTTGGCACCTGCGTTGGTCGGTCACCTATGAGCGGCGGGACGCGAATTCCGATCGCTTTGGGGCCGCACCCCGCAGGGCCTTCTGTTGTGCCGACCCCTGCGCCCACGCTTCCGGCGGCGATCATTCACCCCTCTCAAGGAGGTTCCATGAACGAGTCCACGATCATCGTTGCCGGGATGACCTGCGGCAACTGCGTCAAACACGTCACCGAGGAGTTGCTCGCCGTGCCTGGGATCACCCAGGTCCGGGTCGACCTCGTCGCGGGTGGCGCCTCGCCGGTGGTGCTCTCCCACGACGTGGTCCCCGAGCGTTCGGCGATCTCGGCGGCCGTCGATGAAGCCGGCTACACCGTGACCTTTCCCGAGGGCACATGACGAGCCCGGCGACCGACGAGGTTGACCTCGCGATCACCGGGATGACCTGCGCGTCCTGCGTGTCGCGGATCGAACGCAAGGTCGGCAAGATCGATGGCGTCGCCATCAGCGTCAACCTCGCGACCGAGCGGGCGCACGTCAGCTTCTCCGCGCCGACCACCGTCGCCGACCTGATTGGCGCCGTCCAGGCGTCCGGCTACGACGCGTCCCCGTTAGCTCCCGGCGACGAGCACGTTGATCTCAACCGCTCCGACCTGGCCATTCGCGCGGCGATCGCCGGTGGCCTCGCCCTGCCCGTGCTCCTCTTGGCCATGGGCCCGTGGCATCCGTCGGGCGGCCCGTGGTGGCAACTCCTGTTGACCACGCCGATCGTCGCCTGGGCGGCCCTGCCTTTCCACAAGGCAGCGATCCGCAGCGCCCAACATCGAACCTCGACGATGGACACCCTCGTCAGCATCGGCGTCCTCGCCGCCTACGGCTGGTCTTTCGTCACCGTGTTGGGCGGCGCCGACGCCCACGATCACCTCTACTTCGAAGTTGCCGCCGTCGTCACGGCGGCCCTCTTGCTCGGCCGTTGGCTGGAAGCGCGCGCGAAACACCTCGGGCGCTCAGCCATCAGCGGACTGCTGGGTTTGGCGGCCAAAGACGTTGCCGTGCAACGCCTCGACGAGACGAGCGGGGCCACCGAACTGGTCCGTATCCCGATCGCCCAGCTCCGGGTTGGCGATGACTTCCTCGTCCACCCGGGCGAGCACGTCGCCACGGACGGCGAGGTCACCGAGGGCACGAGCGCCGTCGACCAGTCGATGCTTACCGGGGAACCCATCCCGGTCGATGTCGACGTCGACAGCCCCGTCACCGGCGGCACCCTCAACACCTACGGGCGTCTTGTCGTGCGGGCCACCCGGGTCGGGGCGGACACCACGCTCGCCGCGATGACCCGCCTCGTCGAAACGGCCCAGGCGGGGAAAGCTCCCGTCCAGCGGCTCGCCGACCGGGTCTCAGCGGTGTTTGTTCCGATCGTTCTCGGCCTCGCCGCAGTGACGTTCGTTGGCTGGTGGGTGGCCACCGGCGAGGCGAGCAGGGCCATCGCCGTGGCCGTCTCGGTCCTCGTCGTCGCCTGCCCGTGCGCCCTCGGCCTCGCCACCCCCACCGCCCTGCTGGCCGGAACCGGCCGCGGCGCCGAACGCGGCATCCTCATCAAAGGACCCCAGGTACTTGAGGACGCCCGGGCCGTCGACACGGTGGTGTTCGACAAGACGGGAACCCTCACCACCGGCCTGACCCGGTTGACGGGCATTCGGGCCGCGGCTCGACTCGACCCCGCCGCCGCCTTGCGCGCCGCCGCTGCCGTCGAGAGCGGAAGCGAACACCCGATCGCCGCCGCGATCGTGCGCGCAGCGCGGGATCGCGGTCTGAGCATCCCGCACGTCAGCGAGTTCCGCGCTCAGCCAGGCACCGGCGCTCAAGCACGGGTCGGCACCATGACCGTCACCGTGGGGTCAGCTCGCTCGTTCACGACCATTCCCGACGAGATCGCGCAACCAAGCCCCAGTGGGACAACGGTTTACGTTGGCTGGGAGGGAACCGCCCGCGCGGCGCTGACCGTGACGGATGACCTGCGACCCACCAGCGCGCAGGCAGTGAGCGACCTGCGCGAACTCGGGCTCGCGGCATACCTCTTGACCGGCGACACCCGGGCAAGTGCGCTTGCGAGCGCCGCCAAGGTGGGCATTCCCGCGAGCAACGTGTTCGCGGAGGTGCTCCCCGCGCAAAAGCAGGCCACCATTGCGCGCCTCCAGGCCAGCGGCCGCAAGGTTGCCATGGTCGGTGACGGCGTGAACGACGCGGCCGCGCTCGCCAGCGCCGACTTGGGGATGGCGTTGGCCGGGGGCACGGACGCGGCGATGGATTCGGCCGACATCGTCATCATGGGGACCGACCTGTCCGCCGTCGTGGAGGCAATCCGCCTGTCTCGGGGCACTCTCGCGGTGATCAAGCAGAATCTTGCGTGGGCATTTGGCTACAACATCGCCGCCCTGCCGATCGCTGTGAGCGGACATCTCAACCCGATGGTGGCTGGCGCGGCGATGGCGGCATCCAGTGTCCTCGTCGTCGGCAACAGTCTGCGGTTGCGCCGATTCGGCCGGTAGCACGCGCGAGGGCCGGAAATCGGCTGCGCAGGGGGGCGGTTATCGGCACTGCGCAGAATGTGCCACGATGAGCCAATGCGAGTGGACCACGTTTCCTACGCCGCCGAGACCGATGGATTGCACGCGACCGCCTCACGGCTCGCAAAGCGCATCGGTGTCAAACCAGTCAGCGGGGGGATTCACCCGCGGTTTGGAACGCGGAACATCATCTTGCCGCTTGCACACGAGCGGTACGTCGAGGTTGTTGAAGTCCTCGATCACCCGTCCGCCGACAAGTCGCCGTTCGGTCAGGTTGTGCGGGCGCGCAGCGAGGCCGGCGGAGGGTGGCTCGGGTGGGTGGTTCGGGTTCCGGACATCCAGGAGACCGAGGACCGGATTGGTCGCCCCTCGGTCGAGGGACACCGCCTCATGCCCGACGGTCGCGACTTCAAGTGGCGCCAGGTGGGGGTCAAGGGACTTCTTGCCGACCCTCAGCTGCCGTTCTTCATCGAGTGGGACGCGGATTCGCCGCACCCCTCGCAGGACGCCGAGACCAGCGTGACGATCGAGGAACTGACCATCGCCGGGGACCAGCGGCGGGTCCGGGACTGGTTGGGGCTCGAACCAGACAGCACGTCGACGGTGATCGGTTTCCATTTCGTCGCCCCGCATGGCACCCCGGGATTGCTCTCGGTAACCTTCAAAACGCCCGACGGTATGGCCACCGTCTAGCGCCGAGTTAGGCTTCGTCGCAGGTCGAGTTGGACCTCGCAGCCGAGGCTGCCTCGAAGCGGGCCGAGTTGGGCCTCGTGGCCGAAGGTGTCGCGGATCGGGGGAGCTACGAACTCTCACGATGTGCGCTGACGCACCGCCTCGAACAGCACAATGGCCGCCGCCGTCGCGGCATTGAGTGAATCGGCGCGACCCGCCATGGGGATGCGCACCTTTGTTGCGGCGGCCGCAAACAAGGCCGCGTCGAGTCCCCACTTCTCGGCGCCGACGGCCACCGCGATCGACCCGGTCAGGTCGGCGGCGCTGTGGAGCACCTCGGTGTCCGGCGTCGTGGCCACGATCCGGACATCCCGGCGTTGCATCCAGTCCACCACCGCCTCGGTCGTCGCGCTTGCCACCGGCACCGAAAAGACGGTCCCTTTGCTGGATCGGATCACGTTGGGATTGCCCCAATCCGTGACGGGGTCAGCGGCAATGACCGCGGCGACCCCGGCCGCATCAGCAGTACGCAACATGGCGCCGAGGTTGCCCGGCTTCTCAATCCCCTGGGCGATGAGCAGCAGGGACCCGGGCGGGACATCCAACGCGGCCAGCTCGACCCCGGGGCGCGGCACCACGGCAAGGAAACCATCCGGCCCCTCCCGGTAGGCGACCTTCTCAAAGGCGGCCCGGGAAAGCTGAAGCGTCTCGGCGCCGAGGTGCCGGACGGCCGCGACGACGATCTGGCCGTCCCCACCGGGGCTCATCAACTCCGGGCAATGGAGCAGCGTGCGCGGTGTCACGCCCGCCCGCAAGGCCAATTCGAGTTCCTCACGCCCCTCGAGGAGCGTCAAATCGAAGACTTCTCGTGATCGCCGATTGCGCAGTGCGACAACGGTCTTCAGCCGCGGATTGCTTGGCGAGGTGATGACGAGGTCACTCACAGCAGATCCTCCAACACCGCGACCAACCCGTCTTCGGCGACCGTCCCGGTGACCTCGTCGGCGACCGCGACGACCTCCGGGGGCGCATCGCCCATGGCGACGCCCCGGGCGGCCCAGTGCAGCATCTCCATGTCGTTGCGCTGATCCCCAACGGCGACGGTATGCCGCGGCTCCACCTTCAACGCCCGCCGAACGAGTTCCAGCGCACTCGCCTTGGAGACGCCCTCGGGGTTGATGTCGAGCCAGGCGGAGAACCCCACCGCGTAGTTTACGCCGTGCAACCCGATGCGCTCCGCGAGCTCGAGGAAGTCCTGGCTCGTCCCTGTGGGACTGCGAAAGGTCACCCGGGTAACCGGAGCGGCCGAAAGCTCCTCCCAGGGAACCACCGTGACGATGCCTTCGAGCGGGTCGGGGAAGGGGGCGCTGACCATGAACCCGATTCCGAGGACCTCCACGGCGACCACGGCATCCGGCCACGAATTGCGCAGGAGGTCGAGGGCGGGACCCGCGTCGAAGGTCACCGCGTCGACGACACTGAAGCCGCCGGGCAGGTCCGGGTCGAGCGCGATGGTGACCGCCCCGTTGGAGCACACGGCGTACCCCCGATCGATGCCGAGTTTGGCGAGGATCGGCATGGTGGAGACGATCGCGCGGCCGGTCGACAAGACAACGTGGTGCCCGGCGGCAGCGACTCGCGCAATGATCTCGCGCACCGGGTCATGCAGGTCCCCCGCATGCGTCAACGTGGTGCCGTCGATATCAAGGCAGACAAGGTGGGGTGTCACCGGGATGCGCGACGACGGCGGCGACAGCAACGGCATACCGACAACCTAACCACGCTGCGCCCCCACCGTTGCCCGGTTCGGGTCCGGGCCGCTGCGCCCGGACCCGAACCGGTCGGGCCCTACTCGGGCGCGCTCCACGCCTGGCGCAGGGTGACCCGGCCTTGAGTTTGGAGCAACGACCGTCGGTAGAGGCGTTCCGCAACGACGATGACGCCGAGGGCCGCCGCAAGCAGGATGGCGATGGCCACCACGGGCTCCCACCACATTGCCGAGCCCTCGATGACCCGAACCGGCATGAGCACGGCCGACATCGGCGGCACATAGGAAGCGATGGTCAGCGCGGTGCCCTTTAGGAGCATCGCGCCAAAGAGGATCATCATCGTCAGCATGGTCAACGGCATCGACGTCGCCTGGAGGTCTTCCGAACGGCTCGCGAGGGCGCCAGCGACCGCCCACAGGCAGGCCAGGAGGAGGAAGCCGACGAGGAAGAAGACCGCGAACCACACCAACGCACCCGACACCGACGGCAAGAAGGTCGAGTACGGGGTGAACATCAATCCCACGATTCCCAGCCCGACATAGAGCGCCATTTGGGCGAGGGCCAGCGCGGTGTTGCCAAGCACCTTGCCAGCGAGGAGTTGCCGCACCGGAATCTTCGTCGCAATGATCTCGACGATGCGCGAGGCCTTCTCCTCGACGACGCTCGCCGCAAGGGCCACCCCAAAGACGATCGAGGCAATGTAGAAGAGGAAGGCCATCGCGAAGCTCATCGCTTTGGCGAAACCGCGCTGCTCAGCATCGCCGTCAAGCACGGCGGTGGACAGTTGCGCGCCCGCGGTGAGCTGCTCGATGGAGGCGCCCACCGTGTCCGCATTCGCCGCCAACACCTCTTGCTTCACCGCCTGGCCCACCACGGCGCTTAGCCCCGGAGACACGTCCGACTCGCCGGCGAGGTTCCATCCGCTCGTGGTCGGGTACAGCCACGCGTCGGCGCGCCCGTCCCGAACGGCCGCTTGCGCCGCCTCATCGTCGGCGACGCGGAGGAGGTCGACGAGTTCCTTATCGTCAATGGCCGGGGCGACCGCGGCCACGGCCTGCCCCATCTCCACGCTCGACGGCGCCACCGCAACGATGCTCGTGTTGACGCGTTCGCCAAAGAAGACGCTCGCCGCCATGATCACGACAATTAGGGCGACCGAGGCGACTGTCCCAAGGAGGAAGGCACGATCTTGGAGTTTGGAAACGATTTCACGCCGGGCCACCAGGGCCCAGGGGCGGACCGGGGCCCGCACGGAGTCGCCGTTCATGCGGTCATCTCCCGATAGACGTCAGACAGTGGGGTCACAACGCGGGCGAACTCCCGCACCTCGCCACGGCGGAGGGCGTCCTGCAGGATGGGTTGCACCGCAGCGAGGTTGTCGCCGACGTCAAGCAGGGCGCTTTGCCCGTCGACATCGACCACCGTGATCCCCGGCGACGCCCGAACCCAGCCGATGTCGCCGGCCGTGGTCAGTCGATAGCGAACGGGCCCCCGATTGCGGAGCTCGTCAACCTTGCCCTGAGCGACCATGCGTCCCCGGGCAAGGACGACGAGGCGGTCGCACAGTCTCTCGACGAGGTCGAGTTGGTGGCTGGAAAAGAGCACGGGAATGCCGCGCGCCGCATGCTCGCGAAGCAGTAGGGCCATCGCATCGACGGCGCTGGGGTCGAGCCCAGAAAAGGGCTCATCGAGGATGAGCGCAGTCGGCTCGTTCATCAGCGCGGCGATTATCTGCACGCGCTGTTGGTTGCCGAGGCTGAGCTTCTCGACGCGTTCTTGACCCCGGTCGGCGAGCCCGAATCGCTCGAGGTGGTCCGCGATGACAACCCGAGCCCGGCGCGGAGCCATCCCGGACAACTCGGCGAGGTAGGTGAGCTGATCAACCACCTTCTGCTTGGGATAGAGGCCGCGCTCCTCAGGCATGTAGCCAAAGCGGCGCCGTCGAGCATCGGTCAGCGGCTCCCGCTGCCAGAACACGCCCCCGGCGGTGGGCCGGAGCAGGCCCATGATCATCCGCATCGACGTCGTTTTGCCCGCCCCGTTGCCCCCAACAAATCCGGTCAACAGCCCAGGTGGGACCGTGAATGACACCTCATCGACAGCCCGCAATTCCCCGAAAGTCCTGGTCAAACCGATTGTCTCGATCATGTCGCCACCCTACGGGGAGCGGCCGACAAGGGCGTCCCCACTCGAGTTCGGCCGGTCTCGAGGCCCCGAAGTTGCGCGCGCGCATCCGCCCGCCGCGCAAGGCGTTAGCGTCTGGGGGTAGGGGTCAGCACATCGAGGCCGAGATACGGGCGCAACCCCTCGGGCACGACCACCGAACCGTCGGCCTGCTGGTGGTTCTCCAAAATGGCGACGAGCCAGCGCGTTGTCGCGAGCGTGCCGTTCAGGGTTGCGACCACCTCGTTGCCCGTCGCGCCCTTGAAGCGGGTCCCCAGGCGGCGCGCCTGGAAGGTTGTGCAGTTGGAGGTCGACGTCACCTCGCGATAGGCCCCCTGGCTCGGCACCCACGCCTCGCAATCGAACTTGCGGGCCGCGCTCTGGCCGAGGTCGCCGGCGGCCGTGTCGATGATCCGGTACGGCAGGCCGACCTTGGCGAGCATCGCGCGTTCCATGGTGAGCAGCCGCTCGTGTTCGGCCTCGGCCTCGGCGGGGTCGCAGTAGACAAACATCTCGATCTTGTTGAACTGGTGGACCCGGATGATGCCGCGGGTGTCCTTGCCGTACGACCCAGCCTCACGGCGAAAGCACGTTGACCACCCGGCATACCGGCGCGGACCTGCACGCAAGTCGAGGACCTCCCCGGCGTGGTATCCGGCGAGCGCGACCTCGGAGGTCCCGGTGAGGTAGAGGTCATCGGCTTCGAGGCGGTAGACCTCGTCGGCGTGTCGATCGATGAACCCGGCGCCTTTCATAACCTCCGGGGTCACGAGGGCCGGGGTGATCATCGGCTCGAAGCCGTGCTCAAGAGCGGTGGCAACGCCGGCGTTGAGCAGGGCTAGCTCGAGGCGGGCGCCGACCCCGGTGAGGAAGTAGAACCGGGCTCCCGACACCTTGGCGCCGCGGGCCATGTCGATCGCGCCGAGACCTTCGCCGAGATCGAGGTGGTCCTTGGGTTCGAAGCCTTCCGCCGCGAAATCCCTGGGGGTACCCACGGTTTCGCGCACGACGTAGTCGGTTTCGCCGCCGGCCGGGACCCCGTCAATGATGACGTTCCCCACCTGCCGAGCGAGAGTGTCCAGCTCGGCCTGTGCGCTCGCCGCCGTCGCGTCGAGTGCCTTGACTCGCGCCGCCAACTCGGTGGTTTCTGCGAGCAACCGCACCCGTTCTTCACCTTGGGCACGCGCGACGTCCTTGCCGATCGCCTTCTGCCTTGCGCGGACCCGCTCGAATTCCGTCAAGGTGGACCGGCGGCGCTCTGCGGCGCCAAGGATCTCGTCGACGATCCCCTCGTCATCACCGCGGGCACGCTGGCTGGAACGGACGACGTCGGGGGCGGTGCCCAGCAGTTTCAGGTCGATCACGCGGTGAGTTTATCGAGGTGAGCGTGCCTACTCCGGACGGCCGGTCGCCGCCAAGGTCACGCCGAGGCCGATCATCATCAGCCCACCCGTCGCCGACATCCGTTCCATCCGGCGCGGGGACCGGGCAAACCAGTCGCGCGCACCGCTGGCTAGCACCGCGACGAGCCCATCGCTGAGCACCGCGATGACGCAGAACGTCGCCCCGAGCGCGAGCAGCTGCAACCAGACGTGTCCCGCCGCCGGCGCAACGAACTGCGGGAGCAGGGCAACAAAGAAGACGACGGTCTTGGGATTGGTGGACCCGACGACGAACCCGTCCCGCCAAGCGTGCAGGGCCCGCCGTTGCGGCCGCCCAACCTCCCCGAGGGCTGCGGCCGCGTCCCGGCGGTGGCGGATCGTGGAGATTCCCAGCCAGACCAGATAGAACGCCCCGGCAAACTTCAAGGCGTTGTATGCCCCGGCGCTCGCCGCGACGATCGGCCCAAGTCCCAGCGCCACGAGGCTCGCCTGCACGAAGACGCCGCTCGCATTGCCGACAACGCTGAGGATGGCCTCGCGGCGCCCCGCGGACAGGGCCCGCCCGAGGACAAAGAGCAGACTCGGCCCGGGGATGGCGACAAGCACGATGGAGGCGGCGACGAACGCGGCCCACTGCGAGAGGGACGGCACCGCGCGAGTGTGCCAAATCGACCCCACGGGAAGCGAACTGGGCCCATCGAGCCGAGACGCGAACTGGGCCCATCGAGCCGAGACGCG
>CAZACX010000027.1:15610-21049 GCA_964483685.1 uncultured Intrasporangiaceae bacterium
CGAGCCGAGACGCGAACTGGGCCCATCGAGCCGAGACGCGAACTGGGCCCATCGAGCCGAGACGCGAACTGGGCCCATCGAACTGAGGCGTGCCAACCGGGATCAGGGAACTAGCCGCGCGAAGGGTCCCCAATGGGGTTACCGTCGGCGTGCGCGACATTCAGCTGCGTGGCGACGGTCAGCGGACGCGACGCACGAGACGAGAGGTGCCACTCATGACCGAATCGGTAGCCCCGATCGACGCCAACGACGCCGAGATTGCGGCGTTTTGGGCCGATGCCCGCATCCACGCGAACCTCAACCGGCTCGCCGTCTACATGGGCAGCACCCCGCTCGACACGTTGCCGCCGCCGGCCTGGTCGTTTGGCGGGACACCCGAGGAGGCTGACACGCTCCTTGCCCTCGTGCTCGCCGGGACGAAGACCGCCACCGCGAGCGCCCTGTGGGACTACGAACCGGACGGCGCCGGTGTCCCCACGCCTGGACAACTCTCGATCGTCCTCGACGCCCAGCGCCACCCGCGCGCGCTCATCTCAACGACGAGGGTGGACGTCATGCCCTTTGACGAGGTTCCGGCGGACTTCGCTTACGCCGAGGGTGAAGGGGATCGCAGCCTGGACCACTGGCGGCGGGTCCACCGCGAGTTCTTCACGACGTATGCCGCGGACGGCCAAGAGTTCCGCTCGGACCTGGCCGTGGTGTGCGAGCACTTCCGGGTGCTCTACCAGCGCTGAGGCGTCAGTCGCAGTTGTCGCAGTGACCGGACACGGGCACCTCGATGAAACAGCGGGGACAGAACGTCATCACGACCTGGGGTTCGACCGTCCGCGGCCGCGACGAAGCTCCGGCCCGGGAGTGGGGCTCACTTCGCCGCCGGGTGCCTGTCGCGACGCGCGGCTGCCACCCCTGCGCGGGCTCTGGCGCGCCCGCCCACTGGTAGCACCGCAGTCGGGCCGCCGCGGCGTGATCCTCGCGCTGCCACGCATCGGTCGCCGGGACGACACCCTCGAGGCGCATGACCTCGTCGTAACCCTCACCGACCATCCCGTCTTCCTTGCGCACGACGAGTGCAGTCAGCGGTGGCTGTTCGGTGGCGTGGTGGGCCTGCGCAAGGGTGCGCGTAAAGGGGCCGACCCAGTTCTGCAGGAGCTGCGCTGTTCGCACGCCCGTGCGCGATTGGACCGCGTCCCCGAGTTCCTTGTAGGTGATCACGCCGTATGGCGTGCGAGCCACACCTGCGAGGACCTCGCCCGCGATTGGCAGCCACTCGTCGATGGCCTCCGTACGGTTGAAGGCGTGGCCGTCGCCGTTGCGCGCAAAACTTCCGATGGTCATCAATTGCCTCTCTGCCCCGCCATACAGTTTGACAGACCAGAACAGGTGTCGCACCTCCTCAGGCGTGAACGTCCCACAATTGGTGCGTTCGCCGCGACCGCGCGTGGGCCCTGCGACTCGCATCCAGTCGGCTGCCTCGCGTCTCGATCCCCGTTCGCGTCACGTTCACATCGTCGGCTCGGGACCCCACTCGTGCGGCCGAAAGCGCGACCGGGTGCAGTAAGTTCGCTGGGGTGATCGATCCCGTCTTTGCCGCCGCCATTGCCGTCTTCTTGGCCCTGTTGATCGTGGCGATTCTGCTCACCGACGGACCGGTCCAAAGGGGTCGGCACGAACGCCGCCGCCCCCACCGCGACGAGTTCCGCCAGTCCGAGGCCGAGGAGGTCGTCGTGCCGGTGCCCAAGCGCGTGGCCATCATCGTCAATCCGATCAAGTTCCCTGACCAAAGCGATGTCGTCGCCCGCCTCACTGCCGCCGCGCGCGCACTGGAGTGGGACGACCCGATCTTCATGGAGACCACCGCCGCCGATCCCGGCACCGGGCAGGCGCGCGAAGCCGTCCGCGCCGGGGTCGACCTCGTCTGCCCGTTAGGCGGCGACGGCACGATCCGGGCGGTCGCCGCGGGGCTCGCGGGCACCGAAACCCCCCTGGGGCTGCTCCCCGGCGGCACCGGCAACCTCCTCGCGCGCAATCTGCATTTGCCGATCGACAACCTTGAGCATGCCCTCGCCGTCGCCTGCACCGGCCGCAACAAACCGGTCGACGTCGGTTGGGTGGCGCTCGACCCGGTCGCTGAGGCCAGCGACACCGACCCGGCCGCCCCCGGTGATCAGGAGCGACACATCTTCCTCGTCATGGCCGGGCTCGGATTCGACGCGCGGATCATGGCCGACACGACGGAAGCGGCGAAGACCAAACTCGGCTGGACTGCGTACGTGGCCACCGGCATGAAGAACCTGCGGGGCCCACGAATCAAGGTGGCGATGCGGATCGACGGCGGGCCCGAGCTGAATGAAACGACCCGCACCGTGTTGATCGGCAACTGCGGCAGGCTCACCGGCGGCGTCAACCTCATGCCTGAGGCGCGCGTCGACGACGGCCACCTCGATGCCGTCGTCATCTCCCCGAAGGGGCTACCGGGGTGGGCCGACGTCCTCGCCCAGGTGCTCAGCCATCACGATCGCCACGATCGCAGCCATCGCCTCACCCGGCACACCGGCGCCCGTTTCGAGCTTGCCGTCGACAGTCCCGAACCAATCGAGCTCGACGGTGACATCATCGGCAGCGCCACCCGGATCGTCGTGACGGTCGCGCCGCTGTCGCTCATCGTCCGGGTCCCCACGACGACCTAATCGGTATGCCGCCAGCCGCCCTGGGTATGCCGCCAGCGTGAGTTCGAGCCCCGCAGCCGTGCGGTTAGGCGTCGATGACGGTGTAGGTGAACGTGAACACCTTCGCCGCGGTGGTGGCCGTCGCGGGCACTGACACCGTGAACGTGCCCGTCTTGGGCTTGGTGTCGGCGGCCTGATAGGAAGCCGTGGCGACCTTGACCGCCGCGGCGCCGGTGCCACTCGTTGTCACGGTCGCAACCCGTTGGGTCGGGGACTCCCCCGCCGCGACTTGGGGGAGCAACGGCAAGAACCCCACCATGAAGTTGCCTTCGCGGTCCTTCGTCGAGTCACCCACGATCGTGATGTCGACGCCCACAAGGGGGGCGCCCAGGGAATCCGTAAGGGAGAACGACAGCGTGGGCATGTTCGTCCCGATCGTGAACGACGTTCCCGCGTTGCCCGTCGCGCCCGTTTTCGCGTCCCTGATGTAGAGGTCCACCCCGCCCCCGGCGGCCCCCGCCGACGTGATCGTGAGGATCGGATCGGGCAACGGAACCGAGCCAGCGACCGCCGGAACCGCCGCGAGGGTCAGCACGGTGGGCGCCGTCCACGCGGCCGTTTCGAGCGCGCGACGCCGAGAAGTCGTCGACTGATTCACATTGGGTGTCACAGAAGCCTCCCTGATTACCTGCAAAGATTCAGGCCAGCGGATCGTACACCACCTCGCGAGCCCGGGTGACCAGCGGTGGAGTTACCCTCGGCACACCGCTCGACCTCCCCCGAACAGGTCGCCGCGCACGGCATACGCTGCCCCCGTGACCACAGCGTTTGTCCTTGGCGGCGGGGGTGTTCTTGGCGCCACCCAGGTGGGCATGGTCCGGGCCCTCCTCGAAGCTCAGATCCGCCCGGATCTCGTTCTGGGGACGAGCATTGGCGCCCTCAACGGCGCATTCATCGCCGCCGACCCAACCCTCGCCGGGGCTGAGCGGCTGGCCGACTTGTGGCGCGAGGTCGCCCGCGAGGGCATCTTCTTGCGCCATTCGATGCGTCAGGCGGCGCGGATCGCCCGGCAGCGCACGCACCTGCTCTCGCACGCGCCGCTGCAGCTGATCCTCGACCGCTACCTGCCCGTGCGCGAATTCAGCGAGCTCAAAGTCCCCTTCCAATGCGTTGCTGCCCGGATCGAGGACTGCGCGGGGGTGTGGTTCGAGGAGGGCCCCCTCGCCGCCCCGGTGCTCGCCTCGTGCTCTGTCCCAGGGCTTTTCCCGCCGATGGCCATCGCGGGCGCCCACTACCTCGACGGCGGCCTCGTCCACTCGATCCCGGTCGGGCGTGCGCTGACGCTCGGCGCCACCGAGATCTACGTCCTCCAGGTCGGGCGCGTCGAGCAACCACTCACGCCGCCAGCTCGGCCGTGGGAGGTCGCACAGGTTGCGTTCGAAATCTCCCGCCGCCACCGCTATGTCCACGAGCTCGAATCGGTCCCCTCGAGCGTGGCCCTGCACGTCCTCCCGAGCGGCGCGAGCGCCCCAACGGTCTCGCTCGTCCAAGCCAGTCGCGCCCGGATGCGCGACCGGATGGAAAGCGCGTATGCCGCGAGCGCAGCCTATTTGGCTGATCGCCCTTGACGCGGGCCGTCGGGGTGGGGCAAGTTGCGCCCAAGGGACCGCAGCGACGTCCGCACAGAAGGTGGCACGCGATGGGCTTGCGCCCCAGGGACCGCAGCGGTGTCCTGACGGAAGGTGGCAGGCGATGGGGTTGAGCACGGTGCACGCGCCGCCGTTGGTGGTGCGCCGAATCCTGCGCATTGTCTGGCCGGTCCTCGGCCTGCTCGCCACGATCATTGCGCTGCCACTGTTCGTCATTGGGGCCCTGTGGTCGGTCGTCGACCGGCGTGCCCGACTGTTCCGACTCACCGGGTTGTGCCTCATCGGTGTCTGGCTCGATATCCAACTCCTGCACCGTTGTTGGCGGCTGCAGCTCGCCGACCCGCACGGCACCGGGCCCACCTGGCGCAGTGATCACGAGAAGCTCCTCGTCGACGTCTTGGACACGGCGATGCTGGCCGGGAAGCGGTGGGCCGGGTTCGAGGTCCGGCTCGACACCGTGATGGATCTCGGTGACGCGGACCGGCCCCTCATCGCCTTCTCCCGGCACGCCGGCCCGGCCGATTCCCTTGCCGTCGCCTGGCTTTTGTCGCGGACCGGGGGGCGGCTGCCGCGCATCGTTTTGGCGAATGCCCTGCGATGGGACCCGGGGATCGATCTCATCTTGACGCGACTCGGGTCCCATTTCGTGCCCTCGCTATCGGGCGCCGGCGACGACCGCTCCCGTGCCCTCGAGTCGTTTGCGCAGTCGCTGGAGTCCCGCGATGCGCTGCTCCTCTTTCCCGAGGGTGAGAACTGGACGCCCTTTCGCCGCTCCGCCCTCATCGAGCGCCTCCGCGAACGGGGCCTCGCGCTGCGCCTGCGGCAAGCCGAACGCCTGCGTCATGTCCTTCCGCCCAAAACGAAGGGCGTCGTCGCGACCCTCATGTCGCGCCCGGACGCCGACGTGATGATCGTCGCGCACGCGGGCTTCGGGCGCCTCACCTCGCCCGGCGAGATCTATCGCGCCATCCCCTTCCACAATCGGCCCTTCCTTGTGCGGACCTGGACGTATGCCGCGGCCGACCTGCCTCGCGACCCGGTCGCCATCGAGAACTGGCTTTCCGAGCAATGGCAGGTCATTGACGAGTGGATCGGCGGACACGAGGGGCCGCAGGCGGAGGGCA